>JBAZSZ010000011.1:0-4118 GCA_041662205.1 Minisyncoccota bacterium | reverse complement strand
GCCTTAACGGCTTCCGGCACACTAACCTGAAATTTAATAATACTCATAATTTCCATCCGAGACCTCCTTTGTAACATCATTACTTATGATGACGCAAGCCTCGGACAACTAATTTAAGACGCTACCACTCAATAAGTCTATGTCAGCCGATTGAAAACGGAGGGGAATGTAGCTTAAATCAAGATCTAAATTATCTCCTTAACCACTAAAAAAGCTGACAACCGACAAAGTAAAGAGCTAAGAAATTTAATACAAGATCATGTGCCAGGACTAAAAAACTTGGCTCCTTTTTTGACTTTGTTTGGTTTTATGCAGTTTTACGAACAATTCATATAATTTTAAGCGTTCCGCAGGTATTACTTTTTGAGTGTGTTTGTTTTTTACAAATAATACCGTTATTATTAAGAGTTTATGAATGAACTAGGAGGTGTTAATGATTTCTTTCATTGGAGAGATTTTTCTGAGCTATCTATTAACTTTCCCTGGAGCATTTTTACAATGGATTTTTATTAGGAAAGGACGAAGCCTTAAGCAAATACATAAAAATGACCTTTACTTAAATTCCTTGGTTGGTGGAATATTTTTAACACTTCTCTGTGTCGTCATTTATTTTCTTATCTCTTAAGTTTAGAAACACTCGGATTGATTTCAATTTGCGAATTTAAAGACAAAGAATTTCAAAACATCCCAGACATCAAAGCGCTAGGGATGTTTTGAAAAGTACTTCTCAGCCTTTAAGCCGATTTTTTTGCCACAATTTTATATTCATATCCTAGCTCTCTGAGGATGGAGAGCAATATTTCTAGCGTCACTTTCGAAGTTCCAAAATTAGACTCGATTTGAGCGATCCGGCCTTGGGTGACTCCCATTTTTTTTGCAAGTTGAGATTGGGATAACGCACTCTCTTTTCTAGCTTTTTTAATCAAATTAATGAGGCGATGCTTTTCACGGATTTCATGAACATCAACATCGAGTGACTTGGCAATTTCCTCAACAGTCATTTCTTTCCAGGCCATAACTAAACCTCCTTTAAACGTTTCAAGACAACATCGATTTCCTTTTGGGGCAATTCCTGGGTCTTTTTCTTAAAGGCATGAATAAAGTAGATACCGTTCGCCTTTTTAATAAAATAGATAATTCTGTAGATTCCAGTTCGATCTTTAAGCCGTAATTCATGAAGTCCCTTGTGAATCGAAGAGAGATTACGGCCTAACGGCATCGAAAGGGTTTCTCCCGATTCAAGTAATAAAATGGCATCTAAGTAATCACATCGAAGTTCATGAGATAGTTCACTTAAAAATTCTTCGACTGGTGATCTTCCAGAAAGTGTCAGGTAGTATTTTACTTTCATTTCCTTCCTCTATAGAATTATTAGCATATCCTAATATATTAGTCAAGACTAATATATTAAATTTTTCCAAGCTTGAGTTCGATTTTACAAACACGCCATAAAAGTAAGCGTTTCATGGCGTGTTTTTTGTGAGGACAAAAGGGAATATTTTGTAGTCATTCCTTGTCGCAAACCCAAATTGCCCTTATCCTGAAGGAGTTTTTAAAACACATTTGGGGAAAAAAGCGCTCCAGGTCACGAGAATAACAACAAAAAACAAAGGTTGTATTTTTATATAACTTATACTATAATACAACAAGAGGGTTTGATGACTAAGGTTACTTTATCAAAAACAGGAGCAAAGGAATTTGAAAAAATAATTGATGTCTTTACTGAGGAAGATAAGATCTCGCTTCGCTATTGGATATCTTTTGTTGAAAAAAAGGGGATCAAACGAGCACAAGAAAATCCTTCTTTTAGAGATCATGAATTGTTTGAAAAATGGGCCGGATACCGGGCCGCAAGTTTTGGTTTTTCGGCCAGAGTTATTTATAGAATTGTGGATTTGAAAATTGAGATTGTGGAAATTGAAAGAATAACCACGACTCATAACTATAAGAGGTGAGTATGATTGAGGCAGGAAAGTTTTTAGATGATATCGCCTTTAAGGGATTAACTCCAAAGGCCGGCGATTATATCAGAGCGCAAAGAAAAATTTTAAATTTCACGCTTGAAGATCTAGAGAATATTACTGATATCGATAAGGCCAATTTGAGTGCTTATGAAAATAACAAAAAAGAAATTGGGGTTAAGGTTGCGGTGAAATTGGGTGTGGCCCTTAATCTTGATCCAGTGATATTGATCGAATCCAGTATTTCAGCTCACATGAAAGACCCGGAGATCAAAGAAATTCAATCGCGCTCAAAAAAATTATCGAAAAATAAAGCTAAAGAAGTTGCTTAATTAAAAAATTGAGCTTCCGTGCAATCAAGGATGAATTGTGCAATTTGAAAAAAATGAAAATAAAAGGCCATCGCTAATAAAATCGGTGATCGAAGAATCAAAAAAGCTGCGAGCGGAGCGAGGCGAGGATTTTTTTTCTGAAAAAAAATCAGTTGAAGAAAATACTGAGACAAATATTTTTCAAAATACCCACCAAGAAACTTCCAAGATTCATTCCGGATCATCGAAAAAGGCAGAAACGGATTTTCGAACCTTGCGAGACTCCCATGTTAAACTGGCCCATTTGATTGTCCAATACGATAGTAAAAAATTCGAAAAAAATGATCAAGTATTAGAGAGCAAAAAAAAGCGTTCCAAATCGGTGCATCTTTACCTGGATGAAAAAACAGAGAGTTTTTTAAAGGCCGAGGCCCAAAAAGAGCAGACCGTTTGGGGCCTGCGGAAAAATGCCGGCACCGGCCAGCTGATTCAAAAATTTTTAGCTAATTTTAGCGAACTGAAAAAGCGGGAAGAAAAGCAGCTTAAACATATCAAAAAAATTATTGATGAGTTTAGAGTTCATCTGGTGGAGTTCAAAAAAAATTCCAGTGATCCTAACGATTATCAAAATGCCGAACGATCCAATCAAAAAATGAAGGCCCTTTCCAGTGACCTCTCTATTTTGCTTTCACTTTTAGAATTTGAAGATCAACCACTGCAAAAGGGTCTAGGTGTTGAGCTTTTCCAGTGGGTTGATTTTTTGTTGAAGTGGAAGATTTATTCATGAGTACGATTTTAGAAATAAACAAAACCGCAAGGAATCTACGTCGTAACTTGTCTGAGAATGAGAAACATCGCTTACTCTTTTTAATGGAATTAGATTCACTTGGCAGTCGTTCAGAATATAAGCGCGGACTAGGAGAATTTATTACTTACCTGCGCTTGGAATTTGCCATCAATGAATTGAAGGCCGAACGCGAACACATTAACGCATACAAAAATCACCTCCTGGTTAATGTTAAAAATGCCAAGGCCACCATTAATAAAAAGCTGGCGGTCGTTTCCAGTTATTATCAATACCTCTTGAGTAAAAGAGTGGTGGAAGAAAATCCCTGTGAATTTATCCGTCGTTTTAGAATGGCCAATGTCGGCACTTCGGTGGCCATCACCCGTGCAGAAGTAGAAAAATTATATCAGTCCCTGGCGGTTAATAATCTTTCTGAATTACAAAAAAAACGATGATTATTTTACTTTTTGAAACGGGGGTGCGAGTCAGTGAGTTGCTTTCTTTAAAAATCGGATCGATTAAACGCGATTTTGGCGACTATGTTTTAGAATTTGAGCAAAAAGGCGGAGCTGTACATCGGGTGCTACTTAATGAATTGGCCTTATCTTATTTGGGAAAATGGTTAGAAGAATTGACTGCTCTCAACAGTGAAATGGCGGAGGATAGAATTCTTTTTCAAACCAGAAATGGACGTAAAATGAATCGTAAAAATTTTTATCGCCTCTTAAAAACTCAGGCCTTGAAAGCGGGATTGAGTAGTGAAATTCATCCTCATACCGCCCGGGTGAGCTTCATTCGCCAAAGACATAAAGAAGGGATGGATATTTATTCTATTCGCAAAAAGGTAGGGCATTCTAGCGTCACCACCACGGAAAGATATATGATATGAATTAAAAAACAGAGGTAATTGAAAGATAACGAGTACCCCTCGGTGGGGTCTGGCACCCAAAACGGAAAAATGTAGCTATCTTATTCCAAAGAACGAAGTGGCCGCAGCTTTAGTCTCTTTCGAGAATGAAAAAAGAATTTACCTAATCTGTTAATATGCTCAAAACGGCA
>JBAZSZ010000010.1:0-5109 GCA_041662205.1 Minisyncoccota bacterium | reverse complement strand
TTTGTGTTAATCTCTGTGTTTATTATATACACACCAACTTATCTCACCAATAGTGCGGTCGATACGGTCATTGGAGCCGTGAAAAAGATTGAGCACACCGGTCTTTCGATGTTTCAATTTAGGAATGTATTGGGAGAAGCTCGATTTGCCTTGGGCTTCTTTGGTTTGCTTTTACTTTTTGCATTATTGCGAAAAAGCATCTATAAGTATTCTTTTTTATTGCTGCTTAGCTGGATTTCAATAATTGCACTCATTTCTCTTATGCCAGGCTTGGTTAAAATATCCATTCCTTCAGGACGCGTTGCGAACTATGGCGTCTATCCATTTGCGACCATCGGCGCGTTTGCATTTGTTTATGTTTTTAGTCAAAAGGATTTTTGCAGGAGTCTCTCTGTTCCCTTTGGTCAAAAATTAATTTTTAGTGCATTCTTCTTGACTTTTATTTTTATTGGTTTAGATGGATTTTCTGATATCAGCCCCTATTTGAAGAGAACTGACTCAGCTAAAAATACATTACAGACTTTTAGAGCAAGCGCCTACCTTGCTCCCAGAATGGACAGAGTTGATCTGTTAGCTTCTGATCATGTTTATATCTTTGCTGATTCTTGGGTGAAGTTGTTTTTTATGCGTGATTACTATTTCCCAAGTTATCGAGCAAATTTTGAGCGCTATGAGAACGGCATCGATAAACAGGAATTTTGCACACGAGATATGATTTCTAATCCAGGCGGAGAATTGGGAAGAAAATGCTATTCTGATTTGGGCACTAATTTCGTAATGGTGGATAAATTAATGGATAGCGCACAATTTCAGAAGTTAGATAATTTTTGGCAAGTCTATTCTAATGATAAAATAAATATTTACTATCGCAACAAGTAACATGAGTAATGAAAAAAAAATTATAATTGCCTCGGTCGTTTTTTTGTTTACTAGCGTTAGCTTTCTTTTTTATTCTGAAAATCAACGATTACGCTCGGCAGACAGTGGTTGGGAAGTTTATTTTCAAAATCCCCAAAGTAATGATTTAACTTTCATTATTAAAAATAACGGCAAAGCCAAGAAATTTCACTGGAAAAAAATAATCGGAAATAATGTCGCCACCCAAGAAGAAGCTGATAGTCTGGTTCCTGCCGGACAAGAAAAAAGTATCGCTCCCCTTTTTGGCGCAGATACGCCAAGGGGAGAAAAAATAATCACAGAAGTTTTAGATGAAAGTGGAAGAAAAAAAGAAATCTATAAATTGATAAAATAAATTAGTAGCGTGTGGTTTATTTGACTTGATTAATCGGTGAAAGCTCCTTCCCCGCATCCAGTGTTGCGTCCTTTTTAGCTTTATAAACACTGATAAAATTCTTAGGTCTATCATCAATATTTATTCTCCAGATTGGCTCCTCAGGCAAGTCTTCTTTGAGGATGTTCCAGATTTTACTGTTCGTTATTTGACCCCTCCTCGTCATCACGTAATAATCAATTGTATTTTCCTCTGATTTCCCCATGTAATTATTATACCCAGAGGCCTGAACACAGGTTCCGTCAAAAAAATAACATACACCCCAATAGTCTGACCAAACTTTTAAATTTTTGGAATTAGGCAGAGCATTTAGGACTTGCGCAGCTTCATATCCTCCATAACCCCAAGCGCCAGTGATGATCCTGTTTTTTGGCAAGAGGTTATTGGTATAATTAAAATAATAGGGCTTTATAAGCCAAAGACTTGTTGTGCTTATCACAATAACAAGAAAAACAATTATGCTTTTTTCAACCTTTCCAACCCTTGCTAGAATAAATTCATCCACGGAAATAGCCGCAAGAAGCATAAGCAAAGGATAGAGCATTACACTGTAGCGGATATTGACTAGGAGATCTTGCTTTAAAACTGCGGCATAAAAAACAATCAAAAAAGAAGACAGGACAAAAACCAACCGCGGACGCCTTAACTGCTTAAAGATTCCTTTGGTCCACAAAGCAATCAGAGATAGAAGCACAAGTGGAGTGAGCGAGAAAACTAAGGGATAGACTTCTAAAAATAATTTATCCATAAAATCTTGACGACGGAAAGAATAGTCATGTCCCGCATCAAAATTAATTCCTTTTATATCCAAGAAATTATCGCCAACCGACCAATTAACTAGCACCAAAAAAAACATTGAGGCGATGAGCGCAAAAACTAGTTTAATTAGTCGAGGAAAGATCTTGCCAATCCATTTTGACAGAGTAAAGATATATTTTGCTTTAAAAATATACGCATCAAGATAGAGCAACGAATTGATTATCATTACCGACCAAAAAATCTTTGCCATCCCTTTGAAGCCAATTGTTCCATAATAAAAGTAGCTGGGTGTCACGATGACTGCTGGCATCAGGAGCGTAAAAACAAAAAATGATCCCGCTAGAATTGAGAGATAGGCTAGCGCATTTTCTTTAGCTTTTTTAGCAAATTCAAGCTGATCTTTTTCTTGCAATAAGTAAAGCAGGGCTACCACAAAGAAAAAAGGAATAAAGATAACAGCCGAATATTTACTGAGTAGTGCAAAGCCAAAAAAAAGTGAGCAGAGAATGATGTCTGATAATTTTCTATATTTGAGATAATTCAAAAATGAAATCAAAGCAGAAAAGGAAAATATCCACAAAAGAGAATCGGGATTTATTATCTGAGAAACACCGATAATAATCGGGTTGAGTAAAATAAAAGAAACCGCCGTTATTGCCAACCATTTGCTTTTTGTTAGTCGCCTGATTGCCCAAAAAAGAAATAGAGAAAACAGTCCATTAAAAATAAGTAGCGGTATCCGAAAAGATAGATTGATCTTTTCCGTTTCTGCTGAAGAAAAGGCACTCGTATAGTTGCCTGGCGCAATGACCCGATTATTCAAACCATTCTCAAAATAAATCCCAATTCCGCTGACATACGCTAGCATTACCCCTGGCTTGTCATTGATTCTGGTTCGCGACCAATCTTTCATGGCAATCGCGTTCCAGTAATCATGGATTCTTCCGGCAGTGGGGCTATACATCCAATAATGCTCATCGGCTGTTTCAAATTTCGCCAAGTGATGGAAGCCAAAAGCAAAATAAAGACTGAGCGAAACAAGAAAAAATATAGCAATTAGTCCAGATTTTTTTATTTTTTCCAATAGCACATCTTTTGACATATGTCTGCGATATGATTTAGTTAAATTTATTAAATCCTCCTAAAACATTAAACTCATTAACTTTTTCCGGGTGGAAGACTATTTCCTTTGATGCAGTTTTGTCATATTGGCTGGAGATAAGCTGCAAATCGTTTGTCCAATCAAAACTAATCATAAAATCAGCAGAGTCTATTTTTGACTTATTAAACTTATTTAAATTTCTTTTCCTCAGCCAATTCAATATTTTTGAAATAGCAGAATAATTAATTGAACTTTTTCTGCCGAAACGAATATATCCCACCTCAAACTTCCTACAAAGATCTAGTATGCAGCTGAAATATGGTGGGAAAAAATGAATATGCTCATGTGAGCTAGCACCATCGGGAGCTTTTTTGAAAACTCTTATAAACTCCTCTATTTGCCCTTCCCATTCTTTTTTAATATTTTTTGTGCTAGTAACACCTAGTATATATTTGGCCAGGAATTTAATCCCTCGCAAAATAGCTCCGTCCTCAATTCTTCTTTTGTGTTCCTGCCAAAAATCCAACTCATTTTTTGCCAGATGCAAATGGATATCAATTTTAACCTTTGACGCCAATAATCTCTCTGCCAAAGCCGAAGTGATATTTTTACTCATCATCACTTCCACCCTATCAATCTTGCCCTGTTCAACAAGCTTTAGGATGTTTTCACTGGCTAAACGACTGATTCCAAAATCGTCGGCAGAAATAATGATGTTTTTTTGTTCTTCATCCATATGCAAAATTAACTACTTATTGCTGGTTCAACCTTTTTAGCCTTAAAAATTCGCACATAATTTTTATAACGACCATCGATTTCAAGATTAAATGCCGGCTTTCCGTCCTCCACATATGCAGGTCCAACGAAATCAGGCCGTAACTGGTTTTGTAAAGTAGTATAAAAATAATCGATAGGATATTCTGCTGTCCTGGTTTTGGCTTTGCGAATACATTTGCCAATATAAAACTCACAAAACCCATAGGAATCTGCCCACACGGTTATATTTTTG
This sequence comes from Minisyncoccota bacterium, assembly GCA_041662205.1. GTDB lineage: Bacteria > Patescibacteriota > Minisyncoccia > Phycocordibacterales > UBA9973 > UBA9973. The sequence continues at coordinate 948 of JBAZSZ010000010.1, read as the reverse complement.
GCATCAGGCAGTTTATTCATTTCTTGTGCCAACTCATAACCGCCATATCCCCAACCGCTAGTAATTATGTATTTTTTGGGCAAGAAATCATTGCTATAACTGAAGTAATAAGGCTTAATGAGACCGACACTCACAACACTGGAAATAATGACTAACAAATACACCCAAGGATTAGCTAAATTGCGAAATTTTTTCCAACGAAGAGCAAAAAGCACTATTCTCGTACCCAGTGCTATAGACCCAATAACGATTAAAGCAAAAATAATGCGGTGAAAGTTATAGAAAATACGCAAATTCGCCTCACTAATAACCCTTGTTTGTTCAAAGGAGGAGGCAATAAATAGAAGCACAATAATGGCGACGATCATTGAGAAAAAAATTAAAAGTTTGCGAGAATCCTGGTTTATATTTTGAGCTTTAAAAAAGTTCACAAGAGCAATTGCGGAAAGCAGAGCGGCAATGGGATAGAGAATAATGCTATAGCGAATCGTGAGAACAAGACCCTCTTCGATTACTGCAATATAAAAAATCGCAATAAACGTTGAAAAAATAAAGGTGAGATATTCATATTTAATTTTATGAAAAATATTTTTTGACCACAGGTATAGCAAAGAAAACACGACCAAAGGCAATGAGGCAAATGTCAACGGAACAGCTTCCATAATAAAGCGATACATGTAGGGTAGATTGCTAAATTCAGGTTTTCTTTTTGAGTCAAAGGGAATGTCCGAGAGGTCAATCAGCCGATGTCGTAGCATCCAATTAATAAGCACAAAAACGACACTGGAAAGCAAGATAATTGCCACTAGTTTTGGCGCGATTTTTTTTAACACTTGCAATTTTTCAAGTGTGTAGTGAATTAGCCGATTGCGATTGAAATAAGCATCAATTGATAGTAATATGATTATGAACATTGAAAACCAAAATATTGGTGCGATTCCGGGGAAA
>JBAZSZ010000009.1:0-5436 GCA_041662205.1 Minisyncoccota bacterium | reverse complement strand
CGATGTTGATCTTCTTGATAACGTCGCGAGCATTGATGAATTCTCGTCCAAAGATAATACCTGTTCCAAAAGGAGCGATATCAATATAGAGTGATGACTTGTCGATATTAACGACCGGTCCCTCTACAATGGAATCAACTTCCGGTGGAGTAGAACTTCTCTTTATAATAGAACTCATGAGAGGGTTCACTTTTTCCTCCTCATACACAACGCTTTTTTCTCGAACCGGTCCGCGATTTGCAGATTCGGCTTTAACTTCTTCTTTTTTGTTTTGTAATAACATTTTTGTATTTTTGTGTATCCTTGCACTTTCGTGCACAATGAAACCCGCTGTTTTAAAAGCGGGCAAATCCCAAAGGTATATTCACAATTTTTAAACCCGTGCCGTGAATAGGTTAGCCTCTGCGGATACTTGCCTAATAATCCCTAAAGTATACGAATTTTTCATAGTTTTGCAAGGGAAACGAAGTCTATAAAGTCTATAAAGTCATAAAGTCCGTAAAGTCTTTAAAGTCACGGATAGCGACGCAACAGGTTACAAGCTTCTTTTAAGGTGAGTTTTTTTTACTTGGGAGTAGAACTCCCAAGTAAAGTTTGGAGGGAGAATAAAAAGGGAAATAGTGTGGATGTACAGATGGCTACCTTCCGCTAAATGACCTAAATATCTAATAAAATACCCTTCGCTATTCAATAGTGAAGGGTATTTTATGACGGGCTAGCCTTCAGAAGCAGGTTCCCCGGTAGAACTTTGTTTTTTACAAACAAAGAGGGGTTCCACGAACTTTGTCTTGCTGGTTTGTCATTGGCCCAAGTTAATGACTGGAAAAAATTTTCCTCGAGAGTGTCCCGCATTAAGCGATACTTCATCGAATTGGTCCTTTAATTCGTGTATATTATAGCACATTATATTGAATTCCGCAAGTGCAAATATCACGTTTTATTGATAATAATTATTAATATTATAGCTTTTTCGTTAATTAACTGTTTTTTAATTTTGGGCAGTTTTTATAATTACTGTATAATGTTATTTATGGAAAATAATTTAAAAGAGCCAACCTTGGAAGAATATGGTTTAAGTGCGGTCTCTTATATGAATTATAGAATTCAAGTAGACGATTTGATACACAACATTGATCAGGTCGATTGTTCTTTAAGAAAAGATTATCTCAATGAAGGAGATGAAGAAAAGAAGAAGGAAATTAGTAAAAAGATATCAGAAAACATAAGAGAATTTGGTAAAAAAGGAGGATTGATAGAAGATGCGGTTTTTCCTTTTGAGAAGGCTTGTTTAAAATATTATAAAAAATATTTAGAACAATTTTTTAAAAATAATCTATATAAGAAAAATTCTGAGAGCAATGCCTTTAGACAGTCTCTTGTAATTTTTTCAAGGATGATTGAAGAAGTGGAAGAAATTAACAAAAAGTTATTTTTATCAGGTGCCAGCTCTTCTTATATAGAAAAATATAAAACTTTTTTAGGTAAACAGTCAAATAAAAAAACATTTTTTCGGGCATTTAACAACATAAAAGTTAAAGATCAGCACTCTTTTTAATCTCTCAATCTAATGACACAGCAAGAAAACGAACAAAAAATTGCCTATTATCTTTTTAAAAAATCAGCCCATGTTCAAACTGAAGAAGTTGCTCGTGGAGTTGGTTTAACAACAGATGAAGTTGGATCGTTTTTAGGTTGTTCAAGATATTTTACGTTTACCAGTGGTACTCCTGTTGTTAAACTTTCTCTTACAAAAGAAGGAATTGATTTTGTTGAGAGTAAGAATAAAAGATGTGTTGATAGTTTGATAAAATGGGGAACATTTGTAGCGGCGATTATTTCGATGATTGGAGTTGTTGTCCAATTTTTTAGTAAAAAATAATTCTCGAGTTCATTTATGGAAAATAATTTAAAAGAGCCGACGTTGGAAGAATATGGATTAACTGTTGATTCTTATGAAAATTATAAGATCCAAGAAGGTGATTTTTTTAATCAGGTTCAACAATATGGCGATGGTTTAATAAAAAATTCAGACGAGTATTTTCAAAAAAAATACTCGTGGTACGGTTGGATTACCCTCTTCGGTTTTTTGTTTTGTTTTGCTCTTCCTATATTGTTTATTCCAGCAATTATTTTATATAGTTTTTATGAAAATATTCGTAAAAAAGAAGAAAAAACAAAGAAAAAAGAAATAGCTGAAAAAATACTTATAAAAGAAAAAGAAATTTATGAAAAAATAGATTTAATTAAAAATAAAGTACTACCTTTTGAAGAAACTAGTGTAAATTACTATAAAAATTATTTAGAGCAATTTTTTCAAAACAATTTATATAAAAAACGTTCTGGGAATGAAAAATTTGAACAATCTCTCGCTGAATTTTCATCGATGATTGATGAGGTGGAGGGGATAAGAAAAAAATTAATTTTTTTAGGGGATTGTCGATATAGGTGGTGGTGGGGTGATCTTGGAAAGTCTTACTGTTGGGATCGTTATTATTTTTCTGGTTCGTCTTTTAAAACATTTCGTGAAACATCTGATAATTTATTTCGGAAGTTATACACTGGTATGACTGGTATGAAAGATGTTTTGTATGATAGTTTAGTATCATACAAAACATATTTAAAAGGTAGACAAATAAATCATGAATATCAGAAAAACAAAAAACCAGTTTTTCATTCGTTTGATAATGTAAAAATTAAACAGGACGATAAAAATCTGGTTCCAAGTCCAGAAAGAGCTATTCAAAATTCTGTCCCAGATTCTAGTAAAATCAAAGAAAACTTTGAAAACAAACCTGTTCAAAGAATAATTGAGAAAGAGGTTGCTCCACCACCTCCTTCACCACAACAAAAATATAGAACAGCACGAAAGATCGATAATTGGGAAGAAATAAACAAAAAACGAAAAATCACTGGAAATAAAGGTGAAGAAATTGCCCTTGCTATAGAGCAAGATTATTTCGAGTCTGTTGGCAGAAAAGATTTGGCAGCCAGAGTTCGTCATGTTTCTGTGGAAGACGGAGATGGGTTAGGGTATGATATTTTGTCGTTTTTTGAAGATGGAAGAGAAAAATATATTGAAGTAAAAAGTACCACAGTATCTATTAAGTCTCCATTCAATATGTCTAAAAATGAGCTTAGATTTCTTGCGGATCACCATGACGATTCTTTTATTTGCAGAGTTTTATTACCGAAAGAAATGTCTGGTGATGCCCCTGAATACGCAATGCTTCCAAGTTTGGAAGTTTTAGAAGGTGAAATTAAACCAGTATCTTTTCTTGTAAGAGTAGATAGAAAACAAACTGAAACGACGGTAGCTCCATCAATGTGGACTTCAGAGTTTTGGGCTAGTAAAGATTAAAAAGTAAATATTTGTTTTTATGAGCATTGAGGAACCGCTTTTTTTAGAATTTATGAAAAACATGTTTTCAAAACATGGTTCCGATTTCAATGTAATTAAAGAAAAATTTTATACAACTTATTATTCTTCGCCAAAAGATAGAGATAAAATATCTGTTTTAGGACATTTTTATTATTTTATTTGTACTCCAGATAAAACAGATAAAAAAGAGGTTAGAGAAGAATTGCAAATCGTTGGGATAACGTCACTTATCGACGCATTGATGGGAGATATTGAATATAAAGATCCGTTTGTTTATTTTGAATCAACATATAAAGGTAAAAATTCCATTGAAGATTTTGCTAAATTTAAGAAAGAATATCACGATAAATATAGTGTAAATAAAAAAATTGTTAAATATTTTAATAAGTATGTTTCAGTAGAGGAGACTGAAAATATTCTTGAAAGTATAAAAATATTAAAGAAAAAAGGTGAAGATGAGAAATCCTTAAAAAATTTAGAGGAGCTCGCTAAATTTTTATATCAAATGCGGTCAGATTTTGTTCACTGTGCAGAAATGACATGTTTTTGCCCAGAGTATGCTTTTTCTTCAATGCTTAAAATTGGGAAAGATTATTATATTGTTAGTGTTAATATTGCAACAATATTAGAACTTTTTGAAAAAAGTTTTGTTACTTTTTGGCAGAAAAAGTATGATTTACTTTTAGTGACAGAGCGCCTTATACAAGGTAGTAAAAATTTGGTGTAATTTTAGTATTCTCATTTTAAAAAACGCGGGTAAACTGTTTGTGGTTTTGGGGAATGTTTTAAAAATAGGGAGGTTGATGTTTGGACTCCTGGATTGCCGCGTCGTTCTGCTCTGGCTCCACTCAGTACCTAAGCTGTCCACTCATTGGACTTTTTGTTTCGTACCTCACAAAAATCCTCAATGAGTCTTGCAGAATGGGTCCCGTCCCATTCCTCACTCGCAAGGACGACGAGCGACGAGAACGATGAATATATTTACGTTTTTTAAAATAGCACTCACCTTAAAAGGAGCGGGTAACCTGTTCTTGTTTGGGAAATTATTTTTTCTTGAAGCTTTGTTGTAAAACGGGCGCAATAATTGTATTCTAAAGGAACTAATTAAATTTAATTTTTAAAAATTATGAGTAATGAAAACAAAGGGGTGATTCTTTCGGATTCTTTGATAGCGCGGCTTTTGCCGGAGGAACTTTTGACTCCGGAGGAAATGGAGAAACGATATCCGGTGCGGGAGTTGCCGGCGGGGGCGATGGTGACGCGTATTGCGCCGAGTCCGACGGGGCCGATGCATGTGGGGAGTTTGTATACGGCGCTTATGTCGGAGAGGTTGGCACATCAAACGGGCGGGGTTTTTTATTTGCGCAATGAAGATACTGATAAGGCACGCGAGGTTGAGGGTGCGGCGGAATTCATTGTTGGTTCTTTGGAATTGTATGGGATTAAAGTTGACGAAGGAATGACAGCGACTGGAGAAGAAAAAGGGAACTATGGTCCGTACAAACAAAGTGCGCGGGAAAAAATTTACAAGACATATATAAAAGAACTTTTGAAAAAGGGACGCGCGTATCCGTGTTTTTGTACGACTGAGGAATTGGACGCACTTCATAAAGAACAAGAGGCTGCGGGAGTTCGACCGGGATATTACAGCACGTGGACGAAGTGGCGCGACCGCTCCGAGGAAGATGTTGCAAAAGCGCTTGATGAAAAAAAAGCGTTTGTCATTCGTTTCAAGTCGCTTGGAGATTTTGAAAAAAAAGTAAAAGTTAAAGATATTTTGAAAGGGGAAATGGAACTTTCTGAGAACGATCAGGATACCGTTATTTTGAAATCAGATGGAATGTTGCCGACGTATCATATGGCGCACGCGGTCGATGATCATTTGATGCGAACGACGCACGTGATCCGCGGAGACGAATGGCTTTCTTCTGTGCCGCTTCATATCGAGCTTTTTAACGCGTTTGGTTGGGAGGTTCCTGAATATGGACACTTGGCGCCGATCACAAAAATGGACGGAACATCGCGCCGCAAACTTTCAAAACGAAAAGATCCCGAGG
>JBAZSZ010000008.1:0-7149 GCA_041662205.1 Minisyncoccota bacterium | reverse complement strand
GATCTCAATTCGATAAATTTATAATCCTTATCAATTTTAGTCCAAAGTATTTTGTCATAATCAGTTTCTAAAAAATCTTTGCACATTTTTACCGATTCTGGAACCCTGGTTAACCAGTGCCCTTTTATATTTTTATTCAGTAGAAATTCAGAACTATAAAGAGCAGCGTCCAACACAAAAACTTCATTTTCGTTTTCAGTTTCAGCTTTTAGGAGTTCTTGAACTTTGATAATTGTTTTTTGAAAGAGATCGTTATCACTAGCATTTCCCGAATGAGATTCGGCGAAAATAGGAAGAGCATCTTCAGTTGTCACCAATAAGTACACCAGTTGCTTGAGATCCATCCGATAATCTTTAGAGTAACCGTATTTTAGTTCAATATTCCCATCGTTTTTATACTTCTTCCCAGTGGCACAAAGAGTTGATGTATCGATGTATAAAAATTTTTTCAAAAGCTTATTCTCAACGACGATTCTTAAACATGAGTCCGTAAAAAACTTAGTTGGCCCATACTTAAAAATAGCATCGAGAGTTCCAGCAAAAACTTCAGAGGTAAAATGTTCGGCCTTAACTTTTTTGCCAAACAGTCCTTCGAGTGCGACATGTGAAAAGAACTCGGCGGAAAGATAAAGCCTATGATTGGAAAAGCCAAGGCCTTGCATGACCATCGCTAAAATCGCTTCGCCATGAGTAACAAATTGATGATTACCTGTTTTAGAGAGAAGCGAATCAATAAGTTCCACTATTTTGTATTCTTTGAAGATGGCCGCGATAATTCCCAAATGTCCCAATCGTTTGACGTCAATGATCGGTTGTTCATCCATAAAAAACCTCTAGAAAAAGTATATTTTCTTAATTTTGACAGATAAACTTGATGATAAATAGTGGGGAAAAAATGTCAGGATTACTTTTTAAGTTCTATTACGAAAAGATACGTTAAGCACAATGGAGGGAGTTTACATGTCGCTAAAAAATCAAGAGGTGTACCGTTTTTGTCAGGAAACTTTAAATGGAAAATTAACGATCAAAGAGTTGTCAGTTTTGCTCGGGAAATCTTATCGTCAAACTCAGCGGTTACTTTTAAAAGTTAAAAATCAGGGCATGCTAGGAACCAAGCATGGCAATTACGGGAAGACTCCTGTTAATAAAACATCTCCATTGATTGAAGTTGATATTAAAACGCTTTTTACAAATGATTATTATGATTTTAATCTGACTCATTTTATAGAAATGCTAATCGATAAAGAAGGAATTTCCATTGGTAAAAATGTTCTTCATCGAATTGCAAAATTAAATGGGCTTGTTAAAAATCCAAAAAGAAGATCTTCTAAAAAAGCTCATAAGCCAAGAGCAAGGCTTCCATTCTCAGGAATGTTTGTTCAATTTGATGGTTCAGTTCATGCTTGGTTCAATAATTTTGTTTGTGATCTAATTGGAGGAATAGATGATGCCACTGGGGAAATTTTAGGACTTGAGTTTTTCATTGGAGAAACTAGTCTTCATTGTATGAAAGTAATGAAAGAAATTACGATTAATTATGGCATTCCTGATGCTTATTATTTAGATGGTGCAGGTTACTTTGGAAAAGTTGATCGCGACGTTGAAACTCAAATAGGAAGGGCCCTTGAGCAACTTGGTTCGAAGGCTTTAATTGCAGGATCTTCACAGGCAATTAGGTTTTGGATTTCAAGTGCCAACACCGAGTTGGGGAGAGTTGTTATCGCAAGCGCAGAAAAATTATACTTTCGCCTGGTGGTTGGCGCTCTATCCTTCGCTGGCACTCTTTTTGGTTTTAACCTTGCTTAATTTGATTGGGCAAGGGGTGAGAGATGCGATGGATCCGAATATGATCTAGGAGTTTATTTCATCTTAGAAGAGCGACGATTCGAACCTTTCAAACCTGTTTTATCAAATTCTTTTATCATTTGGAAATTTTTTTGATACTTTTGAAACACTTGAGTTTGTTGATTCCTGCAATCAATAATTTCGTCTTCACAGCTTTTTAATCTATGGGCCAGTTCCGTATTTGGTTGATTCTTATCAATGCATGAATTTAGACACGATTGAAAATAAAGCGCTCCTTCTGAATCGCTGTCCTTCCAAACTTGGAAGTTTTTGATACCGTCTGCTTGGCAAGTATTTTGACAACTTATTGTTTGCTCATACATTTTTTCATATTTTTTAATAATATCATTCGTTAATATTTTAAATAGCCGAGTTTTTTCATTTTGTTCTATTTTATCTTTGTTTTCGGCAAATAGATTAAAAGAAATTATAAACAGAAATATTATTTTAGGCATAGTTATCTCCCATGACAGCTTATCGGTTTATTTTTTAATAACTTTAAATTTTTTTGTTTGTGCGTTTTGGCTGTTTTATCAATTTTTTAATACATTTCCAATTGTTACCACCTTTGTTCTTGCCTCTTTTGAAAAAGTGTCGGGCTTTATTGATATTTGTCGAGCTTGTGATACAATCAAATAATGATTGCCAAAAAAGAAAAAAGCCCGACAATAAGTATAGACTTGATTGTCGACCTACAGAAACTTAATGAAGAATTTTCAGTTCATGACTTTGCTCTAAAGTTCAAAACAACAGAGCGGTCTGCCCAACGAAAAATTAAAGAACTCGTCTTGTCTCATATTATTGTCTTTGTACAAAAAATCGGTCAAAGAAATTACTATAAATTAGTAAAAACCAAACAAAAGCCTAGAGCACCTTTTGTGGAATACCAAAAACAATTTTTAGACAATTATATTCCAAATAAAACTCTTATATAACTGGCGAGTACCGAGTTCTAGTTCCTTATTCCTCTAATTCTTGTCGGGAATTTTTCAGTTTTTCCTGAGCCAGTTGTATCGATAGTTCAATCCATTTATCTGTTAATATTTTAAATTTTTTATAGTTATTTATTTGAATCTTAACCTCATTAACAAATTCATTTCTAATGTACTCTGTATGGCCTTTTTTATTAGACGTATAACTCAGACTCCAATATGTACCATACGATTCGCTCTTTCGACTTTGGCGATATTGCTGAGTTAGTGAACCAGGTCTCATATCTTCAATAGACATAAGTTTTTTCTTAACATCATTAATTTTCTTTTCAACTTGGAGTATTTTAGTTTTCATGTATGAATCATATAAATGATTCATACATGCTGACAAGTAAAATTGAGGTAAAAATGCAACTTTGGAGACAATGGTGGAATATAGTAAAACAATTTCGCCCATGCTTTTCCAGGAATCAAACATTCATGTGGTTTTCGCTTGTGTTAATTGGATTTTCGACTCGGTCTGACCTGGCGGGAGTCACCAGCATTATTCGCTCACTTGGTCTTGATGACTTTTATTATGACCGCCTTCTTGATTTTTTTCATTCATCAGGGATTAATCTAACATTTCTCATTAGACCTTTTTACTCATGAACTATTTTTAAAATTTTTATACCAAAATGAGCATCGCAACTAATCTTAGCTGCTCTATTTTTACAAGTCTAAGACTTTTGACAATTTTTTAATGGAAAAAGTACTGATTTAAGAATAGAAATTCGATGACCAGCAATGGCCCTTTCGTTAAAAAAAATTATTTTTGAAAAGTTTTTTAAGTGAGACCGTAAATCTTTAGGGCATGTTCACCAAATGCCCTGATTATTGCCTCGGCCCCTTGGTCAATTCCCTTGATTTGATCATAAATAATATCATTAACTTTAATTTTTACTTTGGTAATATTCCTCATAAAATATGAGGCCCACTTAAAAGTTGGTTTTTGAGTCTCTTTTCCCCTCTGGGCCGGAATGCTCTTATTATTTTCTTTTAAGTGATTTCGTAGTTTTGTTTGGGCCAGATTATTTGTAAACAACACGAGACTCATGACCATCATCATGGCCTCTATTCGCGATTCTTTCTTGAGGAAAATTTGATTGAGATTATGAGTCTTGTCTTTAATGAATTTAAAACAGCTTTCACTACTTTTGTTTCTTCCTCTATAGGCGGCCAGAATATCTTTTGAACTTAATTTTTCGTCATTGAGACAGTCTGTGGCCAGAATAAACTTCCCCTTTCGCATCTCTGATCTTTTTATTTTTTTCTCATCTCTTCTGAAAGTGATGGCCAACATATAGCCAAAACGAATCTTTCTTTTTGTTTCTTTGTCTTTGCCATAAATCCCTTGGATTTTATAGCTGAAGTTAAAATGGAGGTGATATTTTTTCTTTATTTCAATATCTCTGGCCGCTTCTTCTTTGCTATAAAAGATCTTTTTTTCAAGAGTGGCAATACTTTTACCTATTGCTCCTTCTTCTCTGATTAACTGCTTTTTAAAGGTGGCAATCTCTTTAAATTTCGCTTCGCGGTTTCTTACGATTAGCCAACGCTGATAGATTCCACCATAGGAGGATTCAACTTCTATGAATTTGTAATCCTTATCAACTTTTGTCCAAAGGATTTTATCATAATCTGTTTCCAAGTACTGCTTGCATAGCTTTACTGATTCTGGGACCCTGGTAACCCAATCGCCTTCGATATTTCCATTGAGTAAAAATTCTTTGCAGTAAAGAGCGGCATCTAAAACATAGACTTTATCTTTGATCTCGTTTTTAAGTAAATTTTGAACTTTGATCATGGTGTTTTGAAAGAGTTCGTTATCGGCAGCATTCCCTGAGTGGCATTCCGCAAAAAGAGGAATCCCATCTTCGGTTGTCACCAGCAAATAAATCAATTGCTTTAAATCCATGCGGTGATCTTTTGAATAGCCGCGCTTTAATTCAATATTCCCTTCGTTTTTATATTTTTTCCCCGTGGTATATAATGACGTTGTATCTATGTATAAAAACATTTTAAGCAATTTATTTTCCATCAGAATTGTTAAACTTATATCCGTAAAAAATCGCGTTGGCCCATAATTATAAATGGAATCAAGAGTTCGTCCGATAGTATCGGCAGTGAAATGTTCGGCCTTCACGCCCTCTCTAAAAAGTCCTTGCATGGCCACATGAGAGAAAAATTCGGCTGAAAGATAAAGCCTGTGATTGGAAAAACCAAGGCCCTGCATAATCATCGATAAAACAACTTCACCATGTGTGACGTTTTGGTTGTTGCTAATTTTAGGCAATAAATTATTGATTCGTTCAACAATTTTATACTCTTTGAAGATGGCCGCAATAATACCCAGATGGCCGATATTCTTGATCTCACATGCCGGAAGTTCTTCCATAAATCCCTCAAGAAAAGTGCATTTTCTTAATTTTGACCGAAAATATTGATGAAAAATAGTGGGGAGAAAATGTCAGGATTGCTTTTTTAACTCAACTGCGGAAAGATAGTATAATGACGTTGTATCTATGTATAAAAACATTTTAAGCAATTTATTTTCCATCAGAATTGTTAAACTTATATCCGTAAAAAATCGCGTTGGCCCATAATTATAAATGGAATCAAGAGTTCGTCCGATAGTATCGGCAGTGAAATGTTCGGCCTTCACGCCCTCTCTAAAAAGTCCTTGCATGGCCACATGAGAGAAAAATTCGGCTGAAAGATAAAGCCTGTGATTGGAAAAACCAAGGCCCTGCATAATCATCGATAAAACAACTTCACCATGTGTGACGTTTTGGTTGTTGCTAATTTTAGGCAATAAATTATTGATTCGTTCAACAATTTTATACTCTTTGAAGATGGCCGCAATAATACCCAGATGGCCGATATTCTTGATCTCACATGCCGGAAGTTCTTCCATAAATCCCTCAAGAAAAGTGCATTTTCTTAATTTTGACCGAAAATATTGATGAAAAATAGTGGGGAGAAAATGTCAGGATTGCTTTTTTAACTCAACTGCGGAAAGATAGTATGGTGATCGGTGCCAACTCCAATCTTTTGCGGCCTTCCGCTTGGTTCTTCTGGATTTCGTTTTAACCTAGTGCCCGTTACAATTTTTTTTGATACGATCATTTCCCTTGTTTCGTTTTCCCCGGGGCCTGTCGTCCATCAGCTGGTACTGATTCTCTATTTCACGGTCCGTGATTTATTCTAGCAGATTGTCTTCAATTTGTCTCATTTGGCAATCGATACCGGGGGGTACTCGTTGTCTTTCAATTACCTCTGTTTTTTAATTCATATATCTTTCCGTGGTGGTGACGCTTGAGTGCCCTACCTTTTTGCGAATAGAATAAATATCCATCCCTTCTTTATGTCTTTGGCGAATAAAACTCACCCGGGCGGTATGAGGATGAATTTCACTACTCAATCCCGCTTTCAAGGCCTGAGTTTTTAAGAGGCGATAAAAATTTTTACGATTCATTTTACGTCCATTTCTGGTTTGAAAAAGAATTCTATCCTCCGCCAGTTCACTGTTGAGAGCAGTCAATTCTTCTAACCATTTTCCCAAATAAGATAAGGCCAATTCATTAAGCAGCACCCGATGAAGAGCTCCGCCTTTTTGCTCAAATTCTAAAACATAGTCGCCAAAGTCACGCTTGATGGAAGCAATTTTGAGCGAAAGTAGTTCACTGACTCGCATCCCTGTTTCAAAGAGCAAAATTATCATCGTTTTTTTCTGAAAAGCAGAAAGATTATTCACACTAAGTGACTGATATAATTTTTCTACTTCTGCACGGGTGATAGCCACCGAAGTGCCGACATTAGCCATTCTAAAACGACGGATAAATTCACAGGGATTTTCTTCCACCACTCTTTTACTCAAGAGGTATTGATAATAACTGGAAACGACCGCCAGCTTTTTATTAATTGTGGACTTGGCATTTTTAACATTAACCAGGAGGTGATTTTTATATGCGTTGATGTGCTCACGTTCAACCTTCAGTTCATTGATGGCAAATTCCAAGCGCAGATAAGTGATAAATTCTCCTAAACCGCGCTTATACTCAGAGCGACTGCCAAAGGAATCAAGCTCCATTAAAAAGAGTAAGCGATGTTTCTCATTCTCTGACAAACTACGACGTAGATTCCTTTCGGTTTTATTTATTTCTATTATCGCACTCATGAATAAATTTTCCACTTCAATACAAAGGGGTCTGGCACCCAAAACGGAAAAATGTAGCTATCTTATTTTGACTCCCCAATGAAAATGCTATTTTTAAGCATCCTGAAGCTACTCTATCAATCATAAATATTCAGCCTGCTATTTTCAAGGTCT
>JBAZSZ010000007.1:0-7256 GCA_041662205.1 Minisyncoccota bacterium | reverse complement strand
TAAAAGGGCACTGGTTAACCAGGGTTCCAGAATCGGTAAAAATGTGCAAAGATTTTTTAGAAACTGATTATGACAAAATACTTTGGACTAAAATTGATAAGGATTATAAATTTATCGAATTGAGATCTTTTTATGGTGGAGTCGAGCAGCGCTGGCTGGTTGTTAGAAACCGCGAGGCCAAGTATAAGGAAATTGCCACTTTCAAAAATCAGCTTCTAAAAGAAGAAGAGACGATCAAAAAAAGTATTACAAGTCTAGAAAAGAAGATTTTTTACAGCAAAGAAGAAGCTGCCAGAGAGATTGAAAATAAAAAAAAGCACCACCTACATTTCACCTTTAGCTATAAAATTCAAGGTCTCTATGAAAAACAAAAAGGGCAAAGGAAGAAAATCAGAATTGGTTACATGCTGGCAATTTATTTTATAAGAAATGAAGAAAGAATTATCAAAACAGAGCGAAGAAAGGGAAAATTTGTCATAGCAACAGCTTGCCTTGATGATAACTTTCTAAGCGCTACAGACATGCTTGCTGCTTATCGAGGTAGAAATAAAAATGTCGAAGGTTGTTATAAGTTCATTAAAGACAAGACTCATAATCTTAATCAAATATTTCTAAAAAAAGAATCTCGTATTGAGGCCATGGTCATCGTAATGAGCATGATTCTATTCATTAATAACTTGGCCCAACTTAAACTTCGTGAACATTTGGTTGATAAAAAAGAAAATGTTCCAACACAGCTAGGAAAAACAACCCAAAAGCCTACTTTTAAATGGGCCTCATATCTGATGATTAATATTACCAAGGTAAAGGTTGAAATTCAGGGAAAGATGTATAACAAGATAAATGGAATTGAAAAATCTCAAGAGATAATCATCAGGGCCTTTGGCAAACACGCCCTTCAGATTTACGGCTACGCTTAGAAAACTGCAGAATAAATACTAAAGCATCATAACTTTTATTTTTGGCCAGTGCTGGCCAGCGAATTTCTATTTTCAAATTAGCATTTTCTTTATCAAAAAATGAGCAAAAGTCTTAGACTTGTAAAAATAGCAACGATAAGTTTAGCTGAGGAGTCCATTTTGAGAAAAAATAAGAAAAAGTCATTCAGAGCAAAATGGTCGAATGAGAAATGATACAAGTTAGAGTAAAAATCTTCATAAACTTTCCTAGATATAATTATTGTGATCTATTATTGGGAGAACCTGCTAAATATAGGCTGCTATTTCCCATATCACCGACACCTGCATTAATGATTTCTATTTAGTTTAGTATCTCCAGTTTGTCACTTTTAATTTCTATTCTTCCGTTTAATCTGTAATTTTTTCCTTAAAAACTATTATTTCAGCTAGCTTGATTCTGATTTAGGACCCCGTTGCCCAAAAGCTAAGAAAACGGCGATCTTATTTGTATGCCCGTAATGGTCGCAGCTTCAACCTCTTTCGAGAATGAAATAAAAATTTCCCCAACCTGTTAATATGTTCGAATCGGCACGGTGACAGCTCGGCGATGTCATTGGATTCTGAGTTATACGTTTAATAAAAAAGGCCATACAGAGTACATTAGAAATGAACTTGCTAATGAGGTTAATATTCAAATAAATAATTATAAAAAATTTAAAATATTAACAGATAAATGGATTGAACTATCGATACAACTGGCTCAGGAAAAACTGAAAAATTCCCGACAAGAATTAGAGGAATAAGGAGCTAGAACTCGGTACTCACCAGTTAGTTAAGATTTTAAAAATTTGAAAATAGTTCTGAAACGCGTGCCATCTTTGCCCAATCAGTAATGGTTGATTTAATTGCGTATTCCACATCAATATCGTAATAGCTTTCACCTTTTTCATCCATGGTCTTTAGGGATGTATCGATTTTTTTTAATTCTGATATAAAAATATCTCTCGCATTCATGATTCTTAGCCTTTCTTTTGCATTCGGTTTTAGTGTAACTCCCTTTTTGAAGTCAAAATAAACTCCTTCTTCAAAATGTTGAAGTACTAGCGAAACATTATCGTCTCCAGCGACAATTAAATCATACAACTTAGGAGAAAGAACTTTTTTCAAATGTTTTTCATACAATAATAGATCTGGTCTAAGAAAAGTAAAATTATCCCGAATCAGGTGATCGGTCCAATATTCCCAAGCATATTTCTTAACAGAAGTTTTTATCGAGAGCATAAAATTTTCTAATTTCTCGATGTTTCTCGTTGAGTCCCTGAGCTCTAAACCTATCCTTGTTCTATTTTCATGAGGCGAGTTACCATAAATATGTGCCCTGATTCCCATTGTGAGAAACTTGTGACTTTCTTCTCTGACCTGAGATAATTCATCTGGTAGTGTTTTAGGAGTTGCTTTAAATTTATCAAAGTGTTCAATGACATCCTCGGGAAATTGGGCCAGCGCCACCACTTCGTTTGTGTGCAGCCCTTCTTCTAAACCACTCAAGTACAAGTAGTCATTAACATGCTTAGTCCACGTTTGAAATTTTTTAAAATAGGGATAATGGACAGGCATTTCAAAGACAATATGAGTATGAATGGAATGAGTCTCTTTAAACGTTGTGACGACTTCTCGAATTTGATTCATGAGACGATTAAAATGTATTTCATATAATTTATTTTTGATTTCCCAAGTACTGCCTCCATCATATTCAATATCATAACCACCTAAGTAATGAGGGCCAAAGGTCGTGGTTGTAATATGCTCATGCGCTTTTTTTGTTCCAAATTCAATTCGTAAGTCGTCTAACAATGACATTCTTTTTCTATCACTTAATTTTTGCCATTCATCATCTGTATAACCCATCTCCTTATACCAATAACTTATCTCTGACTTATTTCCTTCTTTTTCGAAGGCATAAGTTAAAAAAGAAGTAGGATCGCTTTCTAATGAATCAATGTTTTTAAAAAATTTATTGGAGTAAACGAGATATCTTAAAAGTTCTTTTCGCTCTAAAAAATGATTTTTTGTTAATTCGTTATAAAGAAAAAGAGCATGGGCCTCTGACTTAACCCATTGGTTATACTGTTTATAGACAAGAGAGATTTTTTTATCTGTTATTAAAAGCGAATAGTAATTCAAGATTTCTTGAATCATGACTTGATGATTATATTTCATTTCAACTTTAATTGAAAATACTAAAGATTTTTGAGACTCAATTCCTTGTAAGTCATCGCTTAGATTTTCACCAAATTGTTTTAATTTTTCTTTTTCTTTTGAATCTAAGTTTTGGATCCAGTTTTTTAGGATGGTCTGATTGGCATGAGTTGAATCAAATTTTATGTTGAAAGTTTCAAAGTTTAATTGACCAGCTAAGGTGTCGTTTTTAAAGACGATGGATTTTGTTAGTTCGCTACAATCAAACGTGCTATTTGCAGGAGTTCTCATTTGCTGAAAGCTACAGCTGGTGAAAAAAGTTGAGATGTAAATGACAAAAAGAAGGATAGGGAGTTTCATGAAGAGCTTATCGTAGATTCTTGGGAAAAATCAATTGAATTAGTGATGAGAAAAATACTGAAGTGTTTTTGTATTCTAACTAAGAAAGACCATTTTTTCGAATCACGTTTTAGCGTTTAGCATTCCAAAAAAAGACATTATCAGAGCGCCGGAGGCATCATTTTTCTCTAAATGGGGGGGGCACCAGAATTTCCGATATGAATTTTAGCATTTAGAGATTATTCTAATTTCTCCTATTGTTAATCCAGCTCATCAAAGATTCTCAGGCTTCGAAGTGGCCAAAGGCGATGACTTTACCTTCAAGATGATGAAATAAAGAGAATAGAAAGTGATATTAATGCTGTCTTAAAGATATTCTTATCACTTTCATTGAGATATCAGCAATCGATGATAATCACTTAATGGTTAATTTAGTCTAACCATTGAGCCTCGCTGATTAGTTCTCCCCAAGGAGTAGTTCCGTCATTTTGATTCATGTCATAATAGTCTTTAGCAGCTAACATCTTCTCAATCATTCGAATTAGTTTTAGATCATCATCTGAAATTGTATAAGTAACACTAGTATCAAACTGTGAGATATATAGCTTTAAAATCAAGGGAAAAATAAATGAAGAAAGTAACAGATGTTCCCACTGTTCCCACACCCATGCTCCTTGAGCGGCATGACCTCCATGAGCATATCTGTTTCTATATCTAACTAGTTCTCTAAGCCATGCCTCAAAAATGGATGCCGATGCAACAAGCGGTTGACCACGTCGATGACAATATGTGATTGATTGCCAATTTCTATTAGTTGTGGTTATAGCTTCAAATGTAATATTTTTTGAGCGAATGAAATCTAATAATTTGGTTATTAATTTTTGTTCTCCATGGTCACCACCCAAAAATAACTTCTCAGTCTTGGTATTGTTCTGAAAGTTTGATCGATATGTTTAATGAAATCATCTACGATATAGTTTTCATAGTTGGCTTTTCTAACACAAAAATTTTCACGTTTTTCTTCTTGGTTTTTTTCAGGATGGGCGTCTTTTAAACATTTTTCAAAATTTGGAGTTGTTATCGAATTAACATAATACCTACTGATTTTAGGACAAATTAGACCATACTTCTGAAATAAAGAATATATCGGAAATTCGGGTGCCCGGGTCCCCCATTTAGAGAAAAATGATGCCTCCGGCGCTCTGATAATGTCTTTTTTTGGAATGCTAAATACTAAAACTTGATTCGAAAAAATGGTCCTTCTTACTTAAAGAATTTGCCTACTTGAGGTTTTTTGTTTTTTACAATCGGTTGTATCGATCTAAAATTATGCAAGTTGCATTTTCGACTTTTGGATGATTTAAACTAACAGAATCTGTAGTGTGACACTCAATAGTAGAAGCATTCATTGAACCAGTGTTCGTATTAATCCTCAAAATTGAACCACCATTATTTGTTCCTTCTATTGACGTATGCCCACCAGCATTACCACTAATATGGGCTGCGATTATGGTATTTGCCAATGAATTAGAAATTAAAGGCTCTAAAGTTAGGGAACTGGCTGCAAAAACTGAGGACGATGTTAAAACAAATCCCAATACAATAATTTTTAATTTAATCATAAAATAACTCCAAAGTAACTTGTGACCATTTTAAGTGAGACCACAAGTTGTTGTTTTAAGTTCAATAACGGCAATATAGCATAGCAAGAAAAACTGGGGAAAAACTTTAAACGGCTTTGAACTATTTACAAAAGCCTCCTGCAAAAATAATCATGAATTAATAACTAATGGATGAAACATGACCTTAGTTTAGCCGATTGCTAGCTAGACAGGGCCTACGCATCTAAATTAAGCCAATTTTCATAGTGAGAGATTATTTTCTTCTAGAAATTCAAGCCTAATTGCCTCCCTATTTTTTGCAATATTTATGACTCGTCAGAGGGGATTTAGATGCGTAGGCCCTGCTATATGAGAGCGGATAAGATATATAAAGGCAAATGCATTTCAATATGGTCGAAGGTTTATGTCTAATATTTCCAAACTTGATCATTTTGTTCCATCCTAGAACTTTTAAAAGTTAAGATTATGATTATATTATAAAAATTGATAGGACCAAGTAGGCAAAAATGAATTCGACACTACCAATAGATATCATTACTGATTTTTATGAACAGCTTAGCTTGGCAATATAGGCACTAAATTCAGGAGTCGCAGGCGACTTTTTGTTCTTGCGAGGAAGCTCAAGATTCAATCAAAATAGTCCGAAACATAAATTAATTATTAGAAATTAAGAATTTCAATGTGGAGGCTCCTATAAGGACATTTACTTATATTGTTTTTTAAAATAAAAAAATGAATTGAAAAACAACTCTAAAAAAATAAAAGGAACGAAGGAAAATTATTATCCCCTTGCAAGCTGTGCTGTCGGGGTCTGACTTTGGTATTCCTTCTATCGCAGCGTACTCAAATCGCTTTTTGTGGCGTTTCGCTTAGGTCTTCTGGGCTTCGATTTAAACCTAAGAGGACGTTACTTTTTTTGATGATAGGATCATTCCCTTGTCTCCTTGCCCCCGTCGCTTATCGTCTCTCACCACTGAGTAGGTGGCCGCAATATTTCACAATCCACCAATTGATTATAACATATTCTGGATTTCGTTTTTCCCGTTCCGCTAACAGCTTTCAATCTGTCTCATTTGGCAAAGTTCACCTGCTATCACGTGGTTAATTCATATACCTTTCTGTTGTAGTAACGCTAGAGTGTCCTACCTTTTTGCAAATCGAATAAATATCCATTCCCTCTTTATGCTTCTGACGAATAAAACTCACCCGGGCGGTATGGGGGTGAATTTCACTACTCAATCCCGCTTTCAGTGCTTGGTTTTTTAAGAGGCGATAAAAATTTTTACGATTCATTTTTCGCCCACTTCTGGTTTGAAAAAGAATTCTTTCCTCTGCAAGTTCACTATTGATGGCCGTCAGTTCTTCTAAAAATTTTCCGAGATATGACAATGCCAACTCATTGAGAACCACCCGATGAATGGCCCCACCCTTTTGTGCAAACTCTAAAACATAGTCACCAAAATCACGTTTGATCGATCCGATTTTCAAGGAAAGCAGTTCGCTAACTCGCATCCCTGTTTCAAAGAGCAAAATAATCATGGTCTTTTTTTGCAAATCAGAAAGATTATTAATCGAAAGTGATTGATACAATTTTTCTACTTCTGCGCTGGTGATGGCCACCGAAGTTCCGATGTTTGCCATTCTAAAACGACGAATAAATTCACAGGGATTTTCTTCCACCACTCTTTTGCTCAAAAGATATTGATAATAACTGGAAACCACTGCCAACTTTTTATTAACCGTGGCCTTGGCGTTTTTAATGTTTATCAGGAGGTGATTTTTATAAGCATTGATGTGTTCGCGTTCCGCCTTCAATTCATTGATGGCAAATTCCAAGCGCAGATAAGTGATAAATTCTCCCAATCCGCGCTTATACTCAGAACGACTGCCAAGAGAATCAAGTTCCATTAAAAAGAGTAAGCGATGTTTCTCGTTTTCAGACAAGGTACGACGTAGATTCCTTTCGGTTTTATCTAATATCAACTCCACCTAAATTAACCTTTCCCACTTTGCTTCAAATTTCTCATTTTCTTCTAATTGAATAGATAAAATTAAAAAATCCCCAACTCAGGGGTCTGGCACCCAAAACGGAAAAATGTAGCTATCTTATTCCAAAGAACGAAGTGGCCGCAGCTTTAGTCTCTTTCGAGAATGAAAAAAGAATTTACCTAATCTGTTAATATGCTCAAAACGGCAT
>JBAZSZ010000006.1:0-7287 GCA_041662205.1 Minisyncoccota bacterium | reverse complement strand
TTTTGCGGTAAATTCTTTATGTTGTCGTTATTATTCGTATATTGGTAATCCTTTGCAGGATTCGTATATTCGTATGCATTTGTATATTTGTATCTTATATTCGCGTCCAATTTTCCGGCATTATGTCATCGGTTTTTACGCTTGGCTTTACATTATTAAACCATTTTTTCGGGCCGATGACTATTTTATTTGGGTTTTGTGAGAGCCAGGCACCCCACCACGAGAAAGAACTGTTGGCGATGACGAAATGTTTACACTGGCTCATCAAACGTAAGTCTTCATAATTTTTGTCGGTGTCATTGTGGTCGACGTAGGTTGTCGGATAGGGAAGAACGATATTTTTTTTCACCCACTCGTGGTCGTCCGAAAAAACAAAAAGATGAGGATTTGGCACTTTTTCAGCGATAATTCCTACGGCTTTTTTATAATATTCCGGTCCGAAAGTACCGAGCGCGTCATTTGTTTCAGCATTGCTGACATAATCGCCACGCCTTATATGTAGAGCAACAGCATTAACGGATGAAATATTTTTCGCCGTTTCCGCATTTTTCCCCGATAAAGGAATTTTTACGACGATTTCTTTGCGAATAATTTCTTCAATATTTTTAAAATATTTTTCCGTTTGCCACCAGCCTTCAAAATAACAATCACTTGAGACATCAAACACTTTTTCGTCAAAATGAAATTTTCGTTCTTGAAAATATTTTTTATTATTCGCTATCAGTCGGTTATAGATAAACCATTTTTTTCCGGGTTTTCTTTTGTATTTTTGAAACTTTGCAATTTCTTTTTCTGTTGCAAAATTTTCCGGTATGCTGAAAACGGAAAGATTATATTCTCGTTTTGTTATCCCCGGAATATTTTTTTGGAGCGAAGAAACGTCAAATTTCAGTTCGGCTTTTTTTTGCAAGGAAACACTCCGTCCAAAAGCATATTGGAACAGTTGATTTCCGAGACCGCCTGAAAGTTTTGTGATTATCATACTATTTTTTTAAACCAAAAACAGCCACAGCCATATGTTTGTTGGTCGGCTTCTTTTTCCGTAGCGTTATAAATTACTCCTTTTGTCGTGGCATTATCGGGTATGAGAAAAAAATCCATTATTCTGAAATCATCGCAAAAATAACTTTTGATTTGTGCATAACTGTATATCCGATGGGCATTAAACATAACCTTTGGTTGCCCAATCGGCACAACAAATAAAAGATCGCCGTCTTTTTCCACAACTCTTTTGATTTCTTTTATCGCTTTTATATCTCCGTCGGGGTCGAGTGGGTCACCGTATCTTCCTAGTCCAACATGCTCAATCGTATGCATACAGGAGAGTGATTTTACGCTATTGTTTTGAAAAGGAAGCGACATTAAATCAGCTTTTTGCGAGGATAGATTACTTAAAAAAAGGTTTGCGGGGCGGTAGTCATAAAAGTGAACCGGGATGAAAGCTGAAACAATAGAAGAAAAATGAAGTGTGGAAGAAATATCTATGTGAAATTTCGGTTTTGTTTGTGCAAGGATTCTTGCTGCCCATGCAGGGTGGTAGATATAATGAGCATCAAAGTCGGTATTTTTTGTATTCTCATTTGAGATAAAAAATATGTCGTTCCATAAAACAGGGAAGCGCGAACCGGTAATAATTGAAAGTTCTTGAAATTTTGAGAATGTTTTTTTTATGGCAAAATAAGAACGCATCTTTATGGTGAGTCTGTGTAGTATTTTTAATCGATGAGGATCTGTTATTTTTAACATGAAGATATTTATAGATTTATTCATTTGTCTTGCTATCATTCAAATTGAATCAATTGATTTTTGGGGTTATCTTAATAATATCATCGGACACTTCTATTTCGAGTTTTTTGTTTTTTGAAAAAATAATTTTTTTCAGGGCTTCAATTTCCGGATAATCATTTGTGCCGTTAAACAGACGCGCATCGTCAATAAGTATGGAATGTTTTTTATTGCTGTGATTGAGAATAATTTCAAGTTCTTTTGCAATTGGTGTATCTAGATCACCTTTTGACGTTTCGCCACTGGAATAATGAGCATCTAACCAAAAAAGGCAAGGTTTTTTGGTCGACTCTAAAATTTGTGAGAGTATTTTTCCGCTGTCCCCATTGATAATTTTTACATGAGTATTTGTCTCAAATCTCTTTTTTGCTTCCTGAAAGAGTTTTTTATTAAGCTCAATAGAGTAAATATGTTCAAATGTTTTTAACATTGCCTGTATCATTTCTCCTCGATAGGTTCCAGTTTCAATTAGGGTTGAATAGCCATATTTTTTTTGATAAGTAAAAATAACTTCCTCTTTTTTTTTGTGGATTAGTTTGTTTTTGTGTTTAGTGATATGCGATTGTAATTTGTAGAAAACGAATCTGACGGGTGTTTTTTTTAACAACCGCCTTATGTTTCGGGTAAGTCTCCGTGCGATTCTTTCTATGAGTATATCCGGTTTTTTAAAAATTATCGGGAACATTGGATATTCGCTCTTCGGCTGGGGTAATTTTCCTAAAATTTTATAAAAAAAGTATCGCGATTTTCCTATTGTCCCATAAGATGGCATTCTGTTAACAAAAGTGACACCATCAAACGAGCTCATTACATAAGTGAGATGACCATCTATAAATAGGTCTGAGAGTTTGCACTTGTTGATTCCAAGATTTTGAAACAAGTTTCCTTCTATGAATATACAATTGGTATCAGTTAAAGCCACCAGTTCATAACCCTTTTTTTGAGCAAGCTCAACTAAAGCTTTTGCAGATGCGCCAAAATATTCGTCGGTTTTTTGGACAATATTTAGAGTCGGAGGTATCGTTGGGTTGTATTCGATTATGATGACGCGAGGTCTTATCTGTAATGTCTCGAGAATATAAAAATCGTTGCCGTCAATATCTATTGAGAGTAGGTCTATTTGTTTTTGTAAAAACATTCGTTCCAGTATCTTGTCGAGCGAATTTTTGCCATAAGCCTCGACAAACGCACATACGGGTATAACATTTTGAAATAATTCCGTTGTTTTTTTGAGATCAACGAATTTTTTCGGATCTCCTTCAATGAGAAGGGCGCCCCATCCTTTCTCGTGCCATAAATTCCAGGTATTGCTTAAGTGTTTTCCGTCCCAAGACCCAAACTCTATGCAAAATTTATTTCCACCTCCAATGCGATTAAAGATTTCCTCGACAATACCATCCTCTCCCCATTGAGAAACGATATTTTTTTTAAAATATTTTAGTTCTTGATGCATAGTAGTTTTTTTATAGAGTTTATCGTAAATTTTTTATAGTTTTTACTTTTTAAATATATTAAAAACGATCGCGGTAAACGTGCGAGAAGTAGCACAGACGCAAATGGACGATAAGGAGTACCGGTGAGCGCTTCCATGTGTCCTCGAAAATATTGCTGAAATCTTCCAAAAGGAAACATATGGTTTTTTGGATTTTTAACTGCGGTGCTTATAACAGTTTGCATCGAATCATTTTTTGTTGATTGCGGATTTGATATACCGCCCCTTCTTTTTTTGAACATTATTTTATTGTCGATTTTTACGCCAAAATGACTAACAACAGCAAGACTAAAGAGATAATCTGATCCCCACTCGGCTCTCTGAGGATATATTTTCCAAGCTTTTTTTATAATATCAGCCCTAAAAAGACTATACATAATATTACATTTTCCAAGTATTTCTGGTTGTAAGATGTAACGTGCTACTGTAACAGCGTTAGGTCTTCCGCTTAACTTTGAAAAATCTTTGACTTCTCTCGTGATTCTGCCAAAAGAATCTATTTCTGCAGTGTTACACGATGAAGCACCAATATCTTTGTTTTGCTCTAATAAATTTACACATGTTTTTATGAAATCTTTTTCCCAAATATCATCATGCGATGCCCACATAAAATATTCACCGTCCGCTTTATCTAAAACAAATTTGTATTGAGGAAACATCCCGATGTTTTTCGGTTGGCGATAATATATAACACGCGGGTCTTTTTTTGTATATGATTCGCAAATTTCTTGCGTTTTATCGATTGAAGCGTCGTCGGAAATAAAAAGGGTGATATCGGAAAATGACTGCAAAAGAAGCGATTGAATCGCCTCGCCGATATGTTTCTCGCCGTTATAAGCGAGCATTCCGATAAAAACTTTTGACATATTATATTTTCTTTGCTATTCCGATAATAAA
Source organism: Minisyncoccota bacterium (assembly GCA_041662205.1). GTDB lineage: Bacteria > Patescibacteriota > Minisyncoccia > Phycocordibacterales > UBA9973 > UBA9973. The sequence goes on along the minus strand of JBAZSZ010000006.1, from coordinate 3,113 downwards.
ATCTTTTGGACTGATTTCTTTTGAGATATCGTGCGTTTGATAATTTTGATAAAAGAATTGCGCTTTTTCAAAACCTGCATCCGTAAGCCATTTATTTATCTTTTCTTCGTCAATATTGAACGTAAGGTGAAATCCAGGATCGACAGCTTCTTTGGTGGGTTTTTGAATATAGGGGGTTGAAAAGATAAAAGTTCCTTTTTGTTTAACGGCAGAATGAAATATTTGAAAAAGTTTCGGAATATATTTTTCCTTAAGATGTTCTATTGTTTCAAAAGATACCAAAACATCAAAGGTATTTTTGTACGAGAGATTCAATAAATTTTTATTCACAAAAGAAACATTTTTTTGCTCCACATATCTTTTTTGAATCTCTTTTACCACACGATCGTCAATATCCGCACCTATTGCCGTCATCGCTTTTTTTGCGAGTATCACTGTTCCGTACCCCGTACCGCAGGCAAAATCACCGCAAGTCATAGTATTTTGTACATATTTTTGCGCAAATTCGTATCTTCTAATGTGTGACTTTTGATACATATCCATATTTTCGAAAGCGAGAGGTGTACGATAGTCTATGTGAACTCGTTCTCCGTCGCCATTTATTCTAAACGGCCTGAAAAAACGTTTATACATTTTTATCGCCGGTTTTGGAGCAATAGATTTTAATGTGTTTTTTATATATTTTTTCATATATTTGTTTATTGTATTACGTGTGCCTTGCGTAAAAAATGTCCAATTTTTGATTTTATGGGGGCTATTTTTAATAATAGTTTTTGGCTGCCAAGAAAAATGCTAATTATTGTCTTTTCAGTGATGGTGAGAGAGTTGAGTTTTTTTTGAATAAGATCCAGGTCGTTGCTTAATAATATTTTTTTTAAACATGGCGGAAAAATGTGTTTTGTTGTAAAGCACCTTACTAACGAATAAAGATCATTGTGCCCCTTGGGATCTTTGTAAAAACCAGAGTTCATACCCTCGGGGGTTTCTACTGAATCTGGTTCGTTTTCACGGAGAGCACATCCGAAGTCAATAAAAATGATTTTGTCTTTTGTGAAAAAGAGATTGGAAGGATTAATATCTCTGTGTTGTATTTTGTGTTTTCTTAATATTTTTAACGTATCAAGTGCTGAGTTAAGATGTTTTTTGAAAGTATTAAAATCCCAATAACCGCTTTTCATTTGATGAAATGGAATTGCGTTGAGTTTTGGCATTATTAATATCCCTAAGTCATTTTTTTCATCAGAGTAAAAACTAATTGGTTGCGGTATTATTTCTGGTAAATCATTTGATAATTCTTTTAATATTGAATACTCGTTTCGTATATTTTTCAGACGGCCTTCTTTTACGATTTGTCCTTCGCTATTTTCAAAAACATAAGAAAAATAAATATGCCCTGACGGTGTTTTCAATAAGCGCGTATGAAGCGGTTTTCTGACGAGAGATTTTGATCCCGGGAACGAATTCCAGCAAGGATAATAATCATTTTGTAAAACGGTATCTAACCCAAAGGAATGAAGAACTTTTAATATTTCATCGGGAGATTTTGTTGAAATATTTTTTAGTTCATCAATATGCCATTCTTTTTCTTTTGGTAAAAATCTTTTATGAAAAACGGCGTGATAGAGAGCAAGCAGTTCAGCATGGTAGGGATTTAAGGTTTTTATTCTCTCGTATTCGTGAGTATCGGAAAAAAGTTTGTTGACAAAAGACGCAGGTAATATCCCCGAATCATCTGAAAAAATATCTATTTTACAGGTATGAAATCTTGAGTTGTGAAAAAAAGTTAGCGAGTATCGCTCAGCTTTGTCATTATCCAGTTTTACAAGAAATGGATAAGTCAACACGTTACTAAGATGTTCTTTTTTTACTAATAAGTCTATATCTTGTTTGTGTCTTGCCAGGGCGGAAATGTCTTCCGTAATGTATTCATGACCTCGCATGCTTACGTATGACAGGTTATGTGAATTGAGAAAATCAAAAAAATCTGTAATTTTGTTTTTTTGCAGGTTTGCGGTTGATATTTTAAAGGTGGCCGGCACCAATTCTTTCAAGTGAAACTGATTTTCTTCGGAATCCGTTAACGAATCAGAGAGATGAAAACCACTTTGTGTAAGCTCTCTCAATCTTTTTTTTGTATGTACGCAAGATAGATTTACATAAGAAATTCCGTTTGTGGTTTTGGTGTGTCCGTAATCAACATTTTTGGTCGTTACTTTTAGTACAAGAGCTTTTCCTGTTCCGGTTTGAATGCGTTTTTCGTTAAGAATCTGGCTGATTTCTTTTTCGCTATATTGTGCGAGTGATCTTCCGTAGAATTTTTTAAGCCAAATATTGTTGGGCTTAATGAATACTTCGTGTTCTTCTTCCACATGGAAAACCGGATCCAGACCGTTTATTATTTGGGTGTAAAAAGGTCTTGATTTTGGCCAGATTATTAAAATATGTGTTTCTGTATTGTTCATGTTATTCGTTTATCCAATTTTGCGGTTGATGAAAAATATGGTTATGAAATTTTGACTCTATGTCGTCTTGAAAAGAGCCCGGATTTACTCGGAAAGAAAATGCATTAATTTTCCAGTACTCCATACCGCGTTTGGAATCTATTCGTATGTTGGAATAGTACTCACCACGAGGAAGAAGATTTTTATCAATACGGCATGTCCATTTACCAGTTTCATGTTTAGCATTTAGCCACTCAACAAAAGGATAGGAAGACAATCTCGTTACAAGAATTCCTTGGGAGTTGTGAATTGCAAAGCCACACTGTAATTCAGAAAGATTTAGGTCTTTTTCTTTTTTCCATTCCAGATCAAGTGAATAGAATCCTCCTTCTTGAGGAAGACCAGCCTTATTAAAAATATTCAATAGTGAAACTTTTGTGGCTATTATTCCACCCATACCAGTAAAATCTTCCCGAAGGTTAATGTTGCCGTCAATTATTTTTGAAATACCATTTTGATATTCTTTTATCACTTTCGCTGTCTCCCCGAACATTTTTATTTTTCCTTTTTCAATAAGAATGCACTTGTTGCAGAGTTGTTCTATCGCTCCCATATTATGACTGACAAAAAGAATGGTTCGGCCGTCTGTTTTGGTAACTTCTTCCATTTTTC
>JBAZSZ010000005.1:0-8482 GCA_041662205.1 Minisyncoccota bacterium | reverse complement strand
TGTCAGTATCTCAATTTGAGAAAACCCCAATAAATACGCTAGTTTCTAAGGCTGAGTTACATAATTTTCCAGATCACACGCAAAAACAGGCTTGTTTGTTCGATTTTTAACGCAACGGTAGTGCGTTTGCGTGTATGCGATGTTTTGTGGGGCGGCCTTAGTAGAGAAACCGCATACACGCTGTACTTACTACAAAAATTCTAGTTGGAATTATACGATTCTAGAAAAATTCCAAGAGCTTTAATTAAATCTCTTTCTTTTATAAGGATTTTCTTATTTATTGGAAAATCATGGATAAATTTAATTGCTTTTTTCGTGCAGGCTGTGTGTATGAATATGTAAGGCGTATTGAGTTTGTGCTTTTTAAGTGCGTAGATTGTGCGATAAATCCAACCATTGCATGAATATTGTCCGGGGTTATCAGAAATATTTGGATCATAAGGAATTTGTTTTTTCTTAAAGCTTTTTTTGATTTTTGAAAGATTCCATGGTTTCAGATTTATTTGAACTTTTTCATGGGCAGGTCTGGCAGGATTAATTGATTTTTTGCTTTCATATGAAGGGCAATATTCTTTATTTTCTATCCAATTTGTTGCACTGCGTTCAATTCGAAATCCTTTTACAGCTGAAGCCATACCGAAAGAAATGATTACATCAGCATTAATCTCAATTGCCTTTTTGATGATTGTTTCTCCATGATTTTCTGCGTCTTTAGGAAGACGAATTATTGAAGGAAATATTAGGCTATGAACCTTGTGTCCTTTAATTATTTTGCCATTGGCTTTTAGTGCTAACCATTTTGTAGGATTGGTAATATATTTCCCGAATGTTTCAGAGCCTGTAATTAATACAGTTTTCATATGTTTATGGTGTTTATTTTTTCTCCTTGTAATGAGTATACCATTCCATTAAATGGAATAGATAATTCAACACGCTCTTTATTGTCTTTATATACTAATTGTAACATTGAATCATCCTTGTCACTAGAAAAATGAAATTCTATAAGTTCATATAATAAAATACAACCACGCTTATTTTTACGAGAACAAGCTCCATAATCATCTGGTTCGCCTAAATATTCAATGAGATCTTTTCTAGTAATAGAAGGATGAATATTAATTTCTTTGTTTCTTATTAACAATTTTATCGATTGTATTTGCATACTATTTTTTATCTAGTGTTTTACGGTATTTTAACGTTTCGGAATATGTGATGTTGCGTTAGCAATATGGGCAATATCTAAAAACATTGTTAATCGTAAAGAAAATTTGATTTTTGTTTTGATAATTCTAATTTCTTCGCTCCATTACTTGTTAAAAACGACTCCATCTGGATTATTGCAGTACTATTTAATTTTAAGATTCGATCTTTCTGGGAAAGCCCTTCGCGAATTAATAATGCGTTAATGCTTTCAAGATTAGATAAAACAACCAACCGTTCAATTGAGGCGTAATCTCGAATGTTGCCTTTCAGCTTTGGATTTTGATCTCGCCACGTTTTCGCAGTTATTCCAAACAATGCCACATTAAGCAAATCCGCTTCGTTGGCGTATTTCATATTTATCTGATCTTTTGTTAATTCATGCGGAATTAATTTTTCTTTTATAGCATCAGTATGAATTTTATAGTTAATTTTTGCCAGCGTTCTCTGAAGAGTCCATTCAAGTTTTAATCGACTGTTCTCATCTTGCTTGAGCCGCTGGAACTCAACTAAAATATATAACTTAAATTCCGCGCTTACCCAAGAGGCAAATTCAAGTGCGATATCTTTGTGAGCGAAAGTGCCGCCTCCATATCTTCCTGATTTTGAAATTAATCCAATAGCATGTGTTTTTTCAATCCATTTTTGTGGTGGCAACACAAATGAATTGGCACCGGCCTCATTTTTAAACTGGTCGAATTCGACCAGTTTAAAAACTGGATTATGCAGTTTTTCCCATAACCCTAAAAAATCGATTGTACCACGAGTCCTCATCCAATTTTTTACAACATCAGCTGGAAATAAAGGATTTTTGTAGCGTGCTATGTCGGTCAAAGAAATATAATCACTGTTATTCTTGGTAAAAGTGACTATTTCAATGCCTTCGACATTTATTTTTTGCTTCTTTTCCATAGAAAATTAAGTTTAATTGAAACTTATCTTTATTTTACCATACGCGAAAAAAAGGGTGAAATTATTGAGCCAACGTTTGCGCGTCAGGCGCAGTTAGCGAGCCGAGCCCCGAACCGTATATCCCTTGCTAAGTGACCCGAGCGAAACGCAGTGGAGCGAGAGCGCAGCGTGGCTTGAGTTCAGAGTTCCGCTGTTCTTCATTATTTAATTGAATGCAGAATTGTTTGTTCTAATTTCTTAGGTTCATCCGTGCCTATCCTATACGTTTTACCATTTTTCAGTTTTATTTCAACCGCATCAAGACCGGAAACACTATAAATCCACATCTTGGGCCATAACCATCTTTTTATTCCCCAGCCACAATACCAATGATTCTTTACGGTTTTAGCGGACACTACATCATTAAGCAAAAACTTTTTCTGATAAATACCATAGCCAAATTTGATTCGTACATATTTTTCATCAATAATTACTTGAAGTGACCAAAAAGATGCAAGAATAAACAGAATTAATACCATTATGGTAGTAACGAGAAGATTTGTGCCTGAATCAGCCGATGGGGGCTCGGCGGAGGCCGTAATATAAACCCATACAAAAAGCACCAGCACGGCCAGCGTAACAACCAGCATCAGGTAACCAATTTGAGTGTGTTTGTAGTTCATAAAGTTAAGATTATTATCATTATCATTATTTATGTGTTCAAAAACGGAATTCTGAATTTTATATAACGTTTGCGCATCATCTGAAGTTTTCATCCCGACTTAGCAGGATAAACTTTTTGTTTCAGACGATACTTTGTTTAATTATCTCCGCCTAAACCTTCATCGAACTAAGGGATGAAAATTTGGGCGGAGGGAAAATCAACATCCTTGGAATATATTTGAGTGATTTTCCTGTAGCCAGATATGCGTTGTTAAGTGATGTAAATTTTTATCTCCATGTTAGTTGAGCTAAATTTTGTTTTCGCACTAGAAAATTTGATTTTTTTAAAAGTTCTTGTTTTGCCGGATGGCAAAACGATTATTTGGAGGCAAATTTATTTTTTTAACTTTTTCCTACCTTGAGGCTCGATTAAATAGTTTTCTTTGGTAATAACTTTGCCGCCTGATTCTAGTTCTAGTTTTCGTCTGGCATCGCCAGCGATTTGTCCGCCTTTTTGGGCGGCTATTTTGTTTTCAATAAAACCTTTAGCGTTTTTGTCTTTGGTAATTTTAGTGGTCGAGGCTTCGCCGAGCATTGAAAAAATCAATTCCAAATCATTCATATGGTCGCGCAAGTTTTCTCTTTTTAGACCCTTGAATTTTTGATATTGGCTGGGCGTCATGCCAAAAGTTGCTTGTGATATTTCGGCCGTAAGAATTGCATATTCTTTATCCTCTTTTATGTTCCGCTTTTTCCATTCGTCTGTTAACGTTTCCCGAACTTCAATACCGCGCATTCTTTTTTCAATCCAAGCATCAGAGTAACCCTTAGCTTTATAAATCAGGCGTGTTCTTTTGGTGGCTAATTCAGGATCTTCAATCTCTTGTATTCTTTCGTAACCAACTTTAGCTAGCCAACGCTTAAATGGTTCGGCTTTTGGTGAAGGAATGGATTGCATAAGACGAAATATACCTTTAGTATTCCAACAATACATTTTTTGTTTACCCCCGGCTGTTTTGAACTCTAGCATAAGGGGTGGTACAAATTGTACCCCTCCTTGATTAATTAATTGTACCAATTCTGTATCTCGCTGCTTTAAGCGTTTAAAATATTGTGCAGAATCAGTTGAATCGGTTAATGATGCTATTACGTCATTAATCACAAACCACCATTCATTATTATGAATAGTTTTTCTAATTTGTTTGCCTTTAAATAAGGCAATATGTGTAGTAGCACTTACTTTGGTCATAGTAATAAAAGTTACCTAACCATGATTTTACCGGCCTTCTTCCTAAGACGCAGAAAAAGCATGATCGTGTTAATTAGTGTGGTTATTTTAGCATTTTATATAAAAATTTTCCATCTAAGTCGCGAGCGTGAGGTATATTTGCTTAATTTAATCCTAACTACTACTATAAAAACAATTGAGCGCTCACTGTTTTAAGATGAAGTGCTTTTTATTTTATTATTCGTAATCAATCCAATTGAGATCATGGCCTCGTGGGGTTCGCCTCAGACCGGAGGTGCCGACTGTATGATTGCCGACACTTGCGATGAAGACGGATCGAACATGGGCGGTGAGCCGTATTTGATCGACGCGGACGCATTTGCTGAAACTTACAAGTAGCTTTTAAAGAGCATGCGTTGGGCGCACGACCTTCGGGTACGGCGCTTTTTTCTTTGTCAAAAAAAATTGAAAAAGAACTTTTAACAAATAGAGAATTATTTAATTTTTCTCTTTTACGGGACCAGATACACAGTGTTGTGCGATGTAATGAAAAGTTTTTATTTTGCGATAGCAAAATCATTTGGGGCAATTTTTAATTTTTTTATCCTATTTTAAATATAAATTTTCTTCCATAAAACATATCCTTGGCTGTTTTTTTTCAAAGTCCCAAGTATGAAAAGACCCACCTAAACATTTATCCCAATGGTCACATTTTTTACATTTTTCACAAGTAGTTCTATTTTTATCTCTGTAAATTGCAAATTTATTATTCCAAACTTCAGAAAAAGAATCCCTTTTGATGTTTCCTTGAATTAGATATTTTTTTCTTGGGACATTAGGACAAACAAAGATATCACCATTATACAAAATACTTCCAATGTTAATTCCTGTTGCACAATAGAAAAAACGGTCTCTTACCTCTTCTTCAAATTCATCGTTCAGGTAATGAGAGCATCCTAAATTTATTCTTAGTTTTGAATCTTCTTGTCTTTTTTTCTTTGCAAAAGACAGGAATTTGATAAATTGGTCCTTTTTTAGAAAAATATTAGGATTACAATCTGCTCTTCCTGACGGGTCCACATTTGATAATTTCCAATGTCTTATTCCCAAATTACAAATTTCTTCATATATCTCTTCTAATCTGTTAACATTTTTAGAATGCACTGTAGTTACAACTCTCACTAAACTAAGGAAGTCTGCTTTTACAAAAAGTTTTACTGCATTAATTGCTTTTTCATATGCCCCCTTCATATTGCGAAATTCATCATGAACACTTCCAATTCCATCTATACTGATATCAATTGTTTTCATTTTGGCCTTTTTGGCTTTTGAGATAGTTTCTTCTGAAACAAGAGAGCCATTTGAAACCATCCCCCAATTAAAACCAAGGTTACTTGCATATTTCATAACATCAAACAAGTCTTTTCTTAGAAGTGGTTCTCCTCCTGTGACTCCAATCATAATTTCGTTGGCTTGAAAATTTTGTGCAATATCAAAAAAGGCTTTTTTAATTTCGTCAGTATTTACTATATTTGAGCAACTTTTACCACCAGATCGACTTTCGCAATGTTTACAAAAAAAATTACAATTTAATGTGCATTCCCAAAGCAACCATTTGAGTTTATGCTCTTTTCGTAAATATTCACGTTGAACAAGCCACAGTTGTTGCCTTCCTAGTTTAAGAACTCTTTTTAGCATTTTTTATTTTTTGTTTTATTAAAATAATGATGCCTATACCCAAAGAAAGTAAAAATAAAGAAGTTATGAATACAGGAGATAGAATTACACAAAAAATACGATCAAACAATGTTTGTTCTATCGCCCTATAAGGCATTGCCATTCTAGTCATTGAATAATTTTCAATATCTTTGCTACAAGTTAGGTTTGGGTTAATGTTTTTTCCTAAAAAAATTCCTAAAAATAGTCCTGCCAAGTGAAATGATATTATTTTGATTTTTTGCATCATAGTTTTAAGAGTTAAAAAATTAAAAATTGCCCCAAATTAATTTCTGTAAGGAATTATAAAACTTTTCATTATTTCGCACAACGTTTCTCGATATCCGACGTTTCAATGAAGTGAAGCGAAATTGAAATGTGGCTTTAGCCCTTGCGGATATCGAGTGTTATGTGATGTAATTTTTTCTTTTTGTTTTTTTCGTTCAATCAGGGGGGGCGAATGTCCAATCAATTTAATAACCTATCAAAGTCGTTTAACTTTAACACATCAATAGAAAATCGGACATATTCGTTGCTTTTCAAGTTTTTTGGATAGTTTATACTCCACTCAATAATCCATAATAGTTGAAAAAACATATATCCACGCAGAGCCGCCAAAATAATCATGTTTTCTTCCCCAGTTTTAATTTCACTCTTACCATACGCTTTCTGATAGGATTCTAATCCAAGATGTAACTTTTCTTTATTATACAAAGCTCTTCCCTTGCCCTTATACGCATAGCAAGATTGACCGAGCGTGCAGGCTAAATCAGTTATTCTATGATCATAACGAACCCAATCAAAATCAAAAATTCCTGTAATTTTATCTTTCACGTAGTTTACGTTTCCAGGATGTAAATCAAAATGTACTATTTGTTTTTTTAGTTTGTCATAGCCTACCGCTAGGAGCCGGCGTTCTGTCTCTTCAATAAAATTATTTACGAAATCTGTGTTGTCTATTAGCACGTCTTTTGTGGTGCTACTTTTAACCTTCGTCAATAAGTTAGTAAATAATTCTTTGCCATTCTTAACATAATAAAATAATGGCTTGTTATCTTTTGGTATTGGATTATCAAATTTTTCTACTTCTTTGGTAAATTTTGCCAATGATTCAAATAAGCTCAATAGCTTCCTGTTATTAAATTGTGTCAGATTATTTACCTCAGCTTTTACATCACCCGGCAATAAATTTTCGAGCATGTAATATTTATTATTGCAGATTGTAATAAACGAATTATGTGTGTTCGGAATAATATAGGGAGTTAACCCAAATCCCTTCTTATAAAGGTGCTGAAGAATTTCAATTTCTAATTCCAAATGTTTTAGAACCTTAGATTTGTTCGATTCTCTTAATATAAATTTGTTTTTTCCATTTTTCACTAAAAATATTCTGTTGTTGTTGGCAGTTGTGTTGCGATAAATAGAAATATTTGAAAAAACAAAATTATACTGTTTTAAAACAGCTACAATTTCTGTGGTCTGATTTTTGACTAATTTTTTGTACATATTTTATCGATGATTTCTTTTGTTGGTTACTCGTCGTTTTCGCCCCCCCCTCGTCACTCACAAAAAAACAAAAAGAAAAAATTATTTCACATAACGTTTCCGAATATCGGAAGTTGCCGAAGCGTAGCGAAGGCAATTTGCGAAAATTGCGAGCCGAGTAATTTTCCCGATATTCGGTGTTAGGCGAGGGTTCTTTTGCCCTTCCTTAATGTAATTATATAATAGAAAAGGGGCAAAAGAAAGCGCAGCGTCCCCTTGAGTCAAGAAAAAGGCATATTTTAAAAAGCAAAAATAAATTACAACTTTTTCTTAGCCTCTTCGCTAAGCCAACTTCCAAAATTTTCAAGGAATTTCCCTAACATTTTTTTATCAGCAACTGGTTTTTTAACAAAATCTAAAGCTTTCTTCATGAGAGGGGCTTGCTTCAGATAATATTTTGAAAAAATTTGGTAGGACTTTTTCAAATCAGTCGTCCAGGACTTTTCTTCATCCATGACCAAACAAAAACCTGTGCGGACGATTTTTTTCATGATTTGACTGCAAGTAAGTAAGATTTCACTTTCTTTGGACGGACTTTTAAATTTTTTCAAAATATTATCTATGTGTTTAGCAATATCACCATTAAAAGCTTTTGCAACCTCTTTTGACGGTTTAAACTTGGGCAAGCCCCTCGAAATATCCTCACCATAGACGCAAACCGACAGATGTTTAATAAAACATCCCCAGCCAAAGTGATCGTTTTTTACCTCATTAAAAAATGTTAGGGAAATTCCGACTTCACGAACCAGATGTTTATGTTTATCCGACAAACTTCTTTGCAAAAGATCAACTTGTTCCTTAATTTTGGAAGTTGGCTTATTTTTTAGCACGAGAAGTAGGTCTAAATCTGATTTTTTAGCATAGGCCTTTCCAGTAGCAACACTGCCATAAATATACAAGCTATGAATTTTATCACCAAGCTTATTTACAATCTCTGCCTTGCAATGGGTAAGTATTTTAGTAAAAGGTGGTTTTATTTTATTTAGACCTACTTCGGTCTTGATAAATCCATCTTTATCGACTCCATATTTTCTCATGTTCTTAAAAAAAGTTGTAATTTATTTTTGCTCTCCTTATTCTGCCTTTTTCTTGATTTCGCCTAACGTCCGCGTCACTAGCGTTGCGTTAGAATAAATACAGCATCTTAAAAATACCATATCTAAGCTAAAAATCAACTAGGTTGGTATTTTTCGATTTGAATCCTTGCTAAGGTAATTTCAACTAATTGTTGAAAAAAAT
>JBAZSZ010000004.1:0-8737 GCA_041662205.1 Minisyncoccota bacterium | reverse complement strand
ACTAAACCTCCTATTTCAAAAATGAAATTAAAGTTTAGCAAAACTAATTTATTAGTTTAAGGTTCAAAAATCAAAATATAACTTTTTGTGATTTATTGACTGCCTAGTTTAGCAGTTCGTTTGACAACCCTATTAAAAACTTAAACGATTTTTTGATTTTTTATTTGTTGCGGAAGTGCCCCTACAAGGCGTTTATAAGTGGTGGGTTCTGAGTGACTCGAACACTCGACCACTCCGTTATGAGCGTCAAGGATTGCACTATTACTAAATTTTACAATATTGTATAAACTATTATAAAACTCCTTATTTTTGGCACTTAAACACAGTTGTTTTAAAAATTCTATCTTACAAATATTTACTAAATATATATGTTTTTTACTAAAAAAGTGGGGTAAAAAGTGGGGTTTATGATATACTACTTTAAATTTTATTTGAACAATAGGAAATGATTTGAGTATTAGATGGATTGAATTAAACAAATATTCTCTTGTATGGGTTGAATTTGGAAATAATAAAGATGATTTGGATTGTTACAATGATGCAACACATACTTATGGCTTAAATATGGGACATGAATTCTGTTATAGACATATGGCGATAGTTGTATCTAACGATATTAAAGCGGATGTTGTCGCTGTTGTTCCATTAACAAGTTATCGAACTAATGATGAAAATTATATAACAAATATTGTACTTGATGTTGATAAATATGCTCATATGGTTCAAAATAAAACAACTATTAAAGTTGGTCATATCAGAAATATTGATAAGAAAAAAAGAATCAAGCAAATAATAAAACCATTTATTTCAAAAACACTACAATTAAAAATAAACGAAACAATAAGAAAAAGTTTTGAGTAGAAGGGATGTCCCCCAAGGGGACTAGCAAAGAGCGATAAAACTCCCGCCAAAATATGTAAGCGTTATTATACAACATAAATATGAGGTTGTCAAATGGGCACGAGACAAGACTATACCAAAACAAAATATACGGGCATTTATGTTAAAGAAGATTCTAAAACAAAAATAAAAACATACCTTGCTCGTGCAAAAGTCAACGGAACTGAAATTGAGCAAATTGTAGGCTATTCAAACGATAAGTACAAGACTAACCCCTCTTTAGCATTTAATCGCCGTGTAGAGCTTATAAACACACATAAAGCGGGTAAATCAACCAAGAGAGTTGATAATCCTACGCTTGACACTTTTTTTAAAGAATTTCAAAATATGAGAAAAGAAACCATCTCTGAAAATAGATGGAAAAGTGCATTTTATTTTTACGAAAAATATATATCAGATACGGTAAAAAAGAAATATTTAAAAGATGTTGATAGTGATGATTTACAAAAGATAATCAATCAAATGATTAATGAAGGTAAAAAAGGAAGTTATATCGTTACAGTTAAAGAGATTTTTTCTCCTCTGTATAAAAAAGCTCTTGAGTTTGGTTTAGTAGAAAAAAATATAACTGATTATTTGAAATTCCCAAAATATGATAATGTGAGATATTTTTCACTGCCAAATGAAAAAATAAAAGATCTATTTACTGCTATTATGAATATTCCAGATAATCATTATAGAGTTATGTTTATGTTTCTTTTGCGCGGTCGTAGAAGTAATGAGGTAAGAACTCTTTGCTATGAAGATATAGATTTTGAAAATAAATTATATACAGTGAGAGATGAAAATAACAAAACGCGTAAAAATTTAACTTATATGCTAGATGATGAGCTGATAGAGAATCTTGAAATTATAAGAGAAAAAAAAGGCTTATTATTTAAATCACCAATTACAGGCGAAAAATTAACGGCAATTCCAAAAAAAATGTGGGCTAGAATTCAGAAGGAAATAGATATTAAAATGAGGATACATGATTTTCGCCATTTACTAGGCTTTACACTCGTAAATAACAATGTACCTCTTGAGAGCATTTCAAGAGCAATGGGACACTCTAAAATTACGACCACGCAAAGATATAGTAATCAGAAGGAATTAATGGCTAAAGAAGCCGTTGATGTGTTTTTAGGGATTGTAAATAAATAATAGGTAGTAAAAATCGCGTTCATCTTGGAATAATAATAAATTTCATATTGCACTTTCATCGTAATTTTTACAAAAAACACAAATATTTACATTGAGTAAGCGTGTGCAGCAAAAAATAAAAGAAAAACATTTTAATGTTTCACAATACACAGAATTTAAGATGTTTAAACTCTTATCTCCTTTAAATATAACGGTTAACTTTAGCCAACAAATGACCGTAAAGGCATTTATTGGTTACAAAGTTTTGTTATATCTTTTTATTTTTTACACCTTAAAAGTGGAAATTTTTTCTCAAGTGTGTATTTACACTCCAAAGATTTGTTATATTATTTCTACTTTTATGAGATACATTAGGTTAAAGATGATAGTTCTTCTGAAAGTATTTCACCAGTATCATTTACTTCATCGAATAAGTACTCTATTTCCATTTCATGCGTACAAGATGGACAATAAATAGTTCCAGATGCTAAATACTGAGTGCTATGATTGCCTGATGGACTAGGTATAATTTCTAAATCAGTATTATCTACTTCAAATTTTTTTGAGCATTTTTCATTTGTGCAAGTAATAGTCATTTTTAATTCCTTTTGTGCTTAAGCATGTAGATTTTAGCATATTTTTTTTGCTAATAGGCATATTTAAGTTTTGTATCAATCTTTGATATAACGTTTAAGTAGCCAATATATAACTCACTCTTGGGTCAGACATTGGCTTCTGCGTTTTGTTAGCTAAATGTACTTACGATAGCTGACATTATTTCATTTTGTTTTTCTGGTGACAAATCCTTAAAATCTGGAACATCGGAACCTATTACTTTAGCTGGTCCGTTACTTGTAATTATATAACCAGGATCACCATCAAGTGCGATTATATTATAAGAACTACCGCATCCCTTACAAAAAAGATCACTATCTCTGTGTGGAGACTTCCAATAATTGTCAAATCCTCTTTTGATTCCGCTTGAGATGCGTGTATCATTGCAAAACAAGCCGTAAATGCACTAAACAATATATTTAAGCTCAAAGTATATTTATCTATATTTAGCATAAATATTTTACTTTGATTTTTTTTAGTAAAAAAGTCATTTATAGTAAAACTCTTTTTTCCACATGCCAATTGAAATTGATTGATTTTTAAAATATTAACGATTTGCTGCATATTCCCGACAACATCCATAGCACTTTTTGAAGCGCCATTATTTACATCATCAAACATTTTTTCAAGCTCTTTAATGAAATAATTCCATTTTTCTTTTGGACTTTCAATTTCGAGCGTCAATCTTGCGAGCGTTTGATACCTCTCTTTTGCATCATTAGTGAAGAATGACTGATTATCTTTGCCCCCGGTGACAGCGTTTATCGTGTTTTGGATATAGAATTCAAGTATCTCTATATCTTCACTTAGAACATCCCAAACATGCGCGCGGCTATCGAAAGGGCAAAGGATAATATCTTTTCTTTTGTTGTACCACTTACTGACAAAATCCCCGCTTTTTTCATCATTTATCAAGGCTCTGTTATACCAGGGCGGAAGAACAAAATTAGTAAGCGTTACAGTTTTTCCACCACCCATTGGCGCAATCATTGTCACACTTTCACACAACTTAACCGGCTCAATATAGATTTCTGCTTTTGTCATAAACATTTTTTTCAACCAAGAGATCTTTTTCTTTCCGTATTCAGTACCAAAATCAAAATTATCTATTTTAAGGCTAGATTTTTTACTCTCCGCAAATTTATATCTCAAAGTTGAGTTATTAGTCCACTTATTGCCTTTTAACTGAAATGCAGCGTTTGCCGCGGAACTATCAGAAAAGGGATGAAAATCTATCCCTTCTATAACCCAGTTTTTCGCCACATACCTATGAAAAAAGAGAAAGAACAAAATCGTCAAAGGTATTACCGTATTGAAAAATGTAAACTCAAAAGTTGAAAAAAACACAGTAAATTTATATATTACACCATGAAAAATATTGCTTAACAATTCCATCTTAGCACCTTTACATTGCTTGTTCTAGGTTTTGAGTATGTTTCAACTCTGACACAAAACTTTGAGAAATTTTAAGCGCAGATTTAAGCAAATCATCAAATTGAATTTGCCCGCCGCTTTCCATAGTCTCCGCCATAACCTCTTTGATAAAAACTTTATATTTATCTAAAGTATTTATAGTCATATCCTTCATGCCGTGAACATTCTTCATATCATGCAGAAGTTCCAAGTCATCACTATTTTTTATGAGATCTGCATATTCTTTTAAATCTTGAGCTTTTTCGTATAACTCATGACCTTTTTTAATTGTCTCATAAAATGACTTTTTCTCTTTTTCTTGTTCTTTTTCTAGTTCCTCTTGATTTTGATTATAGTCGAGTGTTGAACTTTTGATTGTGTGCTGCATTGTATTTTCCTTAAATTTTTGTAAACTATCTGTAAAAATTTTTACAGAATTTTTCGCTCTCGTAATCTGAACATAGAATGAGTTTAAATTACTCATTGAACTATCAGCCACCGCAAGCACCTTTTCACTCGTTTGACCTTGAGATTTAATGTCCGTAATGGCATAACCATAATCCAAATAATTATAGGTTTTGCGATTAATTACCACTTCCTGCTTACCTTTCAACAGTGTGATTTGATAACCCTTTATGTCCTGGATAGTTGCAATTTCTCCATTTTTCAAGCCGAGGCGTTTGTCATTTTTTGTAAAAATAATTTGCTCACCTATGGCAAACGGTTTTAGCTTTAAATCGAAGATTTGCAACTTTTCACCGTTTTTAGATAAATCAATCTCTATTTCTTTATCTTTTGCTTTTACTAAAATCGTGTTTTTAGCAACATCCACTTTTAAAATACTAGCTTCAGAACCCGCCGACAATCCACTTATAGCCTTTTGCACAAAGATTAATTGTGACTCTTTATAGTAGTTTGCAAAGTGTTTTTCTGTTTCGTTTAGATTTGTACTTTCTCGTACATGAAACTCTTTTTCACCCGTTAGCTCAGACTTTAACTCATTTCTAATAATTGAATTCAACTCATTTTTAACACTATTTTTTGAGGCAATGAGGAGAGTGTTTTTTCTATCTTCTAAGTACTCTTTTGCAATTTTCTCCAAATCTGTACTTTCCTTCAAACTTTCATTTTTCTCTAAAATATCAAAGGCAACATCTAAAAACTCCTCTTTTACCGCCTTGTACAATTGTCTCATTTCTTGAGTTTTAGCTCTTAAACTCTCTTCCATAAGGCAAGTTTGAACTACATTTTTACTTTGAAGTTGTTGGAATATAGAGCCCGCCTGTAGCGTGTGGAATTGTTTTATATCTCCAATTAAAACGATTTTAGAGTTCGTTTCTTTGGCTTTTTCTATGATTTCCGACATTTGGCGACTTCCAATCATCGAGGCTTCATCAACTAGATAGATTTGATTATTTCTAAACTCTTTTTGATTTAAAAATGAGTGAAGAGTGCTAGAACTAATCCCCGCCTCTTTTTCAATTTCGGAGGCAGCCTTACCAGTGTAAGCTAACCCGATTAACTCAGGTTTATTTTCACTCTCAAGTTGATTTATATATCTATTCACTTGACTCAATAAGTAGGTTTTTCCGACCCCCGCGTCCCCTTGAATTGCACTCACGAGGTCTTTGTTGTTAAGGATAAAATTAAAAGCTTCCATTTGCCCTTTCGTCATACTCTCGTTTTTTATAAAATCGCTAGTAGCTTGAAAATCGCTCACGGCTTCCAGTTTGCCACTAAAATTTCGTATATCCTCAAGAATTGATTTTTCAATGTTAATCATTTCTTTTGTGGAGTAGAGATTATTTTCTAAATTGACAAGCTCTGGAGAGTTTTCAATCTCTTTTAAAAAATCACGCAATCCATAGTTGCCAAGCCCCAATTTTAAAGCCTCTTTTAGCAGCTCTTCTTTTGAAAAAACAGATTCCCTGTCGCTTTTTATTTCTATTGCTCTTTGGAGAATTTTATCGGCGGGGAGTTTTGTTTTTAGGTTCTCTTGCTGTTTTATCGAGGATTGTAAAATAGAGATATTTTCAATCCCTTGAGCTCTTGCAATGTTTTCGGCTTTTACCTCTTTTCGGTTTACGGTTTTATCTTTGGTTTTTCGACTCTCAAGCGCAGCCATTTCTTTTAACTTTGAATCTTCCATGTTTGGATACTGTTTTTTCAGCTCCTCAAATTTTTGTCTGGTCTGCTCCGCTCTGGTTGAAAATTCACTCAGAAGCTCTTTTGAAACTCCTTTAACCTCAAAGAAACCAAGTTTTGCGTTTGTAACTTCTATCGTATAATTTAGCTCTTTGAGATTTTGAGCTAAATTATTTCTGTAAATCTGACCGAGCAAGATTTTATTATCAAAAAGTTTTTCATTGTGAAGTGCCCTGAAGTTACCATCTTCCCGTTGTGTCAAGTTCATAACGAATGCGTGTGTATGAATTTGAGGATCTAATTCTCTGCTTGTGTCATGCTGGAAGAGAGCCGCTAACATGTTATCGGTCGTGACGGCTTCTCGAACATTGTCTTTTTGAAGGCGAGTTTGAATATAGTTCTCTTCGATGTATTTAAGCGTATCAACTACGGCTCTATCGTGTGCATTTCGTATCTCTTGATTGCTTTCGTGATCCAATAGCTCACACAAAACAGACACACTTTTTGGAGCGCTGAATGTTAGATCTGTTCCAGCTCTTTTGCTAGTATCCACTAATACTTTATCGCTCCCTGGATCTATTCCATGACACAGCCTTTCAAAGTCTTTAAATTTAAAATCATCCAATCCTAAATTCTCAGCCGTTTTGCCAAACCATTTACCGGTTTCACCAGCGTAGTAGTTTTGTTCTTCGGCGTGATATGAAGCCGCCTGCCCACTATCCATATTTGAGATGCTTAACATTTAATTTCTCCTATTAAAAAAGTTGTCGAGGGCATCTGCTGGATTAACTTCATCTTTAAGCTCTTTTTTGAGCGGGGGCGGGGGTTGTACCTCTTTTTCTTTTACGCTGTTTTTTAAAAAAAAAGATATATATTGTCTTGTCACTTCGATTTGGTGAGCTTCTTTTAAGTACTCACAAATTTGATTTTGAGTGAACTTTAAAGTTTGCAGCTCTACTATTTCAGAGCGATAAATGTCTAATTTTGAGGTTTTTTTGAGCGGTTTGTTTTGTTTGAGAAATTTTTCTAATTTTGAAGTCATGATTTATTCCTTAGCCCGTGTTTACGGACTAATTAAAGCAAAGAGGGAGAATATGAAAAGCGATTGTAGATTTCCCTACACCCCCTTTTGTGGAACAAATGCAAACTTTTTTCTTGCCCGATTTTTGAATAATTTTTTTAAGCTGATCGAGATTTCTACTAAGGTATTCATTGCACTTTTTGCTTTGCTTATATTGGTTGTCAAGCTGTTTGAATTTTTCACTATCTCCGCCCGATTTTTCAAACAAGATTTCATTCTTATTTTTTCCCGTCGCTTCAAAACTTTTAGAAATATCGCCAAGCTGTTTGATTGTAACCCCATTTAAAGCGGCAATTTCAAAAAGTGGAGTATGCTCAATAATTGCAATTGCTGGCTTCTTTAAAGCCTCATAGAGGGAGTCAAGCCCAAAATCCTTACTTCCAAAAAAGAAAAGAAACTCTTTTTCTATCTCAGATGGGTTATATACATTATTGAGGACAAACAGTGTGTTTTTATGGTCGTTTACGAGCTTATATGTGTCAATAGCATTTTTTGCTGAAGACAGGGAATTCATAACTGGAATAATGTATAAAAAATCATCCTCAAGCTCATTGTCTTTTATTATTTCCAAAACTTTTCGAGAGTCCAATCCGCCGCCGCTATCTATACCTAAATAAAAATCATCTTGACTTTGAAAACTCTTAATAATTGCATCCTGGAACGCTTCATCACCATCTTTTGTGCTGATTGAAACCATTTCAAAGTCAGTATTATTTTTAAAACATGTGCTTGTGTCGTTATTGTCGTCAATCTCTATAATTCTTACCATTTTAATTTCCTTGTTTTTGTATTTGTAGTAAATAATATGTGCCTTCCGCACTTTCCTTAGTTTTCAGTTGATTAGAAACATAAATATACTGAAACTCGTTTTTTTGCCCGATTTTTATATAATTCTGATTTTTAAAAACCTTTAATAAACCTAATTCGTTTGCGCTGAATTGCGTGTTTTGCAAATACAAATAACTAAAAAGCGCACCTGATGAAAACGCAAAAAACGCAACAAATAAAAGACTTATAAATCTTTGAGGTTTGATTTTTTTACTCATTACCTTGAGTTTTGTGTCAATCTCATCTAGCTCATGCAGGTCGATTTTGTCGGTGATATTTTCGATTTTATTTTGAATTTTTGCCAGCTCTTGATCCATCTTGTTTTCAAAAGATGAAGTATCAATTTTTAGATTTTTTAAGTTTTTGAGATGTTCCACAATCGCGGCCACATCATTTAATTTTGCAAGCTCTCCAACCGCTTTTTCAAGCTTCAAACTTGCAAAATTTATTTCTTGCAAGAGCTCCGCTGCATCATCAAAATTGATAGATTTTGACTTTCTAACCTCTGGTGTCAAACGAACTCTAAAATTGGGCAGTTAAATTTAAAAAAAGTTACATTCTGAAACTTAAACCACCTCTTGTTTTTCTACTGTTTTATTTGAAGATTTAACTCCAAACTTATAAATGTCTGAA
>JBAZSZ010000003.1:0-78235 GCA_041662205.1 Minisyncoccota bacterium | reverse complement strand
GAAAAAAATATTAATGTTACAAATAAAAAAGATGTAGCGCAGGAAGAATTTTGCTTTGCAAAATTTAGCACTTCGAATAGTAATGGGAATTCTGATAAATATACTTTGCGTTTAATTTTAAATAGAGAACAAGTAATAGGTGAACTAAATTTATTACCGGCTGAAGAAGATCCAAGGACAGGAGAGGTCAAAGGTGTAGTGGGGGTATTTGATCAAAATACGATGACCCGAACTGTTGATCTAGATTGGTTTACTTTTACTGGTGTTACCGACACAGAAAAAGTCAAAATAATTTTAGGAAAAAATACAGCGAGCGTGAACCAAGAAAAAGGTACTCTAAGTCTTCCTGAAGTACCTTGCTCAAATTTTGGTTATTAAGTAAAAATATTTCAGTTTTTTACACCAATTTTTTTAGTTCTTCCTCGTATTTTTTCATTACTTCCATGCCTGCCTCCATCTGGCCTATCCCCCCTTTTACCTTCTCTTGGATTTCAGTAGCAATAGTTTTGAATAGCTCAGGATTCTTCTCGATCATAGTGATAAACATCCCAATCTGCGCCTCTGGCACCCCTTGGGTTCGAAGCATTTTTTTAAGTAAAAAATTTTGAAACATTGAATTAGTATATCATAAATTACTTTGAATTTAGAAACTCTTTCTTGGCACAAGTTTTCTGTCAGCACACATAAAAATCTGCTGATTTTTTGCTATGCTCGGCTACCCGCCTGCGCAATGCTTCCAGAAAACTGCGCCTGCAACGAGTTTCGAAATTCACGAAATTAATCTATAACCATTAGTTTACTTGGATGGTGGTGTCCATTTACTATGCGAACTTTGTTAAGGGGAACTTTAAAATGTTCTGCCACTAATTCTAGGACACGAATATTTGCCATATTCCTCTCTGCTTTTTCTCGAACTTAAATTTCAAAAGAGTCTTTTGTTTTTTGAACAAAAGACTCTTTTCTGACACCCGCTTTAACTTTTATATGAATATATTGCAACTTGTAAAACTTTTTTTATTTCAATGGATTTCTTCCCTGAATGACCCGAACTAAAAACATAATGACAGCTATAACCAAAAGAAGGTGAATAAATCCCCCCAACACAAAACCACCAAAAAAACCTAGTGCCCATAAAACCAATAAAACGATAGCAATTGTTGTAAGCATTGATTTTGCGAAATCACGTCGCGCAACTGTCGATTCTGCGGAATCGTGCCGCGTAAGTCCTTTAAGACGCGGCCAGTGCGAGACGAAATTTTTAGTTAATTAATAAATTAAGCTAATAATATTAATTATAAACCTAGTCTAGAAAATAGCTACTCTGATATCCACTTATTGTATTCCACACCTTGTTTTGAGTGCATCGATATCAGCTTGCGTAAGGGTCAGACTGTTATTCTGATTGAGTTTATACATTATCGCTTTTGGGTCTTCCACATGGTCTAAGCCCAAAGCATGACCTAATTCATGAGCTAGAACTAGAACAAGTTTCTGTCGACTACTGAATTCATAAATATCTATTTGTTTATTTAAACCATCACTCATATAGACACCCTCTTCAAAACTCTCCCCTCGGGCACCACTGATCGCATTATATTGATCTACGGAAAGATTTAATGTAGCAACAAGACGATTAAGCGCCACCACAAGCGTATTTATTTCATCTACTTTGTTATTTAAATTTTTCTGTTCATTTTGCAAACTTTCAAATTCTACTACATCTGTCCTACCTGTTTGATTAAAAATATTAACTCGCGTATCATAAACAGCTTTTTCTAAATTATATTGTGTTTTGAGCGCGGTAAATTTCGCTTTGAGTATATCATAAGAGGCTTGATCGTTTTTTACGGTAATACCAAGACTTTTTAATTTACTTGTTGCTTGCTGTCTATAATCATAAATTAAATTAATTTTTAAAACGTTGGCTCCAGAATTTTCAGGCTCATAAACAAATAGCTCTTTACCCTGTAATCCTCTTTGGGGTTTTTCCCAGATGGCCTCTGCCTCAATTAGCGCGCTTAAAAAATAACTTTTTGAAATATTAAATTCTGTATCAAAATTGTCGAGAGTATAAGGTATCGGTCGAGTACAAGGAGCTTTTACTAAAATTGTATCAAGATTGTTCTTTAAATTATCTAAAACAGGTAAAAGTTGTAAATTAAGAGTATGGCGAAATTGATACACCAATACTCCGACGATAATAAGAGGAAAAAATATTTTTAAAATTTTTTTCATTTTTAAAGTCCTTCTTGAATTGGAGCAATAATTTTTGCGCGCCAAAATTTAGAATTAAAGGTTTTTATCAAATCTTTTAATTCTTCGTTTTTAAGCAAGTACAACACAATAATAGCAGTAAGGATACCTAAAATACCAGAAATAAAACCTTGAAGAAACACACCCCAGAAGGTAGTGGTGCCAAAAATCGGTGAAAGAATATTTAAACTTAAATAAGCGATTAAACCAAGAAAAAATGAAGCAGCAAAGCTCTGAAAAAAAGTTTTGCTAATAAAAGATTCGTTTTGCATAAAATCTTTTTTTACAAAAACCCAATGCAAAACAAAATTCAAAATCGTACCGACAGAATACGCTAGCGGAAGCATCAATACCTCCGTGCCTGCAATATCATTCACTTTCAACAAAGATTCTATAAAAAAACGAAATACCAAAACATTTTGAAAAAGATGTATAAATATATAAGATAAAATGATAATTAAAACAGAACAAGAAAAATTTACAATGAGAGGGCGTCTAGTATTGCCAGTCGCATAATAAGAACGAGAAAGTAGTGTTGTCATCCCCTGAGCCAGAATAGAAACAGAAAAAATAGCGAGAGCGGCCGCGACCAAACGAGTATTGTCCCAAGAGAAGGATCCAGAACCGAGAATCACACGCACTATCTGCGCTCGCAGTATAATAAAAATAAATATTATTGGTAAAGACCAAAATACAATAGCTCGCGATGCTTCTTTTAAATGTTTTTTAAATTCCTCTTTTTTACCATTTGAAAAAGATTTGGCTAAGGTTGGAAAAGCCGCTACCGCATAAGAGATACCGATGATATTAAGCGGGACTGATTGAAGATTGAATGAAAAATTAAAAATTGAGATAGAACCACTTTCTAAAAAAGATGCCATAGCGATAATAAAAATAAGCGCAATATTATTGAAGGCCAGACCCAGCGTCCGAGGGAGCGATGTTAAGGCTGTATTTTTTATATCTTTGAAATTAATAAAAAAGGGAGGAAGAGAAAATTTTAAAGTAAAACCACAAGAATGTGCTGCAAAAGCTTGTATGCCAAAATGCATAAAAGCACCCAAAACAACACCTATGGCTAATCCATAAATTCCAAAAAATGGATAAAAAAATAAAATACCAATAATAATTCCCAAATTATAAAAAACTGGACTCAAAGAATAAATAAAAAATTTACGAAATAGCTGAGTAACTGTACCAAAAAGATTAGAAAGGCCTATCAAAATGGGTGAGAGTAACATTATCCGAGAAAGTAAAATAACCTTTGCTTGATATAATGTGGTAAAACCTGGAGCAATAAAAAATATCAGATATGGCATCAGGAAAAATGCCACTAGGGAAACGAGTATCATCAAAGAAAAAAAGACAGTAAAAATATCATTCAAATATTTTCGAGCAGAGTCAGTCACCTCATCTCCATTCATTTTTGCCACAATAAAAGGAACAAGCACGGTAATAGAAGCTAAAGATGCAATACAAATAAAAATCAAATCTGGCACTCGAAAAGCCGCATAATAAGCATCCAACGAAGCAGAAGGTCCAATAAAATATGCGATAAAACGGTCTCGGAAAAGTGCCAAAATTTGAGATAATAAAGTAAGAAAACCTAAAAGAAACGCAGCTTGATTTATGCTTCCAGATTGTTTAGTAAAAATTTTTAAAATCTTCTCCATTCTTTAAATTTACTTTTTCTTAGGAGTAGGTGTAACGACAGCAGGCACAGATGTAGGCGTAGAATTACTCAATGTATTAACATACTGTATCAAGTTTTTATCTTCTGGGGAAAAAGAAAGGGCTCGCTCTGCAAAAGAAAGGGCTGTTTTATTATCATTTTCACTCTTGGCTATTTGTGAAAGCATAATCAAAGCTTCAATATAATCTTGCTTGAGAGAGAGGGCGGTATTGGCATAATCTTTTGCTTCTTTAATTTTTCCATCAGCAAACGAGGCCTCTGCCATAACTAACTTCAAACCTGGATTTAGCGGATTTAGATTAGAAGCATTTTGATAAGCTTGTACAGCCTTACTGTATCCATCCTTTACTCCAAGTGAACCGACAGCCTGATAGACAGAACCTAGAAATTGTAAATTTTGATAATTTAGAAGATTATAATTCGTCGCCATTTGTGCGCTGTTTATAACTTGATCAAAACTAGCTTGTAAATCAGCTTTTTCTGTATCAGAGAGTGACGAGCCAGCTTTGGCTATAGAATTTAACTTAATAAGGTATATTTGTGAATAAGTACGCAAATATAGATCATTTGAATATAAAGAAAGTGCTTTGTTAATATAAACTTCTGCGTCTGAAATGGTCGTGGCGGAGAGGGATTTTCTGAAATAATAAACAGAAGCAAAACGTTCTATATACATAAATGAAAGAGAGGCAGAAAAAATCATAAGCAAGATGAGTAATAAAATAGAGAAAAAACTTTTTCTATGATCTTCTAAAAATGATATTGATATTTCTTTATTGGAATTAGAAGTAGTTAATCCAATAAATACCCCAGCAAATGCAAGCGCTAATAGGAAAATTACTGATCCAGTAAAATAAAAGAATGAAGCAACAAATAAATATAAGGATAATACAAAAAATACTACCATCTCCCAATTTTTACCATTTTTAATACTAGAAAAAACTGACCTTACTCCAATAATTAAAAACAAAATAAGAAAAATAATCCAAGCTAGAATAGCGGGAATCCCAGCGGTAGAAACTAAGGTAGGTAATAATCCTGAACCTGAATCAAAAGTGGTGTCCCAGAATTGGGTATTGTTTATGGCAAAAGGTTTATACATTGACCAAGCAACACCAAATCTATTTGGACCAGTACCCAGTAATGGATTTTTAACAAATACTTCTTTGGTTATGGACATAGTAGCGCTAAGAGAAGGATTAATTTCAGTATTTGATATCTGTAAACGATTTGAAACAACACCACCGACAAACTGTCCAGAAATAAAAAATAACAAGGATATCATCAGACCTACAAAAGGTATAATAGGAAATTGTCTTTTGTTCCCACCTATGTAGACAGGATTTCCCCCCTCATTCTCTTCTTTTACTTGAGAAACGATTGACGCCTTATAGACAAATATTATCAAATTAGAAATTCCAAAAAGCACCCAAGCTAATTGAAAATTTACCACTATCATTAGAAGGGCAGAAAATAAAATAAATATTCCCAATAAAATTTTCTCTCTTCTAGAAGTTGGAAAAAATTCAATTATAAAAAGAAACATCAAAATAGAAAAGCCTGCAAAAAGCCCGAGCGCATTCCAAGAACCTAAAATATTTCCTGTTTTAGAAGATAAGATCCCAAGCGATGAGAATGTAGGCGCAAATAAATGAACAACCTGAAAAATCGAAACAAAAGCCAAAGACAGGATTGCCCCAAGTAAAAGTATTTTAGCCTGTTTAGGATTTTTAAAAACGACAGAAGACATCAACATCAAAACAAAGCCAGCAAAAATAAAATAGAAAGATCCAATATCAAACATCGTACCAAATAATGAAACTAGAGGATTCGAGGAAAAAAGAGAGGACAATAAAAATATCAAAGCTATACTAAAACCAGAAACTAAAAGCCATGATTTTGGAAGAATTATTTTACCATCAGAGAATCTAGCTATTGCCCAAAAAATCACAGATATTGCAAGCCCAACAACTAAAAGGAGTCCTTTAGAAGTCTCAACCGGTATATTGGTAAAAGGTAAACAGAAAAGTGGTAATAATACTATCACTAAAAATAATGCCCAAAATGAAATCTTGTCAAATATGCTTGAAATCATAAGTTTTTAATAAAAAATAATAAACAACAACGACTATAAATTATAAACATTTAATATGTTGTATTCATTATATCTAGATTTATCTTTTTAAACAACTACAAAACTATGTTTAAAAGTCTATTTTTTACATAAAACACTTTTTTTATTTCTTTGCCAGCTATTTGTTTCAAAACTGTTTCATTGGCAAAGACTTTTTTCTTTATTGACTCTTCGTCTTCATCAAGCAATATCATTATTTCTGCCTTAACTTTCCCATTTATCTGTACTGCTATTTTTATCTCTTCATCTTGAATAAAATTTTTATCCCACTTAGGCCACTCTGAAAGATGAATTGTTTTTTTCTCACCCAATACACCCCAAAGTTCTTCAGTAATGTGTGGAGCAAATGGAGCAAGAATCTGTAAGAATTTTTTAAAATCTTTTATACTAACTTCGTTTTTATCCATTTCATTTACCAAGATCATCATCGTCGAAACTGCCGTATTAAAACGCATTTCTTCGATATCTTCGGTTACTTTCTTGATAGTTTTATTGAGTAGTTTTGAAACAGACATTGCCGAGCCTGTATGCTTTTGCGAAGGAGTGGCTGAGCGAAGCGAGGGACCGAGCGACTGAGTAAAAGTATCAGGCTCGGCAACTTGTTTCCCTATCTTCCACACCCTTTCCAAAAATCTTCTCGGCCCAATAATCGCTTCTTCACTCCAAGCGACGGATTGATTGAAAGGCCCCATAAACATCTCATAAAGGCGTAATGTATCTGCACCATATGTTTTTACTATATCGTCTGGATTTATTACATTACCAAGAGACTTTGACATTTTTACACCTCCCCCACCTAAAATCATACCGTGTGAAGTACGTTTCATATATGGTTCATTTGTCGGCACTAATTTTAAATCGTACAAAAATTTATGCCAAAAACGAGAATATAAAAGATGAAGTGTGGTGTGTTCATTGCCTCCATTGTACCAATCCACTGGTGTCCAATATTTTAGATTTTTTTTATTGGCAAATTCTTTTTTATTTTTTGGATCTGTATAGCGAAGATAATACCAGCTAGAACCAGCCCAGTTTGGCATCGTGTCTGTTTCCCTATTGGCTTTGCCTTTACACTTTGGACATTTTACGTTCACCCATTTTGCAATATTTGCGAGCGGTGATTCCCCGCTATCCGTCGGCTGATAATTTTTTACTTTTGGTAATTCTACTGGTAAATCTTTTTCCGGCACAGGGACCATTCCACAATCTTCACAATGAATTACCGGAATAGGTTCACCCCAATATCGCTGTCTAGAAAAAATCCAATCACGAAGCTTAAAAGTAGTTTTTATTTTCCCCCCGACAAATTTTACAATTTCCTTTTTAGCTTTTTCTGAATCCTGACCATCAAATCTCCCAGAATTAGTTACTATACCATTGCCCAGATAAAATTTTTCTTTACCTTGTAAATTTTCTAAATCTCGTAAAGCACCACCTATTGTCATCTCTTTTTCCAAATCTTCTATAGTCATCCATCTTAATTCATGTATTTCTTTTTCTTCTTGAGATAATTCTTTTTGTTCATCATTAATGAGTTGAAAATAAAAGTTAGAAAAATGAGCAAAACGATTTTCTTTTTTGGGCTCATGATAAAACTTACTATGTGAACGTGGTAACTCTTTAATTAATTTTATATTTTGATATCCAGTTTCTTCTTGAATCTCTCGTATTGCAGCATCTTTAGTATTTTCTCCAGATTCTACCCCTCCAGTTACAAAAGTTAGCCAGTCGACTTTTTTCCACTTTAGAGCTAAATATTTTTCTTCTGTCCAATGTTTTACTATTGCATGTATAGCTTCTCGTTCAACAAAGTGTAAATCTTCTTTTGGATTATTAACAAAAATTGGTTCAATAACATTCTTGATTTCTAAATTATACTTCTTTGCAAATGCAAAATCTCTCTCATCATGTGCGGGAACTGCCATTATCGCTCCTGTGCCATATGTTGAAAGTACATAATCTGCAATCCACACAGAAATTTCTTCTTTTGTTGCCGGATTTATTGCCTTAATTCCTTTCAGTTCAACTCCAGTTTTTATTTTGTCTTCAATTTTTCTATCTATCTCAGTTTTACTTTTTGTTTCCTCAATATATTTCTCCACCTCTTTCCAATTTGGAATTTGTGATTTTAATTTTTGGACTAATTGGTGCTCGGGCGCAAGCACAAGATATGTCGCCCCAAAAATAGTATCTGGACGCGTGGTAAAAACTTTCACCTTTTCCCCCATCCCTGGGATAGGGGAAGAAATTTTAAATTCGATTTCTGCGCCTTCGGATTTCCCTATCCAATTTCTCTGCCCGAGTTTTATTTGTGGAAGATAATCAACATCATCTAAGTCTTCATAGAGTCTATCGGCGTATTTAGTAATCGCGAGCATCCACTGTTCTTTTTCTCTTTGTTCTACAGTAGTTCCGCAACGTTCACAACATCCATTTATCACTTCTTCATTTGCCAAGCCAATTTTATCTTTCGGACACCAATTAATGGTCATTTTCGCTTTATAAGCCAAACCTTTTTTCAAAAATTGTAAAAATATCCATTGTGTCCATTTATAATATTTTGGATCTGTGGTATTTATTTCTCTAGACCAATCAAAAGAAAAACCAATAGACTGAAGCTGCCTCCTAAAAGTATCTGTATTCTTTTTTGTGATAACAGCAGGTTGTTTGCCTGTCTTTATGGCATAATTTTCTGTAGGTAAACCGAAAGCATCCCAACCTATGGGGTAAAGCACATTAAAGCCTTCCATTCTACGCTTGCGGGAAATGATATCCATTGCGGTATTACTTCTGATATGTCCCACGTGCATACCATCCCCCGATGGATAAGGAAATTCAATCAAACTATAATATTTCTTTTTTTTAGATTTGTTTTGGGCGTGATAAATTCCTTTTTTCTCCCAAAGAATCTGCCACTTTTTTTCAATTTTCTTATGATCGTATTCTTTCATTTTATCTCACTGGCACTGGTATTGGCTTTGAAAATAAATTTGGATTTATGGTTTTATTAAAACAAAATCTTCCAACCCCATGAATCCAAGTATTTCCACCAAATATCATAGGCTGCGCCCCAAAATCAGCCTTAGTTAATTCTTTATTGAACTCCGCGCACAAGCTAAAAGTAGTTTTACTTGTCTTTTCATACTCGTATGGTTTTTGAGTTTGGGAATCTATTGTATTTACAAAATAATTTTGAGTTAATAGTTCATCAAGATTATTTGGCAAAACACCTTTGGTGACGTAAAAATCCTGAACCGAATTTTCTATACTCTGTAAATCATTCACTTTTTGTCCATCATATTTTAAAAGTTGCTGATTGCGAGGAGAACCAAGAACAGAAAAACCCCAGATAATACAAGCAATAATTATTATCCCTGAACCAAGCGCCCATTTTTTTTGTAAACTCATGTTCATTTTTCCTCGTACTTCAGAAATATAATAATAGAAAATTGAAAGGGAGATAATCAAGACTGATAAAGCTTTTAGAATAAATCCCATTGTGATATCTTGACCATCAATAAAATAATATAAAACTGTCACTAAATCCCCCACTAAAGCAAATCCAGAAATAAACAAAGTAATATAAGTCAACCATTTGCGTATTCCGACATTTCTCTTTTCTGGTTCCAAAACATAATCCTTTTCGAGTAAATACATGAGGAAAATATAAACTGGAAAGAAAATAATGAGAGAAGCTACAGGAAAACTAATCGAAGAACTTCCAGAAAAATTAAAACCAGTAGTGAGAGGGAAAGCCTTATTTATTATTGTAAATAAAAGATTGATGAGATTTCCGACAAAAAAACCTAAGGCAACGATAGCGCCTAAATTTATAAAAAAATCTTTTGCACTTGTTTTAGAACTTACTTGATTTTGTGTTTGATTTGGCTCCATATAATTTATATTAAGATTAATAAAAAAAGCGACCACACCTATAAATATGACAAAGAGAACAACTACAATCATATAATCAAATTATACGCTCCATACGGCCGTATTAGCAAGTGGAATAATGCGATTGTTGGATTTTTCTAACACGCAAAGCTCTCCTTGTTCAGTATTACCTTTTAAATTCTTCATTATATCAAAAAGAGCGTAACCCAAAGAAAGCGAAGAAGAATCAATCGCATAAGAAGTTAGAATTACAAAAATAGGTTTATCACTTAAAACTTTTTGCACTTGTGATAAAAGTTTCGGCAACATTTCTTCAATTTTCCAAACTTCTCCCTTGGGTCCTCTGCCAAACTTCGGTGGGTCCATTATGACTGCATCGTATTTATTTCCCCTTTTTATTTCTCGTTCTAAAAATTTCATTACATCATCTTCTATCACTCGCATCGGCGCCCCAACAAGCAAAGCATTACAATTTTGATTTTCTTTCGCCCAATTCAAAGTTTGCTTTGAAGCATCGACATGCGTAACTTCCGCACCAGCGCGAAGAGCAAAAAGACTCGCTACTCCAGTGTAGCCGAATAAATTTAGAAATTTAGGTCGCGGAGCAGAAGAAGAATTCTGCTGGCGGAAGGTTCCGCCCGAAGGGTGGAGTAAAGCCAAAGAATTCTTCATCTGTTCCGTGGCAGTGCTTATTTTTTCTTCGATAAAATCCCAATGACTCGCCTGCTCGGGGAAAAATCCTAAATGCCTAAAGGGCGTAGGTAAAGCTAAAAATTTAATACCTTTATATTCCATCTCCCACTTTGATTTCAGATCAAAGCCCACCTTTGACATTTTCCATCCAGCCTTCGCACCAACTTTTGAACTCCAAAATTTTCCATCCGCTTTTGCCCATTCCTTATTTTCCAAAGTTTTCGGCCAAACCGCATCTTCATAAGGCCGAACAAAAGTGTATGGTCCGAATCTCTCTAGCTTTTCCCCTTCGCCTGTATCAATGAGCTCATATCCTGTCTTGTCCCGAGCAGAGACGAGGGGCCAGTCTTTCGAATAAAAAATTTTAATCTTGTGTTCTTTTTGGTTTTGATTTTTCATATTTATATCAAAAATTCTATAACATCACCATCTTGGACTATATATTCTTTGCCTTCAGTGCGAACCCAGCCACGCTCACGAGCCTTGGCGAAACTTCCAGCCTCAATAAGTTGATCATAAGATACCACCTCTGCGCGGATAAATTTCTGTTGAAAATCCGTATGTATAGAACGGCCAGCAAAAGGCGCAGTTGAGTCGCGGAGCGTGGTCCACGCACGCGTTTCATCCTCTCCCGTAGTAAAAAAAGTAATTAAATTTAATAAATCATAACTTGCTTTTATGAGAGTATCCAATCCGGTACCAAATATCGGATCAACTTCTAAATGAGGACCAGGGAGTTTAGCTATAAAATCTTTCTTAATGCTATCAGCTGCTTCAGATGTATTTAAAACATACAGAGTAGGCTTTTTAATTCCTGCTTGTTCAAGTTCAAAATTTATAACTTCTATATCAAAAAGTGGATCAACTTTATCATGAACGTGAATCATATCTTTATCTTCAAAAATTCGCACTACTTCAATGATAGCGTCCACTTCACGAATATGTGAAAGAAATTTATTACCGAGTCCAGCACCAGTACTTGCGCCTTTCACTAATCCTGCAATATCTACAAATTCTACTACAGCCGGAATAGTTTTTTTAGATTTAGAAATTTCTGAAAGCTTAGTCAAGCGTTCATCTGGCACTGGCACAATGCCAACCGATGGATCAATTGTACAAAAAGGATAATTTTCTGCCGGCACACCTTTCTTGGTAAGCGCATTAAAAAGCGTGGACTTTCCCACATTCGGTAACCCCACAATTCCCACAGAAAGCTTTGACATAAAGAAAATATAGCAGAAAAAATCTAAAATGTCAGTCTCAATAAGGACTACCCTTCGTTCAATACTATATATCATCCGTTACTTTTGACTTTTAATGCTCTATTAATAATCTCCCCGTAAAATTTAAAACGGAGACATTAACACTTTAACTATCTAATTATTTGATTTTTTAAATCTTAATAAACTTTTATAATAAATCCAAGGGAGGATGATATGAAAAAAGTATTAGTGGCTGATGACGATGAAAGCATCAGAAAACTTATAGTGGGTTTACTAAAGACAATATTAAAAAAAGAAAATTTGGTGGTGGTCGAAGCAGAAGATGGGTTTGAGGCGAAGGAAAAATTCTCCAAGGAATTTGATTTAGTGATCTTGGATTATCGGATGCCCAAAATTGATGGTTTTAAACTAGCGAAATTTATACGCGAGACATCAGAGGCAACGAAGATCATTATGATAACTGGGTCATTTTTTGGGCATGAATTTCCAGCCGACCTGAAGGTTGATGATTTTATCATTAAACCTTTCAGGGTAAAAGATTTCACCACTACCGTTTCAAAGCTTTTAATATAAAGCAATCAAATTAAAAAGCGCTAACCTCTTTGGGGATAGCGCTTTCTTTCTTAACTTTAAATTAATTTTGAAAATCAATTTCGAATGGATACATTCCCATACCACAACTTCCTTGTAAAATTCCAACTTTCGGAATCCCTAAGTCTATCTCAGTAATTCCTGCAGGTGCTAAATTTTTACTCACATTCATAGACGGAATTCGCACTGATGATGAACAATCGAATGTTCCATTTGTGGTAAATCGTAAGACAGTGGGGATACCAGCTTTAGCAATACTTTTTTCCGGAGAATAACCTCCCACTGCAGTAAGATCTATAATCTGTCTCTCCTCAACCACAGAAACATTGTTTTCGCCATTGGGTAAAGGAGTTCTATCTCCTCCTTTCGCAATCAAAAAAGCAACGGCTATAAGTACTAAGGCTACTAAAATTGAAATTGAAATGTTTTTCATAATGTATTTTAAAATAATAATTAATCTAGAAATTAAACTAGAAGTTAAATATGGGTGGAATAAGACCAAGAACCACCAAGCTATTAATAAGATTGAACAAAGCAAGAACAATTACTACTACTCCGGCTGATTTGAAGAAAAGTGGTGCATATTTAGAATGAGCGAATGATACTGAACTAAACGACAACAATGCTAATACTGGCAATGTACCAAGAGCAAATGAAAACATAATAAACATCCCTGAGATAAATGATCCGCTGGAAAGCGCTGTAATTTGCATCGCCTGCGTAAAACCGCAAGGCAAGAAAAAGGTTCCTATGCCTACTACAATAGGAGCAAGAGTGGCATGTTCTATTTTTCTAAAAAAAGAAAATAGATTACTCGGTAAAGTAAAAATATTTTTCTTAAAGATACCAAGTAAATTGATACCAAGTAAAAGCATCACCACTGAAGCTAGTAACCCAAGTATCGTGGAAAAAATAAAACTAACGCCTATTTCTTTTCCAAGAATTCCGAGCAATCCACCAAGC
Source organism: Minisyncoccota bacterium (assembly GCA_041662205.1). Classification (GTDB taxonomy): domain Bacteria; phylum Patescibacteriota; class Minisyncoccia; order Phycocordibacterales; family UBA9973; genus UBA9973. The sequence goes on along the minus strand of JBAZSZ010000003.1, from coordinate 64,791 downwards.
ACAGCAAAGCTCACCAATCTTCCCATATGAAACAATATTAAAGGTTTTTTATTTTTACCATCATCATCTTTCGCTATTTTTGCTGATAATGATAATATCAAACCACCTACGACTGCAAGACATGAAGAAAATGAGGCGATGATTCCAATCAAAAAACTAGTCGTCGGTGTAATGCTACTACCAAAACTCAAATTAAGAATACCAGATTTTTGTAGTAAGAAAAACAACACTACAAAAGCAAGTCCGAGAGGTAATGCTTTCCAAAACACATTATCATCACCTACCACAGCGGGCAAGTCTTTTTTATCTACTGAAATCGCATAACCATTTGCTATTGTTTTACTTGTGAGAATTTGCGCCAGATCTTCAGGGTTCTGATCACTATCAGTTTCTATTTCAACAATTTCTTTTTTTAAATTTACCTGAACGTCTTTAACAAAATCCTGCTCTTTTAAAATATCTTCTATCAAGATTTTACAAGATGCACAATGAGTTCCTGAAACATGAAATGTATATTTTTTCATAAAATTAATTTAATTAAATTATATTTTTTTACTTTTAATACGAAGTGAATTCCCGACTACTGACACACTCGACATTGCCATCGCAAACCCTGCAAATACTGGATTTAATAACCAACCAAATAATGGATAAAATAATCCAGCAGCTAAAGGAATACCTACTATATTATACACAAAAGCCCAAAAAAGATTCTGTTTTATCCCTCGCATGGTTATCTTGGAAAGATTTATTGCTTTGACAAGCTTTGAAATATCTCCGCCAAGCAGAGTAATCCCAGCGCTTTCTATCGCTACATCTGTACCTGTAGCCATAGCTATGCCTACATCTGCTTGAGCCAAAGCAGGGGCATCATTCACACCGTCTCCCGCCATTGCTACGATGTAGCCCTCCGCTTGAAGTTCTTTTATTTTATTTAATTTATCCTCGGGCATAGACTCTGCCACCACTTCGTCAATACCTATAAGCTTGGAAATATATTCCGCTGTATTTTTATTATCACCCGAAAGCATTACAACCTTTATACCGAGTTTATGTAAATTTTTCACTGCTTCTATGGCTTCAGGTTTTATCGTATCAGCTATCATAAAAACACCAAGCACATTATTTTTATCCGCAAGAATAATTGGCGTTTTACCTTCTGAAGTTTCTTTTTCCAATACTTCTATATCAAATTCTAAATTCAAATCTTTAATTAATTTTGTATTTCCAGCAAAATATTCTACTCCGTTCACTATTCCTTTTAAACCTTTACCTTTTATAATTTCAAATCCCTGCACATCAAAAAATTGTATTTCTTTTTGTTTAGCATATTCGATAATGGCATGCGCGATAGGATGCTCTGATTTATTTTCCAAAGTAGCTAGGATAGCCACGAGCTCACTATCAGTCTTATTTGCGGATTTATTTGTAAGATTATTTACAGAAACAAGTTCTGGTTTTCCAAAAGTTAAGGTTCCAGTTTTATCCACAACGACAGTATTTACTTCATAGAGTTTTTGAAGAGTTGCTGCATCTTTAATGAGAATCCCCTCTTTTGCTCCTTTTCCTACGCCCACGATGATAGCCGTAGGAGTCGCTAGTCCGAGTGCGCACGGACAAGCAATAATAAGTATGCTCACAAAAGAAACTAAACCAAAAGAAAGAGCTTGAGAAAATCCTAAGTATTGCGTACCGATGATAAGCCATAAAAATAAAGCAACAACTGCTATACCTAAAACAACAGGAACAAAAACACTTGAGATTTTGTCCGCCAATGCTTGGATGGGCGCCTTGCTACTCTGCGCTTCCTCCACCATTTTTACAATATGCGCCAAGAGCGTCTCCCCACCTACTTTTGTCGCCTTAAACGTGAAAGACCCCGAGGTATTTATCGTCCCAGACACCACACTATCTCCTTCTTTTTTTTCTACTGGCATCGGTTCGCCTGTGACCATCGATTCATCTACATAAGAAAAACCTGTCACCACAATTCCATCCACCGGAATTTTACCTGCGGGTTTTACTACGATCAAATCTCCGTGAATTACTTGCTCGATAGGAATTTCAATCTCCTGACCATTTCTCACGACGAGAGCGGTCTTTGCTTGTAAATTTAAAAGTTTTTCAATAGCATCTCCGGTTTTCAATTTTGAACGGATCTCGAGATATTTACCGAAAGTAATAAAAGCAATAACCACAATAGCTACATCATAATAACTTTGATCAACATTTAAAAAAGGTTTCAGGCTTGTTTCAAAAGCACTCAGAATAAAACTATAAAATATAGCTACCGAGGTGCCGAGACCAATCAAAGTATCCATATTAGCTTTTCCGTAACGCAAGAAACGATACAAACCAAGCAAATACGGCTTGCCTACCACAAACAAAGTATAAGTAGCCAATATAGGAAGTAAGTTATGAAAAAACTTTTTCCAAATAAGAGACATGGGGGATATCCAATTCAATTCTGCAAAAATATCATAACTCATAACGAAGATGCTTATGATAACAATAGGAATGAGAGAGAGAAGTTTATTTCGCATGTCCTTTAATTCTTCCAATTTTTCTTTTTTTGTTTGACTAAGTCCTAGATGTGCTGCGTGTTCACTTTCGCTCATTCCCATCTCGCTTGCAGTTTGTTGAATGACAAAAGAATAACCTAATGGTTTTAATTTTTCATTAAAAGATGCCGGATTTGTCTTCGTAGTATCGAAAGACACCTTAGCATTTTCCATCCCAGCAGAAACTGAAATATCTTCCACGCCATCAATTTTTTTAACAGTTTTTTCTATAATACTGGCACATGAAGCACAATGCATTCCTTTTATTTGATATGTTTCTTTTTGCATTTTTTATTTTCTTTTAAGCTGATAAACTTTCAACATTTCTTTCGCTGCTTTGGCTGTTTCCCCTTTTTTTATTTGATGAACTAAGCAAGAACCTAAATGGTTTTCCATTAAAACATCTTCAATAGAAGACAAGGCTTGTTTTACAGCCGAAGTTTGAGTAATAACATCAATACAATAAATATCTTTTTCAATCATATTTTGCAATCCACGTATCTGCCCTTCAATTATCTTAAGTCGATTAATTAATTTTTGCTTACTTTTTTGCATCTCCAGAGTATATACCCCTGTAGGGTATTTGTCAAGTCTTTTAAATAACTGCAAGGCAAAACCTTGCAGTTATTTAAAATTATAAAATGTATTTGCCTTTTAATCCCCAATATGCAATAATTGCCTTATGAATTTAGTAGCGAAGATTTTGCCTTATGCGCAGATCATTCTTTCAGTAATACTAGTAACCGCAATCTTGCTTCAGCAATCTGCTGCTGGTTTAGGAGGTGCTTTGGGTGGAGGAGATACAGAATCCTTTCATCACACCCGTCGAGGCTTTGAAAAGTTTCTTTTTTACTTGTCCCTTGTTTGTGGAATTCTTTTTGCTTTATTTGCCCTGCTCAGTATAATAATAAAAGCTAATAGTTAATTTGATTTAACTTGAGTTAATATTTACTTTTCGTTTATTCTTTGTGTCTTCTTCGTTTTATATCTTATATGCAAAATTTATATAGTCGCATTCGTAATTTTAAATTACCTAAAAAAGACGAAATTAATTTGATTTTCAACACTTTCTCAAAAAAAGAACGGGTTATTTTTATAATCTTATTTTTAACTTTCTTAATAAGCACCATTTTGATATTGAATAGTATAAATAAATCTCTAATGGTAACGATACCTCTCCATGGAGGCACTATTTCTGAAGGTATTATCGGTACTCCCCGTTTTATAAACCCAGTGTTAGCAAATTCTCCTGTCGATCTAGACCTCGTATCACTTATTTATTCTGGCTTAATGAGAAAAAATCCTGATGGCACACTATCTCCAGACTTGGCGGAAAAATATGAAATGTCTAAAGATGGCTTAATTTATAAATTTACATTAAAAGACAAAATATATTTTCAGGATGAGGAACCTGTTACTGTAGACGATATTATATTTACTATAAATGAAATAAAAGATCCGGTCATAAAAAGTCCACGAAAAGTAAACTTTGATGGCGTAAATGCAATAAAGATAGATGACAAGACTATAGAATTTTCTCTGAAAAAACCTTATCCATCATTTCTGGAAAGCTTAACACTTGGAATAATGCCCCGATATCTATGGAATAATTCTTCCATAGAACTTAATGATGCCAATATTTCCCCTATCGGTTCTGGACCCTATCTTATAAAAAATGTCACCAAAGAATCCTCGGGAATCATTAATTCTTACGAATTAGAATCATTCGATAAATTTATATTAGGTGAGCCATACATTGCAAAAATTAACTTATATTTTTATTTAAATGAAAATGATCTTATTGGCGCACTCGAAGATGGCACAGTAGAACAAATAAGCTCTATCACTCCTTTAAATGCGGATATTTTAAAAGAAAGAAATTATCAGATAGACGCCTCAGTACTCCCAAGAATATTCGGGCTTTTCTTTAATCAAAATAAAAATATTCTTTTTACTGATAAAGTCATTACAAAAGCAATCGACCAAGCTATAGATAAGGACAAAGTAGTTCGAGAAGTTCTTTTTAACTATGGAGTCGCAATAGATGATCCTATCCCACCGAATATGATTGCATACCAAAAACTATCTGCAGACAATAATTCTTCTCGTGAACTTATATTACAAAATATACAAAATAGTTTAGCGAAAAATGGCTGGTCAAAAGGTACAGATGGATTTTTGCAAAAAACAATAACTGATAAAAATAAAAAGAAAACTACTACTACTTTAGAATTTTCCATCTCTACGGGTAATGCAGAAGAGCTCACAAAAACTGCCGAAATAATTAAGCAGGATTTAGAAAAAATCGGAATGAAGGTTAATATAAAAACTTTTGAAATAGGCAATTTAAATCAAAATGTAATTCGTCCGCGCGACTATGATGCACTATTGTTTGGACAAATAATAAACAATGAATCAGATTTGTTTGCTTTTTGGCATTCATCACAACGAAAAGATCCTGGCCTCAATGTCGCCGTGTATGCTAATGCAAAAGTAGATAAAATTTTAGAAGATGCTTCTATTACTATCAATGAACAGGCAAGAATTAAAAAATATGCCCAATTTGAAGATGAAATGAAAAAAGACATGCCAGCAGTTTTCTTATACAGTCCTAATTTTATTTATGTAATATCAAAAAATTTAAAAGGTCTTTCTATTAATCACATTACCTCTCCCGCTGATCGTTTTTCAAGCGTATATTCATGGTACACTGAAACGGAAAACGTTTGGAGGATATTCAATAAATAAAATGATAAAAAAAACAAGACTTTCTTTTTCTTCACTTAAGATAGAGGACAAGAAAGAAAACAAAATACCTACTCATAATGTCGCACAAAATTATGCAAATGGACCTATCCGCCCAATGGCTGGAGGGGAACAAAGAAAAAAAATAACAAAAAGTTCCACTTATCAATACACCCAAAAAAAATTTGGTAAAAGTCCTCGACCTTCCCAATTCGGAACAAAAAACCAAAATAAGAATGCAAATGAAAAAATCCCACCAGTAGAAAAAAATGTAATTCGCATTATTCCACTTGGAGGAGTGGAAGAAATCGGCAAAAATATGACAGCCATAGAAATCGGCGATGATATTATTGTGATAGATGCCGGCATGCATTTTTCAAATGAATTAACCCCAGGGGTTGATTATGTTATTCCAAATACTACATATCTAGAAGAACGCAAAGAAAAAATACGAGCATTGATAATTACTCATGGGCACTTGGATCATATCGGTGGAGTGCCACTCGTGCTCTCGCGTATTGGAAATCCTACCGTGTATTCTAGAAAACTTTCTATGTTAATGATGAAAAAAAGGCAGGCAGAATTTCCTCACTTACCTCCAATAAAAGAAAATATTGTTGAAAAAGATTCTGTTATAACCTGCGGAAAAATAAAAATTAGATTCTTTGGTGTTACACACACTATCCCAGATTCTATGGGAATAATTATAGAAACTGAACATGGCTGGATAGTAAATCCAGGAGATTACAAACTTGATCAAATAGATGGAATTGTTGCCAAAGAAGAAGAAAAAGAGTATTCAATCTTTGATAAAGCTAAGGTTCTCTTATTAATGACTGATTCAACCAATATTGAAAATGAGGGTTTTTCCTTACCAGAAATAAAAGTGCATCAAGGTTTGGAAAATTTAATTAAAAAAATCCAAGGACGAATAATCATCGCAGCTTTTTCTTCACACATTACTCGCTTGGCGCATATCGTCAAAGTAGCTGAATCGTTGGGCAAAAAAATAGCGATTGATGGGCGTTCGATGAAAACAAACATCGATGTAGCCATAGAGGCAGGTTTTTTTGCACCAAAAAAAGATACTATTATTCCATTAGAAGAAGCAAACAACTATCCCCCAAATAAAATTGTCGTCTTAATGACAGGCGCTCAAGGAGAAGAATTTGCGGCACTCAATCGTGCGGCCAACAAATCAAATACAAAATTTTCCTTACACAAAGGAGACACGATCATACTCTCTGCTTCTATTGTGCCTGGCAATGAACTGGCCGTAGTAAAAATGAGAGATGCTTTATCTCGCCAAGGTGTAAAAGTTATCAGTTACCGAACGGCTGGTGAAGATTTCGTACATGCCACAGGACACGGCAACCAAGAAGATGTAAAATGGCTCCATAGAAAAACTCATCCAAAATTCTTTATACCAATTCATGGCAACCATTATCGCTTAGTGCTTCATAAAGAACTAGCTATGGACTTAGGTATGCCAGAAGAAAATATTATTGTCCCTGACAATGGTTCAGTAATTGAAATATCTGCTAACGGACAAAAGATCACAACACGAAAAGAACGCGCTCCAAGTGGCGCAATGCTTGTGGACGGAGCTTCTATCAGCGACACTCAAGACATAGTGATCCGCGACAGAGTGATGCTCGCCCAAGATGGAATGTTTGTCATTATCGCGCTCATTGACCAAAAAACTGGAAAATTAAAAAAATCCCCAGACTTGATCTCTCGTGGATTTGTCTATTTAAAAGAAAATCAAGATCTTTTGCGCCAAGTAAGAATAATTATTAAAAATGGCATAGAAAATATAACAACAAAAATGCCTGCAACCTCTGCTCAAAATGGAAACATGGTGAATTTTGATATAATCAAAGCAAATTTGGGGGAAAACATCTCAAAATTCTTGTATCAAAAAACAGCCAAAAGGCCATTGGTTATACCTGTAATACTGAGCGTATAAAAATTTAAAAATGTTTACAAAAAATTCAAAATTAAAAAGCATTTTCGTTCTGGGTTTTTTAGCATCTTTACAGCTAGCTTTCACTTCTTTTATTAATTCAAGTTTTCTTTCTTTATTTTCAGGAGAAAAAAATGTCGGCCTAATATATGCCTTAGGTTCTTTGATTTCTCTATTTGTATTTTTTTTTATACCTGGAATATTCCGAAAAATAGGAGGATATAAATTCTTACTTTATTTATCGGGCCTAAATGCTCTCTCTCTTCTCTTATTAGCTAGTTTGAAAAGTCCTGTTATTGTAATTTCAATTTTTATTTTTTATTTCACCCTAAACCATTTAATTGTTTTTGCCTTAGACGAATTGTTACAAATATTTTCCAAAAATTCTTTGATGGGGAAAATGCGGGGGTTGTATCTCTCTATCGTTGGTTTGGCTTGGGTAATTTCTCAGGCTCTGTCTATAGAAATATTATCAAAATTTTCCTTTTCAGCCCTTTATTTTATCGCTTTTATAATAATGGCTATCTTTTTTGTCGCTACTTTTTGGAACCTAAAGAATTTAAACGATCCAAAATATGATAAAGTTTTTGTCTGGCAATCATTCAAAAATTTCTTTATAAATAAGAATCTGGCTCGCGCTTATAAAATAAATTTTCTTTTGCAATTTTTTTATGTTTGGATGATTATCTACACACCGATATATTTATACGCACATTTAGGTTTCAGCTTAAAAGAAACAGCCATGATATTCACTGTTATGCTTTTGCCGTTCGTATTAATTCAATTCCCATTAGGCGAATATTCAGATAAAATCGGGGAGAGAAAAATGATGATGCTGGGATTTTTAATAATGTCCATTTCCACTTTATCACTTTTTCTTATTCAAAAACACGAAATTTGGATTTGGGCAACCGTCCTTTTTAGTACCAGAATCGGTGCGGCAATCACAGAGGTAATGAGTGATGTATATTTTTTCAAGCATATAAATATGGAAAATGATGAATTTATTAGCATCTATCGTAACTCTAGATCTATAGCTTATATCATAGCTCCACTTATTGCGTTTATTATTTTTCTATTTACCCCTTCTTTTAATTATATTTTTCTAATTTTAGGAGCAATAATGCTATACGGAATTTATCTATCATCCACAATAAATAGGAGTGATATTTAATTATCTTTTCATTTTTATCAAGTGATTTTTATAAATTTTTTCTTTATAAGGTTTTAAGCGTACGATTTTTATAGAGAGACCTTTATTTTTTAAGTCTTTTTTTAGCTCTTGTACATATGCTTTTTGATCATAACCAAGGGCAATCATATCTATTTTTTCTTTTAAGATATGTGGTAAATATTTCTCTTTCCCAGCTAAAACCACCTTGTCTGCGAGCTTGCTTTTTTTTACTAAAATCATTCTTTCCCTTTCGTTTTTTAAAGGATATTCCCCTTTTATTTTTTTAACATTCTTATCTCTCCCTATTGAAACAATTAAATATGAATTCTTCGCGATGTTTTTTGCCTGTTTAAAAAAATTAAAATGACCGAGATGCAAATCGTCAAAAGTTCCAAATACCATTATTCTTTCCCGCCTTTGGCGGGTTTGTGCCCTTTTTTGATTTCTTGTTTTCTTAATATCCACATTCTTCTTTGACATAATATAATGTAAGTATATACTAAAGGAGTTAACTTGAAAATTAAAAGAAGTGATTGGGGAAACTGGTTAGATTCCAGTGCAGTGCCGCTACGGTAAGTCCTAAACACCAAAAGGTGGAAGGAACAAGCCCGAATACCAATCATTTTATGTGTGTCCCGAGCAGGATAAGCTTTCCTTATTTCTACCTATAATGAAAGTTTCTCAGATTCTGCTCAAAATAGCAGAATTTTTTTATGTCTAAAAGAAAAAAAATAATTTTAATAATTTTAATTTTTATAGCTATTTTAAGCGTTTTTTTTATAATACCTCATACTTCTACACCTAGCCTCATAAACAATATTGAATTAAAAGATACGATCACGGGCGAAATGAGTGTTTATGATTTTATGAGTAAACTGCGAGAAGAAGGAAAAATAAATTTTACAGAAAAAAATTATGCAGGAATTGGGAAATTTATAGACTCGATAAATGGAATTAAAGGAAATGGGTCAGAAAATTGGATTTATTATGTGAACGGTATTGAAGCACAAGTCGGTGTTTCAAATTATAAAATTAACTTTGGAGATATAGTCTCTTGGAAATATGAAAAATAAAATTATTAAAATAGTTTTATTAGTGACGTTGTTTTTTGTCGGGAAAAATGTTGTTTTAGCCGCAAATGTTAATTTAACAATACGAAACGAAGCCAATATTATTTATTCCGGAGCTGTTCCACTTCAAACACCTGGAACAATTCAAATACAAGGACAAGATGTTGATGCTAATAGTGTTCTTTCAGTATTAATGGATGCGGATACTTTAAGCGATAATTTTTCAATTACTGATTTACAATATTCCAGTATGGGATTTTATTTAAAATGCATTGATAGCAGTTGCGATAATTGGCAATACACGGTAAATAATTCTTATCCTTATGATGCAATAGATAAAAAAATTCTTACTGGCGTAGAAAGCGTATATCTTTATTTTGGACCACACCATAAAATAATTTTAAGTTCTAATTCAATAAATACAAATGATATTTTAACAATAAACGCACAAGATTATGATTATCAAAATAATAGCTGGCTGGCTTTAACAAGTGTAAATATAGGAGCAACGCAACCAAATCCCAGTGATCCTTGGTCGCCAACCGAAATTCAAGTGCAACCGGTTGATGAAAATGGACAAGCAATTTTTACACCATTAGGTGTTGGTTCATATAATATTGGAATTAAAGAAGATTATTACTTTCCAACTGAAACTCTAACTGTGACAACACCACCAGCGCCTAACCCTGAACCTGCTGTCATTCCAGAGCCAGTGGTTTCACGTTCTAGTGGTGGGAGTAGAATATTTGTCGCACCTATCGCTCCAAAACCAAAACTTTCTTTTGATTTACAAAAGGCTTTCAACTTTCTTGCGTCACAACAAAAAGAAAACGGATCTTTTGGCGAAGATTTGTATACTGATTGGACAACAATGGCACTAGCATCGGCAAATTATCCAGAACAAATATCAAAATTGATTAAATATTTTAAAGAAATAAAAATAGAAAATCTATCTCTGACAGATCACGAAAGACACGCAATGGCCCTAATGTCCCTAGGACAGAACCCATACGACACGAGTGGTTTAAATTACATTAAAAAAATTATAGAGAGTTTTGATGGCACACAATTTGGAGATATCCACGAAGACAATGATGACATATTTGCTTTAATTGTTTTACAAAACGCAGGCTATACAATAACTGATAAAATGATAGAGGATGATATTCTTTTTGTTCTAAAAGCACAAAATGCAGATGGTTCATGGGATAATTCCGTAGATATGACAGGCGCAGCGATAGAGGCTCTCTCCACCTTTTCCCCTTCACCAGGTGAAGGGGAAAAGGTAATGGGAAGTTTGGTAAAAGCTAGAGAATTCTTAAAACAAAAACAAAAAGAAGACGGTGGCTGGGGTAATGCTTCATCTACTGCTTGGGCGATAGAAGGAATCCTCGCATTAGGTGAGAAAATAGAAGACTGGAAAAAAAATGAAGACACACCACTTGATTATCTGGCAACAATACAAGACATCGATGGCGGAACGAAAAACGACAATATAAATAATAAAATCTGGGAAACTTCTTATGTTGCTTCTGTATTATCTGGTAAAACTTGGAATCAAATAATGCAAAAGTTTGAAAAGCCAAAAATTACAACAGTAAATCAAATTGCGGTGAAAGCTCCTAAAAAAATTATAAAAAATAACAAACTTGAAAATACTGCTACAGTGATAAATGCCATTGATTCTATCCCTACAACAAATCAAATAGAACAAAAGGAAAATACAAAGAAAAACTGGTTTATAAAATTACTAGATAGTATTTTTAGTATTTTTTAAACTCGACAATTTTGGTAGCCTCTATTTCAATTTTGTCTGCCTTGCGAAGTTTTTTGAGATAAGCTTTTGGAACAATATCGTAATGTTTTATTCTGTCTAATTTTTTATCTATATACCAGAGATTATCCTCTGAAATTGCCCAATCTTTTTCACAAGTATTTAGATCGAGAAGGGCTGAATATTGTCTTAATGTTTTTTTTCTATTATTTAAAAAATATTCATGGAAATAGGACATAGCGAGTTCCCTAACATTCTTATAAATTGGTTCACGATAACGCAAAACCGCATGATTGGTTTTTGATAATGCGCCCCAAAACCCACCTACTTTGAATAAGGTAATAACATGATCATAATCTCCTTTCATTACCTTGAAATGCATCAAATAAGGTTTGAAACCATGTAAAGACAAAATATAAGCGCCGAGTAAAGCTCCCTCAAAACAATGTGCATTTCGTGTCCTTAAAGTAAAAATAGGAGATTTTAATGTTTCTCCTCCCTTCTCAAAATTAAACCTTAGCCCATCTAAAAAATCCTGAACCCTGGCAGGGGTATTTAATTTCCGCATCAGCGTAATTTCCCTTTTAGTAAACGGAGACATCTTCTATGTAGATTATTTCTTTTTTGCCTTTTTAGGCTTTTTCACATCTTTTCGATATGCGTTATTTCCTTTTCCCATAAAATTTAATGATTAACTAATAATATAAACATTGTCTATTATTGAGGCAATACGCAAGAAGTTTTATCGGCTAACTGTTGTAACGGAATCTCTCCATTTAGAATAGTCCCATCAGCAAACGTCCAAGTTGGATAACTTGTTATTTTCTTGTCTATGCAGATCTGTGTCTGGCCTTGACCATTAGCAGTAGAACATTCAACATAAGGTAATAATTTCTGAGATACACCAAAAAGCTTCTTTTGTTCTTGACAATGGGCACACCAAAAGGCTCCATAAAAAACTGCTCCTTTATCTTTTAAGCAAGTGGCAAATCCATCATATTTTCCAGGACCTAAAGGAATAACATTTGGTTGAAATAAGACGGTAGCAATCACCCCTAAAACCAAAAGACAAATTATTAAAATGAAAATTTTTACATTATTGTTCATGGTTATATTTTATCAATTAAAAAAATTTTAGGCAAGAAAATAATAAATCCTACAATTACAGAAACAAGTGCAGATAAAACAACAGCCGCAGCTGCTACGTCTTTCGTATCTCTCGCAAAAGGATGATATTCTGGAGAAGTTAGATCTATATCTATCTCAATAGCTGTATTAAAAGCTTCCGAAACTACAACAAAACCAATAGCAAAGACTAAAGAAATCCATTCAGAAATAGAAACATGAAGATAAAATCCTAAAATTATTACTAATATAATCGCCAAGGATGACACATATCTAAATAAACTATTCGTCATAATCCAAAAAACACCTATCCCTCGAAAAGCATTTAAAAATCTTTGTCCATGTTCCACATCCTTCCACGCTTTTTTTTCTTTTTTAGTGTCCATGTCGATCTTGACTATCTTTTTCAAAAAAGATATCTTCCGCCTCTTGAAATTTCCTTTGATCTTCTGTAGGTGGTTTACCTTCTTTTCGATTTATAAGAATACCTTCTACCAATAATTTTCTTTCTTCTTCAGAATAATCCATATATGATTTTGTTTGTGGCACTGAATCTTTATTTATATTCATAAATATATTATAGCAAAAAAATATAAAAAAAGAAAAATAAAAGCAAATGAAAAACCGTTCCTCCAGACGGCTTTTTCAGCGCTAGAGAGAACGGCTTGATTTAACTTATACCTTGCCCGAAATAACTTTCGGGCTTTTCTTCCTCCATCTTGGGGATGGAGGGTTTTAAAACTATCTCGGCCCGATCATGCAAAACGAGCCGAAATTCAGCAATCTTTTGACGCTGCTCGGGCTGTCCGAGCAACAGCAGGTCTCCCGAAGCGAACCCGCCTTTTTCTAACGCGTCAGAAGCCCAACGCACCAAAAAATCAGGGTAATGCTCTTTCAAAACTTCAGGACGGTCATCTTTCATTTTTCCTCCTTTCTGGGTATATGTACCCTTTTAAAGAATTTAAAAAACATCTTTCTATTTCCTTTATACATTTAAAGGATACCCCTGTCAATCTTCATTCTTTGACAAAAAGCTTGACATTTAATCTTAAATTAATGTTATAATTAGGAAACACTTTGTTGCTCGTTATATTTCCCAGAAAGGAGGGAAGGAAAATGGAACACGTAGTCTGTCTTTTTAAACTACATCCAAGCATGGCTGTAGAAAAAAAAGATAAATGTGCAACTTGCACATTTACTTCAAAAGATCAATGTGGATATTTTTCTCCCGTTACACAATGGGAATGAACCAGGTATCCTATAAAGGAGTCGGCATTTGCCTGCTCCTTTTGTTTCTCAATTACTGATACTGAATATAGCTCGGTTTTGGATTTAATTTAAGTAAAGTGGCTGGGGTTATGAGCGTCGTACCTTTTGTTAAAAGATCATTTTTATAAAATAATTTAAAACCAGTGAATTGTACAGGTTCTTTGTAAACAAATTGCTGATAGGTATTTATTTTCTTCGCCTGCACTCCCCAACCATCCATATGCATTATGATTTGTACTTCTGGTAAAGTTTTAATCTGTTTATAATTAGTCACCATCTTTTGCGTATAGCGATGCACAATAAGAATTTTTGGAGTGAGATTATTTTCCCGCACGAGCTTGGCTAAATAATTTGAAGCAAAATTTATATCAGTGGCATCTACGGTGCCAACTACCTTCCCAGGCCGAATGCCTGACTTCATAGAAAATTCTGGATCAATCCCCAAATGAACTTGTGGCATTTTTAAATATTTTTCCAAAAGTGGGACTTCTGTCTGAATATTAGAAAAACCAACCTGCACATCCAAAAAAACAAGAGCATTAATTTTTGCTGCAATTGCGAGCACTTTATTTATCTCCGAGTTCGGCATGCGAGCTCTATATTTACCATCAGCTCCAGCACTCCCTTGAGCAACCACCACGATATAATGAAGCGCAGGAATCACTGGAGTCGAAGGATCAGCAGCATTCCATTTTTCTACTTCAGTTTTTAATTTTGCCAACATTATAGCCTCAGGGTATTGCCCTAATACTCCCATTTTTGTGGAATACAAATTTCCATAATAAGCGATAATACGATGAAATGGCAAAATAGCGCCAGCATTCGGATAAACAGTCTTCACAGGCCAAAGATGCGTAGGAGTGGGCTGAGGTGAAACAGGAACTTTAGTAAGCTTAGTTATGGACTTACCGTTCTTGTCTTTTTCAATAGTTTTCACTGTATTGTAAATTATTGGATCAGGGGGGTTATTAGCTATCTCATTTAATTTTTTATCATAAGCCACTTTATCAAGAGGTGAAATAGTCGCTGTAATCTTTTTATTTTCAATTTTATTAGTATTTTGAGTTATTACTTTTTCATCTTGACTATAGGATAAAGTACTACTAAAAAACTCTAAAAATATAAAAAATACGACAAATAAAAATATCGTAATTATTAAAAAAATCCAAGGTTTTTTACTCATTGAGACTTAAGTATAGTGGAAAAACTTAGATATTGCAATTTTAATTAGAAGTAAACTACATATCTAGAACTTCTTCGATTGTATTTCCCTTAGGATAAATTATTAAATCATCCCCAGATTTTTCCCACGTTTTCTGTATCGCATCTAAAATCCTCCATGTTTCGATCACCTCCTCTCCTGAAGTAAATAAATTGTGATCTCCATTTATAGCATTGAACAAAACTTGTTCATAAGCATCGGGCAATTCTCCATAATGTTCCTTAAATAAAAAATGAAGTGCGTGACGGCTGACTTGATGTTCGAGCCCAGGTTTCTTGGCCCACATGTTAAATTCTATTCCTGCATCCGGAGCAATCCGCAACAATAATTCATTTGATTCTAATTCTTTATCTTTTTTATAACGAATTTTTATCACTGTGAGTTTTTCTTTTAAAGCTTTGCCAGTTGTGAGTTTTATAACAACCCCAGCCCAAATTGGGTCACTCGATTGTAAATTTACCGAGACAAATGTTTCTGTACTACTTTTTGAATTCCCCACTTCTTTACGATAACCTTCATATTGACCTCGTTTTACACATTCGCTATTTTCAATATCACAAACTATATTTAACTGTCTTAGTGCATTCAATCTCTCTTGTGGTACTTCTTCTAAATTTTTTGGTAAAGCCATCAAAGTTAATGCAGCTAATTGCAAAAGATGACTTTGGACCACATCTCGCAAGGCGCCTGTTTGCTCATAAAAATTCGCACGTCCTTCTATTCCTATTTCTTCACTCACGACAATTTCTATACTTTCAATAAAATCTTTATTCCAAGTTTTTTTGAAAAGTGAATTTCCCTCGCGAAAAACAATAATATTTTGTGCTGTTTCTTTTGCCAGATAATGATCTACTCTATAGACTTGCCTTGCTGAAAAATATTGCTTGATATGGTGCGCCAAATATATCGCATTTTCTAAATCAATTCCAAAAGGCTTTTCCAATAACAATTTTGTTTCCCCTATTTTAGCTAAGCCTGATTCCCCTAATAGCTCAATGATTGATTTGGACACGATAGGAGGGACAGATAAATAAAATAAACGTTGTGCTGAGAGACCTGCAGGCAGATTAAAATCTTTTTCTATTTCTGTTAAATATTCTCCTAATTTTTTATAATCTTCTTTCTTGGTAACATCCATTTGATAGAATTCAGAATTTTTTTGACGGGTAATACCCACTATTTTGAATTTATCCGGAAGCATTTTAGCTTTAGCGATAGCTTTAATAGATGGCAATAAATATCTCTTGGCTAGGTCTCCAGAGATTCCAAAAATAACTAAAATTGTCGGTGTATTTTTATCCATTAATTAATCTTAAAATCAGAAAAAATTGTTAATAAAGGAACTTTTTTTAATATTTGAGCTGGTTGTTTTTCTATTTCAACATTCTCCGTTAATAAATCTTTTACTACCTGCCATTTTTCTTCACCCTGCACCCAAACCACCACTTCATCTAATTGTTCTATTACTTTTGGGGTTATGGTGATTCTAGAAAAGGTGGGAGTATCATAACTATAAGCAAAATCTTCGGATTTCACTGCATCACTTTTCGGCAAGATTCCAGACGTATGCCCATCTGCTCCTATACCAAACAAACCTATTTTATACCTTGTTTCTTTATTTTCTATTAATTCTCGCTGAAGATTCGTATTGAATTTAAGAGTTGTGCTAGCGCGATCACTTCCATCTAAAATAGGTAAAAGTAAGGCTCCCGGAAGATTAAAACCTTTCTGCATCAATTGATACCAATTTGAATCTAGATGATCAAGCGGTCCATACCTCTCATCAGTCATCATAATAGTCAGATTTTTAGTTAAATCCTGCTCTAAGTTATTTCTCAAAAATTCTGAGACTTTTGCCCCGACAGCGATAGAAGAACCTCCTGTAACAAAAAACAAAACCTGCCTGCCTGATTTTAATTGATTTAAAATAGAAGTAGCAATAAAATCCGCCGCTTCCTCTACCTTCGTTGTTGTTTTTGAATTGATATTCATCAATACATTATACAACAGTTTGATAAAAACGTAATTTTGTTCTATTGTAAGAATAACCATTACGGGATCGTCTAATGGTAGGACCCATCCCTCTGGAGGATGTGATCTTGGTTCGAGTCCAAGTCCCGTAGCACTTCATGTGTACTGTCCTAGAGGCCTAAAAACCTTTAATCTAAGTATTCTTTTATATTTTTACTCACTATCGGAAGAGTGCACTCTTTCAATCACTGATTGTAACGCACGTTTATTAGAAACTTTTTTATCTTCTCTTATTTTCTTTATTTTTTCAGTGTGCTTTTGAAGATCTGATCTTAACATTTTACCCAAACGATTTTTATTTTCTTTTGTATCTTTTTTTATTTGTCCGAGATTATGATCAAAATCTCCAAAATTTTTATCAACATCTTTTTCTATTTTTTTAGTATTTTCTTCTGTAAGCCTACCTTTCTCCGCCAATTTTTCAAATTCATTTATTCTTCTTTCAATTTTCCTAAGATTATGTTCTGCCCTACTCTCTGGGGTCAAATAAGTAAGATCTGAAATTTTTTCTGTCACATTTATTTTCACACCATAAAGCAAATCTCCAGGTAAAGTATTGAAAGAAGCAAAAACAGTGGTACTAATTAAAAATAAAAAGAAAACAGAAAATACTAAAACAAATGATCTCTTGTTCTCTAGTAAGGATGAAAATCTAAAAAAGGGACTCGGTATAGGATAATGCAATTCTACATTCTCGCCATCTTCCTTTATTGAATTTGAAATACGGTTAAAAAGATTCCTTTTTTCGTAATCAGATAACTTTATCTTTTTTAATTTTTTAAATTCGTCCATTTTCATTTTATATATGAAGCTTTAATTTTAATAAATTAAGCCCACGATTAATTCGCACAGAAATTACATTTGTTGACTCTCCTAGAACTGCTGCAATTTCTTTCGGGGTCATCTCCTCCACGAACCGTAGATAAACTGCTTCTCTGTATATTGGCTCTAAACTTGCAATCTTCTCTATGACAATTTTTACTTCGAGCATTACATCTATTCCAACTAAATTCCCTGTAAACATATCTAAATAAAGTTCAGAATTTTCAGACTCTTCCCCTTTGAAACTTTGTAATGGTATACTCTTTTTTTTCTTATACCAGTCTATCACGAGATTTCTGGCTATTTTATAAAGATAAGCTCTTATTTCTTCAACTTTTTCTTTCTGTAATGTCTGCCAAAACCTAAGATATACATCTTCTACAATATCTATTGCTTGCTCCTTGTCAGATACTTTGTATAAAACAAAACGAAACAGGCCATCAATATTGTCGGCATAAGCTTTTTCAAAGATTTTTTCTAAGGATGGATTCATAAAGGTAGACGATTGGTCACTCTAATACTTACTATTCTAACATTAAATTCTGTATATTTTATGCTGTGTAAGTATCCTTGCCCTGTGTCGTCTGTATAAATGTGAGGATAATTTTCTTATCTTCTTAAAGTATTATTAATTAATCAATAAAAATATTATGAAGAATGTAAAAAATATCGCAAAAGGGTTTCTTGTGTTAGCTTTTTTTGTTGGCATAATCATTGCAACTCCAGCAAGAGCAGAAAACAACGGGTCAAAAAATTTATCTAATGCCAAAAATTCAATGAAAGTTGATGCATTGATGAAGTTGGACTCTTCTTCTGTAGGAGTCGTAATGGGTAAAGAAGGTTCTGTTAAAGTAATTGGTGCAAAGGTCATTTCTGTGGTTGGAGGTGATATTAATGCAACAGTTCTCTTCGGCAGTAGTCCTCTAAATTTTGTCGTAAAGATGAATACAACAAGTAAATTAAACGGTAAGCTATTAACAGATATTGCAATCTTGAATCAATTAAAAGCAGGAGACAATATTAGTTTTGTTGGAATAATTGCATCTTCTACAAGCTCTTCAATTGTTGTCAATGGAACTCATGCGGTAAGCCAAACCCTCTTCAATAAATCTAAAATTGAAGATAAGACTTCTTTTCAAGGTGAAGTAAGGGAAATCAATCTTACAGATAATTCATTTATTCTTAAACTAAAAAGTGGATTAACTGTAAAAATTATTGTTTCAAGTAACACTGTTATTACAGCAAATAATATTGTTAAGACTTTGTCCTCTCTCCAAATAGAAAACAAAGTAAAAGTAACTGGTGAACTAAACACTAGTGGAAATATTATCACTGCGTCAAAAGTATCAATAGAAAGTGAAAATGCTAACGTAAATGATAATAATAACAATAGGAAAGAAAATAGAGGTGGATGGTTTGGAAAAATGTTAAATTGGTTCTGGAAATAGAATTGTTTAATTCTTTTTTAAGAATTACCACAAATAAAAGAGAGGCCCTACACGGTCCTCTCTTTTATTTGTGGTAATTTAATATCAATCTTATAATATAATCTTAAAAGAGTGTATAATAATAGATAATAGTAAAGTCGATATTAATAATATTAATATAGTTAAAATATATGATGTATGGATATTATGGGAATTGGGGTAGTCCTATTTTGGGTGGATTAATTATGTTTATTTTTTGGGTTGCTGTTATTTATTTTATTGTTTGGCTAATTCGAGGTGGCAAGTCACCTTTTCATCATGAATGTATGGGGGGTAAAAATAATAATGCCCTAGACATTCTAAAAGAGAGATACGCAAAAGGAGAAATTAATAAAGAAGAATTTGAGGCCAAAAAGAAAGATTTAAGTAATTAAATCCTCTAAGACGCAAAATTGAAATTATGCTCTTTAAAGTTTATTAATGTTATTTTAATAAATCTTTTTTATAATTTTTATTAGATTAAAGGTCGAATTAAAAAAATTAAAAAATAAAATTAAAAAAAATATGAAAACATCGAATATCGTTGTGATCGTGTTAATTGTTATTATCGTGATAGGTGGTCTTTACTTTTTTTCAATGAAACCTACTACACGAACAGAAGTAAATCCATCAAACACTGAACAGAAAAATACTACTCCGATCCTAAAAGTTTCCTCTAATCCAACACTAGGTAGTTTTTTAGTAGCCTCCAATGGAATGACGTTATATTTATTTACAAAGGATACAGTAGCAAATGTCAGTACCTGTTATGATACTTGTGCTGTCAATTGGCCTCCATACACAGTATCAGCTGATCAAAATCTCTCTGCCGATGAAGGGATAAATGGCGTACTAGCTACGACTACTCGTACTGATGGCTCTAAACAACTTACCTATAACGGTATCCCGCTTTATTTTTGGAAATTTGATAAAGTTGTAGGAGATACAACAGGGCAAAATGTCGGGGGCGTCTGGTTTGTCCTTAAACCTTAGTTTATTTAAAGTCGAATTACTATAAGATAATTATCTAATAATATTTATGATGAAACTAGCTTGTAAAGATATAAATCCTAGCACTATGTGTCAATTTGAAGCCACAGGAGATACGAAGGGAGAGGTAGCAGATAAAATGTTGGCTCATGCCAAGATAGCACATCCTGAGGATATTAAGGATATGTCTGATACTGATACAAAAAGCATGATGGAATCAAAAGTGCACGAATAGTTTTAGATTAAAAAAGAGTAAATCTTTTTAGGGCGGAGGTGTTGCCTCCGCCCTTTTTTATGAGCAAGGGACTACCCTTGCTCATTTCTTTATTCAAAATTGAAATTTGGTATAATAACTATCATGGAATCATCTAATCCTTTTCCAAGAGGAGAAAATAGAAAAGAAATAAATGAATATTTGAAAGAACAAAGAGATAAATTTAAATCCAGAGGAAAAGGAAACGAAGGCCATTATGATTTCACAGATTCTGCTCTGGATAATATTGGGGATTACGGAGAAGAAAAACCTTTTCTTGAAACATTTATGTATGTAATTCCAGATAGTACCTTACAAAGGTATATCGAAAAAACCCTAGAAGTAAGAAAAGGCAAAGCTATTGGTGTAGAATTTGGTGGAACAGGATCAAAATTATTCAGCGACTTTTCTCCTGGATTTTTTGCAAAATCTGTGGCTATTTCTTTAGCAGATCATCGCTCAGAACACAATTTAAAAGAAAAAATAGAAAGAGATAAAAGAATAAATCATCAATTACTCATCGGTGATATATTTTCTCCTGATACTTATAAATCTTTAGACAAAATCCTAGATGGAGAAAAAGTAGATTTAATCATAGAGCGAATGATAAAAGGCTTAGAATTTGTCCCACCTGACCCATACATCGTAAGTAAAATTCTAAATATTTGGTATAACTTATTACGCGAAGGAGGAGTAATGTTTATACAAACACCTCCTATATTTAACAACCTTCTTGAAACTTGGGTGAAAAAAATTAGAAAAGAATTTGAAGGAAAAATTGAAATAAAATATAAACTTGGTGCTGATTATAATTGCACCATCAATAGTTCTGCTTTTCGCTTAAATAAATTAAAAGGTGCACCAAACAAACTACCCTTATTAGATACTCAAACTGTAAAAAATACTAATGAGTACTTTTAAAACATGAGCAAGAACTTCCCTTCCCTTGCTCATTTCTTAATTTTGTGAAGGTTCAACCTTCATCACTTTTTTAATTCTTATTATTTATACTTGCCTTGATGAAAGAGGAGAAAAGAGGATGTGGATCAAGTGGACGAGATTTGAATTCAGGATGAAATTGAGTACCTAAGTAAAATGGATGTACTTTTTTCGGAAGTTCTGCTATTTCCATCAAAACTCCATCTGGAGATCGGCCAGAGAATACTAAACCAGCTTTTTCTAATTCTGCAATATATTTTGGGTTAACTTCATATCGATGTCGATGACGTTCGGAAATCTTAGGAGCTTTGTAAGATTGAAATGCAATGGTGTCCTTGGCCAAAAGACAATCATAAGCACCTAAACGCATACTTGCTCCATAATTTTTATTCTTTATTTTTTCTACTTGGTCAGCCATGGTAGCGATAACGGGATATGGGGTATTCGCATTCATCTCAGTAGAATTAGCATTGTTAAATTTTAAAACATTCCGAGCATAAGAAATCGTTAAAATTTGCATCCCTAAACACAAACCAAAATATGGGATATTTTTCCTACGAGCATAATCTGCTGCTAAGATCATCCCTTCTACACCCCTATTGCCAAACCCTCCAGGAACAATAATGCCGTCTAGCTCATCAAGCTCGCTTAATAATTTATGATTTTTTTCATATTTTTCTGAATCAAGCCATACGATATCTGGCTTATAACCCAGGGCCCAAGTAGCGTGGTTGATAGATTCAATCACAGAAATATAAGTATCCTTGCAAGATTTAAAATTAAAATACTTACCTACTATACCGATCCGCACTTCTTTTTTTATATTTTTTATTTTATTTGCCAAAGCCGTCCAATTAGCCAAATCCTGCTCTCGTGGCTTCAAGCCAATAGTTTTGAGCAAAGTATCGCCGAGATTTTCTTTTTCAAAATTAACCGGCACATCATAAATAGAATACACATCTGGTGCGGAGATTATTCTCTCTATCGGTAAACTACACACATTGCTAATAGTTCGTTTGATGTCTGAAGTGGCAGGTTTATCAGCTCGACAAATCACAAAATCAGGATTTAAACCCATGGAATGAAGATCAGTAATGGCATGCTGAGTAGGTTTTGATTTTTGCTCACCCAAGATAATAGGTGTCGGCAAATAACTTATTAAAACAACAAAAACACTAGAGGGATTTTTTGATTTCATCATCCGAGTCGCTTCAAGAAAAGGAAGAAGCTGATATTCCCCCACTGTGCCTCCGTATTCTATGATAGTAATTTCAGACTCATTTTTTTCTTGGCAAGCTTCAATGCGCCTGATTATTTCTTTTGGGATATCAGGGTAAACTTCGACATCTTCCCCTTCGTACTCTAAATTCCGTTCTCTTTTTATTACCTCTGCATATACTTGTCCAGTAGTGATATAATTTTCGCGGGTACTAATCTGATTTGTAAAACGTTCATAATTTCCGAGATCTTGATCAGCTTCTATTCCATCTTCTCCGACAAAAACTTCTCCGTGTTCAGCAGGGCGAATAGTCCCCGCATCAAGATTAACATACATATCCGCTTTCATATTTGCTACTTTATAACCGCGA
Source organism: Minisyncoccota bacterium (assembly GCA_041662205.1). GTDB lineage: Bacteria > Patescibacteriota > Minisyncoccia > Phycocordibacterales > UBA9973 > UBA9973. The sequence goes on along the minus strand of JBAZSZ010000003.1, from coordinate 41,795 downwards.
GACTGTAATATTTTTCCAATAGAAGAAGCAGCAATACCCTTACCCACAGAAGACATAACCCCACCCACTACAAAAATATATTTTGTTTCCTTTTTTTGCATAAATTATTTATTTAAATATTTTCTAGCCGCCAAAAAGCTAGAAATAATACCTAAGCCTACCCCTGATAATAAAAGTATTATGAGAATTTGAAAGAAGCTTGCAAGAAAATAATCATACATATCAATACCGAGAAAACTGGTCATATTGCGCCCGAGCCAAGCTGAGGTTGGCCAAAAAAGAATCAGGGTAAAGAAAGTCGCTACGATGCCATAAATGGCACCTTCAATCATAAAAGGCCCACGCACATGCATCTTGGAAGCACCTACGAGACGCATCACACCTATCTCTTCTTTAGAAATAAAAATGGTTAAACGAATCGTATTGTAAGTGATAATGATAGAAATAATCACGAAAAGCAAGGTCACTAGAAAACCAAGTTTTTGTGCACTGGAAATCAAGCCATCTAATTTAGATATCACCTCTTTATTGTTGTGATAATTTGTATGATCTATTATAGAAACTGGTCCCGAAACTAAAGCATTGTCTGATTTTAGAAAATTAGCAATAGCTTCATATTGAGAAATTTCTTTTGCTTTTACTCCAAGAGTCGGAAGAAGCGGATTGCCTCCTATCTCATCCAAAGCTTGAATCGTCGGATAATCATTGGAATGGCGAAGACGAAAATTCTTTAAATTATCTTCAGCATTGGTATAAAAGACTTGAGACACTTCAGGTAATTTTTCTAATGAAGATTTCAAAAGTAAAATATTATTCTCAGGCGCGCTACTAGTAAAATAAATAGTGACATCCACTTTGTCTTTTATCTGATTAAGAGAGAAATGTAAAACTGCCTGTAAAAAAATAAGAAGCGTGATAACCGAAAGGGTGATGGTAACCACGAGGACTGCTGCCCAAGAAACAAGCCCACTCCTTTTAAAGTTTAAAAATCCGCCTTTTATTATTCTTTTTAATGCGATCATTCTCATAAATTCATTATATCATTATTTTATTCCAGCACAGAATCACTTTTTATTATGCTTGGTGTCCCTTATAATTTTCCCATTTTCCATCGTAATCACTCTTTTTCCTAGGGATTCTATGATTCCATAATTATGTGTGGTTAAAATAACCGTCGTGCCTAGATCATTTATCTTTTTCAAGATCTGCACTATTTCATGCGTGTTTACTGGATCTAAATTCCCTGTCGGTTCATCAGCAATAATGATTTCGGGCTGATTGATGATCGCTCGTGCTATCGCTAGACGTTGCTGTTCACCACCAGACATTTGATTTGGAAAATGGCAAACTCTATGACTCAAATCAACAAGCTCCAAAACATGCGGAACATCACTCGCTATTTCTTCTTCAGTTTTACCTACAGCCTCCATAGCAAAAGCGATATTTTCATAAGCTGTTTTATTAGAAAGTAGTTTATAATCTTGAAAAACCATGCCGATCCGACGACGAAGTTTAGTTAAATCCTTATTTTTTATTTTATTTACGTCAATCGACTCAAAAAAGATTGTACCTAAAGATGGCATTTCTTCTGCTAAAATCATTTTTGTTAAAGTGGTTTTACCAGCACCGGAATGTCCGACGATAGAAACAAATTCGCCAGATTCAACAGTAAAAGTAATATCATCCAGCGCGGCTAAATCCTTGTAAATTTTTGAAACATTATTAAAGTAAATCATAAAAAATGAGAGTTACTTTTTTGAATGGTAAAGTAATTCTCTATTTTTTAACTATATCACAAATTCTTTTCTGCCTCAATAAAAATATCTATTTCCCCATCAAGAACCGAATCAACATTCGAAGTTTCCACTCCAGTCCGGTGGTCTTTGACCATTTTATAAGGATGCAACACATAAGAACGAATCTGATTCCCCCATTCTATTTCAGTATTTTTAGTCAATTTCAAACTTTCTTCTATCGTCTTCTTATCTTCTTGTGCTTTTTTGAAAATTTTTGCTAAAAGTATCGCCATCGCCCGTTCTCGATTTTGTTCTTGAGATCGTTCATTTGAGGCATGCACCGCTATCCCTGTAGGGATATGCACTAGGCGGACCGCTGTCTCTCTCTTATTCACGTTCTGCCCACCCGGACCTCCAGAACGAGAATATTCTATCTTTAGATCAGCAGGTGGTATGGAAAAATCTTTTTCTTCAAATTTAGAAAATTTTGGCAGAACTTCCACCATGGAAAAAGAAGTATGTCGTAATTTTTTTGCGTCAAAAGGTGAGATTCGTACCAAGCGGTGCACCCCAGATTCATTTTTTAAATTCCCGTAGACATTTTTACCTGAAATTTCTACGCTTATGTTTCTATATCCACCATGTTCATTTTTATTTTCATGAATAAAAAAAACTTTCCAGCCACTTTTTTCGGCATACTTCAGATACATAGACAAAAGCATCGCTGAAAAATCTTCTGCGTCATCTCCGCCGGCACCGGAAATTATGGTGACTACAGCATTGCCTTTATCGTATTTACCTACCCCTTCTTTTTTTTCTTTTAGTTCTGCCAATTTCTTCAACGTCGCCTGTGCCTTATTTTTATCATTCCAAAAATCTGGAGCCTGCATTTCTGCTTCCACTTCTGCTATCTCTTTTGTAATTTCGTTTGTATTATTTTCCATGAGCCATCCCCGAGGATCGAACTCGGGACCTCAGTCTTACGAAGACCGCGCTCTACCAACTGAGCTAGGATGGCAAACCGTTTTAGTTCGAACCCACTTTATCAAAAATTCAGAAAGAATTCCAGCTATAAAGGTTTGTTCTCCAAATTTGCAGGCAATTCAATATAAAAAGCTGAGCCTTTACCTTCGCCTTCGGATTCTGCCCAGACCTTACCTTTGTGTTCTTCGATAATTAGTTTTACCGAATATAAACCGTAACCCGTACTATCCACATTTACTTTGACGGATTCTTTACCTCGTCCACCTTCGGTGAACAAATGCTTTTTATCTTCTTCGGTGATACCTACGCCAGTATCTTTGATAGAAAAATTAACCTTACCATTGCCATCATGCAGATCAATATTTATCTTCCCTGCTTTAGTATATTTTATAGAATTATCAATCAAATTATTCACACATTCAGTGAGCCAAAAAGCATCACCAAGAACATTATACACATCATTTTTGTCATCATGAATATTACTTTCCACTTGCAGTCCTTTAGCTTCTGCTTGAATTTTTTTATCAGCCAAAACTTTCAGCACTATTTCTTTGAAATCAACTGGCTTCATTTCATATTTCACTGATCCGGTAGATAAGTTGGAAGCATTCAAGACCAAGTTAACTGTCTGAATTCCACCATTATCAGACTCTAGCCCCATCTGCGCATACTTTTTTACTTCAGGATTTATCTCACCAAAGGTCCCATCCAATAATCCGGCAAAAATATATTTTGAACGCGTAAAAGAACCCTTCACTTTATGGGTAACCAAGTGCACGAGACTTTCTCTTTGTTTGAGCAAGTCTCCAAGTTGAATGTTTAATTGTTCAATATGTTCTCTTTGATCAGATTCTCTTTTTAAATTTCTAAAAAGAATTAAACTTAAAAGAGCGAGCAATATTATAGTCAAAACAGTAAGTAATTTATTGGTTGTACTAGTGATAAAGAACAATTGCCCGCCCATCAGAATCATAAGACCTATAACGAGATAATAAGTACCGAGAATGTGGATTTTAAAAATATCAAGCTCAAATACAGAGTAAATAATGACTATAAGGAATACAGGTAAAAGAAATAAACTATAAAGATTCATTTCATAATATCCTGTAGTTGATGCAAGATATTCTGTAATTCCAAAGGTTGATAAAAACAAAAACATGGAACCAAGCACGATAAAATCAGCTTTTTTCTCTTTCCATAAAAATTTTTTAAAAAGAGGTGTAATAGCGTAGATGAGAATTACAAGCAATAAAACCGCCTCAACCGCTAGTTTGTAATCACTTAAAAATCCATTACTTAATGCTTCACATACAGGATAATAAAAACCGGTTATTGATTGTTTAGTTATACTTAGAAAAAGTGCTGGCAAAGTTAAGACAAAAAGTAACACCTTCCACAATATTGATATGTCAGTTTTTTTTACGAAAACAGTTGCAAAATAAAATCCTAATACATAAAAGACAATTTCTAAATAATCAATAGGAGCCCAAACAGCATAGATAAGATGATAATTTAAAGAACTCCATAAAATATAATCACCCAAAAGCCAAAGTGAGAATGAAACAATAAAAACCAAAAATATTTTTGAAAAGAGATTAAATTTTGCTTTTACAAATACAAAAATTGCCAAAATAATAGAAAGAATTAATGGAATTAAGTGTGAGTACCTAACAATAGTTTGTATAGTATTTTGTGTTTGATAACAAGTATTTATTATTATATTTTGATCAATCATAATTGTATTATATTATTGTATTAATGTTTTTATTTTAGGATGATAAGAAATACAATGCTTATCGGTTTCTATTTCTATTGGTTCTATGGGAACTATAAGCGATTTAACACCAGTTAAATTTATTACATTTTCCATAGATGGAAGCACTACTTTTTTTGTAAAATCACCCTCTGAATCTTTTGACATTAAAAAATTTTCAAATAAAATTCCAAGACAAGAAAAAACAAGAAAAAAATTTGTATAATAGTCTATTGCTTTCCCTCCATTACCTTTTAGCCAATCAGATGCCTCAAAAAAATCAATACTTTTTACATCATACCCATGCAATTCAAATAATTTTTTATGAAAATTAACTAGTGGCTCTTCCCATAAAGTTATTACTTCTTTTAATTTTTTACCATCGTATTTTGCAAAATCCACAATAGTAATTTTTTCAACATTGTAATTGCCATTCTTGCTACATTTTTTTTGTATATTTAGCTGACCTAAGGAATGCTTAAATTGATTATTCGAAGTAAATTTATCATTGTGATACTCAAAGATTACTGGGTGTAGATTATTTTCTTTTGCCAAAGCTATAAATCTTTTTGTCTCATGATTTGGTGTAGCGATTTGCCTAAAAAGCACAGCACACTTTTTATTTTTCAAAACCTCCGGTATGTCTCCTTTTAACAATTTCTCAACTTTCGCCACCAATTCCGGATCCTTCCTCCTTTCCTCCAAAAGCCTTAAGGCTTCAGAAAGCGGAGTATAAACAACCTGATTAAAAATATTCCGATCGTTCATTATTGTATTATAGTCCCCAATCTTTATTTTTTTGTCCTCTGCGGGCATATAGTTTAGTATAACACACCTATTAAAATTGAGGATAGAATTATTATCACTTGAAAAACTAGTAAAATACAAGTTAATGTGGCATAATGCACAAATTATGAATAATTCATTAAGTTACAAGCTTAAATGCATAAATGAAGACTTCCAAGTAACAGAAGTATCTTTAATGCCATCTTTTACACAAAAAGGTCTTCGCAAATTTACTTATATTTGGCTTCAAAAATCTGGATTTACGACATTTGAAATTTTGGAACAAATTAAGATATTTTTTAAACTTTCATTTGAGGATGTATGTAGTCAAGGATTAAAAGATGAAGATGCAATCACTGAACAACTTATTTCTATAAAAAAAGTTCTAAAAGAAAAAGATATTAAAGCTTTCAATAAAAAATATGTTTTAAAAAATAAGTTTGCAAAAATTAAATACGTAATTGGTTACGGAGAAAAAGCAATAAAAGAAAGAGCCCTCCATGGCAATGCTTTTAAAATTGTAGTAAGAAATTTAAATTCTTCTTTGGCTAATAATCTTTTAGATTATATTCATAACCATAAACAACTTTATTTTATTAACTACTATGACAACCAACGATTTGGAATGCCAGGTGGTCCATATAATACTCATTTGATTGGCAAAGCAATAGTGAAAAATAATTGGAAGCAAGCTTTTGAACAATTAAAAATCACTAATAATATCACTCAAAAAGGTGAATTAAAAACAAAAAATATTGCTAATTTTAAAAAAATTTTTGAATCCATGAATCCCAAAAAGGTTTCATTCTTTGTCTCCGCTTATAATAGTTTTTTATGGAACACTCAGGCTTCATTGATAATAAAAAAACATACAAAAAGTAAAAATAGTTTATTTAAAAATGTTGGAAGATTATATTTACCCACTGATTATCTGTTTCAATGTCCGCACATTTATGAAGCAGGAGGATATGAATTAATTTCAGAAAACTTCTTAGTTAAACCAAAACCAAACAAGAGAAATCTCTTAGTTGCTACTAATATGTATGCTCATGATTTAGAGCCCGATGAATTTCATAAAAATAAAAAGAAAATAACACTTTCATTTTATTTACCAACAGGTAGTTATGCCACTATGATCATAAAACAATTGTTTATAAATTTAAGAAATCAATAAATTATGGATAAAAATATAGAAATTGAAATACGGGGTCCTCTGTCGAAAAAAGAATTTGATAATTTAGTAAAATTTTTTGAAGAAAAAGGTACAAAGAAATCAGAAAAGGATCGAATTTTAATTGATTATTCTACTTTTCTAGAAGGTGGGGTTGAGGATAGAAAAAAAGATATACGACTTCGAACAACCAATGGAATTCCTGAAATTATTGTTAAAATTGGGGAATGGGGAGGAAATGAACAGCGAAAAGAACTTTCTGCTTTCACTAAACCTGGTGAATTTGATACTTTGGTAGAAATTTTTGGTGAACTAGGATTTATTAAAGGAATGCTTTGTGTCAGGAAAAGTAAAGTTTATGAATATAAAGATATTGAATTCGCATTAGTAGAAGTACCGGGACACAGCTATTATTACGAAGCAGAAAAAATGGCAAATAAAAAAGAAAATGGGGATGAATTAATTAAAGAAATTGAAAATGTTTGCAGAGAACTCAAGCTTGATATTTTTGATAAAAAACAATTTTTTGAATACATAGATAAATTAAATAAAGAAGCTAACGAGATTTTTGATTACAAAAATTACACTCCTAATTATTTTAAAAATAGATTTAATATTAAGTAAAAACAGGTAGCTGAGGTTCAACTCAGCTACCTGTTGGTAATGATGTGTTACAAAGCCATCACCCATGATGGCCCTTCACAAAGACTCTCCCTTGGATTATCTTGTGTGCGGGGCGATTGTGAATAATGGCGTGTCGAGCAAACTCTTGACCGCAAGAAGGACATTTTAGATCACCCTTGGTGCTGTCCAACATTATCATGTCAGCATAACACTTGAGAAGATGTCCACCACCTTCTTTTTTGTAGCGATACAGTAAGGCTCGACAAGCGTTGCAATGTATTGCAATTGTGTATGTTTTCATATCACTTTTTTAACCTCCTAAAATGATGCTCTGATAGCATCGAATTTTTGAGGACACACCCCAACGCAAGCGTTGCATGAGATACAATTGTCGCTAATGACCGCTAATGCCTTTTTGTCGACACCACGAGGAGTCATTACTAGGGCATCAAAAGCGCAGGATTGGACACAGATTCCACAGCCTGTACACTTTTCTTCAATCACGACTGGACGAGGTGAAGAAAACTGGTGATTGTCTGTCTTCCCTAATGAGAGTCCAACTAAATTCTTAACCGAATCATACTTTGGATTCTCTGTGAGAAATCTTTGCAGGCCAACCATAATCCGTTTAAAAACTATAGGGCCCTTAAGTGCTGGTGCGGTATAAAGCTGAACCGCACTTGCACCCGCCATCAGCATCTGAACTACATCGTCAGCAGTGTAAATTCCACCACAACCGACAACTGGGATGCTAAGATTCTCTGAAAGTTGATGCACACACCACAGAGCAATAGGAAAAATTGCTTTTCCTGTCATTCCTCCACCTCCGCCCTTTATTCCGAGTTTTGGTTTGGCTGTTTTGGTGTCAATCAACATTCCGGGACCAATGCTATTTGTGCAAACAATAGCATTAGCTCCTAGCTCTTCCGCAATCTTAGCCATCGGAATCAACAAATTCGAATACGACAACTTAATCCAGATTGGGGTCGTCGTAGTGCCACGCACTTTTTTCATCAATTGCTCTAGATGAAGTGCATCGACATTCAAATTTCCGTACAGTGCTCCAGAATGCGAACACGAGATATTGATTTCGAAAGCATCAACACCGATCTCATCGAGGGTACGGATCAGATAGCAACAGCTATCCAGGTCGCGTCCTGAAAGCGAAATAATGATAGGGCAACCAGTCTCTTTGACCTGATGCACACCATAATCTCGCCAATCTGTCCAAGGTCTTTCATTCCCCCACTCGCAGTTGAGCATGCTGTCTTTATCGAAAACTGCGTAACGAGGAGATGTAATCCGTGAACGTTCTGCTGGAACATGCTGTTTAAGCGATCGAGTAACGATACCCGAACAACCATAGGGTTGAGCTCTCAGAAAAAACTCAGGCGTTTCGGTGATGTATCCTGAAGCTAGCAACAACGGTGTCTGCAACTTCAGATTACCAACTTGTGTTTCTAATTTCATTTTTCTTCTCCTCTCTGTTTAATTTGTGATTGCAAAATTACGTGAACCTTTCCGAACACTTGATCCTCTTCAGTTTCTGTGATTTCAATCACAGAAGCAAACAGTGACCTTCTCTTAAGGATTGTCTTAATCTCACTTGCAGCCATTGCAACTCTTTTCTGTATCTCTTCCGAGCTTTCTGTCTTTCGCAAAATAGAAAGCCTTTTGTGAAGTAAAGAGTGGTCAAAGGTTACAAAACCAATAGCAAATATTTCAGGGTTAATTCTTTTTGCTTCCAACATATTGTCTGGATGCACCTCAGTCAGTTTGATGTCTGAACTTGGGAGTAAATCTTCTTTTTTAAGGCCATAATAATGGCCAAAGAGATTTTGGATCAAGACCAACTTACCAAATTTAGCCATCTGATTGAATTCAGGAAGTGGAGTGTGAATTCTGTTTCCGCTCTGGTGTTCATTGGAACGCAAAGGACGGGTTGTAAACCACGCTAATTCCTGAATCTGTGGATAAAGCTGTAATAGTTGTTCTTTGATAAAGCCCTTACCGATTCCGGAGGGCCCACTGAGAGAAATAATCATTGGACCCTCCTTTTTTTATATTAAGTTTTCAATGTGTAGATTTATTACAACATAACAGATTGAGGTGTTTTGTCAAACCTTACTGTTATAAAGTGCTTATAAAATAAAGTGTTTTTGAAATTAAAATGTTTTTATTTTACCAAAAAAATACTTAATGATTTAAAATTCTTTTCTTTTTTAATCACCTCCTCATAATATTTATTTGCTTTCCAATAAACCTTATAAGCATTTGCAGTTTTTTTTGAAGTAATAATTCGATATTTATCATCAATTACTTCTAAGGCACAACAATTATCTATGGCGATAGCAGTACCTGAAGTTTTTTTCATCATTTTCTTAAGATCAACTTTTCTTTTTTTTTCTACATCATAGTGAGGACAATGAAGCGCATTTATTAAACCTAAACCTGAAATTTTTATATAATTAAAATTTACTTTTGGATTCTTGAATTTTCTTGAGTCCGAATTTCCATTTTTAAACCAACATATTGACCCAGCGCTTACACCCGACATCACAATTCCTTTTTGATGAGCTTTAATTAAAATTTTATCTATTCCAAACTTTCTCCAAATTTGCATCATTTTCAAAGTGTTGCCACCACCCACATAAACTATGTCAGATTTTAAAATCTTATCTTCGATTTCTTTTTTTGATAGTTTATTTTTCAACAAATATAAGACATCAACTTTACAACCTAGTCGTTTCCCAAAATGTTTTTCAACTGTCCAATAATATTCTTCTGAATCAGAACTAGCCGTAGGAATAAAAAGCAATTTTGGATTTTTCTTGCCAGTTAAATTTATTATTTCTTTATCTATTTGAGTGGTTTCAATTGGGTATCCGGGCTTTCCAATTTCTCCACCACCAATAGCAATAATTTTTTTCATATCTTTATCGTAACATAAGTATATAATTAAAGGATGTGGAAGGAAAAATCAGAACAATAGTAAAGATTGTTCCCTACTATTAAAAAATCCTTATGCTAAAAACCATTTCACTAGAACAATTTAATATTGAACGACCTGAAAAGATTTTATATGATCTTTCTATTTCTAATGAAACTGACTTACTTAATAATATAAAAGGTAAAAGATTGAAATCTTTTTTACGCAAAAGCGAGGAAATTTTAAAGAAAAATAATATTGAGTGGAAATATGAAGAATTAACTGAGAAAAAATTTCTCGAGTGGTTGCCTTACTATAAAGGAAAAATGGAGGAGCTTGAACATGATGTTTGGGCTGATGAGAAATGGTACCAAGAACAAGTTCAAAAAGGATTTAATATTAAAGCTTTATTTTTTTATCAAAATGGAAAGATGGTGGGAAGCGGAATAATGGCGTTTAAAGATGATCGGGTTTCTTTAGCTTTTAAAGCTACAGATAGGATAACTGTTTCTCATGTATCGTATGGAAGCCTTGGGTCTATTATTGATTATCTAAGGTTAAAATTAATTTGCCAAGAAGGTAAATACAAAAAAGTAATTACAAGATCAAGAAATGCTTTTGGGGTTATCAATGCTCCTGATTATTTAGATCTTAGATTGCGTTTTGGTTATACTATTCGCCCTAACTTAAACGCTCCCATTGTATCAGAGGTGCCAGTCAATGATGATGGTTGTGTACTTTTTTATGGATTGCAAGATGAAAATCTTTCTCTATATCTATTGCAACCAAAAGATATAAACAAAGAAGAATTTTTTAAGAAAAAAGGTTTCTTTTCATCAAAAATTCCATTCAAAAAGATTTATTACTAGACTAGCTTGTGTTTTTTTTACTTCAAAAACACCCACTTTTTCATTAATTTATTTGCTTCATTTACGAACTGTTCAGGATCTAGATTATATTTAGAAGCAATATGTTTTAATTTTTCTATTTTTCTTGGATTACGAACCTCAGTCATTTTTACGTTTTTATCAATTTTCTGCCCTAAGATTCTATAAAATTTCCAGCGAAGAGTATGTTTAGGAAACATGTATAGAAGTCCTAAATAAAAACTAATTTTATTTAATGGATATTTTATATTTTTATGTCCAGACCAACGCGCTCTAGTGTATGTGTAAACCACATCTGATAATTCGCTCCATTTATTTATCAACCCCCCTGCCTCTTCAAATTCTTTCAGTTCTTCCAAAACATCAGCTTGATGCCATTCAAAATCTTTTTTCGGCATATTTAAAATAGAGTGCCATTTGTTAATTATTTTTAACATGAATTTATTCTCCAACAACAGATGATTCAAGTAAAGAGCAAGATTCTCCAACATCTTCATCTTCCTCACATTCTATGGGTTCACATTTTATGGTTCCAGTTTCGCAGGCAGTAGTGCAATCTTCATTTTCACACATCTTGAAATCTCCAGCATTCAGGGTGTATCTTTTAAAATCAGACAAGCCGTTTGGCGGACAATCATCAGGATTTGAGCAATCACGCTGAAAGCAAGTTTCTTTAGCTGGATCGCAAGCAACTTCTACAATAAAATCGTAGTCTTTTCTGAAGTAGAAAAAATAAAAGGACACAAAAATTGCAGATAGACAACTAATACCTATCAAATACAAAAACCAATCATTCTTTTTCTCTTCTTTTTCTTCTTCAGGCATAGGATTATTTTACCATATTCGCTAGAAAAATAGTATCGTACTTCTAATCACCCCCCCCTTTTTTTTTGATTGCGGAGCCGTTGATCGGGATTGAACCGATGACCTCGTCATTACCAATGACGTGCTCTACCAACTGAGCTACAACGGCAAACTAACGTAACGACCTACCAAAACAGCCACAACGGCAAACTTAACTAACTACTAGAATATAGTAGTTTATTTTGAGCTATTTTGCAAAAATTAAATATTTATCTTAGATTATCAATACTCCCAGCGTCCATTATTTTTGTAAAGCCAGCTCTTTCCATCATATTTTTAGCCATCATAGACCTATTACCAGATTCACAATATAAAGTGATTTCTTCGTTTTTATCTATACTAGGAAAAATCCCTTGCATTATATCCATAATGTCATGAAGTATTGCGCCATTTATATGCTCTGCATCATATTCATACTTTGTTCTTACATCAATTAAAATCATTTTTTAAGCTTTGATAAAAAGTTTATCTTGGAATAATAAATACTATTATACCAGATTTATTGAAAAAGCTATAAAAAATAAGCTTTAAATATATTATTTAAAAAACTAACGTGAAAGCATTGACATTGAGTCCACACTTGTTACCATTATAGCTATGATACCAATAATGCCATATAGTGTTCCGCTGTACTCACAAATCAGCGATATTTCATCTGTCGCTTGGCAACAAAAAGGTTGCGGGGTAGCAGATGTAGCAATGATAGTAGAATTTTATAAACCAAATACTACCTCGGTACAAAAAATACTTCAAGAAGCTCTCAAGGGAGGGGCTTATGTAAAAAACGTGGGCTGGAGCCACCAGGGGTTAGCCGCCTTAGCTGTAAAGCACGGCTTGGTTGGAAAGACTGTTGATTTATCAAAACTTAAAAACGAAGCTGCTTTGAGTGAATTTAAAAACACCGTAAAAGAGGGGCCTGTCATCGCATCAATACGCAGAGGCTTTAATCCTGCTAGCCCGTATGGTCATTTAATTGTTGTAACCGGATTTGATGATAAACTGGTCTATTACAACGATCCTGGTAAACGCCTAGGCATCAGGACAGTTCCCATTAGTGATTTTATGAAGGGATGGAAGAAAAGACTAATAGTGATCCGAGAACCTAAAACAAAAGAAAAAGTACTCGCATTAGCAAATTAAGATTAATTTTATAAAGCAGTGCCGATCAGGCATAATTTTTGCCAAGGTTGATAAACACTGTGGAAATTTTTCTCTTTTATTGTCCCATCAGGATATTTGACAGTGTATAAAACATCTGTAGTCACACCATCATGTGGCGCTTCAGTACATTTTATTTGTCCAATTGGAAGTTCTGCACTCTGCACATATTTTGTTGGTGGAGCAGGAATTTTATTGTACAAAGTAGCTTCAGAAATTTCTGAAGATCTCCCATCTTTTTGTCCATACAATTCCATAATTACTTGCTTCTTTTCCACTCGTGCCTGCAAAAGAAGATAGTTATTTGTATCATTAAAAAAACGAAGATCTGGATGCGGTCCATATATGGTGGCATCAAATCCTGGTGGGTCATAATAATGAACCACGAAACGATGATTTTGTCTTTCTGTGATCGGAAGTCCAGCGTTCAGCGCCAAACGGAATAAAGTAGTAGCAACCTGACACAAACCTCCACCGTATTCTTTTGTCGTCTTATTTTCTTTTATTACCAATTCTTTTACATAACCTTCTTGCGCAGAAACGTGACCAATTGAATTTACTGTAGAAAATTCTGCTCCTGGAGGTATTATCATTCCGTCGATCATAGAAATCCCTATTTTTATATTGTGTTCACGGTCTGAAGTGCTACCGTCAAAATTAGTCCGAATTTCACCGACAAGATCCGAGATATGATATTTTTCTACAGTATTTTGAGTTACCCTAGGTTCCACTTCGATAGTTTTTATAGGAATGTTTATTCTACTGTTTTTTATTTCTCCGTTCGTTTCAGAAATTAATTTTTCGATCTTTTGCAATACATCACCTACATCAATGATGTTACCATTTTTACCCGGAACAGTTTCAACTAATTTTCCATTTTGCATTTTAAAACGACTATTTTGCGGAGGATTATCTATAGACTTTGCAACTGTGTTCGCAAGGTAGTCTTCTAGCATCGTGCTATTAATCTCAATAGTATTCTCTCTATTTAGGGTAAGCCACGAGACGATTTTGTTCTCTTTTATTTTCCACTCCCGTCCTTTATATTGAAAAGATAATTCTTTTCCTTTAGCAAATCTTTCTGCAAAATCTAAAAAGGGTTCGAGTCTTTCCATAGTAACTATCGGGACATCCTGATCAATCGTAAAAATTACAGGTGTTGTGTCAAATAAATTTAACTTTTGTTCTAAAATATTTAAAACTTCTTCCCTTTCTACTTTTTCTCCTTCTACTTCTTTTAAAATAGTTATTTTACCCGAAGCAAAAGAAAAGGTCGCCGGAACACTTTTTTTTAGAAAGTTATAAACTCTGTCTTCCAAAAAAGGATCCACTACTTCTCGATGTATTGAATTGGTGAAATTAAAATATTTTTTTGTAAATAAAAGTATTGCTTGATCTTTTAGATTGAGAAGAAGGTTTGCCTCATGCCCCCACCGATAGGCTTCTTGTAAATTATTTTCCCAATCATCAAAAGAAAAATATTCCACAGAGTTATCAGGGGTAGATCCTATCGAGTTCATTGGAATATTAACTTTTTGTATTCCGCGTGAACTAGAAAAATTCACACTCAATCCTTTTTTCTCTAATTCTGCTTTTTTTTCCTTAAAGTTATTTAGGACTTCAGAATAAGTTTTCCCGCCGACATATTCACCACCGATAAAGATACCCGGATAAAAGCGATCTTTGTATTTAAATTCAAAAGTCTTGGACTCTAAAATTCCAAACAAAATAAACACTAATGAAAAGAACAGACCAATTTTTATAAATCTTAAATTTGCTATAGAAATATCAGAATCTTCGGTATTTTTAAACATATATATATTATATACCTTTTTAAACTTATTCTAAGAAAACTAAGCCTACCATTAAAATCACTCCCATAATTAAGAAAAACAACTGAAAAAAAGAATAACTCGCCTTTTTTGTTTTTTGAAGTTCTGGAATTAAATCTGCCACTGCAATATAAATAAATCCTCCAGCTGCTAACGGTAGAACCCAATTCGTAAAGCTCTCACTGGTTTCTCCTAATACAAAAGCTAAGAAAGTTCCGAGTATAGCTGTTAAAGCGGATAGGAAATTAAGCCATAATGCTCGCTTTCTAGTGTATCCAGAGTGCAACAATACTGCAAAATCTCCTATCTCTTGTGGTATTTCGTGTAAGATGACCGCCAAAGTAGTAGCAATACCAATGGGAACGCTTACTAAAAAACTTATCCCAATAATTACTCCGTCTATAAAATTATGAATACCGTCTGAAAAAAGTACAAGTTTTCCTACTGGGTGAATATCGTGTTCTTCTGTATCATCACCATGATGATGCCAATGCATAAACTTTTCTAATGCAAAAAATAAAATAATCCCCGCAACAATAAACAAGCTGACAGAAAGAGGATTTAAAGAATTTTCAAATGCTTCCGGTATTAAATGAATAAAGGCATCTCCTAAAAGAGCCCCCACTGCCAAACTAACCAACAAAAAAATATACTTTTTTATCAGTTCTTCTTTCATAGAAATAAAAAAAGCTCCAACCAATGAAACCAAGCTGACTATGACAACAGCAATCAATGCGTAAATATATGATGTAATCATCAAAGAAATGATATTCTAAATACAAACGATTTGCAAATGTACTCCTTGTTGGCTAATGATTTTAATTTAATTAATAAAAATGGTATAATGACAGTATGAAAAAAAATTATTTTAAAATAGCACTGAATGCGATAATAATATCGTTCGTGGGTGTCTACGTGATTGATTATTTTTCTCATTTATTATTCTCCAACCCAATGGAAACACTTCCTTACTTTATCGTAAAATTTTCCCTTTACTTTTTGTTTTCAATTCTTTTCCTTTCCTTTATTGATGTGAATAGAAAAGAATTTATCAAGGTATCCGTAGCTGGAATCTTAGTGGCCTCAATTTTTGGATTTTATTACAATATTCTGCCTTTTATAATGAACAAGGTTTTTAATGTTTATTTTTATCCTTTTGGAATTTCCTTAAATAAATTAACATTTTTAGGGATGGATCTTTTTGGAACCGGAGTAGCTTTTGGAATTATCCACACCCTTGCTTTTGTAGGCGGATATTATTCAACCAAATTAATCCCGTATTTTTCAAAAAGTCCTGAATCTCTATAAACAAACAAAAAAAACCATATTAATATGGTTTTTTTTGTGCTTGCACAATTTAGTGAAAACTAAATTTTAACAATCAAAAGAACAGCAACTACAATAGCCGCAATTGCACAGATTATCTGTGAATTTTTGAACGGGTAAAAATGACTAACACCATAGACAAGAAAAAAAATAATTTCAGAAATTGTAAGTAACGACATAAATAATTTATTTATTAAAAAACCTAGTAATTAAAAACAAAGCTCTTTCAGACTATTTGTTACGTTAGTTTGGCAAATCAACAGGGTTTGGTAAAGTAACATTAATATTAGTGTCACCTGCTGGAGCCGCTCTAAATACACCTCGACGATACAGCACTATACCTCCAATAATAACTGCAATAATAATAACCAAGGCCACT
The DNA here is from genome assembly GCA_041662205.1 of Minisyncoccota bacterium. Lineage (GTDB taxonomy): Bacteria > Patescibacteriota > Minisyncoccia > Phycocordibacterales > UBA9973 > UBA9973. Next base: position 25,366 of record JBAZSZ010000003.1, on the reverse strand, counting down.
ACCCATCCTGCACCACCACCTCCGTCTCTTTCAGGAGAATTTGTAATAATTGTATCAGCCATAAAATTTTAAAAAGTTAATAATAATCTTTCTTATATTGTTACGACCTATATAATTATATAATAAAAATATAACTAAGCAAGGTTGGAGAAAACAAAATCTAGATTCAAACTTATATTAAGGGCAAACAAATTCACAATTAGGACCAGTACGGCCAACATAAGAACCGTCAGGGCATTGTTTAGCATCCATAGTGCAAGCAACTGGTTCTTTTGATCTAATGGAAGGTAAACTATTTATTAAATTAATTATTACTTGTGTGCCATTCCGAACATAATTAAAACTTTTTTCCCCTTGTATGTGACCATCTTCATACACCATAGAACCTGTTTTTGTAAAAGAATTTATATTTACAGAAATTACATACCACGAACCACCTAATACAGGCTTTTCTGGCACAATGGTTTTAACATTATTACGAATATAATTTTCAACTATTATTCTATCATCTAATGATTCACAATCTATTTGTGACATTTGAAATCCTGGAGTTAATTTTGTGACATCTTTATATACGTAAACTCCGTCTCCTCTATCGATCATTTCACCAAAAAACACAACGGCACTACCTTCACCAAACTCAATTTTTAATTGTTCAGTTACAGTCATACCTTCAGCTAAAGAATCCCACCATACATCGGCGATACGTCCACTAATTTTAGGATCCATCTTGCCGACTACTCCACTAAATTTTCCAATCTTGCTGTCTTTTTCGGCTGGAAGATTTTGATATTCGCCTGTTACTTTATCACCTAAAATACTCATTTTAAGCCAAGCACGATCAGCAAAAATATTTGAAGTATTTTTAGAATAAAAATAACACATAGCGACCGCTTCTGGCACTATAGGATTTTTAATTGTTTCTATTTTTTTATTCTTAAAAAGATAAATAAAAATTATTATTAAAATAACAAAAAAAGTAGCAATATAAATCAATAATCTTTTCATACTAAAATTATATCACAAATCAAGCCCACCATAATCGTGAACTTTTGGTCCTTATTTTAATGGCTAAAATATTTGCACGTACTGGTAAACGAAGTGTGAACCGCTATCCGCAATCATAAGGATTATATTTTTATACCTAATTTAGACAAAAAGCCAGAGAAATGTATCCAGAAAGAGTAAATTGCAGTTTAGTGGAATTTTATCCAAATACTAATAATTTATCTGAACTCTCAACCATTTTGAGCAAGTCGGACATCGTGGAAATTGGACATACACTACTTTCTTCCTTTCCACGAATTTTAAGACAACTACCACAAGCATAAATCTTGCCTTTTAATTCTTTAAACTCCAATACTTTCTTGGAAATATCAAAATCCTTAGTGTCGGGAATTGTATCTAATTCTGAACCTTCGCTCATCAAAAAGATTTCTACTTGATGTCCAGCTTTAAGCGAAGTAATTCCAAGACGGAATGTATTCCATACACGCTCTGGTTTATTTGATTGTAAAATCATTCCTAGTTTCATAATAACTTAACTTAAATCTTTCTTCTTTTCCTCAAACTCTTTTTTATCTATCTCACCTTTGGCATATCTTTCTTTTAAAATATCTAATGCCTTTTTACTGCTATCTGCCCCATTTGTTTTGTTATTGCGAACCAGCCAGACAATAAAATAAATAATCGCTCCCCAAAATAAAAACATCATAATTCCTCCTCCAAAATAACCCATCATATTCCCCCAACCTCCATAACCATTATATATTCCATACATCATATAATTAAAATTTAATTAGCTGTTAATTAAGTCTAATAATTTTATTGACTAATAAAATTACTCCCAGCTTTGGTTATACCCCTATGGGGTATAAATGTCAAGTGATTTTTATATAATCTCGCCTGTTTTTTCAAGCATCATATGATGAATAGTTCCAACTTGGCTCCAAATAGCGATAAGAAAAAGAATTGCTATACAGAACAACGCATCAAATTTTGTGATTCCGAAAACCATCCCATCTGACGGAACTCCAAGTGTTTTAATAAAAACAACTATCCCAACCAACCCTACGATAACACTAGCGACGTGCATTATTTTTGATATTTTCATATTATCTACATAATTAAAATTAATAAATTTTGACCTATATTATTATATCAGTTCCAACATCAAATAGACCAGTATAAAAACTGCTCTCAGTTGGAACTGAAAAGTCATTGTGAAATAAAGATATTATTTCTAAATTTTATACTGCGCGAGCGACCGGACTTGGGGTCAAGTTTCTAAGTCGCCTTTGCTCCTAAGAACTTCCTCCCCGGGCTCGCCTGTCGCTTTGCGACACGGCTCCGCCTGTTCAAGCCGGACGCAAGCAAAGCAGTTTGCTTGCTTACATCGCGCTAGAATTAAAAATACCGTAGCAGAAGCTACGGTATTTTTAATTTGCGCGAGCGACCGGACTTGAACCGGCAACCTCATCCGTGACAGGGATGCGCTCTAACCAGTTGAGCTACGCCCGCATATTTTCCTCTTTTTTGAGGGTGTCGGCGGCAGGGAGTGCGCCTGCGACCCCGGGCTTATGAGTCCCGTGCTCTACTAACTGAGCTACGCCGACATATTATACATTATACTCGACAATTAGACATTTTGGCATGTCACTTGCCGACTTGTTGCGGGGTCACGAATCGAACGTGAGTCTTAAGGTTATGAGCCTTACGAGATACCTCTTCTCTACCCCGCTATATTAAAAAATGCCTTCTCTGAGGCACCTATCAATTTTACCTTAAATTCTTTAAAAAGCAAACTTAAAATCAAATATAGCCATACTCATGAAAAATTTGCTCGTATAAAGCGATGACTCTTTTCGCTTCATGTTGAGAGACCTCGAAATTCAAACCTTCATGCGCTATTCTATTTCTAATAGTATGAACCTCCCAAGCAATAGTAAGATTTGGGAAATTTTCTTGATTAGCCATTTTTAATCTATCTCCTAAGGTTTCTCCTCTGAAACCAAGTTGCTCCATTAGACTTTCAAGCATAGAGTCCGCTTCGATGATTGAAAGCTTCCAATCACTCGCATGTTGAGAAAAAAGGTAACTAAGAGTCTTTACCCAACGCTCATTTTTTGAACCCCTAGACTCTTCACGTTTCTTTTTTTCCTCTTGTTCTTTTTTATGAGCATATTCATGAATTTCATCATGAGTGTATTTATGTTCCTTTGCTCTAATTTCGAGCATTCGAACAATCACATAACAAATTATGGTCAAAAAAAACATCGCTAAAAAGAAAAGAATTGTTTTTATAAAAATTATTACCTGATCAATGGGAACTTCGGAAAGAAAAGAAAATAAATCATGAAAAAAAATAGATCCTTGATTGAATAAATATTCAGGATTAAAATACTTTGAATCAATAAAAGTGTTTTGTAAAAAGGAATTTTGATTAACTGTTTCCATAATAAAATTATAGCATTTCTTCAAATTTTTTACCGACTTCGAAAAGCACTTCTTCTGCTCCATGTGACACCATAAACTGAATACCAAGAGGTAATTTTTTGCCTTCTACCTCCATTAAGCCTGATGGTATTGAAACAGCTGGAACTCCAACAATATTCGCAGTAATAGTAAATATATCTGCTAAATACATAGAAAGCGGATCACTTTTTTCCCCTATTTTCCAAGCCGGTATAGGAGAAGTAGGTGTGGCTATAATATCAACGTCTTGAAATGTTTTTATTAATTCTTTTCTTAAGACACTACGAATATTTTGGGCCTTGCCATAATAAGCATCATAATAACCAGCAGAAAGCACATAAGTACCCAAAAGTATTCTACGGCGAACCTCTCTCCCAAAACCTTTTCCTTTTGTTAACATATAATCTTCTAATAAATTTTTACCTTCTTTGTGTAGACCATATCGCACCCCATCAAAACGAGACAAATTAGTGGACGCTTCAGCGGGCATTATAATATAATATATTGCCAGAGCTAGATCTAAATTTTTTATTGAAATATCTTTAATTTTAAAACCAAGATTTTCTAACTTTAAAACAGACTGTTTAAAATTTTCCTTAACATCTGAATCAACACCCTCTCCATTTACTAAGTCCCATGGCACACCAATAACTTTTTTAAAGGAAGATTTTGAATAAGTAGTGTCTGTGATACTAGTGCTGTCTAACACATCATTTCCATAAATAGCATTATAGATAATTTCAACATCAGTTATATTTTTAGCAATAGATCCAATACAATCCAAAGAAGAACCCATAGCGATAAGACCATATCGAGAAACCCTCCCATAAGTAGGCTTCATGCCTACTATTCCACAAAAAGAAGCTGGCTCTCGCACTGATCCACCTGTATCAGAACCCAAGGCTCCCAGAGCCATATTTGCAGCCACCGCGACCACTGATCCACCAGAAGACCCTCCTGCTACCCGTGATACATCGTGAGGATTTCTTGTTACTCCATAAGCTGAATTTTCAGTAGAGCCACCCATCGCAAATTCATCGGTATTAGTTCTACCTAAAAATACTACCCCTTGTTTTTTTAATTTAGTGATAACTGTAGCATCATACGAAGCGATATAATTTTCTAGAATTTTTGAAGCAGCAGAAACTTTCCTGCCTTTGATTAATATCACATCTTTAATAGCCAAAGGAATACCAAGTAGTGGATAAGTCTCCCCTTTGGCTATCATCTCGTCTGCTTTTTTTGCTTGTTCCAGCACATCATCAAAAACTTCCAAATATGCATTGAGTTCTTTATTTTTCTTTTCAATCTCGGCTAAATAAGCGGACGCTAAATCTACCGCCGAAAATTCTTTCGCATCAAGAGCTTTTCTTGCTTTTTCTATTGTTAAATTTTCTAAATCAATCATATTGTTTAAAACATAGCCTGTCATAAATTTTTTAACTCTGTGGGTCCCACTTGGTAATCCAAGAAGGGAGGAAGAGGAAAAAATTTATGACAGGATATGTTCACAAAATCTTTTTAACTTTCAAAAATCCTTCTTGCGCATCTGGAAATTGTTCTGCGATAATTTCTCTTGAAAATTCTCTTGGAATTATTTCGTCCTCTCGCCAAACATTATAAACTTTATATTCCGGTTCTACGTCTTCGGCTTTCACTTCTTCAATCTGTTTGACGTAACCTAAAATACTCTCCATATCGGAGAGTAGGTTCTTTTTTTCTTCTTCTCCTAGCTCAATTCTAGCAAGGCTGGCAAGGTTTTCAACGTCTTTAATGTTCATGTAAAGAGTATAACAGAGAGAAGTTAAAAAATAAATAGATTACTTATTGCATCTACGCTATAGCGTAGATTAATTTTAATATGGCTTAGCTAGTTTAAATGTCTTAAATTCTTTTTGTAATCCAATTCTTTTTAAGTAGGCAAGAAAATTGACTGGCAAAGGTGATGGTCCGACCCAAACACTTCTTTGGATCATAATAAAGTCAAAATTTTTTAGCTGACGACGAAACCAATCCCTCTCCTTCTTTCTTCCTTCAGGAATATCATAAATTAGAAGCAAATTTTTAGGTGAATCTTTTTTAAAATCAGAAATAAAGGATTGAAGATATCGTCGTTTTGGTATTTTTAGTATTTTATTTTCCTTATGAGAATTACCAAAACTTGGTAAGCCAAACACATTCACCGACATACCTTTATATTTTAATTTTCTTCCAGCCATAATATAGATTATATAACCATTCCTTAATCTACGCTATAGCGTAGATATGATTAACACTACTATACTATTCTTTTTACAATCCAAACTCTCCCAAAGAAAGACCATCTTTTTCTGACTATGTCTTTAGGTAATCTCATAATATATCTATTATCTTCTGTTATTTTTTCATATTCTAATTTATTAATTTTTCGTGTATCGAAAACATAAAAATTATCTTCGTCATAACCATAAACAAACATCACATGATCAAAAATTCCAAAAAGAAAAAGAGATAAATCAATCCCAACTACAAAACCTTTATCTATCGAGAATTCTACCTCCTTTATTCTTTTCCCTACATCTGTTCTTGAAGGCTTCCATAAAACTCGATAAAAATTAGTCACAGAGTTAATCAATTTATCGTTTATAAATAACTCTAATTTTTCTTTTTTCAATTCTTTAGGAACGTAAATAAACTGCAACAAAGCAAAAGCCAACCATGGGGGTGTTGATAAACCAAAAATATTATTTTTCTGAATAAATTGAGGGTTTTTTGCAAATGAATTGTATTTATCTGGATGAAAATAATTGAGAGAATAATATAAAAAATCTCTACCACAACGATTAAGAACATATTTACCAGAATTATTTTTTTCTCTCTCTACGAAACCGAAAGTATCGAGGTTTATTGGCAATGTTTTCATATTTTAAAATAATTTCGCAAACACTCCCCTTGCGAAATTTCTATCCCACGAGCGCTTTTATTCTTTCTTCAACTGGTGGATGAGTGGCAAAAAGACCACTGATTTTCTTGCCGATTTTGTTACCTTTTGGGTCTGCGATATAAAGATGTGCAATAGCACTAGACTGATGAACCATCGGCTGGCTATATTGGGAAATTTTACGCAGGGCATTAGCAAGGCCCTCAGGATAACGGGTAAGTAAGGCTCCAGAAGCATCTGCTAAAAATTCTCTTTTTCTGGAAATAGCTAGCTGAATTAAAACCGCCACCAATGGTGCTAAAATCGATAAAACAATTCCGACAATTAAAAAAATAGCATTTCCCCCACTCTCTCTATCATCTCTACCCCTTCCCAAACCTCCAAAGAATAAATTTCTCCTAAAGACATCTGCAATAATAGAAATAAAACCGACGAGCACCACGACGACAGTCGAGAGCAACATATCACGATTCCCAACATGTGAAAGTTCATGTGCGATTACTCCTTCTAGCTCTGTCTTGTCTAAAATTTGCAAAAGTCCAGAGGTGGCACAAACAACGGCATGATTTTTATCTCTACCGGTAGCAAAAGCATTTGGCGCAAGATCTTGCACCACATATACTTTCGGCATTGGCAGTCCTGCAGTGATTGATAGATTTTCAACACTCGTATAAAGATCAAAATATTCTTCTCTTTTGGCTTCTTTGGCACCAGCTAAAGTAAGCACTATTTTATCTGAATACCAATAAGAAAAAAAATTCATTAAAACACTAAAGATAACAAAAAAATACAAAATATTCGGATTGTTGTAATAAAAACTAAAAAACCAACCAAAACTAATGACCACCACAAAAAATATTGACATCAAAAGCCAAGTCTTCGTAACATTTTTTGATTGCTCGGTATAAAGTGTCGTCATAATTTTACTCTATTATAATAGGAATCAAGATAGATTTGTCATTTTCCGGTAAGCCTGAAGCATTATCATTATGGATTTCAAAATAAGCTGGACCTTTCAAAAGTCCAGAAAAATCAATATTCCCTTCAAAATTTACCGGACCAGCAGTCATCCAATCATCTTTAGCCATTGCATTACTTTGTTTTATAATTTTTTTATTTGAGTCCAAAATATTTATTAAGATATTAGCTTCAAAAAAATATCCGCCTTTTATTATTCCCCGATAAGATAGAACGCCGCGGACTTTAGTATTTGGCCAGATAGAAAAAGAAATTAAATCATCTTTGTTCCCTGAAATATTATTTCTGACTTCTGTCGGAATTATTTCTTGGGTAGTGTCAACGACAGGAACTTGCTTTTGAAAAACACCTAAATATTCTTTTTCATTTCGAAGCATTATTTTAATAGCAATAATCATTAAAATAATTAATACTAAAAGTAATACACTATTTAATTTCGAACCGAAAAATTCGTTTTGTTTCATAAATTTATTTATTGAAGAAATAAAATAATAATTTAAAACTTTACTTCTACGGGATTTTGAGCAGCATCATTATCGGCTAGATCAAAAAATTCCATTTTAGAAAAATTAAATATACTAGCAATAATATTGCCTGGGAAACTTTCAACTGAGGTATTTAGGTCACGAACATTGGCATTATAAAACCTGCGTGCTGATTGAATTTTATTTTCTGTATCAGAAAGTTCGTTTTGTAAAGCTAAGAAATTTTGATTGGCTTTCAAATCTGGATATGCTTCAGCAATAGCAAAAACTGACTTCAAAGCACTGGTGAGCATATTTTCTGCTTCTGCATGGCCGGTAGTTGGCCCTGTAGCTCCCATGGCAGCTGATCTTGCTTTGGTAACATTCTCAAAAGCAGAACTTTCATGCGTAGCATAGCCCTTCACTGTATTCACTAAATTCGGAACCAAATCATAACGACGCTTGAGCTGAACTTCAATATCTGCCCACGCCTCTTTTGCACGATTACGCAAAGAAACAAAACGATTAAAAGAAAAAATTGCAAGTAAAACGATAGCAAGTAAAATTATTAAAAAGTACATCATATATTATATGGTTAACTAATAATCAAGAACTTATTTAAAGTATAACACCTATTGTTTCTTCTGCCACTCTTCTACTTGCATAAGCAAAGGTGAAGCTAGGAAAATTGAAGAATAAGTACCAAAAAACATTCCAGCCGTAAGCATTAGAGCAAAATACCTTGTGGATACTGGGCCAAAGAAGAACAAGGCCAAAAGCACGAGGATGACAGTCGAAGAGGTACAAATAGATCGAATATATGATTGTTCTAAGCTGTGACCTATCACTTCACTAAAATTTACTTTAGCTATTGAATTTTGGTTTCTCAAATTTTCTCTAATTCGATCAAAGATAACTATTGTGTCAGAAACAGAAAGACCAAGAATAGTAAGCACTGCCACCACAAAGAGAGTGTCTATTTCTGCCCCAAAATAATGAGAAAGAATAACAAATATTCCAATAGGAATAAATACGTCATGTAAAAGTGTAACGATGGCGATAATCCCATATCTCCAAGAAGAAACTGGCTTAGAAACTTTCCTGAAAGCAAAAGCAATAAAACAAATAATAGCAAATGAAATTAAAATAATCGCTAAAATAGCTTTCCTAGTAAGTTCTTGACCAACAGAGGGCCCGATAGAATTGAAACTCATTTCAGTGAGAGTATCTTTATTCCCTCCTCCGAGCGTCGTCAAAAGCAAGGCATGTTCAGAATCATTTAAGTCACGAGTCTTTGCAATATAGCCAACATCTCCAACTGGCTGAAGAAGAATTGATCCAAAACCGAGAGTCGCTAAAGATTCCTGCAGAGTGGATTGAGTTGGACGTTCTCCTTTATAAGCAACCTCCGTGAGTGCGCCACCTTTAAAATCAATACCTATTTCCAGCCCAAAAACAAACAAAGAAACAAAAGAAAGGATAACCAAGACTGCTGATATGCTGATAAATATTTTTTTGTGTTTTATTATAAACATGTTAATTAGGTTATTTGTTTCTAGTAAATCCTGAACTAAATAAAAATCTAGCGATTTTCCCTTCTCCGATAAAGCCAACTGTTGAAAGAAAAATTCTAGTAATGACAATTGCACTAAACATCGACACAATGATTCCCATGCCGAGTGTCAAAGCAAAGCCTTTGATTAAAGATGTACCAAACCAGAAAAGAATAACGGCGGTGATAAAACTTGAAATATTTGAATCTCGAATAGAAAACCAAGCTCTAGAGAAACCAATAGAAATTGAATCAGCAATACTTTTGCCAGAACGTAGTTCCTCTTTTACCCGTTCAAAAATAAGCACATTTGCATCAACTGCGATACCCATCGAAATTATAAAACCAGCGATACCAGCTGCCGTTAGAGTCACTGGCATTAATTTAAACAGAGCAAGTATTATAACGATAAAAATACAAAGAGAAATCGTCGCAATCAAACCAGGTAAACGATATAAAAGAATCAGAAAGATAGCCACTAATAAAAATCCTATAAATGCAGCTTTGACCCCAGCATTTACTGCGCTACCTCCTAGAGTAGCACCGATAGTTTGAGTAGAAAGGAGTGTTATCGGTACAGGTAGAGCTCCAGAATTGAGTCGGCCAACAAGTGTTTTTGCTTCAGTCGGAGTGAAACTACCTGAAATGACAGCTTGACCATTAGGAATTTCTTCTCGAACAACTGGCGTAGAGATAGGAGCGCCATCTAAATAAATCGCTACCATTTTCCCGATATTTTCTTTTGTAATTTGGGCAAAAAGTTTTGTACCAGTATCATCAAATTGTAAACTTATTTTAGGTTCACGAGTATTTGTATCAAATTCTAGAGTTGCTTTCTTTAAATATCTTCCAGTAAGTTCTGTGGAAATAAATTGCGCTCCCAAATTCAAATTTTCCAAATTCACTTTACCGTCTTTGCCAACAGTCACAGTTTGAGGAGTATTCTTATCCCCTTCTATTTTAAATTCAAGAAGCGGAGTCTGCCCGATCATACTTATCGCTTGCTTCACATCAGTCACTCCTGGAAGATCCACTATCAACTGTTCATCGCTGTTGCCAGAAACAAACCCTCCGTGTTGCACTTGCACTACTGGCTCAGAAACCCCGAAAAGATTTATACGTCGCTCGATTACATCACGAAGGGCATTCATTGAATCCCCCACTTGACCTGCTGGGACCAAAGAAGTATCAGCTTTGTATATCAAATGACTGCCTCCAGAAAGATCCAGTCCGAGTTTAAAGGAAAATTTTGCCAAACCAGTAGCTACTGTACCTTCTGGTAATTTTCTAAAATTAGCTTCTGATTTGTAAACAAAAAAGCCAATTCCAGCACTAACGATAAGTATTACAATTGATAAAATTAATTTTTTGATCATTTTTTTTCCACACCTATTCGCCTCTGGCGAATAAATATATGGCTATTCTATACGCTTTTTATTAAAAAAGCAAATGATTTTTTTAATAAAAATATCACCAATAATTGGCACTAAAGACAAAATTACTATAATTATTATTATCGGTAAAATGTAATGATTAATATTTGGAACAGAATTACCTAAAAAATATCCACCTAGAATAAATGAACCAGTCCACAAAAAAGCACCCAATATATTGTAAGAAATAAAATTATCATATTTCATATTCCCCGCACCAGCCATGATCGGAACAAATGTTCTCACGATAGGAACGAAACGTGCTAAGACAATAGTTTTTTTACCGTATTTATCGTAAAACTTTGCAGTTTTATCTAAATTATTTTTATTAAAAAAGAAAGAATTTGGTTTAGAAAAAATTATTGGACCAAACTTTTTACCTGTCCAATATCCGACACTGTCACCTAAAACAGCAAACAAGAAGGATCCGAAAAATAAATAGAGAATATTAAAATATCCAACTGAAGCCAAAAGACCAGAGCTAAACAAAAGAGAACCTCCAGGAAAAAAGAAACAGAAAAAAAGTCCTGATTCGGCGAACACAACAAAAAAAATACCTAGTAATCCCAGGCTTTCCATAAATGATAAAATCATAATTTTTTAGAAAAAGAATTAAAAATATAATTAAAAATGAAACTCATGAGAAACCCTAGGAAAAATCCACCCAGAATATCAATCGGAAAATGTACTCCAGCGATAACGCGAGCAAGCCCGATCAACAAAGCAAAGAACATAAAAACATATCCTGCCTGCGCAGGCAGGCCTGCTTTTTTATTTATAAAAAATAAAGAAAATGCCAAAGCTGAAGCGACTGCCGTATGCCCAGAAGGAAAAGCATATCCAGTTTCTGGAAAAAGAGGAAGTACTTGTGAAAAAACTATAAAAGGTCTAAATACATAAAATAATATTTTTGCTATGAATTTATTAAAAAACCAAGTAACACCAACTGATAAAATCACAAAAGAAAATTCTCTCCATTTATTTACAAATTGTTGAAAAAAATTCTGTGAAAATGAAATCTTGTAATAAAAAAGTAAATATAATCCTGCTAAAAAAATATCTATATATATAAAATACACTGCTAAAAAAATAACAATATTATCAAAGATATTTGATTGATACGCTAAGTTATAAAAAAAGAAAAAAATTGTGTTGTTCATAATATTTGATTCCTTCCCCGAAACCAGGTATAGGGGAATTCCCCTATACCTGGTTTCGGGGAAAACTTTTTGCTACTGTTAACACATTATTCAAAAGCATTGCGACAGTTACTGGACCTACACCTCCCGGCACAGGCGAAACATACCCCGCAACATCTTTCACAGATTCAAAATCAACATCACCGACAATACTTGTTCGTTCATTTAATGAACCACTATCTTCAGAAGTACCAGCATCTATCAAGATCGCTCCTAACTTGATCATGCCACCCGTAATATATTTACCTTTGCCCATGCCTGAAATTATAACATCTGCCTGTTTGATGAGTTCTTCTTTATTTTCAGTCTTACTTCTAATCACATTTGGATCCAACTCTCGAAATTTGAGTAAAGCGGTAACTGGCTTTCCTACCAACAACCCCTGCCCTAAAACAACAATCTTTTTATTTTCTAAAGATAAATTTATGGAATCTAATAATGCCATACATGCTAAAGCCGTCGGAAAACCTAAAGCACTTTCACCACTGTAAAATTTTTCACTAGCAATAGTGCCAAGGCAATCGACATCAAGCCTCGGATCAATAGCATCTAAGACCGCTTGCTTGTCCAAATGTGAAGGCAAAGGAAGCTGAATGATAATCCCACACATATTTTCAATTTTATTTAAAACTTTTATTTCTTTTATTAAATCTTCAGTTGAAATTGAAGCAGGAAACTCTGCTTTATGAAAACTTATACCCACAGATTCTGCCATCCGCCCTTTCATTTGGACATATTGAAGAGAAGCTGAATCATTACCGACTAATACGTCACAAAAAACTGGCTTGAAAGGTATCGCACTTACTTCCGTTTTCACTTTCTCTAAAATCTGATCTCTTATTTTTTTTCCGTCTATAATTTGTGTCATAAATTTTTTTAAAAACCTTGCTTCCCCCACCCCAGGGATAGGGGAATTCCCCTATCCCTGGGGTGGGGGAAAATTATATCCCTAAGAATTCATTTCTAGTATCATCTTTGTGGGCTATCCTAGAATACTTGCGCATACCCATCAAAATACCCAATCCTGCAAATTCGGTTAATAAATGTGAACCGCCATAACTCATAAAAGGAAGAGGAATGCCAGTTACCGGCAAAAGCCCGAGATTCATTCCAACATTTATAAGTATATGACTCATAAAGAAAATAGCAATTCCCATCCCGAAAAGTATTTCAAAATTAGATGCACCCAGTGATGCAAAATAAAGAATTCGCCAAATCACCAAACAATAAAATAAAAGAATCAGGGTTGAACCAATAAAACCCCATTCCTCAGCAAAAGCAGCAAAGATAAAATCAGACTGAGGAATAGGTAAAAATTTTAGTCTCGATTGTGTCCCAAAACCCAAACCCTTGCCTAAAATTTGACCTGAACCTACAGCGATAGTCGACTGAAAAACATTGTATCCTGTCTTGTGGATATCAGCTAAAGGATTTATAAAATTAGAGATGCGAGCCTTTTGATATGGCGCAAAAACAAAAAACCAACATACTATCAAAATCAGGAGTCCAGAGGTAAACACAACAAACAAATGAGTTTTAGAAATTCCAGAAACAAGCACCATCCCCAGCCAGATAAAAAATATTATCATTGCTGAACCGAAATCTGGTTGAAGTAAAACTAAAACTAAAGGAACGAGAGCATAAAATCCAGAAATAAAAATATGTTTTATGTATCGTATCTCCACATGACGGCGAGAAAAATATTTGGCCAAAACGAGAACCAATACCAATTTCATCACATCAACCGGCTGAAAAAAGAAAAAGCCGAGATTAAACCAGCTTTTCGCCCCATTTGAAATATTTCCCAAAACCATTAGAATTAATAGAAGAAAAGATGTAAATAAAAATAAAAATACTAATATATCGGTGCGTTTTAAAAAACGAAAGTCAATAAAAGAAAAAATAAAAAAAACAGCAAATGAAATAAATACCCAAATAATTTGTTTACTAAAAAAATCTCCCCCATCTTCAAGAGGAGCAAAGGACTTCATCGTCACCAAGCCTGCCGCAACTATTGGAATGATAAAAATAACGAGAAACCAATCTATTCTTTTTAAAACTTTTTCTGCCATCTTATTTATTGTACAAAATTATTTTAACTGCGCAGAAAATATATTAAACATCGGAATTATTTCTTTCGCTATCACTTTCTCGGAAAATGGTTCAGGCCAAGTAAAATTAATATTAGCAATTTGAAGTGGATTAATTTTGTCTAAATAGGTACGACTAGCAGAGATGGCATTTCTATTGGCATCATAAAGAATCGTAATAACATTCATATTAGGAATTGTAAAAAGTGAATTATTTTTTATATTAGCAGAAAGCTTCGGAGATGTCGTCTCATCTGAGAGCTCTATATTTGAAACTAAAATTTTCAATTGATCCATCTTCTCTTCTGATACTTGGAGCCACTGTGGTGCTTGCGTGAATTCAAAAGTCACATAAACAGGAATAGAATTTCCAATATCTATCCCCGGTTCAAAAATAGCAAAATTGCCTGCTGGGGGTATAAAAGTACTACCTTCTCTTTTGCCGATGTAAATATTATTTGTATCAGCAAAACGAAATTTATAATTTACTTTTTCTACTGCAGCGTTTTTATTATGATTTACAATATAAGCTACAGCATTATACCGTCCAGGCACAACCCGAAAAGCGCGAGCCCAGAGGATAGAAACGGTGTCCGTTTGATTAAAACAAAAATTTGGACATGACCCTCCACAATCTATCCCTATCTCATCTCCATTTTGCTTTTTATCTACGCAACTCGGCGCTTTATTTAGTTTTGGATAAATTATCAAAAATCCAAATATAGAAAAAAATAAAATTAGAATAACCACATAAAAAATTTGTCGTTTTAGACCCCAAGTCATTAGTACCATAAAGATATAATAACATTTTTAAGTCTAAAAATAAACGTGCCCTCGTCTGCAAAAGCTATGCTTTAGCATTGCGGGCAGGTAAAAAAGAGAAAAGCCCGGCGTGTTCAAAACGAACAAAACAACCGAGCTTTGTAGATAGGGGTATCAATCTCCATAAAAAAAAAGATTTACCCCAAAAAAAACAGCTAGACCAACTATCGCCGCAATTATTATCCACGGCGAAAGAGAAAAGTGGCAACGAAGGTTTGCCACAACCTTACGGAGTGATTCTGATATCGTTCCGTAAACTTCAACTTCCTTAAACTCAAGGTCTTTTTTTATCATAATAAACACCTCACTTTCTATTTTTTATTATATCACACATAATATGAAAATGTCAAGCACAAAAATAGCCATATTTTGTATAGCTATTTTGGGAATCAAGTACTCGGTGCTGGCGACTGCCTACTTTTGCCATGAAGACTATCATCGGCTCGACAAGGCTTAACTTCTCTGTTCGGAATGGGAAGAGGTGTGACCCTTGCGACAAATCACCAACACTGAAAACTCGATTTTTAAAGCATTCATAAACTTTGTTGAGGAGAGGAGAAAAAAATTCTCCTCAGATCAGATAAGTGTCGGGGCGTGCAGGATTGGCTACCTGAATATCTGGTTGAGAGCCAGATGTCTTGACGATTGTGCTACGTGCCACAATCTATTGAGACGACCACCCCATAAAGAACAACTCCTCAACGAAGTTTATGAATACATTTTTTTGTGATTTCCAAATTTCTTAACAGGAATCGAAACATTAGTACTTCTCAGCTCAACGTATTGCTACGCTTACACTTAAAGCCTATCAACGTGATCATCTCTCACGGTTCTTAACGATTCCTAATCTTGAAGCTGGCTTCCCTCTTAGATGCTTTCAGAGGTTATCCATTCCCGACATAGCTACCGAGCAGTGCCCTTGGCAGGACAGCTCGTACACCAGAGGTCAGTTCACATCGGTCCTCTCGTACTAGATGCAAATCTTCTCAAGAATCAACGAGTGCAGTAGATAGGAGACCAACCTGTCTCACGCATCTACAATTTTTTCCAAAAAATTTCAGAAAAAATATTTCCATAATTACTCATGGGATCGGACTGTGACATCAACTTATAATTAAAAATAAGTTGTCTAACATTCAGTCTCTACGGGCTACTTTAGTTTAGTAAAGTATTCCCTCGGCGTTACCCTTTTTATTTCTAAAATTCGGGTTTCTCCGATATAAGTTAGCTTCTCACTTTATATTTCTACAAAGTGCCGCCGTGATACTACAAACAGTAGTATGGTTAATTTCGATTAAAACAGTTTAAGTTCATTTAAGTTCTCAAAATCCTCTGAGGGTTCAAACTGTCAAGACTACAAAAAATTTATAATCTTAACGGTCTGAACCCAGCTCGCGTACCTTTTTAATTGGCGAACAGCCAAACGCTTGGCAGCTTCTCCACCGCCGCGCTAAGGTGAGCCGACATCGAGGTGCCGAACTCCGCCGTCGATATGAACTCTTGGGCGGAACTAGCCTGTTATCCCTAGAGTAGCTTTTATCCGTTAATCTTCCACCGCGTCTAATACGGGTGGTCGGTTCACTATGTTCTACTTTCGTACCTGCTCGAGATGTACCTCTTACAGTCAAGCAATCTTGTGCCATTACACTATCGGCACGGTTTCCATTCGCGCCTAGATTACCTTTAAACCCCTCCTTTACTCTTTAGGAGGGTACAGCCCCAGTAAAACTATCCACCATATACTGTCTCAATACGTTTTTGCCGTATTGGTTAGAACATGCCTTCAAAAAGAATGGTATTTCACTGTCGAGTAGAGTACAGCCAAAACCGTACACATCAAACCCCTCCCATCTATTCTACGCAGTCCAAAAACATGCTCAATATAAAGTTATAGTAAAGCTTCTAGGGTCTTTTCGTCTAACTGCACTTAACCGGCATCTTCACCGGTATTGTATTTTCACCGAGCTGGTCCCCGAGACAGTTTCCCACTCATTACACCATTCGTGCGCGTCGGAACTTACCCGACAAGGTATTTCGCTACCTTAGGACCGTTATAGTTACGGCCGACATTCACCAGGGCTTATATCACTCACCAATACATATTGCTACATAAAAACGGCGATATTTGACCTTCTGGCATTGGTCAGGTGTCACCCCCTATACATCCTCTTACGAGTTCGCAGGGAG
The DNA here is from genome assembly GCA_041662205.1 of Minisyncoccota bacterium. Lineage (GTDB taxonomy): Bacteria > Patescibacteriota > Minisyncoccia > Phycocordibacterales > UBA9973 > UBA9973. The sequence goes on along the minus strand of JBAZSZ010000003.1, from coordinate 8,247 downwards.
CTGTGTTTTTGGTAAACAGTTGGCAGGAAAACTTTCGCTGCGGCCCTATAAATAAATATAGGGCAAGCCTTATCCCGAAGTTACGGCTGCTTTTTTGCCGAGTTCCTTGGGGACCACTCACTCGTTCGTCTTGGTCTACTCGACCTGATCACCTGTGTCGGTTTGCGGTACGGATTCTATATTCATAAGTTTAGAGATTTTTCTTGGAAGCGTGCTTTGTATCATTGTCTTATCCCGAAGAATAAAACTTTTCATCTACCTTGGATTCGCTATTAAAAGCAGTGTGCGGATTTTCCTACACCTCATCCTTAGTAAACAAACTTCAAATCCAATAATGAGCAATACATACTACACTCCGTCATCCCGTCACTGAATACAAAAGTCAGGGAATATTAACCCTGTGTCCATCGAGTACGGTTTTCACCATTCCCTTAGGCCCGACTAACCCTTGGATGATTGACATTACCAAGGAAACCTTGATCTTTCGACGTGGGGCGTTCTCAGCCCCATTGCGGTTACTTGTGCCAACATTCTTACTTCCAAACGCTCCAAAGGCTCTCACGAGTCCTTCTTCACAGCAGATTGGAACACTCTCCTACCACTTTAGGTGTCCGAAGACAATTAAAATCCTCAAATTCGGTAATATACTTAGCCCCAATTATTTTCGACGCAAAATCTCTAGATGAGTGAGCTGTTACGCTATCTTTAAAGGATGGCTGCTTCTAAGCCAACCTCCTCATTGTTAAAGAAATCTCACCTTCTTGTCTTACACTTAGTATATATTTAGGGACCTTATTTTGAGATCCGGGCTGTTTCCCTTTTGGCCAATGGAGCTTCGCCCCCATGGCCTAACTGCCGTGCTATGGTCTCTAGTATTCGGAGTTTGATAGGTTTCGCGAGATTGCTCCCTGTCGAAACCTTCCAGTGCTCTACCCCCAGAGAAAACACACGACGCTAGCCCTAAAGCTATTTCGGAGAGAACCAGCTATTACCAGGTTCGATTAGCTTTTCACTCCTTACCACAAGTCATCGGAAGACGTTGTACGATCTACCCGTTCGGACCTCCATTTGTCTTTCGACAAACTTCATCCTGCTCATGGCAAGCTCACCTGGCTTCGGGTCTTATGCATGTTACCAATTACGCGCTATTAACACTCGGTTTCCCTATGGCTGCGCTGTTTTAGCCAGCTTAGCCGAGCAGCATGCATAAACTCGTTGGCTCATTCTTCAATAGGCACGCTGTCGCAGATCCGAAGACCTGCTCCAACTCCTTGTAGACATACGGTTTCAGGTCTATTTCACCGCCCTAATCGGGCTGCTTTTCACCTTTCCCTCACGGTACTAGTTCACTATCGATCTTTAAGAGTATTTAGCCTTAGCGGTTAGTTCCGCTAGATTCCCCCCGGCCATTCATGTCCTGGGGTACTCAAGAATAACAATAAAAGAGATAAATTATTTTCGCTCACGGGACTATCACCTCCTATGGTGTTGCTTTCCAGCAACTTAAGCTAATAACTTATTTTTTGACTCCTCTTTAAATAAATAAAAATTGTCATCTTACAACCCCGCAGTCTTGCGACTACGGTTTGGGCTTCTTCCTTTTCGCTCGCCGCTACTAAGGAAATACATATTTGTCTCTATTCCTCCTGGTACTGAGATGTTTCACTTCCCAGGGTATGCTCCTTTATCATAAAGATAAAGATTGTCGAGGTTTACTCGACAGGGTTTCCCCATTCGGAAATCTCCGGATCAAAGGTTGCTAAGCACCTCCCCGAAGCTTATCGCAGCAACGCCACGTCCTTCATCGCCTCTTAAAGTCAAGGCATCCACCGTACGCCCTTAAATTTCCTGTTAAGAAATTTGAAAATCACAACCCTGACATTACATCAGGGTAAAACAAATCCTTTTAATTTAACCATAATTCCAGACCGCTCTGGTAATCAAATAAAAAGAATTTTTTCTGTTTCTAGTTCACAAGAGGAAGACCCTCCTTGTGACATTTTACTGCCACAACAAAGACCTCTTAAAAATCTAGAACAGAGATTTAATTTTCAAAGTGTCATTCGCCCTGATTTTTCCACAAAAAAACCGCCTTTCAGGCGGCTAACAGACAAAAGAAAGTCTGCAATTAGCGCCGCCTTTTTAAACTGTTTCTTGTGATATTCATACTGATTAAAAGAGTATAGTCTAAAGCAAAAAAGATGTCAACCAGAGTGAACTGGGGACATCTTTTTTGCTAAAACTATTTTAAAAAAGTTTAAATATATTAGACTTAACTTCGAACTTCTTCACCGAGCTTGCTGATGAATCGTCCTGCTGCATCCTTGGCACCCAAACCAAAAGCCAAAGCACCAGCCAAAGCTAACATTGCGATTATTCCTGAGAAAAGGATACTCATGTAGTCTCCTAGTCCGAGTTTACCAAGCGCAATAATGATAGCGAATACCCAGACAGCATACTTTGCAACAGTCGCAAACATACTAGCTGCTTTCAATTCCATAGCTTTTGCGGTAGCTAAAACTGCTTTGGAAAGACCTTCAGAAACAACTGCAGCGATTATCAAAACAAAAGCCGCAATCACAACTTGAGGCAAGAATCCAAGCACGCTACTTCCTAAGAAAGAAGAAACATCACTCAAGCCTACCAAATTTAGAGAAGGAAGAAGGAAGACGATTATGATAAACCATCTTACTATTTGCCCGATAAAATATCCGGTGTTAAGAGTTACACCAGCTTTTCTAAAAAAATTATCTGCTCCGATTGTCTTCAAAAGACCATCTATTTTCAAACTACTAAATACTTGTTCGATTGCTTTAGCAATCAAAGAACCCAAGAACCAACCTATTATAAAAAATACAACTGCGATCACTAACCTTGGAGCAAACTGCACAAAACCAAACCACAAACCTTGAAGGGATGCATTAAAGACATCACCCCATGAAAGCCAAATGTTACTCATAAATTTATAATTTCCGCAAAAAGCGGATCAGCATATAGCTGAAATTATTAATAATATACTTTACTAAGTTTCGACCCTATTAAAGTTCTACTAGTAGTATATCAGTTTTAAAACTTTCTTTAAGTCTTACAAATCAACTGTGTGGATAACTCTTTTGCCTGAAAAAAATACCTAATTATGATAGAGCTCACTAAGGAAGCAGAATCAAGTACTCTTCTAATGCACAACATTCGCAAAATTATAAAGATATTGGGTTCTTTGTCTGTTTATCCCATCTTTTCCTAAACAAGAAAGCATATAAGGAGTTCCCCGGCCCTTATCGATAACATCTGACCCTGCTACTGTATTTGGGGTACGTGTGATTAGTGGAGGTAAAACTAAAACTGAACCACTTCTCGCTTTTATTCCGGACCAATCATATCCAGAAGCTTGACAAGAAACGTAATTATCATCGACTGACCAAGTCAATTGAATCAGATTATGATTCACTGATTCTCCATAATTCGGAACATTTAAATGCATCATGTACGGACTTGAGCTCGATGGATCCAGCGCCACGCAATTTCGATAATTCGTGTCTCCCTGCTTATGACATGAAGGCCAGATTTCTCCAAAAGACTGCTCTTTAATACCACCAAAGCCACCACCATTGCCATTTCCTATGGCAGTTAATCCGTTCATTGGATATTCAGTATCCTTGGCTCCCTCATATTTATTGTAAACTAACAGCCAATAACAACCTTTATGAAAATTTACTGTATTATTAGCAGTTATTCGGCTCCCGTATGTTCCTCCCTTCCAGAAATCATAAAAATATCCGTCTCCCTCGCCCACCTTATTTTTTCCATCAATGTTGATCATTGCTAGATTCATTTCATATTGTTGGTATTGGGGATTTTTTTCCAACCATTTTTTTCTGATCATTTCTAAATCAGCACCAGTCGGCAATGGTTTATCACAACTTTCTCCGCCATCTTTTAGAAGCACATCAATTCTTGAATTCATTTGCGGGCCCGCAAGAGTACCTGCTGACAAACCGTTCACACTTTCAGGCAAATAAATTTGAAAAACTTGTTCTTTATTAGCTCCAATAAAACCTTCAAAGTTTACCCCCCATTGCAAGCGGCCACTCACCTTGCTCCAATCGATCACTGCTCCTGAGACTACAGGAGTTGGTACTGGCGTAGGCGTAGGCGGTACAATATTTCTTGGCATAGTTGCCCCCACAGCGCAAAGAATATTAGTAGCAGCATTTACATTGTTCATCGTGCAGCCATTATTAGCATTGTTGAAACATCCTTGATAGAAACCAGCTTTGTTGAAACAAACATTCTCGAGATCATTATCTTTACAAATATTAAAGTAAGGTTGCTGAGTCTGCTTGAGAGTGGAACAATTTAAGGTTGATGATGTGGATGGAGTTGGAGTAGCTGGTGTCAGTAGTGTTGGAGTTGAATTAGGATTTTTACAATATCTTTCAGCCATAGCTTTAGTTAGTGGTCCAAAAAAACCATCCGCTTTCAGGTTGGCACCTTGAGCATTGAGTTGAGTTTGAAAGATCTTTACTGCTTGACCCTTGGCACCAATACCAAATTTAGGACAAGAGAGTGAGGCTGAAGATGTTGTAGGTGTAGAAACTATTTTTCCACAAGCTTGACCAGTGACTGAACTGAATAGGTCACCTGGTGCACAGTTAGCAGCATTGGTAGTATTAAAGTTTAAAGTAAATAAAACAAAAATAAACAATGTATATTTTTTCATATATCTAAGTATATAATATTTTTTTAGTTAAGACTTGCAAATCAACTGTGTGGATAACTCTTTGGCTTGCAAAACCACCTGATGCGGATAGTCTAAAATATCTCGGACTAATTTATCATACATATTTAGTCTATAAATAAAGTCTTTTGTCTCGAAAAGAGCGTACACTAGTTCTATCCCCATCTCTGCTTCAATTTTTTTAATTCCCTCTTCTATTTTATTTCGTTTCATTTTGTCTCCAACGATCAGCAAGTCTACCCGGCTATCATGATTTTTGATAAAAATACCAGAAATTATAATCAGCTTCACCTTTCCAGCTTTTTTGAAATTATTTAAAATAGTCTGCTTGCTTAAAGTATCTGAGCTTAGTAATAAATTTTCAAATTCTTCACCGTATTTAAAAAGAGAATTAAAATACCATTCAGTAGAAGTAGCAGAACGTTTTTTAATAAAGCCAATAGAAGAAAGTAGTTTGATTTCCTTACGTACGATCAACGGATTTACTCGACTTCTTTTTACCACTTCTTTGCTAATAAAACCCTTTCCTCTATTTAACAAAAAAAGTCGCATGATTTTTACACGCGCTGAACTACCTAGTATTTTTCCAAGAATTTCCATTAGATTATTGTAATGTTTTTTCAAGAAAAAACAAGTAACACAAAAAATGACTAGGTCCGACCTAGTCATTTTTTGTGATTTAATTAATTTATTGCCCTACTGCACAACGTGAAGCAAAATCATATTCGATTCTGTAGCACCCTGACCACTACCATAACCCGCCACAACATTCAAATAATAATCATCGGCAGGTACATCGACTTTCCAATTATAGGTATCATCAGGACCAAACGCATCAAGTCGTGCTATTGAGTGTAAACCGAGGTTGCTGACCAGTACTCCTTATGGTCGATTGTAAAGTTATACGCTTCTCAAAATTATCTGTCCTCCAAATAATTGGCACGTCTGAACCAATTTTCACGGTCGCATCAGATTGTGAGGCTGAAGATGTTTTAGGTGTAGAAACTATTTTTCCACAAGCTTGACCAGTGACTGAACTGAATAGGTCACCAGGGGCACAGTTGGCAACACTTACAGTATTAATATTAAAAGTTAATAAAGTAAAAAATACCGAGGCTTAATATGCCACTTTAATATTGATTGCAGTGAACCGCATAAGTATTGGGCAATTTCATCCAGTTCATATTTTTTATTGCGAAGTAATATCGGCCAGGAATGTGGCGAGTATGTCCCATTACACTCGTCGCCGGTCCTAAGTTATCAATCTTGTCAGACTGCACAATAATAAAAGACTCTCCGCCAGCTTCGGCCCCATAAGCATTTTTACCTCTCACTTCTGGTGGATACGATTTAAAGTAGTTGCCCGCAACACCTGTAGCGTTTAGAATATCTGTAAAATATTTTTCTATGTCAGCTTTGGTCGGAATATGTTTACCGATAACCTTACCATTAGAATCAAGAATATTTTCCTGGATGACCACGTAAAATGCGCCCGACACCTGAGACAAACTAACAAAAGATGGCCTGATGCTTGTCTGTCCTTCCGGCACATCACAATAATAATAATTGGTTGCACCAGACAGCACTGTGTCTTTTATATCTGCGACTCCTTTGGCATATGTCCCGTATTCAATCTGGCGAAAATTTACATCGCTTACCGGCGGAATCGTCACTAGTGGTGTTGTAGGTATTGTAGGTATTGTAGGTATTGTAGGTATTGTAGGTATTGTAGGTGTTGTAGGCGAAACTATTGGTGGTACTGACTTAATTGGTGTTGGATTAGGATTGGAATTTTTGCAATATCTTTCTGCAATGGTTCGGGTTAGGGGTCCAAAAAAACCATCAGCTATTAAACTTGCTCCTAGTGCATTGAGTTGAGCTTGAAATATTTTAACCGCTTGGCCCTTGGCACCAATGCCGAATTGGGGGCAAGAGAGTGTCGAGGTAACAGCAGGTGCAGAAACTATTGAACCGCAAGGTTTGCCGGTAACTGAACTAAATAAATCACCTGGCTTACATTCGGTTGAGGTAGTTGATGTGCCACAAGCTTGACCAGTTGTGGTATTAAATAGATCACCGGGAGCACAGTTGGCAGCTAAAGTGGTATTAATGTTAAAAGTTAATAAAACAAAAACAAATACAAACAATGTATATTTTTTCATATGTCTATATTGTATAACTTTTTTTAAAATAAACAAACTAAAAAACAGAAGCTAAGCTTCCGTTTTTTAGTTCTCATATTCATCTTATTAATCTTATTATTTATCAATTAGAATAAACAGCCAGATTCACCGTTGCAATTCCATTTCCCTCATTAGCTAGCATAAAATAGTAATCCGCCCCAGTCGAAATAAGATTTGATATGATAATTCGCTCACTCGAGCTGGCCTGAAAAAAATTCGCCCACGTCCCAGGAGTAGTCTCTGGATTCATTGGCGCCCCCGGATTCAAGGCAAATCCCCAAGCATTGTTATTGATGTAAGCTGCTAACACTTGATTATACTTAGCGTCTATCCCGCTATTGTTTTGTCGCAATAATAGATGCACCTGTGTGTTCACGTCCAGCTTTGCAATTTCCGCCATTAGATTAGTATTGGCTTTGTTCACACTAAATTTATAATATATCTTCTGTTTAGGATTTAACGATACTTTGGTTGCAGTTTGGTTAATTACAAAAGCCTTTGGTTTATCCCAACTCGATCCATCACCTGTGCTCGTCGTCGGTAGAGTACCTGGTATTGGTGGAGTAATTGGTAATGGAGTCACCACCGGTATCAGACAATCACTGCCTGTAGCACATTTCACAAATTTAAGCATTTGTATTCCGGAAAAAGTATTGTTCTTGATCGTGGTTCGAGCTGGCATGACTTCCCCTGCTTTACAATGCACACCTAAAACAACATCACCCGCCGTGCAAGTTCTGGCTGGAACGGTCACTGAATAATCATTGCTAGTCATAGTAAAATCAACCTGCACTGATCCTTCTTGGGTAGGTTTGCCGGTAAGAGTACATTCCAAAGTATTGCCGTTCATTCTAGAAGTGGCTGTTAATCCAACAGCATTATTACCCACGAAACAACTTGCATTTTTAATACCATGGCTGGAACTGAAATTAACATTGGTTTGCAAATTGAAATCTTTGTTGATTGAATACGTTACTGGAACTTTAGCAAAAGTAGCATAGGGATCACCCAGATTAGAGAAATTGCATGGACTATTCTGACAGGGCTGAGCGATAGTTTCTTGCCAGTAAGTTTGAGGGACTTGAGAGATTGCAGATGTCGCTGCTACTGGTGTCGGATTTGTTGGAGCAGAAGTAGTTGGTGTTAGTGGTGTAAGCGTCGGATTTGTTAAAGAACTTTTACAATAGATTCCTGCTGTGGCTTTAGTTAGTGGTCCAAAAAAACCATCCGCTTTCAGGTTGGCACCTTGAGCATTGAGTTGAGTTTGAAAGATCTTTACTGCTTGACCCTTGGCACCAATACCAAATTTAGGACAAGAGAGTGAGG
>JBAZSZ010000002.1:0-186312 GCA_041662205.1 Minisyncoccota bacterium | reverse complement strand
AAAATGCTTCTCGGTACTATTGGTTATTTTCTTTTACCAACTTTATTTCTCTTGCTCGGATATTCATTCATAAAATCAGAAGTACCAAACATCGGATGGACACGCACGGTGAGCGGAATAATGTTTTTACTTTCTGGTCTGGGAATAATAGATATAGCAGGCGGAGCAGGTTCTTCTGAGACAGTAGAACATGCAGGTGGATTATTCGGGCAAATATTATCGACTCCATTTATTTCTCTTTTTGACATCTATGCCAGTCTTGTTTTACTTGGAGCAATTTTAATAATTTCAATTCTAATGATGCTCGATGCCAAGCCCGACTTTGCTTCATTTTTTACAAAAATTTGGTCTTTCTTTTCAAAGAAAAAATCTCTCGAAGAAACTCGAGACACTTTAAATGAAGAAGAGATAAAAGAAGTCGAGAAATCTATACCTGACGAAGATGAAGAAAAAGAAGAAACTACTACTGAAAAAGTTAAAAAAGCTTTAGGTATTAAAAAGAACGAAGACCTGTCTGCGCAGACAGGAGAGGAAGAGGAAATTCCAATTAAAAAAATAAAAAGCGGATTGAGTTCTTATGTTCCTCCCCCACTCTCACTCCTAGAAGAAGATAAAGGTAAACCAAATACTGGCGACATAAAAGCAAATGCAAATATTATCAAACGCACCCTCGCAAACTTCGGCATTGAAGTAGAAATGGATGAAATAACTATCGGGCCGACAGTTACCCGTTATGCTTTAAAGCCAGCCGAAGGAGTAAAGCTTTCTCGTATCGTGGGTCTGCAAAATGACCTCGCTCTTTCGCTCGCCGCCCACCCTATCCGCATCGAAGCACCAATTCCAGGCAAATCCTTAGTCGGTATTGAAATTCCAAATAAATCAAAATCAATCGTCGGACTAGCGACCCTACTTTCTGATGAAAAATTCCGAAACTCTCCGAAACCTCTGACCACTGCTCTCGGCCGTAATATTTCTGGTAAAGCAGTCTTTGGTAATTTAGCTAAAATGCCCCACATGCTCGTAGCGGGAACAACTGGCTCTGGAAAATCTGTCACCATTCACTCCATGATCACTTCCCTCTTGTACAGAAACGGACCGGAAGATCTAAAACTCATATTGATAGATCCAAAACGAGTGGAGCTGACTCTATATAATAATATTCCGCATTTACTAACGCCTGTAATTACAGAAGCTAAAAAAACCATTCTCGCTTTGAAGTGGGCAGCTAAGGAAATGGACCGCCGTTACGATATTCTAGAAACAGAATCCGTGCGAGACATAGAATCCTATCATAATAATGTTTTCAATAAGAATCAGAAAAAGAAAAAAACAAATGTTGATGGCGTGGAAGAAGAAATAAATGCCGAGCATTTGCCATATATCGTCATTATCATAGACGAACTCGCAGATATAATGAGTACTTACCCGAGAGAACTCGAAGCCGCGATCGTACGCTTAGCACAAATGTCTAGAGCGGTCGGAATACATTTAATACTTTCTACCCAACGCCCAGAAGTAAATGTCATTACTGGTTTAATTAAAGCCAACATCCCTGCTCGAGTAGCGCTCAAAGTATCCTCCCAGATAGATTCACGCACAATACTCGATGCTGGTGGAGCAGAAAAACTTTTGGGTGCTGGTGATATGCTGTATTCTTCTGGTGAAGCTCAGCCAGAGAGATTACAAAGCGCCTTCATTTCTGAAAGTGAAGTTAAAAAAGTTGTAAAATATCTCGCAGATGCATACAGAGATGAAGTTTCTGAAGAGATAACTCTCACCGCCGCATCCGTTTCGGCAGACAAAAGTATTTTTGAAAGCTCTCTCGAAGATGAAAATACTGACGATGATGATGAAATGTATGAAGAAGCTCGTATTTGCGTGATCGAAGCTGGAAAAGCTTCTACTTCTTATTTGCAAAGAAAATTAAAATTAGGATATGCGCGCGCGGCACGACTGATGGACAAACTAGAAGAACGTGGAGTCATCGGGCCCGGAGATGGCGCGAAACCTAGAGAAGTATTGGAGAAAATAGAACGTACACCAGATGGAGAAAATATTATCTAAAAAAATAATTAAAATAGCCGTTTTTTCTATTTTTTTTATTTTAATTATTATTTATGTAATTTTAGGGTCTAAAGATTTGATCTTTGGTGTAAAAATTAAAAATGTGAGTCTAATAGATGGGACCACAGTAACATCTAATATAATAAAAATCACTGGTGAAGCAAAAAATGCAATAAATTTAACCTTGGATGGACGGAGTATTTCGATAGACGAACAAGGAAATTTTGATGAAACAATTGCGCTTCTTTTGGGATATAATATAATCAACATCAAAGCAGAGGATAAATTTGGCTATGTTGATGAAAAAAATTATAAATTAATGTATTTAGCCAAATAATTTTTCTTTTTGAAAGGTCCTCGGTTCTCTGGGTCCCTACCCCAGCCAGACCATTTCAAAAAGTAAAATTATTTGGCTTATAAAAACAAAATCTATGCAAAAGAAAAAAGAGAAGAAGGAGGACAAAACTGTAGGAGAAGCGGTGTTAGAGGACACACTCAAAGCCATTCAAACAAAATTTGGAGAAGGTTCCATAATGAAATTTGGTAATTCACCCAAAGTAGATATCAATGTTATACCGACGGGTTCTATTGGTCTCGATATGGCACTCGGAGTAGGAGGGATACCCCGGGGCAGAATTATAGAAATTTTTGGTCCAGAATCTTCAGGTAAGACTACCCTCTCGCTCCACATCGTCGCTGAAGCACAAAAAAAGGGAGGCGTGTGTGCCTACATAGATGCCGAACACGCCATGGATCCGGACTACACAAAAAAGCTAGGAGTAAATATAAATGACTTACTTATTTCTCAACCAGATAATGGTGAACAAGCGCTCGAAATAGTAGAGAGCCTAGTGCGAACAGGCAAGATTGACGTCATCGTAGTGGACTCTGTCGCCGCGCTGACCCCGAAAGATGAAATTGAGGGCGATATGGGCGCATACCATGTAGGTAAACAAGCGCGTCTGATGTCTCAAGCCCTTCGTAAATTGACAGCTATTGTTTCTAGATCTAAAACTGTGGTTATTTTTATAAACCAAATCCGTATGCAAATCGGAGTAATGTTTGGAAATCCCGAAACTACTCCAGGAGGAAAAGCCTTAAAATTTTACACTTCTGTTCGGCTTGATATTCGAAAAATCGCTCAAATAAAAAAGGGAGAAGAAGTGGTGGGTTCGCGTACTCGGGTCAAAGTAGTCAAAAATAAAGTAGCCGCTCCATTCAAGCAAACAGAATTCGATATCATTTATAATGAAGGAATTTCTAAAGAAGGTGAAATAATGGCGCTCGGAGAGAAATTCAAAATTATAGAAAAAAGTGGAAATTCGTATTTCTACACGCCCACTGGAGCAGGCCATGCTTCAAAGGACGGTGCGCGGCATGATTCCGCAGAATCAAAAGCAGAAAAAATAAAGTTAGGAGTAGGTTATGATTCCACTCGTAAATTCTTAAAAGAAGAAAAGAAAATCTCTGAACAAATCTTAAAGGAAATTAAGAAGAAATTTATCGAGGAAGCTTAGGGTTAAAGCCCCTACTCCAGGGATAGGGGAATTCCCCTATCCCTGGAGTAGGGGCGACTTTGATTTTATTAATTAATCTGATAGTATATTGCCTATGGCTAGATTAGAATACAGCGATATTCGCGAAAAGAAAATAATTATACATAATGATGAACCTTGTGAAGTTATAGAGTCCCATGTCGCTCGCACTCAGCAACGTAAACCACAAAATCAGGTAAAACTTCGTAGTTTGATATCTGGGAAAGTCTTCCCTGCTACTTTTCATGCCGCTGAATCAGCGGATGAGGCAGATATCATCAAACGTGATATTACTTTTCTTTATAGTAATAAAGGAGAATATTGGTTTTGTGACCCAGAAGATAAAAGCAAAAGATTTAAATTAGGTGAAACTCTTATCGGCAATACAGCCAAATTTTTAAGACAAAATGGAAACGTTACCGCATTAGTCTGGGATAATGATGACGAAGAAGTAATAATAAAAGTAACCTTACCTATTAAAATGGAATTCAAGGTAAAGGAAGCACCACCTGCAGTACGAGGAGACACTTCCAAGGGAGGCAACAAAATTATCACTTTAGAAAATGGTACTACTCTCAATGCTCCAATGTTTATTAATGAAGGAGACATCGTCAGGGTAAATACAGAAACAGGAGAGTATGTAGAAAGAGTTTAAAATAACCCTGTCGCTCGCGAGCGACAGGGTTATTTTTTTATAAATTTTTATTTTACTACGAATGGAAGTAAACCCATAAATCTAGCACGCTTGATAGCTGTAGTTAATTGTCGTTGATTCTTAGCTGTAACTCCAGTACGCTTATGATTCATTATTTTACCATTAGGATTTAAAAATTTCTTTAGAATTTCAATATCCTTGTAATCTATGTATTTTATATTATTGGTTGAAAAATAATCTTGTTTCATTTTTTCTTAATTCGTAATTAATAATTCGTAATTGCTTTTAGAATGGTATGTCCTCAGGGTTAATATCTTCTTCTGGGTATTCTATTGAATCCATCTCCCCACCCCCCTCACTCGCTGGGGCTTTTGAGCCTGCGCTTGTTGTACTTGCTCCCCCACTTGTACTACCTCCTTTAGGACCAAATTGTGTACGATCAGCGACTATTTCCGTACGATATTTTTTCTCTCCACTTGTTTTATCTTCCCAACTCCTTGTCTGCATTCTGCCTTCAATTAAAATAGAACTACCTTTTTTCATATACTGCGCTACTGTCTCTGCCTGGCGCCCAAAAACTACTATATTGTGATAATCAGCTGACTCCTGACGTGCACCATTTTTATCTTTCCAAACACGGTTTGTGGCAATAGAAAAAGTACAAACTTTTATACCAGAAGGTAGTGAACGAAGTTCTGGATCACGAGTAAGATTTCCTATTAAGATTGCTTTGTTTAAGTACATATTTTTTAATTAGGCTGAAACCAATGCATCTATTTCCTTGTCAATTTCCTCTTTGTTTATCGGAACAACAACTTCATCATTTTTTTTGTCTGTCTTTGTTTTTCTATTTACAAATTCTCCACGTGTAAATCTTTTTGTATTGATAGTGTTTTCTTTTACAGTTTTTATTATTAAAAATCTAACAATATTAGGATCAAGGTCTAGTTTCTTTTTCAACTTTAGAACTTCAGCTGAATCCATTGTAAACTTTGTCCAACCAAAATATGCATTTTTAAACTTATTACGAATATTAGCTATGACTTTTACCATAGGATAAGCGAGGGTTATCATTTTAGGCATTTCATCAGAAACAAAAATACCACCCAAAGATGAAATAAGCTCTTTTAAATTACCGTAAGTTGCCGGAATTTCTTCTTCGGAAAGAGTAGGTACTAAATGGTATCCCAACTCATAGACCCTAGAATTTGCCTCTTCGATTGTCTCATTTTTATCTTTAACTTCTGTTTCTTGCATGAGTTCTATACTAACAAAAAAGATAAAAAAACACAACCTTCATCTAGCGTAGAGACTAAATTCCAAACAAATTCTTAGCATTTGCGAAGATAGCCTCCCTCACTTCTGGCTCTGTTAAATTTTTAATTTCAGCAATTTTTTTTACTATTTCTTTTACATAAACAGGCTCATTGCGCTTGCCTCGGTATGGCACAGGGGCGACATATGGAGAATCAGTCTCCGACATAATCATATCAAGTGGTGTATTTCTAATAACTTCATCATAATCATGCGTAAAAGTAATAACTCCAGTAAAAGATAAAGTAAAACCAACATCAATAAATGCTTTTGCGTCTTCCAGAGTTCCAGCAAAAAAATGCACATTGCCTCTTACTCCCGTAAATTCTTTTAAGATTTCTAAAACATCTTGATATGCATTTAAACTAGAATCTTTTGGATTATTTCTAACATGCAACATCAGTGGCTTCCCTGTTTCCTTTGACAAGGAAACATGTTCTCTAAAAGTTTCTTTCTGTTTTTCTATTGCTTCCGAACTGCAATGAAAATAATCCAACCCACATTCACCTATCGCTACTACTTTGGGATCTTTTAAAAGTTCTCGGTAAGCATCTTTATTGAACTCTTCAACTCTTGTCATAAAACCTTCACCCCCGACTTCTTCATCATCATGATAAGATTCTTCGAGATGAATCGGATGCAGACCAACGATAGCATAAACCCCCTCAAGATATTTATGAGCAATTTCTATTGCCCTTTTTGAGGTACTAAATTGACTCCCCACATTTATCATCCACGTATCGTTGTCTAAGGCACGCCTGATAACAGCCTCTCCATCTTCTTTAAATACTTTAAAATTTACGTGACTATGTATGTCTATATATTTGGGGGTCATATTATTCTCTCCTCAAAAATAATGGCTTCTCAGGTTTTTTGTGCCCACTTAAACAAGAAAGTATTTTTTCTGATGTTTCTGGCATTACGGGTTTTAACATCCACGCAATTAATGCTAATTGTTGAAATAAATCAGAAACAATTTTTGTTGCTTCTTCTGGATTAGTTTTAAAAATTTTATATGGTTCTTTTTCTTGAATTATTTTATCTAACTCTTGAATTTTAAACCAAATTTTATCCATGTATTTTTTTATATCAAAAATATCCAATTCTTCAGCCCGAAGAAATGAACCCACTAATACCGTCCGTACAGCATAATTTTCCACCATAGTTAAAATACGTGAAGCTAAATTCCCTAATCCATTTGCTAATCCTGCATTATAGGCATCTTTAAATCTCTCCATAGTAAAAGGACTGTCTTCAAAAGGAGAAATTTCACGAAGCAAAAAATATCGGAGAGCGTCAGCACCGTATTCTTTGACAATGTCATTTGGATTTATCACATTGCCTAAAGACTTAGACATTTTTATACCACCTTCACCAGTAATGAATCCATGATAAACGACAGTGTCTGTCGTGGGTAATCCAGCTGACAGGAGCATCCCTTGCCACATCACTGATTGAAATTTCACCATATCTTTGCCCGCCATTTGAATCTTTTCTCCTTGTCCCCAAAATTTTTCAAAAGTTTCTTTGTTGTTCGGCCACCCTAGAGTAGAAATATAATTTACAAAAGCCCCAAACCAAACATACATGATTTGTTCATCATCTTCTGGTATTGGTATCCCCCAAGAAACACGTTTCTTACTACGAGAGATAGAAAAATCTTCCATCGCATTCTCCACAAAATTAATCGCTTCTTTACGTCTCCATTCCGGCAAAATTACTTTTTCGTTAGATAGATATTCTAGAAGTTGTTTTTTATAGTTACTTAATTTGAAAAAATAATTTTCTTCTTCGATTTTTTCTGGCACGATCAAATGTATCGGGCACTTTCCATCCACTAAATCTTTTTCAGTATAAAAAGTCTCACACCCGACACAATAAAGTCCCGTGTACTTTGCTTTATAAATATCACCTTTTGCATTACATAGACGCCAAAATTCTTGAGCAGCCACTATATTTTCTTTACTAGTAGTTCGGATAAAATTATCATATGAGAGATTTAACACATTCTTTAGGTCTAAGAATTTCTGTGCGTAAAAATCAACATAATCTTGAACATCTTTGTCCTGCTTTCTACTTGCTTCCCAAATCTTCTGACCATATTCATCCGTACCAGTGCTAAAAAAAACGTCTTTGCCTATCAGGCGCTGATATCTCGCTATCGCATCCGCTTGCACCAGCTCAAGAGCAAAACCGATATGAGGATCAGCATTCACATAAGGTATCGTCGTCGTGATGTAAAAACTATTTTTGTTCATTATTTGTCTTTGATAAGATTTTATCTTTCTCAACATCATTTAAGAATTCCATCAATATCACTGCTAAAGGAATCGCCAGAATCGCTCCCCAGATTCCACCCAATTCAAAACCTATCACTACAGATAGAATAATGACAATCGGAGAAAGTCCAACAATCTTTTTTATGATAAGCGGAGTAAAAAGAAATACATCAAATTCATGAACAATCGCGTAAGCTCCAGCTACCATGAAGGCACTACCGAGACCATTAGAAAGAAAAGAAAAAGCAAAAACTGGAATCATCGCCACTAAAATACCATAAGGGACCATCTCCATTATTCCTGTAATAATAGCTAAAAGCAAAGCGTACTCTATGCCGAGCAAAGATAATATTAAATAAATAAGAACCCCTACGACAAAACCCAAAAGCATTTGACCTTTTACCCAAAGACCTATTTTCCGGCTTGAACGCTTCCATAGATCTACAACATAATCATCATATTTAGGAGGAACGATAATATAAAGAAAGTTCTCTATCCCTTTTTCTTGAACCGAAAGATAGAAAGACAAAAGAACAATCAATATAAAATTGAAAAGACCTCCGAAAGCAATAAAAAGAACTTGTACAAATCCTCCAGAAAGATTTAAGACGAAAGCTTTTGATACAGCTAAAAGTGTAGCGATCGAGAAATGCCCCGAAAGAGTGCCGACAATGTCTTTTGCGCCAGAGAACGCTTCATTCTGGAAAAAATTAAAGAAAGAAACATTTGGAATATAAGTTGAAATAAAAGTAGAAAAATTATAAATTTCTGTTATCAAAAGCGGAGCAAAAAGGTAAAATAATCCAGCCAAAATAAGAATTGTAATAGTATAAAAAATAACAATCCCAAAAACTCTATTATTGATTCCTATTTTTTTAAAATGTGGAACGGCTGAATCAATAAAAGAAGCGATGACAATTGCCGTCAAAAGTACAAAGACTAAATCTCTCAATATATACAATAAAAATATAAAAATTGGTACCAGAAAAAATTTTACTATCGTACTGGTGGAAACCGAGATATTAGAAAAATCACTTTTTTCAGACATAAAAATATAATAACACGAAACTATATTTATAAAAAACCAGCTAGAATTTCAATATTTTGGAGAATTTTGTTTTATCTTTAGACGGACCAATTAGTGCTAGGTTGAGTTTATCATTTTGGAAAATATCTTTGGCTAAAGATTGGATTTGTTCTGCGGTAACTTTGCGGATTTCTTTAGCTCGCTCCTCGGCTGTAATTATTTTACGTTTTAAAAGTTCTTGCCCACCATGAAAATTCGCAATATCATCACTTGATTCCAAAGAGAGCTTCATGTTCCCTATCAGACACTCTTTCACTTTACTTAATTCTTCGGTACTCACTTTGGTATTTTTTAATTTATTGCATTCTTCCAAGACTGCCTTGATTACTTCTTCAATTCTTTTATTGTCTACCCCAGCAGAAATTTGAAAAAACCCATGATCGGTATAAGCATCATTATAAGCACGAACATAATAACCGACACCCATTTCCTCGCGAAGCTTTTGAAAAAGTCTGGAACTCATTCCCCCGCCGAGTACTCCGCCGAGCACTGAAACTATAGGATTTTTCTGGCTAAATAAATTTAAGCTTCTTACTCCTAAAACAAAATGCGTTTGATCTGTTTTTTTAAAATTAATTAATACTTGTGGTGTTTTTTGTACTTCTTTTGTTTTTACTTTATTTATTTTCTTACCTCTGGGTACTTTTGTAAAAATTTTATTTACTTCTTTTATTACTTGTTTTTCTGTCACTGCTCCGGACACCACTAAAACCGTAGCCTCTGGCAAATAATGCTCTTTTTTGTATTTTACAAAATCATCCCGCTTCATTTCTAAAATATTTTTCTTCTCACCGGCTATATTCCAGCCAGCGGGCTGATCACCATAGAGCAACTGCATTATCAAATCTTGCACATGTCTTTGAGGCATGTCTTCATACATATTTATTTCTTCGATGATTACCCCTTTTTCTTTTTGCATTTCAACTTCTGGAAAAGTGGAATTGAGATAGATGTCTGACACAATATCAAAAATCTGGCTAAAATGTTTTGCATCTGATTTGGCATAATATCCTGTATATTCCTGGGCCGTAAAAGCGTTGTATTGACTACCGAGCGCGTCTAATTCTTTTGAGATATCAATACCCTTCGGTCTTTTTATTGTACCTTTAAAACACATATGCTCTAAAAAGTGCGAGATGCCATTTACCTTTTTTGTTTCATATTTTGAACCGGCTTCTACCAGCACTAGTACTGTGGCCGTAGGATTGTCTTTCATTGGTATCGTAATAACCCGCAAGCCATTCTTTAAAACCTTTTTTGAGAATTTCATAAAATCTATTCTAACACAAAAAAATATTTATAAAAAACATAGCTTCCTTGACAGTTTTTACCGTATTAGCTAATATCTTCTTGTATTTAGTTCTTATTAGTATCTCCCCATGCTCCGAGAGAGCAAACCACCCCTGGAAACGGGCAGCTGTAACGGCTGATATAAGTGGAGTTCTGACACAAGCAGATGTCTAACCAACTCTAGGTGCACTAAGGTTGGAAGTGCAAATCTGCTAGGAACGTGGTTGGCGGCTTGCGGCCGTCTGGGGAGAGCCAAAAATCGGGATAATATTTGTCCCGTTCATCATAAAAGCCCTTCTTTATCGGAAGGGCTTTCTCACTTTTAAATATAAAATTTAGATTTTCTCTTTTATATAATTTTTTAAATCTGCTACTTTTATTCTCTCTTGTTTACCTGTATCACGATCACGCACAGTCACAGTATCGTCTGTCAAAGTGTCAAAATCAATTACAATACAAAAAGGTGTACCGATTTCATCTTGCCTTCTGTATCGCTTACCAATGTTGCCATTATCATCAAATTCGCAAATAATTTCTTTACGAAGCATTTCAAAAACTGTACGGGCTTTTGAGACAAGCTCTGGTTTATTTTTCAAAAGTGGAAAAACAGCGCATTTTATTGGAGAAAGTCTTGGATCAAGTTTCAAGAAAACTCGCGTCTCCCCATCTTTCTCTTCTTCGGAATAAGCATTATCTAAAAACATTAAAAATAATCTAGCTAAACCAACAGAGGTCTCCATAATATGCGGGATAAATCTTTCTTTATTTTCTTCATCATAATAATCAAGTGTTACACCGGAAAATTTTGAATGCTGTGATAAATCCCAGTCCCCCCGTGCATGAATACCTTCTACCTCTTTAAAACTGCCTCCAAACAAATTAAAAGCATATTCAATATCATAGGCTTCGCTCGCATAATGCGCTAGTTTTTCATGCTTATACCATCTTATTTTTTCCTCTGGAATACTATATTCTAGATACCAAGCCCAACGTGTTTTTTTCCAATCTTCGTATAAAGTTTTGGTTTGTGATTTATGATGAAAATATTGCATTTCCATTTGCTCAAATTCACGCGTGCGAAAAATATATTGACGAGCCGCAATCTCATTTCTAAATGCCTTACCTACCTGCGCTATGCCAAAAGGCAATTTGGGATGCAAAGAATCTAAAGTATTTTTATATTCTAAATAAATACCTCCGCAAGTTTCAGGTCTTAGATATGTAACATTTTCTTCAGTCATAATATCTACAGGAGAACCAAGATTTGATTTAACCATAAGAGAAAAAGTCTTTGCGGGGGTCAGGTCAGCTGATTTACAATTCGTACAGAGAAGCTTCTTGATTGCCCGCAATTTATCAAGTTCGGAGTTCATAGTTTCTATTGGAGTTTTATCATCAATAATAACTCCGAAACTTTCCAAAAGATGATCTGCTCGAAATCTAGATTTGCAATTCTTGCAATCCACTTGCGGATCATTAAACCCCCCTACATGACCAGAAGCGACCCATGTTTGAGGATGCATAAATATTGCACTATCTAAACCATAGACATCTTCTCGAAGCTGAATCATATGCTTGAGCCAGGCATTTTTAATATTTTCCTTAAATAAAATTCCATAATGGCCATAATCATACACTCCGGCCATCCCACCATAGATCTCAGAACTTGGATATACAAACCCTCGCCTTTTGCAAAGGGAAACTATTTTTTCCATCAAATCATCCTTTTTTTCTTTTTTATTTTCTTCTTTCATAAATTTATTTACTTCACGACAATCCCACTACCAGAAGGAAAGGCTACGTCATTATCGAGCCTAGTATTCAGACCTGCTTTATTTATCTTTATATCCACATTAGCAAAATCATCATGCCCAGTCAAAATTGCATCATTTATGATGAGTGGAATTGTGCCAACTTGAGAAAGTGAAGGCTTAAAAGAAATTTGAAAAAAAGCATTGCGAGTCGGACCTGTAATCCCAGAGCCTTTCGGTATTCTATCCACATTCCAAGTTATTTCTCTGGTGGAATCATTGTACGTCAAATCCTCACCAGCAGGAGAAATTGGTCCGACAAAAGTTATCCAAGAAGGAAGAGTGGTTTTTATCTGCGCTTTTGAAATACTATTCGAGGTGTTAGAAAGAGTCCATGCAATAGTATAAGTTGTCGACTGTTCAGCTTTTGGAGGGATCGGACCGGTATTGGCAAAAGGTCCAGAATAATAAAGCGCTTTCTCAGAAAAACCAACATCTGAAATTATGTGAATAACTGCCCCACTTGAATTATTAAGTTCATTTGTTGAGGAACCTTCGATAGCCTGATTACCTGAGATACTTACCTCAATATTGATAGTTGGATTATTTAACATTCCACTAGATGCAGAAAATAAAGAAAGGGGAGAAACAGAAAAAGAAACAGAGCCAAAGTCCCCCGGATTCAATTCTCTTAATTGGCTTTGAGAATTTTTATCCCAAGTAATCACGTCCTTGGATGAATCATAAAAACCTTGTTGCGCAGTTATTGAACTCTGATTAAAAGCATTACCAGAAATTTTTGCTTTTATCTTCAAATCATCTACCTTGGTATCTAAATTATTTAAATAACGAATTTCTGCTCTGATTGGTGTCTTCGCATCTACCGCATATGCTGTTTGGGAAACACCATTTATGAAAACATTCGCTTCAATAAAAGGTTTTTTAATCAATACGATATTCTTTATAGAATTGAAAATTACACTAATGAGAGATTTGTCTGCATCAGACTGTGAACCGCTTGAAATATTAAAAGATTTTTCTTCTCCATCGAATACATCTACCATCTTGCCATTTATCACAATACTGTGTTCAGCCCCCGGAGCTATATCACCCAGATCCCAAACATTGTTACCAAAAGAAGGAGCTGGCACAGAATTTTTAAAAGTAAATCCAAATGGATAATCAACTTTAACAAGTATTTTAGGAATTGCCTTTGTGGCGTTCAATACAGCTTTTACATTTAAAGTAATGTCTTGATTGGGATTTATGGAAAGAGGAGCCTCTACAGAAAGATTTATCGGCGTAGAGGTTATATTTACTTCAAAAAGTTTTTCTTTCAAGAAAATTGCATTAGATCCCGCTACTCTATATTCAAGAATTATTTTTATCGGGCGAACACTTCCCTGTTCTCCAAAAAGAACTACTTTTATATTTTCATTCCGGGTTGCCCCAGCTGGAATCGTGCCCAAAGATGTACGAAAATGTTCAGTATCAGAAGACAAGTCTACGGCTCCCCCTTTGGGATATTCCATAACAAGATCCACCAAATCTAAAGCAGAATTATTTCTGTTGATAATTCCGACAACGAGAGAAAGTTCTTCGCCCCCAGCCGTAAAATTATTCCCAAGTATGGAAATATCAATATTATTATTAGAAACAATATTCCCTCCAACAAAAAAAACATAGCCTGCATAACCCAAAGTTAGGATAAAAAAAATTACTGAAAAAATAAAAAATTTTTTAAATCTTGATGTTTTCATGAAAAATTCATCTGCATCCCTAGATTCAATTTTTTCTTCTGTCTTCCAAGAATCAGATGCGTCATTTTTATATAAATTAGAAAATACATCTCGATGCTCTATTTTAGTCTGATAGCTCTTACTAAAAAGCTTACTTTTTAAATCTTCGAGCTTATTGAGCTTGTTCATATCATCTGATGACATATACATGATTGTAGCATCTTAGAAGGAAAATTAGAAGAAAGAAGGAGATATTTACAATAAATTTGAGTTAGTTATAATTAAGTTATTATCAGAAACAGAAATTATAAATCATAAAAAATACAATTATGGAAAACCCAATAGTTTATCCAAGAGGGGAAGAACTAGCTAGACTTGAAGAGAAATATAAAAATCTAGTAGCTCACCGAGTGCGTAGAGATGGAACTTATGGAGAGAGATACGCTAGACTTATAGAGGAATATGATAGAGCTGTTGAGGATTTTAAGTCTTGGACTGAAAAGGCTGAGAAAATAATAGATCGTAAAATACAAACCATGGATCGTTTAAAGGAAGAACTAGAAAATGCAGAAATTATATTTAAAAAAATTAAAGAACTTGTAGAAGAAATGAAGTCAATAGAGGCAAAAAAACAAGGGTAAGAATAAATTACAAAAATTTTTTACAAATGCGTCTCTTTGAGAGCTTTGTTTATTTGATGTAATACCTCGGATCTTGATTTAGAGATCTCAAATAATAGATTTTCTTCAAATGGAGATTTAGTAAGGTTTTGTAATACTTCATTTTCTCCGATATATCCTAGATTATTTAGTATACGTAAAACAATAATAGCTTCAATATTTCGCAAGTCCCCTGTTTGAGATTTTTCTAAAATAGTTAATCCATTTACCAAATCAACAAATAAGGATTCATTGGGTTCAATGCCGGCAAGCAATCTTTTTAGTAATTTAGTAATATTGGAAAAAACTTCAAAAGTCCCAGAATTTTTTGTGAGTTGTCCTAACATATTTGTTTTTGAGGCGCTGGTCACTCGCCAAAAATTTACCCCTTGCACCAAATCAATTTTTATATAAGCAAAATCTTGTAAAACAAAACGTAACTTGGAAGACATCTTCCGCACTCCTTGAGCCGTCGCATAAACCATCCCTAGATCACGAGTAAAAATATAATAATACTTTCCCGCCTCACCAGAATTCTTGCTCCCTAGTATTATCCCTTCAGTATGATAGATGTGATGCATTAAAATTCCTCTTCTTTTTTGTCTTCAAAATTTTTGAAAGCTATATTAAACATAGCCAGAGCAAAACTAGGTACTTCATGAGATGAGCCAAAAAATTTCAACATTCCATCATGCACTGGAAAACAAGTTTGTGGATTTATCTCAATGACATACTTGATTGTATCTTTCACCTTAGTCCAAGGACCAGCGACTGGCAAAGCTAAAATCTCAATCGGCTTGCCTGGATTATAAAAAGAATCTCCTCCAAAGAATAATCTTTTATCTATAAAATAAGCCGTATTTAAAACTTGCCCAAAATCTTGAAAAATTTCTTCGTGCCTGCAATCATGAGCTTCTATCTCCACTCCAGAAAAATCTTTAGGGCTCTTGTCTTTCAAAACTTCATACTTTATACCCTCTTTCGTTAATATTTTTCCTACTCCATCATTCGTAATGACAAGAACGTTTGGATTATTTTTTATAATTTTTTTCAAAGATTCAATATTAAAATGATCTAAGTGCTCATGGGTTATTAAAACTAAATCGAGGTCGCGTTCTTTTTCATGTTCCTCCACAGTATAATGCCCCGGATCAGTCATTATCTTTTTGCCATTCGTTTCTATCACCAAACAACAATGCCCAAGTTTTTTGATTTTCATACTTATATTTTATCAATTTTTACTTTAAAAACCAAGCTATCTATTTTTACCTCCTCTCCATCGTTGTTTTCAAATGCTATTTTAGAAATTAACACTGTTTTCTTCATTTCTGTTTCAAATTTCTCTATTAGCTCTCGTCCAGATTTATCAGTCTCAAAAGAAATATTTATAATATCACTCGGCGTCAACCCTTGATTTTTACGCATATCTTGCAAGGCACGTACTAACTCACGATAGTCCCCTTCTTGTTTTAATTCTGGGGTTATATTTGTATCGAGCATAAGCTCACCGTTGATTATCTCTTTTACGTTAAGTTCATCTTTGATAAGAAAACTATATTCATCTAAATCTGTCGACTCAAAAGAAAAAGATTGCAAAGGTTGTCTAATTTTTATTCCAGCTTTTTGGCGAAACTCTAACCCTTTTGTCACAACATCTCTCACTATTTTCATTCTTTCTATTATTTTTAAATTTACTTTTTCTATTTCTGGCCACTTTGTTAAATGCACGCTTTCTTCATCGCTATCGATTTTTAATTTCATCCAAATATCTTCCGCTGTAAATGGCGCAAAAGGAGCTAAAAGTTTTACTAAAGTTTTTAATACATAATACAAGGTCTCTTTCGCTTCTTTGTCATTATCTTTCAAGCGTCCGCGTGAACGACGCAAATACCAAGTAGAAAGATCTCCAATAAAATCTCTTATCGCCCTGACTGGTTCAAGCAATTTGTAATCGTCCATTTTTTTGGTAGACTCATTTATCAATTCATCTAAACGCGCCAAGATCCATTGATCTAAAATATTTTTTGAATTAGGTTTATTATTTGTTTCTAAATTTTTATCTCGGTAAAGATCATAAAACGCAAGTATATTATAAAGTAAACCAAAAACTTGTTGATGGAGAAGGGCCACTGTCTTTTCATCAAAGTTTTTTGATTCTCCTGGTTGATTAACTGAATACATCCAAAGCCGTAAGGTGTCCACTCCATATTTTTCTATCATTTCCCAAGGATCTACGATATTACCGAGAGATTTAGACATTTTCTTACCAACGGCATCCATCAAATGCCCAAGACAAATTACATTTTTATATGCTTTGCCCCGCCCCATGAGTATGCCAACGGCGTGTAAAGTATAAAACCATCCACGAGTCTGGTCTATCGCTTCTGAAATAAAATCTGCAGGATATCCAACGCCTTCAACCAACTTTTTATTTTCAAATGGATAATGGTCTTGGGCAAATGGCATACAGCCAGAATCAAACCAGACATCCATCACCTCTCTGGTACGTCTCAAGTTGCCACCACACCCACAAACAAGATCAACTTCATCTATAAAAGGTTTATGTAAATCAAGCTCATAATATACATTATGAGGAAGAGAAATAAATTCGTGTTCTCTATGCAATGAAGCTGGCTTGTCGCATATATGGGAATGAAAAATTTCAAGCGAGCGCTTTTTATCTGCTCCCTCAATAATAGCCGGAACCATCTCAATTGCTAATCCGTGAGAAATAATTAAAATATTTTCATTTTTATTTTTTTGATCAACTTCATAAAGAAAATCTCCCATTCGATTCTTTGCATCTTGATAACTTTCCCCACCAGGAACGGCAGTATCAAATTCCCAATTTTTATTTTTTGTATAATCCCAAAAATCCTTCTCAGGACGATCAGAAAAATCACCAAACTCTAATTCCCGAATTCTGTCGTCATAAATAATCTGATCTTTTGGAAAGTTCGTTTGTTTAGCGACAATTTCAGCAGTTTCTCGTGTCCTCAAAAAAGGTGAACAATAAATCTTAGTAATTTTTTTACTTAAAAGAACTTCTGCTGTTTTTTCTACCTCAGCCTCTCCATCTTTTGTTAAATGATTTATTTTTTGATTTGAAGAATAAAGGCAAAGAGCATTATTTTCTGCTTCTCCATGTCGCATTACAAAATATTTATTCCCTGACTTTTTTGTCTTATTTTTTAAATCTTCAATACTTCCAATAACCTCAATCTTCTGGCAAGACTCACAGCTCCACACTGGAAGCGGTGTGCCCCAGTATCGTTCGCGAGAAATTGCCCAATCTTTTATTTCCCTTAACCATTCACCAAAACGTCCATCCCGAATATGAGCCGGTTCCCAATTTATTTCTTTATTCTCCGCTATCATTTTATCTTTTATTTTTGGATCAGAAACTTTTATATACCAAGAATCTCGAGCATAATAAATAAGCGCTGTCTTGCATCTCCAACAATGCGGATAAGAGTGTTCGTATTTTTCTTTTTTGAAAAGCAAACTACGGTGCGCTAAATCTTTTATGACGTCTACTGCCACATTTTCGTCTCGAACGAATCTGCCTTCAAACATTCCTGTTCCCTGTAAAAATTTTCCGTCTAATCCGACGAGATGCTGTTTCGGCAAACCAATTTTAGTACCTAACTCAAAGTCATCCTGTCCATACATTACCGCCGTATGCACTACCCCAGTTCCGTCTAGAGTGGTCACAAAATCTGCTCCATAAACCTTAAATGCTTTTTCTAATTTAGGTTTTTCACTTTCAGAAATTATGTCTGCAAGATATGGATAAAGAGGTTCGTATTCTAGACCAATTAAATCTTTGCCTTTAAGCGTTTTATCTAAAGTAGCAGTCCCATCTAACTCAAATAGATTTGTAATTCGTTTTTCTGCAACAATATATTTTTCATTACCTTTTATAATTAATCTATAATCTACATCTTCCCCTACAGCTAATGCAACATTGCCCGGTAATGTCCATGGTGTAGTAGTCCAAGCAATGATATAAGTATTTTCTTGATTTTTTATTTTAAACTTTACATAAACAGATAAATCTTTTACATCTTCGTATCCTTGCGCGAGCTCATGCGAAGACAAAGCTGTCCCACACCTAGGACACCAAGGCACCACTTTATAATCTTTATAAAGTAACTTCTGCTTATTTATTTCTTTCACGATATTCCAAACAGATTCAATATAATCATTACGATACGTCACATATGGATTCTCCTGATCTACCCAATACCCAATACGATAAGTAAATTTATTCCAAATATCTAAATATTCCCAAACACTTTCCTTGCATTCTTGATTGAATTTTGCGACGCCATATTCTTCGATAGCTTTTTTAGAATTAAGCCCGAGCTTTTTTTCAACTTGTAACTCTACTGGTAATCCATGCGTATCCCATCCACCCTTTCGACGAACATGAAAACCCTGCATAGTTTTATATCGAGGGATTGCGTCTTTAAATGCTCGCGCTTCTAGGTGATGAATACCCGGCTTGCCATTTGCTGTCGGTGGACCTTCAAAAAAAACAAACTCTTTTTTCCCTTCTGTTTGCTCTAAAGATTTTTCAAAAGTTTTATTTTCCTTCCAAAACTCTAAAATCCGCTCTTCGCGCAAAGCTACCTCAGATTTCTTTTTTTCACTATTTTCAGCCATTATTTGCTGATTTTAACATAAGATGCTTTATTTCTCTACCAACCCGAGCTTTTCGAGCCTAGCTGTAATCCCACCCCTTTTCCTACCAAAACTTTTCATTAGATCAATTATTTTAGCGCCTGAAGTAAATAACTTTTTCAATTCTTCATCTTGTTCTTTACTCCATGGACGATACGCATTGGGATGTTTTTCTCTGATTTCGGAAAATGCGTCAAGGCGCGCGGTACTCGATGCGCCTTTCATCTTCTCTTTCCCTATCTTTCCACCGCAAGCAATTACAAAATCATTGTGCATTTTTTTTAGATCATTTTCTGAAAGTTCTCCAAAGACTTTTACTGCTTCTCTAGACTTTTTCTTAAAAGAAATATCTTTTTCTAAAACTTCTGGATGCACCTTAAAAGCGTGCTCGTTGATTCCAAGGAGATAAAGACCCGAGAGCCTGCGCACACGAGAAAGCGCCACATAACCCTGCCCGAATTCAAACACTTGCGACAAATCCATTACCGCTGCATCCATGCTCATCCCCTGGCTCTTGTGCACCGTAATAGCCCAAGCCAGTCGGAGCGGTATCTGGGTTATTTGTGCGCGGATTTTTCCATTTTCTTCTACCATCCAATCCGAGGGTGGAACAATAATACTTCGTCCGTTTCTAGTTTTGATAATTGGATGTCCGCTAAATTCTTCAAACCCTGTCACCACGCCGAGTGTGCCATTTACAAATCTTTCTTTTTGATTATTCTTGGTGCACATCACCACCGCTCCGATTTTAAGCTCTAAATTTTCTGGCGACAAACATCCTTTCTTAAGTGTCTCTATCATCTTATCATTTCCATTTCCAGACATTTTGAATAATTTTACTTCTTCCTCTAATTTTCCAAGTTCAATATTGTTTACCCGATCTACGTCTATATTATGCGAAAAAAGTTTGGTAATATTCATGGTCTCTTCTCCTATATCATCAAGATCAATCTGTCGAGCAGTTATAAATTTTTTATGTGTTTGGGAAAAATTATTCTCACGTATGCCGGAAAGAACGGAAAGAAAATCTTTATCATCCTGTCGATGCTGTTCAGTCAGATAACAAACAACTAACCCAGCTCTCTCCCACGCTCCACTATTATAAGCAAAAATCCCCATAGGTCCGACCTCTGAGATAAGTGAACTTTGTTTATTTTTATTATTATCGTGCATTCCTACAATCGGCGGTAATTGAAAAAAATCACCTACCAAAATAACTTGAATGCCGCCAAATGGTTCATCATTTTGTTTTATTTCCCGACAAACCAGATCCACCATATCAAGCATCTTTGTAGAGAGCATAGAAATCTCATCAATTATCAAAACATGGGTCCGACGAACACGCTTGCAAACATATTCACTGCTCGCAATTTTATCTAAATCATATTTATCTAATTTAGTTCTGATACCGATTCCGCTCCAAGAATGGATAGTCATCCCGCCGATATGCGTCGCAGCAATACCTGTAGAAGCAGTAATCGCAGGTTCTACTTCACAGGCACGCAAATAATTCACAAAATTATTTATAGTGTGCGTTTTCCCCGCCCCTGGCTCCCCCGTTAAAAAAACATTGGCGCCAGTTTTTAAAATATTTAAAGCTTCACTTTGAGTCACGTCCTATTCTACTACATTTTCTTCGGAGCCACGATGCCGAGAAGGCGCAAACCATTTTTCATTACAAAAGAAAAAGCGTAAGTCAGAGCTATTTTATAAGAAGAAGTTTTGTCTTCTTTATTTACAATAATATTGTTGCCATAAAAGCTATTAAAAGAACGAGCAACTTCTATTAAATAATTTACAATATAATGCGGTTCATATTCCTTTGCTGAACGTAATACAACTTCCGGAAATTTATATAATAATTTTTCTACTTCAAAAATTTCTGGCAGGAAAGCATGTGGATCTGGCAAGATATTTTCTTTTTGTGCTTTTTCTAAAATTGAATTCGCTCTAGCATAAGAATATTGCAAATATGGCCCTGAATCTCCCTCAAAAGAAATAGATTTTTCAAAATCAAAAACAATATCTCCACCAATTGATTGTTTTAATATAGAATATTTTAAGGCAGAAACGCTAACTTCGTTTGCCACTTTTTCTTCTTCTTCAGGAGAAAAATCTCTATCAGTCATTTTCTCTAAAATAGCATCTCGAGCATCATTTAAGAGAAATTCCCCGGTAATGACATTTCCCTTTCTGGACCCCATCTTGCCAGTAGTCAAACGCATCATCCCGTGAGTAATATGAAACATTTTTTTCTCATATTCAGGATGAATAAGAGAAATAGCTTTTGCCACAACCCGCATATAATCCATTTGTTCATTAGCAGTAACCACAATAGATAAATCCATCTCCGGATAAGTTTTAAATTTTTCAGCTGTTAAGCCAAGTTCTTTAGTTTCATATGTAGGTAAACTTTGGGAAGTAATAAAAACTCGAGTGTGAAATTTAGGCTGACCTTCTATATTGTACTTCTCTGCTTTAAACACAATAGCTCCTTCAGATTCTTCAAAAATTTTTCCCATATTATCATTTACAATTTCTCGCCCGATATCCGCCATCATGCTTTCCAAAAAATAAAAATCAAATTTTGTACCGAGTATTTTATACAAATCTTCAAAAGCTTCCATCGTCACCTTGAAACCCCACTCATATATTTCATTTATTTTTTTGTCTTTTTTATCATTATCTTTAATATAAAGTTTTTTATTTATTTCATCTATTTCTTTTTTTATTTTCTCATCAATTTCATAAAGCTCTGCGCCCCGCGCATAAGCTCGCCCTATATTTGATGCTTGTAGCGCATTTGATCCTATTTTATTTTGTAATTTTTCATTTTCTAAAAGTCCGTAAATGGCTTTCGCTACATGCAACCCGACATCTCCCTGATAATTTGCACGCGTAGTTTTTGCTCCAGAAAATTCTACAAGACGCGAGATTGATTCTCCTATAGCATTACTCATCAAATGTCCAATATGAAAAGGCTTAAAAGGGTTTGGGTCCGTATATTCCACCATTATTTTTTTCCCTTCTAACGAATTATTTTTCCCAAAGTTTTCTGGATTATTTAAAATTTCTTCGATACTTTTTCTAAAAAACTCTCTCGATAAATAGAAATTAATAAAACCATTACCAGCAACTTCTATTTTTTCAATATTTTTATCAATATTTAACCTAATTATTTCAGTAATTATTTTTTCTGCTAATTCTTTAGGGTTTCTTTCAACACTTTTTGATATAGCTAAAGCCACATTCGTAGAATAATCTCCGTTGGATGAATTTTCTGGATGTTCTAGAACAATATTGCTAACTTCTATGCTTAGATTATTTAGTGCATCTTTTATTAAATTTTTTATTTCTTGTTCCATAATTTAGAATGTTTTTGTAAAAATTTTATATCATTTTTTACCAGTACTCCCTTCTCGGCCTTCTCCACGCACAGTCTCTGAAAGCTCATCAACCTCTACAATATCACAATGTTCAAATTTTTGAATTACCATTTGAGCAATCTTATGATCTTTGGTCATCAATACTTCTTTATTAGAAACATTCAAAAGATTCATAGTGATCTCACCCCGAAAACCAGAATCAATAACCCCGCCCATGATCTTCAATCCAAGATTAAAAGATATGCTTGATTTGTCCCAGATAAGACCTACATGTCCTTCTGGAATTTCAATGGCTATGCCAGTGCGGACTCTCTCCTGTTTACCAGGTGGAAAAAGAACATCTTCCACACAATAAAAATCCATCCCCGCATCCCCGGGGTGCCCATGGGTTGGCAATTTTGCATCTTCTATGAGTTTTTTAACTTTAATTTGCATTTATTTATTATTTCAAAACTTTTTTAATCTTTTCATAAATTTTTTCGTGGATTATTTCACGAGATAAAATTTCTCCCTTAGGAGCACAGTCAATTTTAATAAAATGAGGAACTTCTTTTTCTAATTTTAAAGCACTTTTTATAGAATTTTTAAGAAAATTTACATCTTCCTCATGCACATCTTTTTTCTTTTTTAAATAAGCTCTCTTCATTTTACTACTATCACGATGTTTTAAAAGTTGTGAAACAATATCGATCGGCAAACTCAAATACAGAGTAACGTCGGGACGAGGAATTTTAAAAACTCCGTATTCCATTTCATCCAGCCATTTTATAAAATTATTACGTTTTTTTGTGTCCTTGATTTTCCCGCCTTGGTGAATTTGATTAGCAGAAACATAGCGGTTCGCAATAACGATATATCCTTTTTGGAGCCAACTTCTCATTTCCTCGCTCGATTCAAAACGATCCGCCGCATACAGCACCGAAGCAATCTTTGGATGAACATTTAAAAAATTATAATATTGCTCAGAAAGGCAGTGACCAAGAAATGCTCCAAAAAAATTCTTATAATACTCAGGAAAATCAACAATCTTTACTATCTTCCCTTCTTTTTTTAGCCTCTCCGACAAAAATTTAACCTGCGTCGCCTTCCCGCTGCCATCAGTGCCATCTATAACGATGAGTTTCCCTCTTTGTTTCTTCTTGGCCATATAGAAAATATAGCAGAAAAAGAGCTAAATTAAAAACTATTTTAAACTTTTATTTCTTCCCCTTTAAAGTCTTATCTATTTTTCTAGCGATCAAGATCATATCTTTCTCTTTTTTACCTAAAGTAGTTTCTGCTGGTGTACCTATCCGAATACCAGAAGGATCAAATGGTGAACGAGTTTCACCTGGAATCGTGTTTTTGTTGCAAATGATTCCAGCTTTTTCAAGCTTGGCCTCGGCTTCTTTTCCTGAAATACCTTTTCCATCCATCCAAGTATCCACCAAAATAAGATGCGACTCTGTCCCCCCAGAAACGATTCTCCAACCCAAGCGACTAAGTTCGTCTGCTAATGCTTTTGCATTCTTGAGAATTTGTTTTGCATATTTTTTAAACGCAGGTGAATCATCTTCTTTGAGAGCGACAGCGATAGCTGCTATCTGCCCCATATGCGGACCTCCTTGTATGCCTGGGAAAATAGCTTTATCAATCAAAACTGAAATATTTTTATCTCCAATTTTTTTATCTTTTCTAGAAAAAATCATGGCACCTCGAGGGCCACGAAGAGTTTTATGGGTAGTGGTTGTAACGACATCTGCATATTGAAAGGGTGATGGATAAGCTTCACCCGCTACTAATCCAGCAAAATGAGACATATCTACCATTAAGTATGCTCCGCAAGCATCAGCCACTTCACGACATTTTTTGAAATCAACTATTCTTGGATAGGCAGTAAATCCTACAACAATTAGTTTTGGTTTTTCTCTAACAGCATCCTCTTTCATTTTTTTATAATCAATAAGTTCAGTTTTCAAATCTATCCCGATAGGTACTTGTTCCCAAACTTTACCAGTGATTGAAACTTTTTGACCATGAGTCAAATGTCCACCAGAAGAAAGAGGTAGCCCCATGATCTTGCCCCCTTGTGGCACAAGTGCTAAATATACAGCTAAATTTGCTGGTGACCCTGAAAGTGGCTGAACATTTACATGCCATAAATCTTTTTTTAATTTGAAAAGTTTTCGAGCTCTATCTTGGCAAAGAGTCTCTAGCTCATCTGTGTATCTTTGCCCTCCATAATATCGAGCATAGGGATATCCTTCAGCATATTTATTGTCAAAAATAGAACCGAGCGCTGTTAAAACATCTTTAGAAACATAATTCTCGGAAGGAATAAGATTAATAATACTTTTTTGCCTCTTTGTCTCATTTTTAATAAGACTCTCAATTTTTTTATCTTTCATGAAATGAAGTATATCATATTTATTTTCCTGTCTACTTGTGGAATAAAAAATTGACATTCTGACCGTCGGATTTCATAACCATTGTGCCCAATAAGTCAGTTCGGAAAATATTTGCTCCAAATTTAGCTAAAGTATCGAGTGTTTCTTTATGTGGGTGGCCATAGTTATTATCTTTACCATCTGAAATGAGCGCATACATCGGAGAAACAGCTTTTACAAAACCCGAAGACGAAGAAGTATGCGAACCATGATGTCCGACTTTTAAAATAGTGCTCTTTAGTTGTATCTGAGAATTTTCCTCAAGAATTATTTGTTCTGTTTTTGCTCCTATATCACCAGTAAGCATGATTGACGTCTCTCCATAAGTCATTCGCGCCACTACTCCTCCATCATTAGTAGCCCACTCGGAGACATCTCTATCAGGAAATAAAATATCAATCACAACTCCACCACCTAAATCCAATCTCATTCCTCTTTTAGCTAAAATATCCGGAATGTTTTGCTTTTTCATTTCTTCCCTAAGATTTTGATAAGTTTTGGAATCAGTCAAAGTACCCGACTCCAACACAACACCCACTTTATAATTTTTTAAAATATCTAAAAACCCGCCAATGTGATCAGCGTCTGGATTAGTGATAACTAATGCATCAATAGTTTTATCAAATGGAGACATCACTCTTGTAAGTGGACCTAAAACTTTGCGCGCCGGTCCACCATCAAACATTACTTGCGTACCTGTCGGAGATTCTACAAAAAGCGCATCACCCTGACCGACGTCCAGCATAGCAAAAGTAAAGCTACGGTGAGAATTTTGCCAATCTAAATGAGCCAGAAAAACCGTTGTAAATAAAAGAAAAAATGTAAGAATAAACAGCCTGTACTGTTTGATATCTTTAGACATGCTACAATATTAGCATGAAGAAGTTTGAAGAAAAAAAATTTAATATTGGAACTTTAAAAGGTATCTCTTCAAAAAATATTGAAGAACATTTGAAGCTTTATGCTGGCTATGTAAAAAACACAAACCTAATTTTGGAAAAGCTTGAAGAATATGACAAAATGTCTGAAATAAGAGAATTAACACCGGGTGTTATTTATTTGATAGGAGAATTACATAGAAGATTTGGTTTTGAATTCAACGGCATGCGTAATCATGAATATTATTTCAAATCTCTTGAAGGAGGAGCAAGGCCACTACCAACAAATTCTACATTTAAAAATGCTATAGAAAAACAAGGATTATTTTTTGATGCTTGGCTTACTAAGTTTAAATCTCTAGCCATGACTCGCGGGATCGGCTGGGCCGTATTATATTGGGACAAAGAAACAAATCAATTTATAGATGCTTGGATAGATGAGCATCATTTAGGACAATTAAATGGTCTTAATTGGATTTTGGGTATTGATATGTGGGAACACGCTTTTGTGACAGACTATCAACCTAGTGGTAAAAAACAATATGTTGAAGACTTTTTCGCAAATCTAAATTGGGAAATGGTAGAGGAAAATTTCAAAAATTCTCAGTAGAGAAAATCAAGAGTAATATTTTTGCCGGTACAAATTTTTCGAAGCTTGAAAAATCCTGAAATTCTCGGCTCGACAGCCTCGAAACCCCTTAAAAACATTATTCTTGATTTTCTCTAAAAAAACTTATTATATTTCTGCCAAAAAGTTTATAAATAAAATAGATGTATATTAAAACTGTTAGCAAAAGTGGAAAATCTGGAAAAGTAAAAGACGCAAAAGGTAGATCAGCAAAAAAACTTATTACTCCGAGCTCATAATGTAAAAATAAATAAGAAAGATAACCCACAGGCACTGCCAATACATAATAAACAAGTCCAAGAAAACCAGTAACAAACCCAAACATCATCGTAAGAGGAATAAAGGGCAAAATTAAAATATTAGCTGGTAAGGCTACGAGTGAAAAATTACCCATTTTATAAAGAATAAAAGGAAAAACAAAAATATAAGCAGCGCAAGTGACTGATACTATATCTCGTAACTCAAAAGTTTTCGGTACCCATAGAAAATATTTTTCAATTCTAGGAGCAATAAATATCACAGCGGCTGTCGCCAAAAAAGAAAGTTGAAAAGAAGCATCAAAAACAAGAAGAAAAGGATTAAGAATTATCATAAACAACCCAGCCAATAATAAAGCTCGCGCGACATCATAGTTGCGCCCAGTCGCGCGGGCCACTAATGCCAAAGTCGCCATTATCCCCGCCCGAATAGCGGTCGAAATTCCACCAGTCATTATAATGAATAAAATTATTGTTAATATTCCCATTCCAATACCTGCCTGTGCAGGCAAGCCAAAATTTACATAAGAGAATAATTTCATAATCCATTCAGCCACAATTGTCACATTGTATCCAGAAAGAGCAACGATGTGTATCGTACCAGTATCCACAAAATTCTGTCTCAGCTCCTGGCTAAAAGAAGATTTTTCGCCCAAAATAAGCCCGCCCATAAGAAGATTCTCAGGGGCATTAATAGCAAAATTTATTTTCTCCAAAAACTTATCTTTAATAGAAAATAAGATGCTTTGAATTGAGTTACCATTCCCGCGCGAAACAATGGAAATTGTTGGATAACTCATCACATACAAAATCCCATCTTTCCGTAAATAATTTATATAGTCAAATTCTTTTCCCTGATCAGTAATAAAATTTCCCGGCTTTTCTAATTCGCCAAAAAAATTTATCTCATCTCCATATTTATAATCTATATCTAAATTAGTGGTTAATAAAATATGTGTTTTATCTTTTTCTTTTTTTATTTTTACTATCAATTGCTGGTTATTCTCTTTTATACTAGGCTCGTCTGTAATTTCTCCAGAAAAAGTTACTTCTTGTCCCACTTGATTTTCAAAAACAAGAGAATTCGGCACATCCACCATATTAAATCTGTAAACACCTAAACTAAAAGCCAAAATAAAAATAGAAACTATAATTCCCTGCCTGCGCAGACAGGTCCAATCACTTTTTGAGACTAATGTAAAAAATATAAACAATGCACCAGCAATCACACTAAACAAAATAACCAAATATAAATCTACCAAAATAAAAGAGCGCGTCAGCACTCCAAATAAAAAACCAAAACAAATTGTATAAAAAATTCTATCTCGCATTTAGGATAACTATTTTTTCAATTTTACCGGCTTGCCTTCCGCAAAACTGGTAGCTATTTCGTCCGCCCTTTCATTATATTTATCTCCATTATGTCCTTTTACATAAGTCCATTTAATTTTTTCCCTATTTGGTAAACAAGCAAATTCTTGTGTAAGAGAATATAATTCTTCCCAAAGAACCTGATTTAAAACAGGCTCCTTTTTAGCATTGCGCCAATTATTTTTTTGCCAATTAAAAATCCATTCTGTAATTCCCAAGATCACATACTTAGAATCAGAAACAATTTCCACATCATCTCCGACTAGACCTTGCCTAGCTAGAAACTTCAAAGCTTCAATGGGCGCTGTTAACTCCATTTGATTATTTGTGGCATGGTCTACCCCTCCACCAATTTCAAAAACCTTATCCATTACGATAAAAACCGCCCCCCATCCGGACCTGCCTGGGTTCCCCTTGGCTGCTCCATCTGTATAAATTTTCATGCTATATTCTTTTTGCATCTCTTATAATATATTCTCTATTCTCAATCTTAACTCAACTCTCCCTCTAAATCTAGATAGATCAAATGTAGCCAATAGATTGACTGTTTTATCTTCTACAAGAGGTACGTCAAAAGAATCACAATCAGAAAAAAAAGAAATTGCTGTAACTTTACCAGAAGAATCAGAAAAAATAATTTCTAGATGTTCTCCGGATCCATTTTTGCCAAATTTTTTTATTTTTTCTATCTTAACGTCAGAAAAGAAAAAAACTGGTTTAGGATTTCCTATTCCAAAAGGTGTCATTTTTTCTATTTCCTTCCAATTTTTAATATTCACGATGCCTAAATCAGATTTAATATCATAATCTACAATATATTCTTTTTTTTCTCTTTTTACTTTGTGAAAAGAAAGAGAAAGCGCTTCTTCTAAAAAATGAATTTTATCATCGTAAACAGTAAACCCTCCTGCCAGCTCGTGCCCGCCAAAATCCACAAATGATTCACTGTTTTCACTCATCAGCTCCACCACAGAAACAGATCCATCGCTCCGACAAGAACCCTTAATACAATCATTTTCATCTTTCGCCCATACAAAAACAGATTTTTTATATTTATCTGATATTTTCCCCGCGATAAGTCCCAGTACTCCTACCTTCCATTCTGGATTACCTATCACTATCACGTCAGACCCTTTTCCACTTTCTAATTTTTTATCTATATGTTTATTTACATCACGCATAATACCCTTCACGATATTTTTTCTTTCATCATTTATTTTTGATAAGTGATTTGAAAGTACATCCGCTTCCGACTCATCTCTCGTGGCAAGAAGTTCATAAGCTCGCATCGGATCGTCCATCCTTGAGGCGGCATTTAATCTAGGTGTTACCATAAAACCAACATCGTCAGAAGATAAATATTTCTGTTCAATCTTCATTTTTGCTAAAAGTTTTTGTAATCCTGGACGAGGAGTCTTCTTTAGCACTTTCATTCCAAAATATGCCATAGCTCTATTCTCACCCGTAAGCTGAACCATATCAGAAAGCGTCGCTAATCCCGCCATATCTAGCATCCATTTCTCACTACCATCTTTAATGTCAAAATATTTACTATATTTTTGAATAAACCCCTGCACAAATTTAAAAACAACTCCCGCCCCACAAAGCATTTTTTCCGGATATTCATCCACCTTTGGATTTAAAATTGCATAAGCACGAGGTAGAGTTTCTTTTGGCAAATGGTGATCCATTATTATTACGTCTATACCATCGACTTCTGCTTGCGCTACTTCCTTTATTGCAGTAATGCCAAGATCCACCGTAATTAAAAGTTTCACATTAGATTTTGAAAATTGTTTTATCGCTTCAAGATTTAGTCCGTAGCCCTCCGAATTTCTTTGAGGAATATAAATTTCAAAATTTTTATATCCCAATAATAGAAACAAATCAGTCAAGATAACTGCCCCAGGTATCCCATCGCAATCATAATCTGCGTAAATAATTATTTTTTCTTTATTTTCTATTGCTTCATATAAACGCACACAAGCTTTTTCCATATCTCGCATTAAAAATGGGTCATGAAAATCACGTTCATAATTTGGATTTAGAAAAATTTCCGCTTGTTTTTCATCAACAATTCCCCTTTTTTCCAAAAGTGTTCGCAATAATTCTCCGTATCTTTGCATAAATTGAATTTTAGCATACAATATAGAAAGTTTTATAAAATCAAAGTTTTCTCAGGTCCTCGGTTCTCTGGGTCCCTATCCCAGCCAGACCATTCCAAAACTTTATTTTATAAAACTTTCTATGGAAAACTGCATTTTTTGTAAAATAGTCAAAGGAGAAATCCCTTGCACAAAAATCCATGAAAACCAAGATTTTTTGGTGTTTTTAGACATCCAGCCAGTTTCCGATGGACACCTTTTAATAATTCCTAAAAAGCATATTGTCTGGATACAAGACGCAGATGATGGAATCATTTCAGAAATTTTTACATTAGCAAAAAAATTAATACTAGCCGTTAAAAAAGGAATTGGGTGCGATTATGTACAGTTATCAGTCGTAGGCAAAGACGTCCCGCATTTCCACGTTCACCTAATTCCAAGATATTTAAAAGATGCTCTACCTATGTTTCCAATAAAAACATATAAAGATAATGAATCAGTAGAAGCTGCCAAAAAAATTATCGAAGCGCTTTGATTCCTGGTAGGGTTCCATTTGCCAAGAAATCTAGCATGGCGCCACCTCCGGTCGACACAAAAGAAAATTTATTTTCTATATTCATTTTATCTATTAAATCCGCAGTATCTCCTCCGCCAATAATACTTTCAGCTCTAGAAGCTGCAACCAGCCTCAATGCTTTTTTTGTGGCTTTCGCTCCGCCGTCTTCATATTTGCCAAGCGGACCATTCCAGAGTATAAGTTTCGACTTCTTTATTAGAGAAGCTAAATCTTTCACTGCCTCTTCTCCTATATCTATAATAGCCCCGTCTTTCATTATAAAATCAGTAGGTATAATCAATTTTTTATTTTTCAATAATTCTTCAATCCCATAATTATCATTACTGACCAAAGACTCACCGATTTCACATCCTTTCACTTTTAAAAAATCATGGGCTAAAGCTCCACCGACAAAAACGTAGTCTGCTAATTTTAAGTATTTTTTTATGAGAGGCATTTTAGTGGAAAATTTAGCCCCGCCTAAAATAAATAAAAATGGATGTTTAGGTTTTAAAATAGCGTGAGACAAATTTTCTATTT
Organism: Minisyncoccota bacterium; assembly: GCA_041662205.1. Taxonomy (GTDB): domain Bacteria; phylum Patescibacteriota; class Minisyncoccia; order Phycocordibacterales; family UBA9973; genus UBA9973. Next base: position 155,106 of record JBAZSZ010000002.1, on the reverse strand, counting down.
CTTTTTCAAATTCCAATCCGGCAAAACTTTGCAAGTATTTTGGTAACGTTACTAATGAAGCATGTTTTCTATGTGAAACCGAAAAAGCGTCATTCACATAAATATCCCCCATGGTTGAGAGTTTTTTGGCAAAATTTTTATCATTTTTCATTTCACCAGGAAATTTTCTGATATTGTCAAAAAAAGTTATTTTGTTTTCAGGTATTTTTGAAATTGCAAAAAAATGTTTTATCACTGGTTTCAGACTTGCTGTTCCGTCTTTACCAAGATGAGTAATTAAAATTAATTTCGCACCTTTTTTAAGTAAAAAATTAATTGTTGGCAAAGCTCTTTTTATGCGAAAATCATCTTCCACTTTCCCATTTTTAATAGGCACATTAAAATCCACCCGCACCAGCACCGTTTTCCCTTGTATATTTTTTATTGATTTAATGCTTCGCATATTTTTACAATTTCTACAAACTTTTTTGCATTTAAACTAGCACGACCAGCGAGCAAACCATCTACTCCTCCATTTTTTAGAAAATCTTCCGCATCTTTTTCATTAGCGGAACCACCATAAATAATCCTAGTGCTCCCTGCTTCTCGGCCAAATTTATCAGAAAGAATTTTACGAATAAAAATAGCCATTTCTCTAGAATCAAGAGCCGTGGCATCCTTGCGATCAATTGTACTAGAAAGCGCCCAGACTGGCTCATAAGCAATGATAATTTTTGAAATTGAGTTTTTAGAAATTCCAGCCAGACATTCTTCTATTTGTGTTTTAACTAAATTAAAATAACCATGGCTAAGATCACGAGTGTTTTCTCCAACACATAATATAGGATAAAGTCCTGCAACAAGTGAAGATTTTATTTTTTTATTTATCATTTCATTTGTTTCCCCTCCTATGGCTGATGGATTACGTCTTTCTGAATGTCCTAAAATCACATATCTAACTCCTATTTCATAAAGCATTTCTCCTGAAACTTCTCCGGTAAAAGCACCGACATCTCCAGAAAAAGCATTCTGCGCGCCTAGCAGTATTTTACTAGTTCTAATTTTTTTTAATTTTTCTAAATAAATACTGGGCGGACAAATTACGACTTCAGTCTTTTTTACAGTTTTTTTAATTTCAGAAATTCCTTTTACCACGTCAAAAAAAAGCTTTTCCGCCTCCTTTGAAGTAAGCGGGTTCATTTTCCAATTACCAATAATAATTTTTTTAGACATAGAATTATTCTAACATATTTTAAATACTTTCCTCCCAACTATCAATAACCCAAGAACCCGAAGGGCCACTTGTGAAATCAACATTTATCAACCCACTTCCATAATCAAAATGCGTGTTGTTTTTTAATTCTATTTTTTTTCCTGCTGCCTCTTTTACACTTGCATTATTACTAAAATAAATTGTGCCCTTTTGAGCATTTAATATTGAAATAGCTGAGTTATTGCTGACATCAATCGCATTATGTCCATTACAAGGACTTCCAGACATACTTGCATCACAAGTACTATTTGATAAAAGTAATATATAACTTCCAGTAGTTCCGGAGTCTTCAAAAGCAACACCATTATTTATTATAATATAACCATCAGCAATTATAATACCTGAGGTTGCTCCATAAGAAGAAGTCAGCTTTAAAGATGGTGGTGTTGGTTGTCCTGGAATAGCATTAATTATAATATTACCTGTTACATAAATAGTATCTGTAATGGTCAAAATATCATTTATTGTCAAATTACCTATTATCTTTTGGGGACCAAGAAAAGTTGGTGTAGAAATTATTACATTGTTTTCCGTCACTCCACCATTAGTTGCATCAGTTTTCCATTGAGTAATTTTTTCATCAGATATTGGCATTTCCTTAATCTCAGGATCAGCCTGTGAAGTATCACAATTTTTATTGTTTCCAGAACCAACTTGGCAATAAATTGTACCAGTTACTGTTGAACCAGTTACATTATGGGAATGCGCATTCCCAGTACCACCGTAACCAATACGCATATTTGAAATTAATCCAGTATTCCCAGCCACAAATGCATCGCCTGTGACATAAGCACCATTTGAACCAAGAATATCACCATTTGAATACAAACTGCCACTTACATAAGAATTGTTTTGAAAAACGAAACCGCCTTCTCCTGCTTGTGATCCATATTTGAACACAGTACCCTCTCCAGTTTTAAGAGTCAGACTAGTTTTCCGCTGTGAACTTTCAACGTCACCCAGAGAATCAACTTCCTTAATATTTCCCAAAAGAGTAGAAATTGTAGTGGTCACTGAATTAGAATTCAGAGTTATTGTTTCACTATTTCCTATCGTCATATTGTTTAATATCCTATACGCCGCATCTTCTGTTCCAGATTCCGCTAAAAAATATACTAGCTTAGAATTCAAATTCACTCTGGCATTCCTAAATTCCCGCACAGTCGGCCCTACAAGCCCAGCAATTATTGCCAAAGAAATGAAAAGGAAAAATAAAACAGATATAAGCATCGCTGCACCTGATTGATTATTAACTTTTCTTCTTGTTTTTTTCATTTTATTAATAACTCCCTCTTAACACAATCGTATTGTAAAAATCTTGGATATTACCTGATGCATCATTAATAGGCCTTATAGTTAAAACTATTTTAACCGCTTTTCCTTTTGTTGTAATTATTTGAGTAAAAGTAAGAGCGGTAACTATAATATTGGGTGAATTTAAATTTCCAATATTAGTGCTAGTATCCCAAAGTTGAACATCTGAACCAACTAACTTAAATTCTATTGTTTTGCCTGACCCAGCATCAAGCACTAAATCATTTGCGCTGATTGATATAATATCACTAGCTTGTCTAATTTCTCTCGACATTCTTTCCATGATATTTCCACTCTGAATTAATTCCGCGTGTATGGTAGTTTCCTTTAATGCTCTAGCCATTGTAATCATCGCATTGATCACCACCAAAGAAAGAATAGAAAAAAAAGCGACATAAAAAAGAAGTTCTAAGATAGCGTAACCATTTTTTTGTCGATTAATTTTTATCATAAAAAAATATCAGATATGAAAAATTGTAATGATTTGGTTATTGTTTGCCCGCCTTCTTGCCAAAAAACAGTAACAGTTATTAATTTTGTTCCAGGATCAAGAACGCCTCCGACACTAACAATATCTTTAGTAGTATTGTCACGATTCGTATTTGAAGCAACAACCGTTCTAGTAAAAATTCCTATTTGTTCCGAAGAATTAATACTCGCTACATTACTCCAAGCATTATCTCTAGCAATTCGCGCGTTCTCGGCTCCTTCTTCTAATAAAAATGACGCTTGTGTCACATGCAAAGCTTGGCGAGAAACAAAAATAGATTTTTGAGCAACCGTCATCGCAGCTAAAACAGAAACAGTAATAATAGAAGCAGCTATTAATACTTCCACAACCATGAAACCTTTTTTAAAAAAAATATTTTTCATCTTAATTAACGCTAGCAACTCCAGTAGCAGAAATTGTGATCGTCTTTGAATAAGAAGTGGTGGAAACTATTACAGTTCCGGTAGTGTTTGGTGCACCTGAAAGACGATTAAAATAAAGATCACTCCCCCCACCCCCGAGAGTAATATCAGAAATAGTTGCGGGTGTTGTAATGTTTATTGTTTTATTATTTACATCAGAATCAGAAAAAACTGTACCTTTAAAAATTATAATTTTATCAGATTGAAAATGCACCCCATAAGAAGAAGAGTCAACAGATGCTAGCGTTTCACTACGTGCTTTGTCTATGGAAGACAAGATATCTCCAACTCCGCTTTTGAGTACTTGCATTTCTCTTAATTTAGAAAATTGAGGAATAAAAATCAAAAAAATAATACCAAGGACTGCAATTATAATCAATATCTCTATTACAGATATCCCCCGCGTCTTTAGTAAAAAATCTTTCTTAATTTTTAATAAATTAATCATGTTGTTAATTTATACTTCCTAAAATTGAATACAATGGGGAAATCATTGAAATAGCAAAAAACCCAACCCCCGATCCGATAACAATCATGAGTAAAGGCTCGATAATAGTGGAAAGATTTTTAGTTTTATTTTCTACCTCTCCTTCATAAAATAAAGCAATTTCAAGCAACATATCAGATAGTTTTCCTGTTTCCTCTCCGACCTCAATCATTTCGGACATCATTACAGGATATAAATCAAGATGAGCTTCGAATGCCTTTGAAAATGGCTCTCCTTTTTCTATCGCTAATTTTGCTTCATTTAAAACTTTTTTATAATAAATATTTTGCACTACATCTTCAGTTATTTCAATAGTTCGAGTTAAAGAAACACCAGAAATTAAAAGCGAAGAAATAGTGCGAGCCGTGCGGGCAGTATTTAATTCTTTAGTTAAATTATTCACAACTGGAATTTTTAAAATAATAAAATCAATATACGGCGCCATGAATTTAGCTTGAAAAAGAGAAATGATACCGAGAGCTGTACTGAAAATTATTAGAAAAGTTAGGATTAAATTATGCGAGAAAAAATTACCAAAAAATATAAGGACCTGAGTAGAAAAAGGTAATACCACTCCAAGTTCTTTGAATGTACCTGCCAAAGTTGGCACCACAAAAGCAAACATCAAAACACCAATAACGACCATCGCTGACATGATCACTCCTGGGTAAATAAGCGCGCCTTTAATTTTCTTATTCAAAGAATAAGACTTTTCCAGATTTAATCCAATATCAGAAAGAGCTCCAGACAGATTTCCTGATTCTTCCCCAGCACGAGCCATCGAGGTAAAAAGTTTAGAAAAAACATTTGGAAATTTTGAAAGAGCAAAAGAAAAAGTTTCTCCAGAATTTATATCATTTATTAAAGAAGTTAAAATTTTAATTAGTTTAGGATTTTTTGTTTGCTTTTTTAAAACCGATAATGCTCTGGAAAGGGAGAGTCCTGCTTTGATCATTCCACTTAAATTTTTAGTCAATATGATCTGCTCTGCAACTTTTATTTTTGAAAAAATATCAGACAGGGCTAAAAATTTATCACTAAAATATTTATTTTTTTTTGTAATCGACAATGGAGCATAACCCCGAGAACGCAACTCTCGAGCAAGAGTATAACGATCAGTGGCGTCCAAGACACTTTCCAAAATTTCCCCTGTTTTTGATTTTGCGCTGTATAAAAATAACATTTTTTGTAAAGCTTCTTCCAATTTTTCTTTCGGTAGGGTCCCGCTCGGTACTCCGAGAAGGATGAGCCGAAGAAAAATTGGAAGAAGCGCAACTAACTATTCTGAAACAACTCGGAACACTTCTTCAAGGGTAGTTAAACCCAATACTGCTTGGAAAACTCCATCCTCAATCATAGTCATCATTCCTTCTTTTTTTGCTTGCGCCTCTATATCATCCTGAGAACTTCCCTTAATAATCATTTCTTTGATAGTGGGTGTAACTTTTAATACTTCATGCATCCCAACCCGACCCGAATATCCATCTTCAAATTCAGCATTTTTTATCGCTTTATAAAAAGGAATTTTTTCCCAATCATCTTTTTCACTCACAATTTTTTCAATTTTTAAAAAATCTAACACTCTATCTAAATCGACAACCTTTGCAAGATTTTTTATCTCTACATCAGACAGGAAATATTTTTCTTTATTAGCTGTAAGTCGACGCACTAGTCTTTGAGCTAGAATTGTTTTCACAGTGGCGGTTATCAAAAAAGGCTCCACTCCCATATCTATAAGTCTTGGAATTGCACCAGAAGCTGAGTTGGTATGAATAGTAGAAAGAACTAAGTGACCTGTAAGCGAAGCATTGATAGCCAATCCAGCTGTTTCTCCATCACGAATTTCTCCCACCATTACAATGTCCGGATCTTGACGCAATAATGAACGAAGCCCGTTGGCAAAAGTTAAACCAATCTCTGGTTTAACCTGTGTTTGATTGACTCTAGGCATTTGATATTCGACAGGATCTTCTACTGTTGAAATATTAACTTCTGGTCTATTTAAAATATCAAGCAAAGTATAAAGCGTAGTCGTCTTTCCACTTCCGGTCGGACCAGTAGCGAGCACCATCCCAGTTTTTTGTTTCAATGAGTTATGTATTCGCTCTAATCCTTCACCATGAAAACCAAGCGCTTCTAAAGAAAAACCATGGGTGTTTTCTTTTAAAATTCTGATCACTGTCTTCTCTCCAAAAAAAGTAGGTAGAGTAGAAACACGAAAAGAAATTTTTTCTCCATTTTGTTCTATTTTAAATCTGCCGTCTTGGGGCAATCTTTTTTCATCCAATTTTAAATTGGCTAATACTTTGATACGCGCAGTTATCCCTGAACCAGCATTTTTCTCAAGGACCATGGCGTCATGCAAGATTCCATCTATTCGGTAACGCACAGTGAGCTCATGTTCTCCAGGCTCAATATGAATGTCGGACGCATTTTGTAAAATTGCATGAAAAATTAAAGAATCTACTATTTTTACCACTGGCAGATCCTCTGCCATTTGTTTTAATTCCAATTCAGACTTTTCACCAGTTTTTTCTGCAGAACCTTCACTGTCTTCTCCTAAAGAATTATTTAAAGTAGCATTTTCTTTTTGAATAATATCTCGAAATTCAGATTCTAAACTTTGTCGATACTGAACCAAGACAGATCTGATAGAAGCTGTATCTGTTAACCTAGGTAAAATTTTTAAGCCGGAACGTTTTTTAATAAAATCAATCACCGGCAGGTCATCAACATCAAGCATCGCCACCTCTAAGCTGTTTTCACTTTTTTTATAAGCGACAATATTATAATTGCGCGCAATTGGTTCAGGCACAAAAGAAAGAACAGAAAAATCTATTTTTTTATCATTCAAACTAACGAATGGTATTCCTAAAACATAAGCCTCTATTCGCTTTAAATCAGTTTCAGATATTTTCCCATCTGAAAATAAAACGTCCCCAATTTTTTGTTTTTTAATTTCAGCTTTTTTAAATGCATCCTTGAGATCTGTTTCAGATACCAACCCTTCATCTAAAATAAATTTCTTTAATTGTTCTTCGTTAATTTGCATTGTTACTAGTATAGCAAAAAATTCCCTGCTAGGGGAATTTTTTGCTATAAGTAAATCTTTCTTAATTCTCTATAAACCCTGGAATTTTCTTTTCTGAACAAAGGGTTGAACCACACCTCCAAGACCATTTAGTAGGACTACTTGTTTGATTTGTGCCAGGGTTGCCATCACCACATAAATAGTGCTCACTAGGATCAGAACAGGTATTACTGCTACCAGTACAACGACCACCAGTGTCAATACCAGTTTCATTTCCATTTTGAATACCATCAGTACAATTACCACTACCATCAGCGGTAACCGTAAGACTATTTATAGCATTAGTGCTTGTACAATACTGACCACCATGGGATGGGTCTGTGTCTGTTGGGGTATTATAAATGACACAATTATTACTAAAAGTTCCAGTACTCGAACCGGCAGTACAATTGAAATTCCCTTTTGTTCCTTCAGTATTAACCCATTCACACGAACCAGAACCAACAGTAGGGAAAATGTACCAAGAATTAACTCCATAGTCACAAGATAATGTGTATGCCCCTCCAACAGCAACCGAAGATGGACTTACGCTTCCAGTAAAGCCTGGAGGAGTTGGGGTGCAAATAGATGGAGCACACTTCGTTTCATCCCAACTAGTTCCTGCTACGCAAGTTACAGAAGTTGAATTAACTGTACTTTGAGCTAAAAGAACATTGTTGTTGTAAAGATAAAATATCCTACCTCCCCAAGGAACAGTTAAGGCTAGAGGGCCTCCTGACTGAGGGGTTACTAGGGTATTGGTCACATTCACATTAGTCATACCATTAGCGGTAATAGCGGTGGGAGTTCCTACTGGATTTACGATAGACCAACTTAGGTTTACCGTACAAGTACTTGCCCCCGAAGCAATGACGCAGGAAGAAGTGGCTGGGGTTAGAGTACCTGACATAATAGGTCCAGCATCAACCGCAACGCTAACAAAGTTGATCCAACCTATTACCTCACTCCCCCATGCATAACCAGAAAAATCATTACCAGTCAAAATTACCCCATAATTTGGACCTGCGCCAGATAAAGAAATCCAGCCATCCCAGCCACTACTACCGTCACTAGCAGAAGGTGCTTTTGCCCAACCTTGTAAATTGTTACCATTTATCTTTGCATTTATTGATTGCGTTCCAGATCCAATTGGAAAACTAGAAAGCCCACCAAATTGGATCCAACCGATATTTGGTGACCAAGCATATCCTACAAGATTACCACTTGCATCTTTATTAACACCATAATTTGAAGTCGCACAGCTATTATTGTTCGTACAATTAAAACTAATCCAACCGATATTTGAGGACCAAGCATAACCTGACATATTGTCTGTAACACTTGCCGAAGCCAGAAAAGGAGAAAAACAAAAAATAAATGCTAAAACAAAAATAATTTTTAAAAAAGAAATTTTCATTATTTTATTAAACCAAAGATTATTGGAAACTCATTGAACAACAATACATTCTTTGAAAAACAGATTCGTTATCATTGTTTGAAGAACCATCCAGATCAAACCCACTTGCAATTTTTCCAGCTGGACAATATGTTGGGCCCAAGCCAGCACCTTTAACATTGGCGCCAGTAGCATTGTATTCCCATGCAGTCCACTCACAATTTGTCAAAGTAACACTTGTTGTAGTTGCTCCCACATCAACACACGTCGCACTTCCATTTACACCAATTGTACGAATAGCCTGCCCAGCTGGACAATTCAAACTCCCTCTTCTCTGTATTGGGTAAGGTCCTTCGTTAATAAGCGCTGCAAAAACTGTTTCTCCATTATAAGAACCATTATCAAAGCTAATTCGATCGGAACCACTTTGAAGTTCAACAGTATTGAAATCACCCGAGGCCTGCCTAGTGATAACATTATTATTCATATTTAATGCTTGGGTCGCTACATGATTACCTAGATTATCTCCGCTTCCCGCTGCTGCTGCCTGCCAAGTCGCTACACCTAATGCGTCAGAAGTCAGAACTTTTCCCGCAGTTGCACCAGTTGTAATCTTTAATCCAGTAGCTTGAATTGTTCCAGCTACATCCAATTTTTGAGCTGGACTCGCTACCCCGATACCCACCTTACCACTTTGTACAATAAGACCATTAGGAGCCCCACCTGTGTTCAGCGTCAAACCTCCAACCTTTATTTGACCAGTATTACCTACATTAAGTGGTGTATCAGCATTATTATTAGGTGGAGTTGAAGTTGGATTAACCCAAGTACTAAAAGCAGAAACATAACTTACACCAAGTACTAAAATTAAGGCTAAGATGATTGATTTTATATTTTGGATTATTTTAGTTTTCATTATATTTATATTTATTTGCTGTTAATGGTTGTTTTGTTTTTAATGCTGGTGTTTGTTTTTGTGTTGGGGCAGTAGTGGAATCTATGAGTTGCTTTATTTCTTTTGGGTTCATTGGAATTGAGGTGATGGGAGCAGTTGTGGAATCAATGAGAGCTTGTCTTACTTCTGCTTCGGTAAGTGGTGGTGGAGGAGATTTTGAACGGAAGATAAAATAAAAGATAAACAAACCTAAAAAGATGACAATCAAAATAATTATTGCGACCTTTTGATTTTTATTCATAAGTTAAGATAAGTATAGAACAAAAAAGAAAAAGGGTGAATCAGAGGTGTGGATAACTCTATTGTGTTTGCATAAAAATCACTCTTATGGTACTATTTTCTGGTATGAGTCCTGTAGCCACAGGGCTTTTTTTAATAAAACTTAATAAAATAATAATATGTTAGACATAAAAACATTCAAATCAGCGTTAGAACAATTGGAAGAAGAAAGGAAAATTCCAAAAGCAAAAATATTAGAAGCAATAGAACAGGCCATGGCTGCTGCTTATAAAAAAGATTACGGTAAAAAAGGACAAATCATCCGAGCCAAATTTGATATGGAAACTGGTAAAACAGATTTCTTCCAAGTAAAAATCGTGGTTGATGAAAGTATCGCTATCATGGATGACGAAAAAGAAAGTGGGGAATATTCCATAAAAGATGACATGGATGAACGAGTACATTTTAATTCCGAACATCACATTCTTCTCGAAGACGCAAAAAAAATAAAAAAAGGGGCAGAACTCAATGATGAAATCATTTTCCCACTAGAACAAAAAGATGATTATGGACGTATCGCCGCACAAACTGCCAAGCAAGTCATCATCCAGAAAATCCGCGAAGCGGAACGTACTTCTATTATTGACGAATACGGCACCAAAGAAGGAGAAGTCATCTCTGGTATAGTTCAAAAAGTAGAAAGAGGAAATGTCTATGTAGATTTCAATAGAGCGACAGGAATCTTGCCAGCCGAAGAACAAATTCCTGGAGAATATTGGACTCGAGGACAAAGAATAAGAGCTTACCTTTATAGCGTAGAAGACACTCATCGAGGTATCAACTTGCGTCTTTCACGCACTCATCCTAAATTTGTAGAAAAACTTTTTTCCATCGAAGCACCAGAAATAGAAAACGGTATAGTGGAAATAAAATCTGTTGCCCGTGAAGCAGGCGCCCGTACAAAAATTGCAGTTTTTTCAAACGATGAACATATTGACCCAGTCGGTTCTTGTGTCGGACAAAAAGGAACTCGAGTAAATACTATTACCACAGAGCTTTCTGGAGAAAAAATTGATATCATTCCTTGGTCCGAAAATCCCATCCAATTTGTTTCTAATTCCCTTTCCCCAGCAAAAGTTATTTCAATTGTGATAGATGAAAAGGAGCACAAAGCCATTGTAGAAGTAGCCAATGATCAGCTGTCCCTCGCTATCGGTAAAGGTGGACAAAACGTACGTCTCGCTGCCAAGCTCACCGGCTGGAGGATAGATATCAAGGGTGATGAAGCAACTACCCCCATCGAAGCTCAAACTTCTTCTACAGTTGAAAAAATTGAGGAATAAAATATATGGATTACCATATATCAACGGCGCTCGGACAAAACAAAAGCAAGCTTTGCTTTGATCCTCTCTTGTTGATATAATAAAAATTATGGCAAACATAAATCACAAACCTTCAAAATTTATGCTCAATTTGTTGCATGTTCTTCCTACATTTGTAGAAGAAAAAAGTGATGTTGTTAATACTATTGTTGAAATAAATTCTGGCGCTATTAGTAAATATGAAATAATTACCGAATCTGGGCAACTCAAGCTAGATCGAGTCGGCTACTCATCTCTTGCTTATCCTTTTTCCTATGGAGCGATACCGCAAACTTGGGACTATGACAATGATCCTTTGGATATTTGTATCGCCAATGTTACCGAACCACTCATCCCTGGATGTTTGGTTGAAGCTCGTGTTATCGGTGTAATGAAATTTGAAGATGGAGGAGAAATTGATGATAAGATCATCGCAGTTTTATCTGATGACCGAAGAAGCGACCACATCAAATCAATCGATGATCTAGGAGAGCAATTTAAAAAAGAAACTACGCATTTTTGGGAATACTATAAACACCTAAAAAACCCTGGAACTACCATAATAAAAGGGTTTTTTGATAAAAATGAAGCCTTGAAAGTATTAAAGGAGTGTGAACAAAGATATACGGATATTTACTCGAAAAACTTCGAATAAAGTTGCTATTGTTTTTAGTTGTTTTATTGATAAAATATAAAAAGGAGGTTCTATTTATCAACAATTATCAAATTAATGTTAAATTAATGATGATGTTTGAGAATAGAATAATATTATTATTAATTAATATCTAAAAAATTTATGATGAAAAAAAATATAGGTTTGTTTGTGATTGTTTTAATGCTAGTGTTTATGATGAATGCAAATAACTCTCAAGCAAAAGATGGAAGTTCTGGTAATTCTTCCAGTGGCGTTAGTAGTAGTGGAGGTGGTAGTGATGATGGAACTCCTGACCAAGGTTCTGGTGATTTCAACGCTGCCGGAGTACGTGTAGATAATACTCCTGGTGATGATGGGACCCCAGACCAAGGTAGAGGAGATTTTAATGCAGCTGGAGTACGCATAGACAATACTCCTGGTGATGATGATGGGACCCCAGACCAAGGTAGAGGAGATTTTAATGCAGCTGGAGTGCGTATCGACAATTCATCTGATAGTGGTGATGATGCAAACAGGGCACTACGTGAAGTAGCAAAAAATAAACTAGAGGATTTAAAATCTATCCTTAAAGGAGAAAAAAATTTAGCCAAAAAATTAGATGGCGAGACAAGAATTTCTGGAAGAGAAAATGCATTACAGAGATTTGATGCGGCAGTTGCAAGAATGAATAATTTAAAAGATAGAATTAACAATCAAATAGCCAAACTAGCATTGAAGGGAGTAAATGTTACGAACGCTAAAGCTTTTGTAACAACAGCTGAAACAAAACTAAATACTGCTAATGTAAAAATTACAGAAATAAACACAATTCTAGCAACCTCAGTTAATAAACTTTCTGCAACAGAAAAAGCTAAATTAGTAACTCTTGCACAAGATACTCAAAATCTTATTAAAGATGCTCATCAAGCACTTAGAGATGCAGTTAAATCTTTAAAAGACGAAGTAAAAATAGAATTAGATAAATTGAAATTAGATAATTCTAATAATTCAGGAAGCGACAGTCAATAAATTATTATTAAATTTAACTTACCTCGCTATGTCGGGGAAAACTATGGAAACAGAAAAAAAATCAAACGGAATGATAATTGGGATAGTAATAATTATTCTTATTATTATCGCTGGAATATTTATGTGGAAATCAAATAAAAGTTCTGTCACACCCGAGACTGTCACTACTCAAGATTCTGCTGATCTAAATACCCTAGAAGCAGATATACAAACGACAGATGTTAACACTGGCGTGGATGTGAATAGTGTAAATTAGGAATTAAGAATTAAAATAACCCCGTCGCTCACGAGCGACGGGGTTATTTTTTTGACAAAAAACATAAATAAATATAGACTAAAAATTATGAAAATAACAGTAAACAAACTTCCAAAAAGTGAAGTAGAAATTGAAGGTGAACTAGAAGCCGAAATTTTTGAGTCTTATTATTCGAAAGCATTAAAAAAGCTTGGTGAAAATGTTAAATTAGATGGTTTTAGAAAGGGCAAAGTTCCTGAAAATGTTTTGCTTTCTAATATCCCAGAGATTAGCATCCTAGAAGAAATGGCAGAGATGGCTTTGGGTGAACATTACCCCAAAATAATTACCGATGAAAAACTAGACGTCATAAGTAGACCAGAAATTTCTATCATAAAATTAGCGCGTAATAATCCTCTAGGATTTAAAATAAAAACTGCTATCTTACCGGAAATAAAACTTCCTGACTACAAAGACGCTGCAAAAAAAATAGGAGGTGTTACCGATGCTGAGAAAAATATCGTTGTCTCTGATGAAGATTTAGAAAATACCATCATGGATATCCGTAAATCTCGCGCACCCAAGGTGCATATGGCAGAGCATGAACACAAAGAAGGTGAGGAACATGTACACCCAGAACCAGAACTCCCCACATTCGATGATGCTTTTGTGCAAGCGCTTGGCCCCTTCAAAGATGTTGAAGATTTTAAAACCAAACTAAGAGAAAATATAAAATTAGAAAAAGAAAACGGGCAAAAAGAAAAAACTCGTCTAAAAATCATAGAAGAAATAGTAGAAGGTAGTATTATGGATCTGCCTGAAATTTTAGTGGAAGTTGAATTAGACAAAATCTTATACCGCATGGAGTCCGACATCACCCAAATGGGATTAAAATTTGAAGATTATTTAAAACATTTAAACAAAACAAAAGAAGATTTGCGAAAAGAATTTAGAATTGATGCTGAAAAAAAAGCCAAACTCGCTCTGATCTTAAATGAGATAGCTAAAGCGGAAAAAATAGTCGCCGACGACGAACAAGTAGCCAACGAAGTCGCCGCAATCCTAGAACACTACAAAGACGCCGACCCTGAACGCGCCCGCATGCACGCCGAAAATGTCCTCACCAACGAAAAAATTTTTCAGTTTTTAGAAAACCAATAAAAAAGAACTTGCTCGCCTCTGGCGAGTTATCCACAATCACGCTTTTTCTAAATTGACGAAAAATCGTTATTTGATAGTATCTAATTGAAGGAGGTACGTTGAAACAATAAAAAAACAACGGGGACGCTCGAGACCCGTATCGACAAGTTAGGAAGCTTGTTGATAAAATTTAGAGTAAGATTTTTTTCATAAATTTTCTGTTAGGAGGGAAAATATGAAGAAGAAACTTTTATTGGTAGTGCTATGCTGTTGTTTTACAGTACTGTGCGCCGCTATCGCGTTCGCAGCCACCGACGCCGTTACCGTGGATCAGGGTATTCTTATGAAGGCAACAGGGCAGCAGGACCTCGCAAAAGAAGAAGGCGCAACTATCACCGACGCCGTTACCGTGGATCAGGGTATTCTTATGAAGGCAACAGGGCAGCAGGACCTCGCAAAAGAAGACGGCTGGACTATCGCAACTACAAAGGCAATGGGCCAGGATGACGGCAAGGGATTACAGCCTGTAGCGGCAATAAGGAAAACAAGCGACGATGGAACAGGACTCCGACAGGTAACATCCGCTTAAGATCTTAAGGGAAACAAAAGGAAGAGATCCGGCATAAAACAGCCGGCTTAAGCAAAAAGTTTTTTGTTTTTTTTATCGTTTAGTATCACAACAGGCAGAGCAGGGTCTTATACCCAGCTCTGCCTGTCTCACTTTTACCTGAATAAGGTATTTTTTTATTTATACCAAAGAATTTTAGTTCCGTTAGTAGTAGCGACTTTGACTAATTCGTCGAGATTGTAATACCTGCAAGCTTCTTGCATCAAGCGAAGCTCTACCCACATATCTCCATCCACAAAAGGTTCATAGAAGTCTGCGATGTTATCTACACCGAGGCCTACCAGCACTCCAGCTTCGAGCATTTCAGGTACATTGGCAATAGAGTTATGCACTGGAGCATTGTATTGATCTAGCTGTCGCATAGAAAGCGCCGCCGAAGGACATACCACCACAGCGATACCGAGCTCCGCCATTTCTTTATAGATTTTCATCCGATATTCTTTTGGTTGCGCCGAAACAGAGATAGCATGAATAGCCACAGTCCTCCCCTCGTAATTATGTCGCTTGACTGCAGCAATCAATTTCTCCATATCACGTTCGTTTGGATTATTTTCCTGATCGATGTGCACATGCACCGGCTTGTTTAATCTCTTCGCAATTTCAAAAAGATAATCTAAACTTTTTTCATCATCTGGGCGATCTTTCGAAGGCAATCCGCCGGCGATATCTGCCTTGGCAGTAATTTCTTCATAAAGAGCGCGAGCCTTATCGTCAATGAGTCCACCGAGTGGCTGAGTCGCTATCAATAAAGTTATTTTGTTTTTGTATTCTTCTTTCACGGCTACAGCCGCATCAATAGCCTTATGCCCAACAGCATCATAAGCATCTACGAAAGTACAAGTTATTTCGCACCCTTGCTCAATTAAAAAATCCAGGGCTCGTCTGATTCTTTCCTTTATATCTTCCACTGTACTATTTCGTTTCATACCATCACTCATAAACCACTTTACCTCCATATCAATCATGGCTTTGTCTAATCCTTCTCGAGTTATAAAATATGCTTTATCAAAATGCGCATGGCAATTTGAAAAACCACCATTAGTTTTGATATCTCTCAGCATTTGTTTTTTTAAATTCCAAGGATTTATGTTTTCCATACTTTATTGATATTTTTCTTTTACTTCTTGATAAGCCTCTCTAAAACTTTTCCCTGCTTTCACTAATTTCAAGGCTTCATCAGTAGCATAAAGTTCAGTACTGCAAGCATTTTCTAAATTTACTTTTTTTGCTTCAAGATTTTCTATAACAAGGATCATCATTTCTATGGTATTCATGGCGAGTTTCATCCCTTTTAGATACGGTTCTTTTGTTAATTGAAAATCTCTATTGTATCCAGAAAATAAATTCTTAATAATATTTTCTATTTGATATTGATAACCATTAAAAATAGCGACATTGCCTCTGATTAATTCCAACACATCATAATTTTTCTTTTGAGGCATAATACTAGAACCTGTTTTAAATGCATCTGGCAGAGTAAAGAAATTAAATTCTTTAGTGGTGAAAAGAATGAGGTCATTTGAAATCTTACCGAGATCAAACATTACTTCTCCAATAGCTTGCAAGACCATATTTTCAAATTTCCCGCGAGACATAGCGCAATACATCGGATTCTCTTGCACCTTTTTAAAATTTAATTCTTTTGTGGTAAATTTTTTATCCAATCCTAAAATATTTTCTCCATAACCAGCTGCCGATCCGAGTGGGTTTTGATCGATGACTTTCATCGCTGCTTCTATCAAAATCAGATCATCTTTCAAACTATCACAGAAAGAACCGAGCCACATGCCGACCGAGCTAGGCATCGCTCTTTGCGTGTGAGTATAGCCAGGCATTTTTATTTTTCCCTGTTTTTTAATTTGTTGTTCTAATTCTTTAATTAAAATCTCAACATTCTTTTTAATTTCTAGAAGTTTTTCCTTGCTAAAAAGACGAGTCATCACTAAAGATTGATCATTTCTAGAACGCCCCGTATGCACTTTCTTGCCGACTTCTCCATAATGCTCTGTCAGATATGCTTCTATGGCTGTATGCCCATCTTCTTGAGACTTATCTATTTTAAACTCTCCTTTTTTCCAAAGCGTTAAAATTTTATTGAGGCCAGCAAGTAAAGTATCGAGTTCTTTTTTGTTTAATATTTTTATTTTATGAAGCATTTTGGCATGAGCGAGAGTACCCTCTATGTCATAGGGTAAAAGTTCTAAGTCAAGCAAATAGTCAACTCCAACAGTATAGTCCTCTATGGTTTGACTTATCTTACTGTTAGTATTCTTTACTCCTTTTTTATCCCACAATTTTGTCATGATTTTTTATTTATTTTTTTTATTTTTCTTATCATCAATTTCTTTAGCGAGTCTCATCTGTAAAGTATATACTTCTGTAAATCCTGCGCTATTATTTACATTAAAATCATATCCTTCGCTGTTGTTAAAAGAAGTGTAAGAAAGCGCATAAGGAGAAGTAAGAGCTACTACTTCTAGATTTCCTTTGTAAAGTCTCACCGTCACCTCTCCAGTAACCCTCTCATTTACGGAATCATTAAATGCGTTAATAGCATCCATGGTTTGATCAAACCACAAAGCACCGTAACACATATAGCCCCACTTTATATCCATCATTTCTTTTAATTCATTGAGATGTCTAGTAGAAACATATTTCTCCAAATTTCTATGCGCCTCGATAATAGTGTGCGCTCCAGGATGTTCGTAGATGCCTCTATTTTTTAAACCTACCAAACGGTCTTCGAGAAGTTGCACTGTTCCCACTCCATGCTTTCCAGCAATTTTATTTAAATTAATTATGAGTTCGGAAAGTTTTAATTTCTTGCCATTGATTGCTGTAGGAATTCCTTTATTAAAAGACAATTTGACCAATTCAGCTTTATCAGGCGCATTTTTAGGAAGAGTATAGGTGGTTAAGAATTTTTCTACTGGCACTATAAGTTTCGGATCTGTAATTTCTCCACCTTCCCAAGTGATTCCCCACATATTGTCATCATCACTATAAGGAAAATCAATCGTCGCTGGAACAGGAATTTTATTCTCCTCTGCATATCTGATTTCTGCTTCTCGATCCATTCCCCACTCTCTAACTGGAGCGATAATTTTCATATTTTTATCAAGAGCTAAAACATACCCATCGAGTCGCACCTGATCATTTCCTTTACCAGTACAACCATGAGCAATACACTTGATACCTTCCTTGTGAGCAATTTCTATCGCTTTTTGAGCCACAATGGCACGACCAATGGGAGTCGAAAGACGATACTCTCCTTGATAATGAGCATTCGCCTTTATTCCTTTCGCAATATATTCAGTCGCAAACTCTTCCCTGACATCTAAAGTATAAGTTTTTAATGCCCCGAGTTTCTTAGCCTTTTTTTCAATAGCTTTTAGATCATCATGCTGTTGCCCGAGGTTCATAGTCAAAGTCACTACTTTTGCATTGTAGTTATCTTGGATCCATTTCAGCATTACCGAAGTATCTAACCCACCAGAATATAAAAGCAAAACTTTATCGATTTCTCCATTTTTTGCTTCATAAGAAGCTGTCTTTATATAAGATGTTTTTTGATTCATAAAAAAATAACCCCAAAAGGGGTTTTAAAATAAAATATTGATAATGGAGCTTAAAAAGATAGAAGTGGCAAACTTTTCCCCAGACTTTTTCTCTTTTAATCTCTGTTGATACATTAAAAATGATAGTAACATTTCTACACACAGAAGCAAGCCTAGATAAAAGTGGAAAAAGTGGAAAACTAAAATAGGAAAATAAAAAATTTAGAAAGCCTTGCGCAGGCCGACGGGCCGAGCAGTTCGCTGGTGTAGCAACACCAGATAGATTGCTTTATAAATTTTGATATTTTCCTATTTTAGTTATTTTCTTTTTTAATTAATTTCCTGCTTGTGTTTCCTAATCTCGTCTTGTAGTTTTTTGGCTTCAATTTTTGGATTATTGGAAAAAATTATACCCCTAGAAGAATTTATTATTAAGCCTAAACCTTTACTGTTTAATCCAGCTTTTAGCATTTCTTTTAATTCCCCACCTTGAGCACCCACGCCTGGAGCTAGAAAAGTCATATCCCCCACAATAGAGCGAATTTTTTTCATCTCTTTAGGATAAGTCGCCCCGACGACGAGCATACAATTTTTATTCTTATTCCACTCTTTAGAAACTTTCTCTGCCACAATCTGCCAAAGTGGTTTTCCATTAATCTTTAAATCTTGAAAATCTTTTGCTCCAGGATTTGAAGTACGGCAAAGCAAAATCACTCCTTTATCTTTTCTATCTAAAATCGGTTGCACTGCTTCCTGTCCTAAATATGGATACACAGTGAAAGCGTCAAAGCCAAACCAATCGAAAATAGAAGCAACGTAACCATTATTCGTATTTCCTATGTCCCCCCTCTTGGCGTCAAGAATCGTAAAAATATCTGGATGATTTTTTATCAGATAATCCATCGTCATTTTTAATTCTCGTATTCCTTTATCACCCCTAGCTTCATAAAAAGCGCTATTGGGTTTATAAGCAGCGGCATATTCGTGGGTCTCTTCGATAATCCATTTATTAAATTCAAATTGCGGAAATTTCTTTTTCAAAAATCTTTTTGGAATTTTTGCAAAATCCGTATCCAGACCAACGCATAAAAGTGAATTTATTTTCTTGGCTCTTTTGTTGTATTTGTCGATAATCATTATTTATTTTTTGGATTCTAAAAATTTCTTACCATGACCAACTTTCGTATTTACTGGAATTCCAGCTTTACAAAATGGACAATCTTTCTCATCATAAGTTTTTGCTGGAATTTCACACAACCACAAAAATGGTACACCTAAAGTTTTACTATTTATTTCTTCTGGAATTCTATTTGCGATAACTCCCATCGCAACAATATTTCCTCCAAAGTTTCGAACAACTTCCAACATTTTATGTACAGAAAAACCAGTGGCGACAGTATCATCAATAATCAAAACTTTTTTATCTTTAATTAAAGTGTCATAGCCTCTTTTAAATACCATTGGTCCTTCATCAGTTTTTTCTGCATAGGCGCTTAAAATTTCTTTCCCTTTTAATATAGATAAATGATAAGCCACTAAGTGGCCCAAAATTACTCCGCCCACGACAGGGGCAGCCACCACATCCACATCTAAATCTTTACACAACTCTGCCAACCTTTTTGTTATCTCAAATGTTTCTTTTGGGTGAGGTAATAAATTATCTTTATTCACATATATATTCATATGTCTACTAGAAGTACCAACAAAATGGCTGTCAGTAATGACAGCCCCTACACTTTTTAGAATATCAATTGTCTCTTGCATATTTTTATCTTAACCTTTCTTTTATCTCTTTTGCAAGATATGGATTCCACATTGCCCCTGTCGCTGACATCACAATATCCGCGCCAGCTTTTTGATATTCAAAAAAATCATCTGGTGTAGTCACCCCGCCGACACCAATAATGGTAAATTTATATCTCATTTTGTCACGCAATTTTTTTAATCTTTTTACCATATCCAGACCTGCCCATTTTATGGCATGACCACAAAGACCACTTACCAACCTGCCTTCACCAGAAAGTGCTTGTTCTCCATTTTCATCTAACACCTTAGTGGGCATAGTATTTATCGCAGAAATACCTTCCACTATGTTACCAATCTCTTGTACTAAATTTCTTAACGCTTCTTCATCTTCAAAATAAGCGATTTTAATAATTAATGGAATTTCTCCAATAACTTCTTTTATCTCTTCAACCACTTTTACGCTCCGTTCTGTATCAAAACAAAGTAAATTGTTTGAACCTTCATTTGGACAACTCAAATTAACTTCCATTACTTTTACCCCAGTATCTTTAAGTAATTTAGCTACATTGCGATAATCATTTATATATTCTTCTACACTTTGTCCTTCTTTTTTTGTTCCTTGAAAACTTCCTACAACAATTTGACCTGATTTGGTATTCTTTAATAAATTAGTTAAATCTTTTTGCCAGGATTCTGGCTCAGATGATGGTACACCAAAAGAATTAGTAATAAGTTCTGGTATTCCTTTATTATTCTTATCTACAACCACGCCATCTTTCATTTTTTCTAAAGTTAAATCACCGTCTATCTTTACCGACAAAACATTTGGCCAAGGGTGGCAAGGATATTTTTCACTACGCACGGTCTTATACACACAAATATCAAAACCTTTATCGAACGCTGCTTTCATAAATTTTCCATTTATAAGCGGTCCAGCCGGAATACCAAAAGGAGAATTTACTTTGAAACCCAAAAAATCATACTTTTCAGCAAAGACTCCCTTTTCTGGATTTTCTATTTTTCCATCAGCAAAAGCACCAAAAGGTCCTTTTTCGTAATTTTCCTCATAAGATTTTAGAGGATCGTAAAATGGTTCAAGAAGCATATCTTGATTCTAGTATAAAACGGGTGTATTATCAAAACATGTTAATACCTACAGTTATAGAAAAATCACAATTTGGAGAAAGAGCTTATGATATCTATTCTCGTCTTTTGCGCGAAAGGATTGTCTTTTTAGCAGGTCCGATTGATGACAATGTGGCAAATATTGTCATTGCCCAGCTTCTCTTTCTAGAATCCGAAGATGCCAAAAAAGATATTTTCCTATATATAAATTCCCCTGGCGGATCCGTCACTTCTACTATGGCTATCGTAGACACCATGAATCATGTACGTCCAGATATTTCCACTTTTTGTGTCGGACTCGCCGCTTCAGGCGCAGCCATCGTACTATCAGCTGGTAAAAAGGGCAAACGTTTTATTTTGCCAAATGCTGAAGTCATGATCCATCAGCCAATGGGCGGAGTAGAAGGCCAAGCAACAGATATCGCTATTACAGCCAAACATATTTTGAAAACTAGGGATAATTTAAATAAACTTTTAGCAAAAAATACTGGTAAATCTCTTCCTGAAATAGAAAAAGATGTAGAGCGTGATTTCTTTATGGACGCAAATGAAGCCAAAAAATATGGCATTATAGACGATATAATCACCAAATCAAAAATCCCTGTTTCTAAACCAAACAGAGACAACTAGACACAACTCTATTTGTTTGTTATACTTAGAGCGTTGAAATTTAAAAATTTAACGCAATCTTTTAATTGTTTAATTATAGCTGGTTCACAGGAATATCCATATATTATGAAGTTTTTAAAGAAAAATTTGTCTATCTTTACTAAAGTTTTTTCCAGCAAGGAAATAAAACCAAAAATATAGTGGTTTGTTCTTGTAAGCTCGCTCAAAGCTTATGAGTATAACAATAATAATTCTAATAAGTGCCATAGCGCTCTTTTTTGGTGTTGGCATCGGGTATTATCTTCGTCTGATTATTGCCCTTGGAAAAAGAAGATCCATTGAAATAGACATCAAACAAATGATGGTCGGCGCAAAAGAAGAAGCACAAAAAATCACCGACGAAGCAAAAAAGAAATCTGAAGAACAACTCACTTATCTAAAAGAAGAAGAAAAAAAGAAAGAAATTGAATTTAAAGAAACAGAAAAAAGACTCATTAAAAAAGACGAGTTTTTAGATGCGCGACAAGTCGAAGTAAACAAAGAAGTAGAAAATATTAAAGTAAAAGTAGAAGAAATAAAAAAAATCCAAGAAAAAGTATCTAAAATAGAAGCAGAAAAAATAATAGAATTAGAAAGAGTAGCAAAATTAACTGAAGTAGAAGCCAAAGATGAGCTTTTAAAAGATGTTGAAAAAAAATATGAAGAAGATATTTTAGTTAGAATCCAAAAACTAGAAAACAGTAACGAAGAAAAACTAGACCGCAGAGCCAAAGATATTTTGGCAACTTCTATTCAGCGCCTATCTTCTAGCACGGCTTCTGAATTGATGACCACCGTAGTCGCTATTCCAAACAATGAAATCAAAGGTAAAATAATCGGGAAAGAAGGCAGAAATATACGCGCTTTTGAAAGAGCTTCTGGAGTGGAACTCATTGTGGATGATACCCCTGGCTCCATAGTGATTTCTTCATTTGACCCTATTAGGAGACAAGTCGCCAGACTAGCTTTAGAAAATCTGATCTTAGACGGCCGTATTCAACCAGCCAAGATCGAAGAGCTAGTGGAAAAAGCCAAAGAAGAAATAAATAAAATAATAAAAGAAAAAGGAGAACAAGCAGTCTATGAATGTGGAATATTTAATTTTGATCCACGTATCATCGCCATCATCGGACGATTGTATTTCCGCACAAGTTACGGACAAAACGTTTTGCAACATTCTATTGAGATGGCCCATATCGCTGGCATGCTCGCAGAAGAGTTAGGTGCAGACGTAGCGATAGCTAAAGCTGGGGCCTTGGTGCACGATATTGGTAAAGCGCTAGATCATGAAGTGCAAGGCACGCATGTTGAAATAGGTATCCGTATTTTACAAAAATTCGGAGCAGATGAACGCATCATCACTGCCATGAAAAGCCACCATGAGGATTACCCTTATGAAACTATTGAGTCCATCATTGTGCAAACAGCAGACTCGATTTCGGGTGGACGCCCTGGCGCACGCCGAGACTCAGTAGAAAATTACCTAAAAAGACTTCAAGAACTCGAAGCACTAGTAAACGCTTTCCCCGCTGTTGAAAAATCATATGCTCTCCAAGCTGGGCGTGAAATCCGTATCTTTGTTACTCCAGAAAAAATATCAGATGCTGAAGCCAAAATTATGGCTCGCGATATAGCTATAAAAATAGAACAAGAACTCAAATATCCAGGAGAAATAAAAGTTACTATGATTCGTGAAACCCGAATTATTGAATACGCGCGGTAAAAATCTTTTAAATACAATTTTTTTAGGGGGTTTTGCGAGCGACGGCGAGCAAACTTCAGGATTTTTTAAGTCTAATCTTTTATTGAAAAATCTGTACCCTAAAAAGATTGGTATTTATAAAGATTTTTTAATTTTTCAAAAGACTTGCCTTAAAAAACCCTTGATATATAATGTAGAGGTATCAAAAATAAGGGTTAATTGGTCGAAATATTATAAATATCAACTTAAAATATATATGAATAAACAAGCATTAGCCGAATTAGTACATGGAAAGCTCGGTGGTACAAAAGTACAAGCTGAGGAAATCGTTGATTCAATGTTTGACGCTATCATCCAGACCTTGAAAAAGGGTGGTGAAGTTTCAATCGCTGGATTCGGAATCTTTTCCGTAAAGGCAAGAGCTGCAAGAATGGCTCGCAATCCAAAGACTGGAGAGCAAGTAAAAGTAGCTGCAAAGAAAGTTCCAAAATTCCGACCTGCAAAAGGTTTGAAAGACATGGTTGCCTAAATTTTATCTCGAGATAAAATAAAAAATCCCCTTAATGGGGATTTTTTATTTTCTATAAATTAATATTTCCTTATAACCGCCTTAACTACTGCATTAATGTTTAGCGAATGTTTTGGATAAATCGGTTTATAATTTTTATTCGCTGGTTCGAGCCAGACTTTTGTAACAGTTTTGCGAAAATATTTCATCGTAAATTCTCCATCTACTTCAGCAATAACTATCTGCCCGTCGCGAGCGGTATTTGTTTTTTCTACGAGTACCATGTCCCCAGGTTTTATGTGGGCATCGATCATTGAATCTCCATCTACCTCAAGCATATATGTTAGCGGCTTATTTTTTATTAAAAGATCATCCAAATTTACTTTATCTGCCAACTCTTCTTCCACCGTTGCCGGAAATCCAGCCGTGACAAAACCAAGCATGGGAATACTAGAAATATTTTCTGTAAATGTTTCAGATGGGATTAATCTACCCAAATGATCCTTCTCAACCATATTCATGTTAATCAACTTCTCCACCACTCGAAACACAGCATTCTTTGATTTGAAACCGAATAACTTCATCATTTCAGAGTATGCTGGCATTCTTTTATTCTCTTTATAAAAAGATTCAATCTTTTCCTGATAGGAATTATGCATAGATGTTTGTTCTGAAGAATAGAGTAACAAATCTGTTCGTCAAACTAACTCTAGAGTTATAACGAACTTTTTTTAAAAGCAATTTATGATCTCTTGCTTCCTTTCGATAATCTTGCCCCTGGAGAATTTTCAAATCAATTTTTTTATTGATTTTTTGTATTTCCTTCTCTAGCATTTTTAAATATTGTGATTGACTCATATGTTTATTTATTATTTTTACTAATTTGACCCGCGACTTGGTCGTAAATATAGTATAAGTGAACAAGCGTTCACTTGTCAACAAAGGTACTGTGGATAACTAGTTATTAACTTTCGGTCGATATTGTATCGCTTCTAAAATATGATGCTCTTCTACCTCAGGAGAATTTTCCAAGTCTGCTATCGTGCATGCTATTTTAATTATCCGATGATAGGCGCGAGCAGACAAGCTCAAACGTTCTGCACTATCATCGAGCAAGTCTCTCACTTTGCCACCGAGTGGCACCATCATACCTAGATCTTTTACATTCATCTCACTATTAGTTGTGATTTTTTTCTTAATATCTTTCTCAAATTTTTTAAATCTATTTTTTTGGTTTTCTCGCGCTTTGATTATTCTTTCTTTTATCTTTTCACTTTTCTCGCCATCCCCATCGCCTCCTAATTTTTTATAATCAACGTTACCGACAGAAACCCAGAGATCGATACGATCCACAATCGGTCCAGACAAT
Source organism: Minisyncoccota bacterium (assembly GCA_041662205.1). Lineage (GTDB taxonomy): Bacteria > Patescibacteriota > Minisyncoccia > Phycocordibacterales > UBA9973 > UBA9973. Next base: position 129,819 of record JBAZSZ010000002.1, on the reverse strand, counting down.
TTTCTTTTATATCTATCTAAGTCGGACGGTTTGCAAATGCATGCTTTTTGTTTCGAAGTCGCGTTCCCACAAGGACAAGGATTCATCGCCGCGACTAAAATAAAATTTGAAGGAAAACAAGCATTTCCTTTGGCGCGCGAAATTGAAACAATGTTGTCTTCGAGTGGCTGGCGCAGAGATTCGATCACTCTTTTTTCAAATTCTGGAAATTCATCTAAAAATAAAACTCCGCGATGTGCGAGCGTCACTTCTCCGGGCTTTGGATATGTCCCTCCACCGATAATAGAAACATAGGACGAAGTATGATGCGGGGAACGAAATGGAGGAAAACAAACTAACTCTCCATTTGTATTTCCTGCTACTGAGTGAATGCCTGTAATTTCTAAAACCTCATCAAGATCTAAATCTGGTAGTAGTTGAGAAAATGCCCGAGCAAGCATCGTCTTACCTGTGCCCGGTGGGCCATACATGGCGATATTGTGTCCGCCAGCTGCCGCAATTTCCAAACCTCGCTTGGCTCCCTCTTGCCCACGAATATCTGAAAAATCAATCCGTGATATTTCTTTTTTATAATTTATTTTTGTTTGCGGCTGAATATTAATTAATCCTCCAGCCTCAATGAGGCTAGAAGATTTTTGAGCTGGTCTGGCTTCAGACCGAGGACCCGAAAAAATTTTGCTGGCCTCATTGGGGCTTAGATGCCTCACCACTTCCTGCAAACTATTTGCTCCAAAAATTTTTATGCCTTCCACTAACGCCGCCTCGACTGCATTTTCTTTTGGTAAATATATTTCTTCAAAACCAAGTCTTTTAGCTTCTTGCGCAAGTGGTAAGGCCCCACGGATTTTCCGCAAAGTTCCATCGAGCCCCAGCTCTCCTAAAAAAATCTTTTTCTCTGAATCAAATTTCACGTCACCCGCCGCTAGCATATAAGACAAAGCAATTCCTAAATCAAAAAAAGGGCCCTCCTTTTTCAAATCAGCCGGTGAAAGCGAAACTATTATCTTTTGATTTTTTGCTTTGGGAGATTTAAAGCCAGAATTTTTTATGGCTCCGCTTACTCTATCTTTGGATTCATCCACCGCTTTGTCCGGCAAACCAACCAAGCTAAAAGAGTGGAGCCCTTTTGAGAGATCTACTTCAATAGTCACGATAGAACCCTTGAGTAAATTAACTTGCGCTGAATAAACTTTGGCAAAACTCATAAATTAACTTTCTAAATGTTTCTTACATGTCTGAGCAGCAGGATTTGCTTCCAAGCGCGCCATTTCAATAAATTTTCCACAAACTACACACTTTCCAAAAGACTCTCTATTTATTCCTTTCAATGATTTTAAAATAATATTTAATCTTGGCTCTAGGGTTCTGATCATAGAACTTCTAGCTTCAAAATTCTCGAACCGGTCGGCTTTATCATTTTCATCAGTTTCCGGAAATTCCAATACTTCCGGAATCGCTTCCCACTCTCCTGTCTCTCCATTTAATTTGCCCCAGTCCTTCATCTGCTCAAGCAAAACATCTCTTTCTTTTTCTAATTTCTCTTTAATTTTTTTCTTGTCTAACATGCCACAATCATAACATTTCATATTTTCATAGCAAGTTTCCCCCACCCCAGGGATAGGGGATTTCCCCTATCCCTGGGGTGGGGGAAATGTTATACTCCTATCATGTTTTACAAACACAGCAACAATTACACCGTCGAGAGTGTAACTTCCGGTCATCCAGATAAAATCTGTGATCAAATATCAGACGCTATTTTAGATGCGTATTTAAAAATAGATCCAAAAAGCCGTGTAGCCGTAGAAATTTTTGGTGGCCATGGCAAGCTTGTCATCGGCGGAGAAGTAACTTCCAAAGGAAAGGTAGATTATGTCAAAATCGCAAAAAATGTATATCAAAAAATTGGCTATACAGACAAACTTAATATCTCTGCGCATATAGTCACTCAATCTCCTGATATAGCGAAAGGAGTAGATATTGGTGGAGCAGGAGATCAAGGCATTATGTATGGATATGCCACAAATGAAACACCGGAATTCTTACCAAAAGGAGTAGTGTTAGCACACAAACTTGCCAGACGCTTAGAAGAGACAAGAAAAAGTACTGATAAAAATAAAAAAATAAAATGGCTCCAACCAGATGGCAAAACACAAGTAACTTATACTAATGGAAAACTGCATACTGTATTAGTGAGTACTCAACATTCACCAGATGTTACCTTGGAAGAAATAAAAAAAGAAATTACAAAAAAAATAATCAATCCCCTTCTATCTCCCGAAGAGCGAAAAACAGTAAAAATTTTAGTAAATCCGACAGACAAATTTACTTCCGGTGGTTTTGCAGCAGATACAGGGTTAACTGGAAGAAAAATAATAGTAGACACTTATGGCGCGCTCATTCCCCACGGAGGCGGATGTTTTTCTGGAAAAGACGCTACAAAGGTGGATCGCTCCGGTGCTTATATGGCGCGTTTTGTTGCCAAAAGTTTAGTAGCATCAGGATACGGCAAAGAAATATTGGTATCTGTCGCTTACGCTATAGGTATGGCTGAACCTCTGATGATAGAAGCAATAAATGAAAAAGGGGAAGATTTATCAAAAATTGTCCGCCAAAATTTTGACTTTAAACCACTCGCTATAATCAAAACTCTGAGTCTCCAAAAACCCATATATGAGCAGACTGCTATATATGGCCATTTTGGCAAGAAAAATTTTCCTTGGGAAAAAATCAAAAAAATAAAACATTAAATCTTATTGCTTTTTTTGAGCAGAAGCGAGACGCAACATAATCTCATGTACTGCGTTTTGTGAGTTAGAGATAACAACAGAATTATCATCTCCAAAAACATACATTAAAACTGCTTTATTGTCTTTATCATAAAGAATACGAGCATTTTTATTTTCAACGATCCCATCTTGAAATTCTTTCGTTAAAAGATAATTAGTATCAGCTGAAAGATTCAATCCAAAAAATCCATTCAGATCAAAAAACATTTTCTCCTCCCATGAATGTAGGGCATCAAAAACATCAGCAAAAGAACGTACTTTGAGTAAGATAAAAAAGTTCTTAGATTCAAGAATCACCCCACCCAATAAGAAATTGTCATTAAAAAAAAGTGTGTTGTCGCTCAAAGAAATATTGCTAACAAAATTACTCTTAATTAAAGTGAGAAATCTTCTGAATCCGATGATTTGTTTGTTTTCTGTTAGATAAATTCCTTCGACTCCTCCTACTTTTACTTTAGTAGTATTGATTTCTCCTAAAACAGTCTGCGCTATTTCTTCTTTTTTAAGTTCTGAAACTTCTAAAAAGGTATTCCGGTCGTTAAAAATAATAGGGGTAAATCTTTTTTCAACTTGCACTACATTATTTTCTTTTTTAACAAAGAAAAAAAATAAAATTAATAAAGCAAAAAATAAAAATAAAAAACTAACAAACATAAAAAGTTTATTTTCCTTTGATTCTGGAGAAAAGTTTTTCTTTTTCTCTTCATATTCTTTCTCCTTATGGATTATTTTTTTTACCAAACCCTCTCTGTCATTTTCAAGTATCTCTGCCATATCTCCGGCAAAAGTCTCCACTATTTTATGTTCCCCGCCTACACCCGTTGGGTGGGGAAATATTTCATTATCTTTTTCCATATAGCGTTAATTCTTTATTATATAACTTTTCGCGGGGTTTCGAGGCTGACGAGCCGAGAACTTCAGGATTTTTTAAGCTTCAAAAAATCCGTACCAAAGAAAAGTTTATAAAATAAAGAATTTTAAAGCTTTTTGAAGAAATCCTTATCTGCTTCTTTAATAGATAAGCTGATCTTACCTCTCTCACTATCTATCTTTATCACCTTTACTGGCACTATCATACCTTCTTTTATTATATCCGATACTCTCTCAACACGAAATGGTGCTATTTCAGAAATATGCACCATGCCATCAGTAAAAGGATTCAGGGCCACAAAAGCTCCAAAGTCAGCAATCTTTACAACCTCGCCTTTCAACATTTCGCCAACTTTAAATTCATGGGTCATTTCTTCCACTATCTCTTTTGCTTTTTCGGCTGCTCCATCTTTTCCTGTCAAATATACCGTTCCATCATCTTCAATAGTTATTTCAGCGCCAGATTTTTCTTTAATTTCTTTAATTGTTTTTCCTCCACCACCTATTACTAAACCAATTTTATTCGGGTCAATTTTGATAATCAAAATTTTTGGCGCATTTGGAGAAATATCTGAGCGTGGTTTTGAAATTTCTTTTTCAATTCTGTCGATGATAGCCACTCGTGCACCTTTAGATTGTCTCATCGCTTCACCTAATATTTTTATTGGTACACCTTCCACTTTTACATCGAGCTGGATAGCCGTCACTCCCTCTCTAGTTCCTGCAATTTTAAAATCCATATCTCCATGATGATCTTCAGGGCCTTGAATATCCGTTAAGATTTTATATTTTGCATCAGACTCATACATTAGTCCCATAGCGATACCAGCAACAGGAGCTAAGATCGGTACTCCCCCATCCATCAAGGCAAGAACGGAAGCACAAATAGATGCTTGAGAGGTTGAACCATTTGAAGCCATTGATTCAGAAACCAAACGCATCGTATATGGAAATTCGGAAACAGCTGGCAACACCATGGCAAGAGCTTTTTGAGCGAGCGCTCCATGCCCGACTTCTCGACGATTAGTAAAACCTGCCCTTCCCACTTCTCCCGCAGAGTATGGCGGAAAATTGTAATGATGCATAAATCTTTTTTCTACTTTCAATTGTAAACCGTCCACCAAATTTCTATCTTCTGGTCCTCCTAAAGTTAAAACCGAAAGTACATGGGTGCCTCCACGATAAAAAATTCCAGAACCATGAAGCTGTGATGACAAACCTCCTGCTTGCGCATATAGATCTCGAAGTTCATCCATCCCCCTACCATCTGCCCGCTTATTTTCTTCTATCGCTTTTTTATGCAAAATTTCATTTTCTGTATCATCAAATAAATTATCTTCCAAACTAAAATCTTCACGATCCTTAAAACCATCCCTCACCATTTTATTCCAAACATTATGCAATGCTTCAATTTTAGTTTTACCAGGTCCCGCAAAAATAGCATCTTCCATCTTGGGTAAAATATTTTCATTGAATAAAGCTACTGACTCTTCTGATATTTTTTCTTTTTCTATGATTCTTTTTTCTTTGCCAATTTCTTTAATAATATTTTTTTGAAAATCTTCCAACTTTTTTATTTCCTCACTTGCTTTTTGCAAGGCAGACTCTAATTCCTCCTCTTCACTTTGGCGCGCAGAAGCTTCTATCATATTTATATTACCGTCTTTTCCGCAAACAGTCAGATCAAATTTATATTGAGTATCCTCGTCTATTCGTAAATTTTGTGGTGGATTAATCCTCAAGTCATCGTTGTCATACTTGCCAATGCGCACACAACCAATAGGCCCATTCCATGGAATATTAGAAACAGCGAGAGCGAGAGAAGCTGCATTTACAGCTAAAATAGTCGGGTCGTTATCATCAACTGAAAGTACTGTCACTATTATCTGTACCGCATGTCGCATCGTTTGATCAAAGAGAGGACGAAGAGTGCGGTCTATCACTCGGCAAGCCAAGATCGCTTCTTCAGATGGCTTGCCTTCTCGGCGAACAAAACGAGAACCTAAAATTTTTCCAGCTGCATAAAATTTCTCCACATAGTCAACAGTCAAATTAAAAAATCCCAAGCCTTGTTGTTTATCTTTCGACATACAGGCGGTGGCGAGGACTATAGTCTCTCCATATTTTAATATTACAGAGCCTTGTGCCTGTTCTGCTAAATCAGTAAAAATAGCAGTCAATGTTTTCCCTCCGATCTCTACACTATATTCTTTTTTTTGCATCTTTTTTTCACCCACCAGAGGCGGGCAGGGTTCGTATCCAGACTACAGTGTTGTTTCACAACTTAAATAATAAGTGGAAACACTACTTTGTGTCTAAACGCGAACCTGATTAACTAATAAATAATTTTAATGAACTATTATTTATCCTAGCATTTTATAACCAAAAAGCAAAAAGATAGAAATTATTTCACCCCCATTAAATATTTTCTAGGATTTTCAGATAGGTCCACAAAATCATCTACCACTTCACGGAGTTTACTAGATGTTGATTTACCAAATGAAACGACTTCTACTTGTACACCATTCGTCTGTAAATATTCCACTAATGGAATGAAGTCTCCATCACCAGAAATTATTACCACGGAATCGAGGCGGGGTGACATTTTTATCGCATCCACAGCGAGCCCTACATCCCAATCCGCTTTTTTTGCACCCCCAGCAAATATTTGTAAGTCTTTAGTTTTGGTTTCTATACCAAGCTTCGAAAGCGCTTCAAAAAAATTCTTTTCATCTCCTGCTTCAGTGGTGATAACATAAGCCACTGCCCGCACGAGCTTCCTCCCCGCTACTGCATCTTTCAAAACTGCACCGAAATTAACCCGCGCCTGATATAGATTGCGAGCACTATGATATAAATTTTGAGTATCAATAAAAACCCCAACTCTTTGTTCTTTATGTTTTATAACTGTCATGTGTGTATTATAGCAGATTTTTAAAATTTGTTGCAGGCGTATTTTTTAGAAAGCCTTGCGCAGGCTGACGAGCCGAGCAGTTCGCTGGCGAAGCTTCGCCAGATAGATTGCTTTATAAAAAGTATGCCAAGAAAGAATTTTAAAAACCTTCCTTTACGCGAGATCCATTTTCTTCATCAATGCAGCGTAACGAGGCTTGCTTTTTCGTTCCAAATATTTCAAATGAGTACGTCTGTCAGCGACCATCTTGATCAACCCTCGACGAGAATGATTATCTTTTTTATGTTTCTTTAAATGTTTTGCCAATTCGGAAATCTGAGTAGACAAAACAGCCACCTGCACCTCTGAAGAGCCTGTGTCTTTCTCGTGTATTTGATTTTTCTTTATTACTGCTTGCTTTTTCTTGGTGTTTAACATATTCACAATATTAACACAAAACTGTTATAATTGCAATATGTCCTCCTTAAAACAGCTCAAAACTCAATTTTTGGAATATATAGAGATAGAAAAAGGGCGATCCTTAAAAACGGTAGAAAATTATGACCATTACCTAAGTCGTTTTTTAGAATATATAAAAAATGACAATCCTGAAAAGATAGATGATGCTATGGTAAGAGAATTTCGTCTTTGGCTGAACCGCCAATCAACTGGCAACAATAGAGCTACCGGAGAAACTTTGTCGAAAAAAACTCAAAATTATTATTTGATTGCAGTGAGAGCATTTTTAAAATATTTAGCACGACAAGATGTGAAAACACTTTCATCTGAACGAATTGAATTAGCCAAAGTAAATGAAAGATCCTTAGATTTGATTACTCCCCTAGAACTCTCGAGACTTTTAGATTCTCCAAAAGGCACAGAATTGAAAGATTTGCGTGATAAGGCTATTTTAGAACTTTTATTTTCCACTGGACTCCGCGTCTCAGAGCTGTGTTCCCTAACTGCTGATATTGATTTGCATTCAGAAGAACTTTCTATTCGTGGTAAAGGTGGAAAAGTAAGAGTGGTTTTTATTTCTGATGATGCAAAAAAAGCAGTCAAAAATTATCTATCAGCAAGGAAAGATATGAGTGATGCTTTATTTATCCAAATTGGAACAACCAATAAAAAAAATGAAAAATTAAAAGATGTAAAACCATTAACCAGAAGATCTATTGAAAGAATCGTGAAACAGCACGCCACCAAAGCGGGAATTTCCAAAAAGGTTACTCCGCACGTGATGAGGCACATGTTTGCGACCGACTTACTTAGCAACGGAGCAGATTTACGTTCTGTACAAGCGATGCTCGGCCATGCCAACATCAACACCACACAAATTTATACCCATGTCACTGATAAACACTTACGAGATATCCACAAAAAGTTTCACAATCAAAAATAAAAATGAAAATCATTTCCTGGAACACAAATGGACTGCGGGCGACAGCAAAACAAGGATTCCTTACTCCCCTATTTCAGAAATACAAACCTGATGTTTTGTGCTTGCAAGAAACCAAAGCCGAACCAGACCAACTTCCAGAAGAGGTGCGTAATATAAAAAATTATTATTCATATTTTTCGCATCCAAAAATTAAAAAAGGATATAGTGGCGTAGCGATTTATTCAGCGGTTGAACCGCTGGAGGTTTTTTATGGTATGGGAATAAAAAAATTGGATGATGAAGGTAGATTAATTGGCGCTAAGTTCAAAGATTTCACAATTATAACTGGATATTTTCCAAATGGTGGCCAAGGTCCGCACAGATTAAAATACAAATTGGAATTTTATGATGCTTTTTTAAAATTTATACTGAAGCTTCGTAAAAATGGCGAAAATGTAATTTTCTGCGGAGATATAAACACCGCTCACACTCCGATAGACCTAGCCCGACCAAAAGCAAATGAAGAAAATACTGGCTTCTTGCCGATAGAGCGCGCTTGGATAGATAAAGTGATAAAAAATAAATTTATTGATGTATTTAGAAAATTTTATCCAGAAAAAATAGGGGCCTATACCTATTGGGATATCAAAACTCGCGCCCGAGACCGCAATGTCGGCTGGCGCTTGGATTATTTTTTTGCCGATGAAAAAATCATACCCAAAATAAAATCTACTGGAATGCTAAATGATTATATGGGTTCAGATCATTGTCCGATTTGGCTAGAAATTTAATTCTATGTTATTATCTAAACATGAAAGCAGCTAGATTAGAAACCCTTGCAGACGGAATATTTGCCATCGTGATGACGATACTCGTTTTTCAGATCAAACCACCCATTTTAGTAAACCCAAACGATTCATTAGAACTTGCCCTAGCAATGAAACACACTCTCCCGATTTTCCTTAGCTATCTTCTGAGTTTCTCTTTGCTTTTCACTTATTGGCGCGCGCATCATTTTTTTGTTTCAGTTTATGCGAAAAATATCGATATTAATCTGACGAATCTCAATGCTATTTTCTTCCTTTTCCTTGCTCTTATTCCTTTTTCCACTTCCCTACTCGGGGAGTATAGCAACAATCAATTTTCAATAATAATTTTCGGGGTTCATACTATTATTATCGGTTTTTGTCTTTTCATGATCCGAAGTTATGTATTCAATTCAGATCATATTAAAAATATTGAAGTCAGCAAACAAGAAATACATCGTGGCACTATTAGAATATTTATGCCTGTAATTTTTGGCGTGTTAGCGATTATTCTTTCTTTTGTAAATAATAATTTATCCTTAGTTCTATTTACCCTCGCGGTAATTTTTAATTTTTCTCAAATCAGCACTAACCTCATTAGTAAATTTATCGGGGGTTTAAAAAATATGTTGGGCTGAAACTAATATGCAGAAAGTTTGCCAAACCTGTAAAAAAAATTTTGAAATAAGACCAGAAGATCTAATTTTTTACGAACAAATAAAAACTGTTCCCCCGCTCTACTGTCCTGATTGCCGTGCGATGAGACGCTTAGCTTTTCGCAATGAACGAACTTTCTACAAAAGACCCTGTGATCTTTGCAAAAAAGACATGATCTCTATCTATGCGAACAATTCTCCTTTTACGGTCTACTGTCACGAATGTTGGTGGAGCGATAAGTGGGATCCGAAAAGTTTTGCTCAAGATTACAATCCAAATAAAAATTTTTTTGAACAATATAAAGAATTGCAAATAAAAGTTCCAAGAATAGCTTTGATGACAGTAAATTCTGTCAGGAGTGAGTACACCAATGGCGCTGCGGATAATAAAGACTGTTATTTAATTTTTGCCGCAGATGGAAATGAGGATTGTTTATATGGTAGATTAGTTCAAAGATCCAAAAACTGTGTTGATTCTGCTTTTATTTATGATTCTGAACTATGTTATGAATGTATCGATACACATAAATGTTTTAAATGTCTGTATTGTGAGCAATGCGAAGCTTCGAGTGATCTTCTCTTTTGCTACAATGTGCGCAATTCAAATAATTGTATCTTTTGCCTAAATGGCAGAAACATTTCTAATTCAATCCTGAATGTAAAATACAGTAAAGAAGAATACGAAAGAAAGAAACAAGAAATTTTATCCAGCTATGAAAGCATTGAGCAAGCCAAAAAAGAATTTTTAGATTTAAAAAATAAAACGATCGTCAAATACGCTACCCAAACAAAATGTCACAATATCACCGGCGATTATTTATATAATTGTCATGATGGAGTAAAAGCATTTGATAGTTCCAATATAAAAAACTGTTCCTATATGGCAGATGCCGAAGACCCGATCGACTCTATGGACTGCAATAATTTTTATTACAAATCAGAACTCTGCTACAACATGATGGGTATATTGCAAAGTAGTAAATCAAAAAATTGCGCCTTTGTTTTTTATTGCAACGAAGTAGAATATTCTGAAAGTTGCCATAATCTCTCAAGCGCTATCGGATGCAATGGTATCCGTAAAGGTCAATATATGATACTAAATAAAGAATACAGTAAAGACGATTACTATAAAATAAAAGAACAAATCGATGAGCAAATGAAGAACGAAGGCACTTATGGTCAATTTTTCCCGCCAGAAATTGCTCCTTTTGGATTTAATGAAACTCTCGGGTATGATTATTACCCAATCACAGAAAAAGAAGCTAAAGAAAAAGATTTCAAATGGCAAGATCAAACTACGGGCACCTATGACAAAGAAACTATAAAAGAAGAAAATGTGCCAGAAACTATTTCTGAAGTTACAGAAGATATTTTGAAAGAAATTTTAGTTTGCAAAGATTGTAAAAAGAATTTCCGCATCACCAAAGGTGAATTAGATTTTTACAAAAGAATGAACCTTCCACTACCCCACAAAGATTTTGAGTGCCGACACAAAGACCGTATGAAAAAAAGAAATCCTCGCCAGCTTTGGCATCGTGCTTGTATGTGTGATTTAAAAAATCATACTCATGGCACAAAAAAATGTGAGGTAGAATTTGAAACTACGTATTCTTCAGACAGACCAGAGATTGTTTATTGTGAGAAATGTTACCAACAAGAAGTTTATTAAAAATTTTATTTGAGATATTTTTAATTTTATTTACATACTTCTTGAATATCTTTAAAAAGAGATTCCTCTACCCATTTAAAATTATACCAACGCTTGTATACCTTATCAGTAACATATATACACTTTCCGTTCTTTTTTCTTTTCTTAATAATGGGCGCATCAGATTCTTCTATTAATTCATGCTTAATATCTTTTACACTTATCCCTGATTTAATGTGAGCATCTTTAACAAATTCTTCAAATACATCTTCAGGACATCCGCCATCTAATCGTGTGCGAGCATTAACAAATTTCTTAACATCATATATGGCATGATGCATTCCCCCTTCTTCATTTTTATTATTTGGATCTACAAGTTGCATTTCAAACTGTCCACCATGAGAGTCCTTGTGCAATTTACCAGTAATTACTAATGCTTGAAATTTTTCATCTTTAGTATTTGATATTTTTATTTTTCCAACTAGCTTTTTAATTTGTGATGTTGAAAAAAAAGATTTATTTTCAATTTTTATGTCGGTTGCCTTCATTGTTTTAGCAAGCCACTCATACAATTCAGGCAACAGTTTTACTGCTTGCTCTTTTTCCATAGTTATTCTAGAAGCTATCCCATCTTTCAACGCAGTTTTTGCGTCTGACTCTGGCCTGGTAAGAAAACGAAGTATTATTTTTTCAAAATCCTTTGCCCTAGAATTAATAATCCCTTTTAATTTATTATCACTTACAGCACGGAATCCTCTTCCTTCTGGAGTATATTCACCAGAAAAAACTAAAGGGGTATCTTTTACAATTCCACCTTCTGACGGAGTAGAAACAAGCGCTCCTTCAAAATCTTCAGTAATTTTTTTCAATAACTGACTATCATTTCTTAATGCTTCATAGGTAGCTATCGTAGTTTTTACTATGCGACAATATTTTATTGACTGACTCAAGCCTTCTTTGTCACCGGTCAATTTTGTTTTTTCTAAAATATTAAAAATGTCTTCTTTGGATTTTATAGAATCTACCCCTAGAAACAGTTCCTTTTCAGAATATTTTAACGTATCTCTCAAAAAATTCTTTGCTTGTTGAAAAGCATAGTTTAAAAGAAAATACTTATCGCGAGATTCTAGAGATTTTCCATTTTCTAAAATAATTTTGGGATCGATTTCTGTTTCTTTCTTTATCCATTCAAGCATGCCTTCTTTTGTTAAACTAGGAGGAATTCCTGGAAAATCAATGGCTGTTGGTATTTTTTCTTTATCAATAATAGAATTCAAAGATCCATTCATTACGGCTTCCATCAAAGCAAATTTTTTTTCTGGATTTTCGTATATTTCTCTAACTGGAATACCTTCTTTCATATATGTTTTATTATAATTTTAATCTTTCAAACTCACAAGCACTATTTTTTATTTCACTCCATGCTTTTTGTGAAGCTTCACAACCTCTTCTTCTTCTAATTCTTCTTTTTTTTCTTTTCCACGTAGACCAAGAGTTTTTAGTTCTGTATCCCCCAACATATTTAAAGATTTTACCAACTCCGACAGATGTTCTACCGTGTTTTTCTCCGGAGCATCTAGCACTTCTTCGAGTAATGCATGTAAAATCCACCCCATGCGTGGTCCGGGAGTGATTCCAAGCTCTTTTATCATAAATTCACCGTTGATTTTCAACTGTCCGACAGAAATAGGATCTCTCAGGGCTTCCTCAATCATGGCAAAATACTTCCGAAGGCGATATGGGGTTTCTTTTTTCTTCATCCCTACCCTGTCGCACTCACGGACATTCATCAATAACCAAATATTTTCTTTTCCAACTTTTGCAATAATTCTTCGCACGGCTGACAGCGTGATTAATTCTGTGTCAGAAAAAAACATATGATTGCGAACAAGTTTTTCTACTAACTCAATTTCTTTTTTAGGAAATTTTAATCTCTCCATTATTTTTTTTGCCATCCGCGTGCTGACAACTTCATGACCGTAAAAAGTAAATTTTTTCTTTGCGGAGCGAATTGATGATTTGTCATGGTCTGGCCGGGGTAGGGACCCGAAAGACCGAGGACCTGATAAATTATCAATTCGCTCCGCAATACGCCTACTTCGGGGCTTCCCAATATCATGGAAAAGCGCTGCGAGCCTTATTTCCAAAGACCAATTCTTGTTTGTCGCATGTTCTAATGCATGAAGTAAATGATTCCAAACGTCGTAAATATGCTCACCGGATTGTTCACAGCCTATTCCCTCTTCTAGTTCAGGAATTATATTTTTTAACAAATTAAATTTTTGTAACATCACGATTCCATTCGCGGAATTTTCCGACATAATTATTTTTACAAACTCATCACGAATTCTTTCTTCAGAAATTTTTTTTATCAACTCTGAATTTTTCAAAATACTTTGCATCGTTTCATAAGCCACAGAAAAATTAAGCTGGCAGGAAAGACGTACAGCGCGCAACATCCTGAGAGCATCTTCAGCAAAACGATCATCTGGATTCCCTACTGCCTTTATTGTCTTTTCGTTAATGTCCTTTATACCATCAAAAAAATCAACCAGATGTCCTTTACTGTTTAAGGCCATGGCATTAACCGTAAAGTCACGTCTTTTAAGATCGTCCTCCAGCTTATCACTAAATTTCACCTCATCTGGATGTCTAAAATCGCTATATTTTGCTTCAATTCTATAAGGAGTAACTTCTATAATCATATTTTTCTCTTCTGACAAGGGAATAGGGTTTGTTCCATGTGAAACATCCTCTTGATGTGTTTCACGCGGAACAACCACAGCTACTGTACCAAAGCCATTCTCATAAACAGTCTTTTCAAAAAGACTTATAATTTGCTCTGGTTTAGCATTAGTTGTGATATCCCAGTCATTTGGCTCCTTAGACATCAAAAGATCTCTAACGCACCCGCCAACTAGATATGCCTCAAAACCATCTTTTTCGAGCGTATTAGTTACATGTGAAACTTCTTTGGGTGTTTTTGATATTAAATTTTTAACATCCTGTTCCACTTTTGTTTTGTGCACTCGGGGGGATTCGAACCCTCAATAATAGTTCCGAAGACTATTGTGATATCCATTTCACTACGAGTGCGTAATTAATATAATAATACTACATATTATACATTATTTTTAAAATACTCACAAATAAGCTTTATTTAATTGGTTAATTTAATAATTGCATTAGTTCTAATTAAATATTATAATTGTTTATAGTTTTTTAAAATATAATTTGCGGTCATATTCGGTGGTTTTTATACATAAGTAGTTTGCGGTCATATTCGGTGGTCTTTATACATAGATAAATTTGCGGTCATGGTTCAGTGGTAGAACACGTCCTTGCCAAGGATGAGACGAGAGTCCGATTCTCTCTGGCCGCACAAAAAAATGATGTCCCTTAATAATACCTTATAAATTAAAGATTTAATAAAATTGTGGATAACTATGTTAGTACTGTTCATAAAGGACACAATATGAAACTGTCTTTTATTAGCATTTTTTCTGTATATATCTTATAAAATAAGGATATTATAGTAAAAGACATAAAATTTACTAAAAATTTGTTACTATGTTTCATGTGAAACATGTTAAACGTGAAACAGCTTTTTTGTTTTTAAAATAAGGATTTTATTTTAAAACAATAAATAAAATGCCAAAAGTATTTACCTCAAAAACCCAAAAAACTGGAGAAATTGGAGAAAATATAGCTGTAAGGTTTCTCATGAAACATAATTTTCTAATATTAAATAGAAATTATACGAAAAAATGGGGTGAAATAGATATTGTAGCTGAAAAGACCAATAAATTACACTTTATTGAAGTAAAATCAGTCGCACATAAAACCTTAAAAAATGTTTCACATGGAACAAAAGATAACTATAAGCCTGAAGACAATATGCACCCATGGAAACTTAAACGTTTATCACGAACAATACAAACTTATCTTTTATCAGAAAAAATACCTGATGAAAAAGGATGGCAAGTGGATCTATTGATTGTATTCCTTGATATACAAAACAAAAAAGCGAAAATAAAAGTGGTAAGTGATATTATCTTGTGATATATTATATGAGCGTAGTTATGTGTTTTTGTAGCTTGATAATTTAACGGGCTGTAGTATACCGGTAGTACAAGCGCTTTGGGAGCGTTTAGACTGGGTTCGATTCCCAGCAGCCCGACAAGTTATAGCCTAAGCGGGCTCGCCCGCCGAAGCTTTAACGAAAGCGGGATTAGTTTAGTGGTAGAATAAGAGTTTTCCAAACTCTGGGCAGGCGTTCGATTCGCCTATCCCGCACAACAAATAAGTAGTTTTGCTTTTTAGAGCAAATTTACAAATCTAAAGTATTATTCCTAGCACCATGAATTTCATAGTGAAGGTGAGGGCCGGTTGAGCGTCCAGTGGACCCTACATAGCCAATGATTTCTCCTTGAGACACTTTAGCTCCTGTACTGGTAGCTATTTTTGATTGGTGAGCATATAAAGTCTTAGTTCCATTTGAGTGTTTAATAATAACCATATTTCCATAACCTCCATTATATCCATTACGCGCCAAGAGCACTGTTCCAGAAGCAGCGGCAATAATTTTTGTACCAATTGGAGCAGCTAAATCAACACCATTATTACCATGTAACTTCTGACTTACCCTCTTATAGCCTGGGACAGGATTGATGAAGTATCCTACTAAAGTTTTGAGTGTTGTTTTTATACTATTTACTGAATTAGTCTTTGGTTTTTTAGGGGCTTCAACGTTAACCATTTCAGCATCAGGGATAATAAGCTCATCTCCAAGAGCTAGATCTGAATCCATAGCTATCCCGTTAAAACTAGCGATGTCTGAAATATCTACTTTGTATTTATTAGCAATTCCTTTTAAAGTTTGCCCCTTGAGAACTGTATGCTTTACACCAGAAACTGGTAAAATAATCAAAGTATCTCCTTCTACTAATTTATCACCTTTTTTCATATCATTAGCCCAAAGAATTGTATTAGTCGAAACTTCAAACATATCAGCTATTTGGGAAATAGAATCACCATTTCTTACCACGTAAACACTAATATCTTCTTCAGAATAATCTTGAGTGTCTTTTCCATCTGATACCCCCATTAAACCAACGTTAGGGGTAAGTGCCTTATCATCGTCAGAAATATTGTCTGTGTTTGTATTTATGCCACCGATAATATTGTCTTTTGCACCATCTTTGTTATTTTTATCCTCTAAAATTGAAATAGAAGAAACATTGGCCTGAAGCGCATAGGCTTGATCACCGACAAAGATAGAAGAGAGGGAAGAGAATAGGTCTGCCTGAGCTGGTAGTGAGGGCACAAAAAGAACCCCAAACAACAGGAAAAAGGATACGAGTGATTTTAGAATTTTGAATTTAGGTTTTATAAAACAAACAAAATGTCGCGAGATTTCCTTTTCTAGCCTTTAAATATAAGGCTAGAATTACAGGACGACCACAGTACTGTGTCCACCAACCGGTGGAAAAAGATTCTCACGATGTTACTATCTTCTCTGGAATTCGGTCAATTTGCCCCATACCTCTCTTCAGAACTATACTCCTAAAATAGCTCAAAAAGGGTCAAAAGTCAATTTAATCGTAAATTAATGTGGATAACTATTTTAACCTAAATTTGGTATTAAAAATTAAAAAATATATAATATAAATACTTATGAAAAGAATAAATCTAATGCCGAACACGGCTCTTAATAAAAAAATTGAAAAAGGTATTAAGGAAGATAAAAAAAGAGAAGGGAAAAAAGAAAATACAGAATTACCTGAAGATGTTAAAAACATTATTGATGAAGAATTAAAAAAAGAAAAAAGTATCTTGAAAGATTTTACAGAACAACAAGATGAAAATATGATCAAACACTGTGAAAAATCTGTAAAATTATTAGAATCTGATCCAATAACATATTTTAGTGAAAAAAGAAGCGATGCTGAGGAATTATTAAATTCTTGGTTAGAAGATAAAGAATACAATGAAACAACGAAACAAAAAAATATAAATGCTTGTACTGAAGAAATAAAAGAATATAAAAGGATAATAGATGCATTGAAAACCATCAGACTCAAAGTTGAACCTAAAAAAGAAAGTGCCCCAAAAACTCCCGAAGAAGTTGAGGTAGAAGAAGAATTAAAAAATCTTTCACCGAAAGATAAAGAAAAAATCGGTTGGGGGTTGAGTACTATTGGTTTTAAAGTTGAAAAGGCGAAAAATGATCTTTTTGCTGGGGCTTTTAATCAAGCACTAAAGAAAATTGACAAGAAAGGAACGGCTGGAAGATTTTTTGCAGAAATGCGAAACGGTTTTGAACGGGACGCAAAAGTTGCTGTAAAAAAAGCTGAAGATACTACTAGTGGCAAAGAAAAACACAGACTTTCAAATGCAAGCCTTCTTTTTGGAAATGTTGTGAGATACGGCAGAATGGTTACTGATTTAACTGGTGCATCTCTAGCTTCACCTTTGCGTTATGTGATGATGGGAGGCATGGCGACCACTCGTATAGCTGAAGCAGGTAAAGAAGCTCGTTTAAAAAATGAAAAGGTAATAGAAAAAACCAGAATTGAGGATATGGAACGTGCAGAAGAAGAAGCTTGGAATATATATTATAGAGCGTGGGATGGAAATATTTCCGTTTCCGCAGAAGCATTAAAAAAAGCTTATTTGATGGAAATGCCTAAAGATTTACAAGAAAGATTAAAAATACCTGATGTTGCAAATTCTTTTATACAAAAAATATTAAAAACAGATATCGAGGGTGGATTAGCTCTTCTTGATATAAAAATCACAAAGATACAAGGAGATATGGGACTTACACATGAACAAAAAGAAACGGCAATAGAAAAACTTTTAACAAAAGAAAGAAAAAATTTGGAAGATTGTGATCGTATTATTACACAATACGGTACGGTGGACGGACTGGCTATGGCTGGTCGCTATGCGCAGACAGCTGGAAAGACTGTCGTCGCAGTGGTAACGGTAGAAACACTAGCCCTATCTGCAGAAAAAATATTTGAGAATATATCACGGGTTTTAACATCTCACGGCATTCACCCAATTGATGGAGCTGGAAAATTTATAAAAAATATCTTTAGTGGAGAAAAAAAGGGAGGGGTAGAAAAATCAGCACCTGCGCCAAAGCCTGCACCTAGTACAGCTCCAGCGATAGAAGAACAGGCAACAAAACCTGCGCCCACAGAATCCTTTAAGGCACCCGCACCTCAAGACGCAACACCAACACCAGAAACTCCAAAGTTTGCACAAACGGTTAAAGGATTTACTAACGAGGGAATTAAGTTTGAAAATGGAAAAGGTGGAATACAAGGGATTTTAGATTTGAAAAAGCAAATTGCAGAACAATATAATGAGGATTATTCCAATGCACCAAAAAGTGTTCAAGATTTTATGAAAACCGATGCGATAGAGGGAGCAAAAAATCTCGGACTTTATGATCCAAATAGTCCTGAAGAAAGTGCGTTGATTCGAGAAGGTTCGACTTTAAAATTTGATGCGCAGGGAAATTTAATTTTTCATGATGCAAAAACAGGAGAAGACGTCGAATACTATGCGGAAAAAATGTTTGATTCAGATGGAAGTGCGAAAATTTCAACAAAAAGTGCGAACGAAATGCTTGAAAATGAAAATGATACTGAAGTTCCCGAAACTTCAACCTCGGAACAACTTGAACCTACACCCATGACAACGCCTGAACCTGAAACACCTCCAAAACTTACCCCGGCTGAAGAATTAGAAGCATCAAATGCTAAAATAAAAGAATTAAATTCAAATATAGAAGTAGCAAAAGCAAGATTAAAAATGCAATATGATATAGATACTGAAACAGCCAAAACAAACATTACAGACACTACTGAAATAAAAAAACCTACCTTAGGAAATAAAACATATTCCACAGGCACGAAATACACAACTGGAATGAAAGTAACAACCGGCGAAGTAAGACATACAGGCAATGAAATACAAACAGGGGGTGGAAATGTATATCTCAATGATCCATTTTTAGATATTTCACATGAGGAAAATAATATTTTATTAGAACATCCTGAATTTGCAGAAAATCCTTATGGTCTATCTGGGGAAAAATTAATGCAAGCTTATGAAGCCAAAGACGATGGCGTAGATTTCTTATTAGAGGAAAAAACAATAACGTGGCATAACTTATCAAATAGTTTTAAACTAAGAGCGGATGAAGTTCTAGAATATCAAGAAAATCCAAGTGCTGATCCGACAGCAAACCACTTATCAGGTTATTTAAATATACTTAAAAACCACGCAGAACTTAAACCAAAATCAGGTTTCCTTGGAATAGGAGCTGAAAGTAGTGAGCATTTTATCGCTCGTTGCTTACAAAAATTAACAGCAACTGGAAAACTAGAAATTTTTGAAGAAAATTTAAGAAAATAAGTCTAAGAAAATAAATTCATGCTATATTAAATGCGTGGATACAGACGAAAAACATCTTAAAGGCCTAAATCCTGAACAAAAAGAGGCGGCGCTTCATATGAAGGGACCACTTTTGATTATTGCTGGAGCTGGAGCTGGAAAAACAAAAACCATTACGCACCGAATTGTAAATTTAATAAAAAATGGAGTGTCTCCTGATAAAATTCTGGCAGTGACATTCACCAATAAAGCTGCCAAGGAAATGCGTGAAAGAATTGATGTTGCAATAAAAAACAGCTTCACTGGGAATGCTTTTTCGGAGGTCCTCGGTTCTCCGGGTCCCTATCCCGGCCAGACCATCCAAAAAAGTATTCCCAGTGAAGCGCCTTTCGTATCCACTTTTCACTCTCTAGGAGTTTATATAATAAAAGAAAATGCTAGATTATTAGGACTTACAAGATATTTCACTATTTTAGATGAAGGAGATGCGACTACCCTTATTAAAAATATCTTAAAAGAACTCGGCATAGATCCAAAACAATACGATCCAAAAAAAATAAAAAATATAATCTCGCGAGAAAAAGGAAAGTTTGTACATTTAGCAGATTATGCGGAGAGGGAAGAGGGGGGCTCAAGTCCTCTCGGAAAAATAGTAGCGCAGGTTTGGAATTTATATGAGAAGCAAAAAATGAAAGAGAATTCTTTAGACTTTGATGATCTGCTCCTTAAAGCGACAAAATTATTAAAAGAAAATGCAGAAATCAGAAAAATTTATCAAGAAAAATGGGAATATATCCATGTGGATGAATATCAAGACACCAATGAAGTGCAATACTTGATGTCTAAGCTACTTTCTGAAAATAATAAAAATATTTGTGTAGTTGGTGATGCCGATCAAAATATTTACTCTTGGCGCGGAGCAAATTTGAAAAACATTTTAAGTTTTGAAAAAGATTACCCAAATGCCAAAATAATTTTATTAGAACAAAATTATAGATCTACTCAAAATATTTTAGAAGCGGCAAATGAAGTAATCAAAAAAAATAAATACCGGCCAGATAAAAATTTATTTACAAAAAATGTGGAAGGTGAAAAGATAAGTCTCTATGAAGCTCTGGATGAAACTGATGAAGCCGAATTTGTCGCGACAAAAATTTTAGAAATTATAGACGGGGCTGGTGATGCTTTTGAGAATGGTCTGGCCGGGATAGGGACCCGGGGGACCGAGAACCTGAGCAAAAGCATCGCCAGCGAAGTCGCAGTTTTATATCGCGCAAATTTCCAATCACGAGCACTCGAAGAAGCGATGCTTCGATATAATATCCCTTACCAAGTTTTAGGGGTTAAATTTTTTGAAAGAAAAGAAATTAAAGACACTCTCGCATATTTGCGCGCAGCTTTAAATCCTGACAGCCTATCTGACATAAAAAGAATAATAAATTTCCCGGCACGAGGCATCGGCAAAGTAACTTTGATGAAAATTTTTGCCAACCAAAAAGAAACCTTACCAATAAAAATGCAGTTAAAAATCAGCAAATTTTACGAAACACTAGAAGAAATAAAAGAAAAAATAGCGAACTTGAAAGCAAGTGAATTAATAAAATTTGTAATCAAAAAATCTGGAATAGAACAAGAATTACAAAATGGTACTGAAGAAGATATGGAAAGACTAGAAAACATTAAAGAACTCGCCACCCTTGCTCTTAAATATGACAATTTAACAAATGGAGCAGGGGTAGAAAAACTTCTAGAAGATGCCTCCCTTGCCTCAGATCAGGATTCTTTAATGATAAATCAGGAGAAAAAAGAAACAATAAATGCCATAAAATTAATGACAGTACATGCCTCAAAAGGCCTTGAATTTGAATACGTTTTTATTACTGGACTTGAAGACGGACTTTTCCCGCACCAAAGACAAGGAGAGAGACAGTCTGGAGAAGATAGTGAAGAAGAAAGAAGGCTTTTCTATGTAGCGCTCACCCGCGCCCGAAGAAAATTATTTTTATCCTTTGCAAATTTCCGCACTATTTTTGGATCACGCAACATCAATGCTCCATCAGAATTTATTTCTGATATTCCAGCAGATTTATTAGAAAAAGAAGGGGAGGCTAGTGGAATAAAAACAATTTACTTATAAATATATGCAACACAAAGCAAAAAAATCACTAGGGCAAAATTTTTTAAAGTCTGAACTGGCTTTAAAAAAAATTATTGAAGCGGGTGAAATAAAAAAGGGAGATGTAAT
The DNA here is from genome assembly GCA_041662205.1 of Minisyncoccota bacterium. Classification (GTDB taxonomy): domain Bacteria; phylum Patescibacteriota; class Minisyncoccia; order Phycocordibacterales; family UBA9973; genus UBA9973. Next base: position 108,122 of record JBAZSZ010000002.1, on the reverse strand, counting down.
TTTAGAAATAGGGCCGGGGAAAGGAGCTCTCACAAAAAAACTTTTAGAAAAATCTGAAACTGTAATAGCAGTAGAAAAAGACCGAGAACTTTTTGAATTTTTAAAAGAAAGGTTTGAAAAAGAAATTGCTGGGGGGGAATTAATTTTAATAAATGAGGATATTTTAGAATTTAATATCAGCGAAGAGATTTTCAAATTTTTATCAAGTCCTCGGTTCTCCGGGTCCCTATCCCGGCCAGACCATTCTAAAAATTTAAGATCTCTTCGCTATAAGATAATCGCCAACATTCCTTACAATATCACTGGCGCAATTCTAAAAAAATTTTTAGGTGGTTTGCATCAACCAGAACTTATGGTTCTGATGGTCCAGCATGAAGTAGCCAAAAGAATCATCGCTCGTGACCAAAAAGAGAGCATCCTTTCCATTTCAGTCAAAGCTTACGGAGATCCAAAATTAATAATGAAGGTACCCGCTAGATATTTTTCTCCCGCACCAAAAGTTGATTCAGCTATTATCTCTATAAAAAATATTTCTAGGAAAACTTTTATAAAAAACAAAATAAACGAAGAAAAATTTTGGGAAATAGTAAAAGCAGGCTTCGCCCATAAAAGAAAAAAACTCTCTGGTAATTTAAAGAATGTCTGCCAAAACAAGGATTTGGCATCTCTGGAAAACAAAAGAGCAGAAGATTTATCGCTCAATGATTGGATAATACTAATTTCTCTTGCTTCTAAATAGGAGAAGAACCTACCTTTGGAGTAATAGTACCTGTAGTGGGAATAACAATAACAGGGTCACCTGGTATTAAACAAACGCCAGGTGTTACATATTCACCGAGCAACCAACGAGTAAAAGGTATATTATAACTCGCAAATCCTTGAGTTCCCGGATAATAAGAGAGAAGGGTTACAAAAGTTGGGGGAAGAGGTGAAACAGTTATCATCCAGCTTGCATTATATTCACAAAAAAAAGGAAAGAGTAAAGCTCCACCAAACGGTATACCAGTTGCAGCAAAAGCCATAGAAGGCTTAATCCCTAAAAAGGAAAAAGTCTTTGTAAGAACTTTATCAAACACAGAAGCAAAAATATTAGTTTTTAAATTAGTGCTCAATTTACTTTCATTGGTCAACAATTCTTCAAATTTTTTATTATAATCAACATCACTATTTAGAATTGTTTCCCTGAGAGTATCCGCTATGATTTTAAGATTTGCTTCACTGGAACCAGATTTTCTACTTACTTCTACCACTGTTTTAATAAATTGATCCATATTTACATTATTGGAAGTAAGTTTTGGAGTAAGAGTAGGGGTAAGAATAGAAGTAGGATTAAAGCCTTTATTTACAACACTTTTTACAGTACCATCACATTTTTTGCCAGTCGTTGGACTATATCCTACATTTGAGATACAACCTTCTGGGTAAATATTACCTACTTTTATACCATTTAGAGCCGTCCGTGTGAGCGGACCGACTATTCCGTCAATCTTTAAACCATTATTTGATTGAAAAACTACAATTTTAGCTTTAGTCAAAGGTCCAAAGCTTCCATCAGCCACAATCCCTATTTTTCTTTGAAGACATTCTACTTCGATACCCTTTGAACCTACTTTTAATTTAAGAGTAATACTGCAATCAGAGGAAGCTGAGGTTGTAGAAACTGCAAAAGCTGTCTGTGAAGAAAAAAGTAAAGAGAAAATAAGAAATAAAAAAATAAAAAACAGTCTCATGGAATAAATTATACTATAATTATAAAATAAGACATAGATATCCCCAAAAACCTAGTTTCCTTTTAAAAGAGATGTTACAATTAGATTGTTATTAAAATATTTTTGGTAAAACACAAAAAGATAATTCTAATCATCTTAGCGGTGCTTTTTTTAGTGGTACTTTTAATTTTTCAAAAGACATCTCTATTCAAAAATACTAAAATATCTAATCAAGAAAATAATACAAAAAATGGTCTGACTTATGATGAGAATGCCACCATACTAGATCTAGTAGACAAAGATACCGACAGTGATGGAATACCGGATTGGCAAGAAAGCTTATATGGTCTTGACCCGAACAAAAAAGAAACTACCTTGGGGACACCTGACAGCATTACCTTAAGTAAATTAAGAGCTGAACAAGAAAAAAAAGCCGGTGCTAGTGCTACTATTGGAGGTCCCACAGGTGCAGAAAACCTAACTCAAACGGACAAATTCTCCAGAGAGCTTTTTGCGACAGTTACAGCCCTAAGTCAAAATGGTCAAGTAGACCAAGAAACAATAGATGCCTTAAGTAATTCTCTATCCGATAAAATAGAAAATTCTACCCAAAGAAAAATCTATAGAATTTCTGATATTAAAATCATTAATACTGAAACAAAACTTGTTATCCAAAAATACAGCGACTCTTTAAATAATATTTATATAAAACACCGCATTAAAAAAGGAGTACCAGCCATCTTGGAAGAATTTATAGCAGATGAAACAAACACTGCAAAATTAGCAGAACTTGATTCAGTCATTAATCAAACAAATCAGATTATTAATGAATCATTAAAACTACCAGTACCACAATCTCTCTCTTTGTTGCATTTAAATTTAATAAATAATTCTCAAAAAATTAAAGAAACCGTAAGCGATCTAAAACTTTTTGAGAATGATCCGATAGTAGCAATAGGCGCCATAGTCCAATATGAAAAAAATGCCTTTGCCTTAACATCTTCCGCTAAAAATCTAACAGACACTATTAAACAAAAATTGAATAACTAAGTAAAAAATTATACAATAAAGAAAGTAAATAAAAGAAAATGGAAAAAATTTCAACCAAAAATAAAACAGTAAAATTTATCTCTGCTCTTTTAATTATTTCTATCATTACTCCCACTATTTTATTTTCTATACCAAGACAAGTAAGAGCTGCTGTAGTACCAGTAGGCGTACCAGTTAATGATTATTTAACTGAGGCTTGGACCTTTAAAGATTGGGCTAAACGTATCGGTGAACAATTACTTAAAACAATCGCAAAGCAACTTTTAGCAAAAATGACCCAATCTACTATAAATTGGATAAATTCTGATTTTCATGGATCACCACTTTTTTTAGAAAATCCAACCTCTTTCTTTAATGATATAGCAAAATCTGAACTAAAAAATGTAGTAAATACTTTTGGCTATGATAGTTTGCTTTATCCTTTCGGAAAACAATTTGCCCTAAATGCCATAAATAGTTACAAAAGCCAGCTTTCCAATAATATGGGGTACACCTTGAGCAAGGTAATGAATGGGGCACAAGCTGAGAGTTATAGAAATAATTTTAACGTCGGTGGATGGAATGGATTTTTAATAAACACCCAGTACCCTCAAAACAATTATATAGGATCCCAAATGCAAATGACTGATTACCTTGCCCTACAACTTCGAGACACAGTCCAAGCGCCAGCGCAAAAATATCAATCTCTACTTCAACAAGGCATGGGTTTTCTTTCTCCACAAACTTGTCCATCTAATCCTAGTTACAACAATGGTACCAACGAATTTAACAGACCAAGTTTCCAAAATCCTGTTGCCTTTAATCCTCCCACAGTAACAGGGGGAGGATTAGATTCTGAAGGCAATAATATTCCAACAGATCCAGCACAACAACAAGCATACGACGACTATATTCATGACTATTACGCAAACGAAGCAGCAGCTAAAGCTACATGGGCATTAACAAACGATTGCCCAGGTGGTTTAAAAAATACTACTCCCGGTTCGGTAGCAGCCAACCAAGTAATGTCTGCACTCAACTCTCCATTTCTAACAACTGCACTTGATGGAGCAATAGGGAATAGCTTGTCTAGTATTTTTGACGCCCTTTTAACTCACTTTTTAAATAAAGGCTTGAACGCTCTCTCTGGTGCAATAAGTGGCACTCCATCAACAGTAGATAATTTTAGTTATGATGGTGTTACTTTAGATGGCAGTACTCCCACCGCTGATGATTTAATCGTCCCAGACAATGCTTCGGTAACTGTCGGGGCTACGGCTAGCACGGTAATATCAGGAGGTTCAGGAATTTATAGTATCCAACCTCAACCAGAAGCATCGACAGCCATAGCTATTGCCTCTATTGATGTTTCTGGCTCTCTTCAAAAACTCACAATTGTTGGTGTCACCAAGGGCACAACTTCAATAATAGTACAAGACACATCTATCCCAGTTAAAACTAAAACTGTAAATATTACTGTAAACAACATTGGAGACCTAATATCTACTCCGGCAAATATTTCAACTACTGCTGGTACAGGTAGCCAAATTATCACCGCAATATCCGGAGGGGCAGAACCTTATTCTATCCAAACAAATTCTAATGAAGCTGTTGCTATAGCTCTCCTCTCTGGTGCAAACTTGATCGTATCGGGGATAGCCGATGGCGCCACCTTTGTGAAAATAAAAGATTCTTCTAATCCCGTTAAAAATGTCGTCGTAAATATTACCGTGGGTACTACTACTCCAATATCTCAGTCTGAGAATCCCACTAATCACCAGTACGTCCCCCTTGCGCTAGGCCAAACTGAGTTCAATATAAGATTATACCCAGGACAAGCGGTATATTTTGTGGCTGACACTTCGGCAGCAAAATCATTTATATCTATGGGTATGGCTCAAATCAACCAAATTGCTAACAGTAATATGATAGTGACCACAGACCCCAATAATATCGATCAGTGGTATGCGGAATTAAAAAATGAGTATGAAAGACTCAATGTATGGGGGGGGAATGCTGCATGGCCAACAAACGCCCCTGTCGCATTCGCAAATATGGAAAATGCTGGGATAGGAGAAACAGTAACATTTAACACTAACAATCTGAAGCCAAAAATTTGGATAATGATTAAAAATGAAAGTACCTTTCAATCTAACTTTAACATAGGATTGTCTGGACAATAGGAAAAAGGTTAAAAAGTAAAAATGTCAAAAGATTTAACAAAAGAAAATTCTGCTACTGGGAAAAATAAATTTAAAACAAGAAACAAAATTCTGGTACTAGGATTTATCCTATTTGTCTTGCTAGGAATTTTTAGCCCGGTGGCAAAGATAAGTGCGTTAGATGAAGAAGTAGACCCTAGACCAACAGAGGAAGTACAAGGTCCACCAGCACCTGCACCTGATCCAAACAAATCTTTTTTTGAAAACGAAATAGTAGGGCGGGGCTGTATGAGCTTAACAAACTTAAACCCATTTTCAGATGGGTGTCTTAAAAAAGTTTTTTATTACATTTTCCATGGTATACCGGCCTTTTTGCTTTGGGTTTCAGCAATCTTTTTTAATGTCTTGCTGTCTGTATCATTAAGTAGTGATCTATTGAAAAGCCCTTTTGTTGGTGGGGCATGGGGAGTAGTCCGAGATCTTTCTAATATTTTTTTCATACTTATTTTACTCTATATATCTTTCAAGGTTATTTTAGGAATGGGAGGCTCTGAAGTTAAAAAAATGATAGGAAGTGTTGTAATAATGGCGCTACTTATAAACTTTTCTATGTTTTTTACTCAAGTTATTATTGACTCTTCTAATATTTTGGCTTTAATTTTTTATAATAAAATTGATGTTACTACAAAGAATTCTGACGGCACACCTAGACCCTACTCTCCTATTGGAAAAGACAAAGACATCTCTGGTGGTCTAGTAAATTCATTTGATCCAACAAAAATGCTTGGAAAAGAATTTTTTGATCAAGCAACAAAACAATTTAACCCTGATGGAACACCACAAAATACTTCTTTAAGCGAAGTTCCACTAAGCATCGTGCTCTCTGTCATCTTACTTGCTGGAGCTGTGATGTGTGTCGCTGCGTATGTATTTTTTGCATCTGGATTTTTCTTTTTAGGCAGATTAATCGAGCTTTTAGTTTTGATAATTTTTTCTCCTTTTGCTTTTATGACTTACACGGTGCCGGGATTGTCTGGCATATCAGACATAGGATGGAAGGCATGGCTTGATCGCTTAATTAGATCAGCTTTAATGGCGCCGATTTTTATGTTCTTTTTGTATTTCATATTTATGTTGATAAGTAACAAAACCTTGTTCGAAAGCATCATACCTAAAAGTACAAATAATGAAGGAATAGGAGGAATGATAAAAATCATATTGGGAGTTGTGTTGCCTTGTGTATTAATCTGCGTTCTTCTTCTTAAAGCAAAAAATTATGCCAAAAAAGGTGCGGGAGAAATAGGGGAAATGGTAATGAAAGGCGCAAAGATTGCTGGAGGATTAGCTATAGGTGGAGCAGCATTGGGTACAGCTTTAGCTGGAAGAACATTAATTGCCAGAGGGGCGGCAGCGGCTTCAAGAACAGAAGGGGCAAAAGATTATGGAAAAGCAAGAATGCAACACAATAAAGATTTAGAAGAGTGGGAACGTAATAGAAAGGCAGGTATCACAGTTGGAGCTAAACCTACATGGGAACAATCTAAACAGGCCTATCAAGTTAAAACTGGAAAACAAATCAATGAAATCCATGCTATTGGTGGAAGAATTAATGCTGCTCAATCTAGATCAGGAGAAATAGATCAAGCAAGAAGTGTTATAGATGCAACAAAGAAGAGTGCTGGATTAGAAGGGGTAGGAGATAAATTCCTTTCTGGAGTAGAAAAGGAAAAAATAGAAAAGACATTTACTAAAGACAAAAGATCAGAAATTGAAACAGATATTAAAAGAGGTCATAATGCCAAAAATGAGGACGTAATTATTAAAAATGACATTAATGGTAACAGTATAAATGCAAAAGGTGAGAGTGACTATAAAGCAAAAAGACGTCAAGAAGTTATAGATGAAACCAAAAGGACAGATCCTAGAAGTATAGATGCCACAGGAGAATTGAATGATCAGGGAAAGAAACAAGTCGAAGATAAACTTAATAAGGAGTTTAATGAGGTATTAAAAAACCTAACAGTAACGATAGGACATGAAAGATTTGGAAACCTTCAAAAACAATCGCAACAAAAAGTAGGAATAGCAACAAGAGTAGCATCGAGAACAACAAGCGGAACTTATGATATTAGAAACCTATCTACATTAAAAACAGACAAAAGAGAAGGCATTGGGGCTAAAACAGCTATTGGTCTTATTGCTGCAGTAGCAACTGGCATGAGAGTGGGAATGAAAAAAGGTGCTGGAGTTGAAGTTGGTTCTCCCCAAGGGAATATATTAAAGGATCTCGGTCAAACAATTAGTGAATCACTGAAACATGCAAAAATAGATATAGACTTAGGGGGTGGTAAAGGGACAACACACGGCCCATCCGCAAGTGCACATGCTCCAGATCATCATTAAAGGAACCTAATTATAATAATTAAATTATTTATGAACCCAGAAGAATTACAACGAAATATTGCCCTTTACTACTCAAAACTTCCACCAAAAGTGCAAGAAATATTTTCTAGTATGAAATGGCTAGAAACTCTAAAACAAATCAGTTTGAAATATAACCTAAACAATACACAACAAGAAACTCTCGGGACAGAAACCACACTATTACTATTAGGAATTATCCATTTAGATGAATACCAGAAAAATTTATGGACAGAATTAAATTTATCAGAAGAATTCATGGATAACATATTTAAGGAAATAAATGACTCAATAATAAATACAATTCGTCCAAAACTTTTTGAGGTATTTGAAAAAAATGTAAAATCTGGAATAAGTGAAAAAGCAGACTGGCAACAAAATATTAATTTTATTTTATCTGGTGGGGATTATTCGGCTTTTTTAACCCAAAATTCTCCTCTTGAGGAGTACCCTTTAGGGGGAGGTGGACAAATTCTCCACCCCGTCGCAAGCGCCACCCCTCAAGAGGGGAATAAAGATGACACAGTCTTGCCAGTCTTTTTTATCAATAAATAATATATAATAGTGAAATGGAAGAAACAACGGATTTATTACAAACAAAAATAGAAAAAGCAAAAGCAGAACTACCAAAAGAAACCCGAACTGCTATTGATTCCATAGACTTTAAAGCAGTCATTTTAGAAATGCGAAAAACAAAAGGATATACTTTTGAACAATTAGGAGACTTAGAAACTGAAACGGAGTTACTTCTTTGTGGACTTTTAAGCCCAGAAAATTACTCAAAAGAACTCGGGAACAGAATGCATCTCTCAAAAACTGAAGTAAATGAATTAGTAAAAGAAATGAATAATAAAGTTTTTACAAAAATAAAAGAAAACTTAATAAAAGCAACAGAAGGGGAAAATGACATGGAAATATTAAATTCTGCTGGAATTGAGATTATCGATGAAAACAAAAAAGAAATAAAAAACACTCCTCCTATCTTAGCTCAAAAACTAACTGGTTCTTTTCAAGTCCCTATAGTAAAAACAGAACATTCTCTAGATAATATTACCAAAATAAGCACCCCCGCTCCACAAAACATCAAAGTAAACAAACCAGCAGTCGATCCATACAGAGAAATTCCGGAGTAAGTGCCAACAAAAAAACGCCAGAAACGTTAGGTGCTAGAAAAAATCTATATTATAATTAGGCTGAGCTAGCGCTCACTCAATGCAATTCAAAGTTCCACAATTTTTAGACATAGAAGATAAAATATTCGGCCCTTTTACTTTTAGGGAATTTGTTTATTTAGCTGGTGGAGCTGGCTTATGCTTTATCCTTTTTAGACTACTTGGGCTTATTTTAGGAGCGATACCGATTTTGGCTGTTGCAGGATTTTCACTTGCTCTTACTTTTTATAAACCAAACAATAAGCCCTTCATCAATATGATCGAATCCAGCTTTAAATATTTTACCCAAAATAAACTTTATATTTGGAAAAAAAGTATACCTAAAATTACAAATAATCAAATACAAAATAAAAATACAAACAAAACTCAAATGACTAAAGGAAACAATTCGCAATTGAGTGGAAGTAAATTACGAGACTTGGCTTGGAGTCTAGATGTTCTAGATTTAAGCAAACAAAAAAACAACAACATATAATATGGCCTTAAATGCAAAAGCAACTCAAGAGTTTGTACCAATCAAGGAAGTCCGTGATGGTATTGTCGTATTAAAAAACGAAGAATTGCGAGCTATCGTACTAGCTAACTCTGTAAATCTATCTCTAAAATCTTCCGATGAACAACAAGCTACGATAATGCAATTCCAAAATTTTCTTAATACTTTAGATTTTTCTGTACAAATATCAATCCAATCAAGAAGACTGGACATTCGGCCTTATATTTTACTTTTAGAAGAAAGAATTAAGGTACAAAATGAACCTCTTTTAAAATTACAAACCAAAGAATATATTGAATTTATTAAAAATTTTACTGATTCGGTGGCTATAATGACTAAAAACTTTTTTGTCATTGTGCCTTATACCCATACTGCTCTAAAATCAGACTCTGGAATATTTGATAAAATATTTTCCAGAAGAAATAAAGAAGAAATAAAAGTTGCCAAACAAATAGCTTTTGAAGAAAAAAGATCCCAATTAGAAGAGAGGGTAGCGGTCATCCAACAAGGACTCTCTCGTTGTGGTATAAATTCAGCCCAGCTCGGTACCGAAGAAGTAGTGGAAGTATTTTATAAAGTCTTCAACCCAGGAGAAATAGAAGGAAAAATAAAAGTTGAATAAAGAAATGAATATTTTAGAAAACATTAAAAAATTATTTGGAGGGAAAAAAGAAACTGCTGGTGAAGAAATGCAAGCTTCTGTTTTGGCCGTCTTGCCAGAGAAAATCTATGAATCAGCTAATCTTGAACTCCAAGATATCGTCGCTCCATCAGCCTTAAAAATTGATCCAAAATCTATAAATCTAGGCAACAAAATAGCCCGTACTTTTTTTATAATATCTTATCCGAGATTTTTAACGGATAATTGGTTTTCTCCAATAATTAATCTGGATAAAATTTTTGACATCTCGATATTCATTCATCCGATAGATACTTCTCTGATGCTCCGACAGTTTCAGAAAAAAGTAGCTGAAGTCCAAAGCCAAATAAATGTCCGAGAGTCAAAAGGCATGGTGCGTGATCCTATGCTAGATACTGCCTATGAAGACTTAGAAGGACTTCGTAATAATTTGATCCAAGCTCAAGAAAAAATGTTTGATGTGGGAATTTATATTACGATTTACGCGGATAACGAGATGGAACTATTTAAAATAGAAAATGAAATAAAATCAATGCTTGAATCAAAGCTCATCTATATCAAGCCGGCTCTTTTCCAACAAGAAGAAGGTTTCAAAAGTGTCATTCCAATAGAAACAGATTTATTAAATATTCATCAAAAATTAAATTCTGAACCGCTTTCTAGTGTTTTCCCATTTATTTCTTCTGATCTTACTTCTGACAAAGGAATACTTTACGGCATCAATAGGCATAACTCTAGTTTGGTTATTTTTGATAGATTTTCCTTAGAAAATTATAATTCCGTAACTTTTGCTAAATCAGGTTCCGGAAAATCATACGCCACAAAATTGGAAATCTTGAGATCTTTGATGTTTGATGTTGATGTAATCGTGATAGATCCAGAAAGGGAATATGAATTTTTAACTGAAGCTGTCGGTGGAAGATATTTTAATATTTCACTTTCTTCAGACCACCATTTAAATCCTTTTGACTTGCCGATCCCTCGCTCGGATGAAACAGCAGAAGATGTCTTGCGTTCCAATATTATTAATCTAGTTGGGCTTTTCAGACTAATGCTAGGCGGACTCACCCCTGAGGAAGATTCAATGGTGGATCGAGCTATCTCAGAAACTTATGCCATAAAAGATATAACACCTGAGTCTGATTTTTCAAATATAGAACCCCCTCTTCTTTCAGATTTTGAAATGGTACTTTCTGGAATGGAAGGAAGTGATTCAATCATTGCCAGATTGGCAAAATATACCAGAGGTTCTTGGGCAACATTTTTAAACAGACCATCGAATGTAGATATTAATAAAAAATTTGTCGTATTTTCTGTTCGTGACATGGAAGATGAATTAAAACCAGTAGCCATGTATATTATTATGCATTATATTTGGAATGCGATAAGAAAGAATCTAAAGAAAAGACTTCTAGTGGTGGATGAAGCTTGGTGGATGATGAAATCCGAAGATACCGCCTCATTCTTATATTCAATTGCCAAAAGAGGTAGAAAATATTATTTAGGTCTTTCCACTATCACTCAAGACGCTGCAGACTTTATGAAATCTCCATATGGAGTACCGATCATCACAAACTCTTCCATTCAACTTCTTTTAAAACAATCACCTACGACAATAGATATTTTACAAAAAACTTTCAATCTAACTGATGAAGAAAAATATTTACTTTTGGAATCTGGACTAGGGGAGGGTATATTTTTTGCGGGCCTAAAACATGTTGCTATAAAGATAGTTTCTTCTTATACGGAAGACCAGATCATTACCTCTGACCCTTCACAAATATTGTTAAACAAAAAAGCTAGAGAAGAACAAGAAGCAAAAGAGATGGCAGGAAAGTAGGTCTTGTTTATACTCCTTGTTTATTGATATAATTAAATATATGAAATTTTGGAAGCTAGTATTCTCTTTTTTTATTATAGCAAGTACAATTTTAGGAACTTTTTTACCGTTTGAAGTAAATGCTATTGCCTCTGTGGATATTTTAGTTAGTGTGTCACCTGAAAATCCAGCTCCGGATGAAAAAGTAAATATTTCTTTAAAAAGCTATGTAAACAATTTAGATATTATTTTAATCTCTTGGTCTGTAAATAATGAAACAATGTCTTCTGGAATCGGTAAAAAATCCTTTTCTCTGAATGCTCCGAAGGCTGGAAAAGAAACCAATGTCATTGCTACTATTTCTCTGCCTGATGGCACAACCGATACAAAGATAATAATAAAACCAACAGTCATGGTATTGCTCTCGGAGGCGATGGATTCTTATGTGCCTCCATTTTATAGAGGCAAAGCCTTACCTTCGCCTGACAGCTTAGTAAGAATTGTCGCTCTGCCAGAAGTAAAGTCTGGTTCTAATTATATAAATCCTAAAAATATGACTTATGTATGGAAAAAAGATTATACCAACAACCAAGATGGTTCTGGCTACGGGAAAAATGTTTTTACTTATGTAAATGACTATCTTGAAAATTCAAATAATATTGAAGTAACAGCCTCTACAACTGACCAAAAAAATTTATCAACTAAAAGTATAAACATAGGAACAAAAGAACCAAAAATTATTTTTTATAAAAATGATGTTAAACTAGGAACAATTTGGGAACAAGCCTTAAATGATGGACATACTATATTAGGTGATGAGGTTATAGAGGCAGCGCCGTATTTTATTTCACCTAGTGACATAAGAATCCCGATGCTAAATTGGAATTGGTTTATAAATGACCAAACAGTCAATGCACCAATTTATAGGAAAAACACGCTACCACTCAAAGCGCAAGCTGGAACTTCTGGAACATCTAAAATAAGATTGGAAATTAATAATACAGAAAAAATTTTTGAAAGTGCAATTAAAGAAATTAATGTGAATTTCTAAAATGAAAAAATATATATCATACATCTTAATATCGATCACCTTATTTAGTTTTCTAACTCCTGTGCATTTTAGTTTAGCAGAAAGTGCTTATGACATATGTGTAAATGATGCTGTATCAAATGGGGGAGATGCCTCAAAATGTAATGGAACATACAATCTTTTGGCTCCATTACCTAACCCAAATGGTGGAGACCAAATGAGGGATTTTGACCCAACTCAACAAGGCAATTTAAGTGTATATTTAAACCTTATGATAAAACTCTTCATCGGTATCTGCGCTGTCTTGGCAGTGATCATGATCGTAATGGGTGGAATTGAATACATGACAAGCGAATTGCCTGGAGAAAAAGGCGACGGTAAAGGCAAGATTATAAATGCAATTTTTGGTCTTATCTTAGCCCTCGGTGCTTGGACGCTCCTTTATACCATAAATCCAAAATTATTAGATAGTAGTTTATCGAGCTTAAAAAATGTAGAAGTTACGGTAGAATTAGGTGGAGAAGGAACAAGAGAGCTCAATACAGCAACAATAAAAACCGATTTAATAAGTGCTGGGATTATTTGTCCTAGGGATGGGGGGGCAAATGCACTTACTAGCATTGCTCAGTCTTATGTAGGTAAATCAAGTTACAGTCAAGAGGATAGAAATACTATAAAGGGAGGTAAGGCAATGATAGATTGTTCTTCTTATGCAAGCCAAGTATACGTCTGCGCAGGGTTACCAAACCCTGGAGGCACTTCTGTTGGAATATTTGGCTCAGGAAGCACTACTGCCACGAGTGTTAGCTCAGACGGAACAAAAGTGAATGGTGTGTCATTAAAAGTTGGTGATTTAATTGGATGGACTGCAGGCGGAAAAGAAAAATATGGTCATGTGATGATGTATATAGGTAATGGACAAATGATAGATGCGCAAGGGCAAGGAGGGGTCGCAGTAAGACCAGTAAGCTCTTACGCGAAAAGAATAAAATACGTTAAACCAATTTAATTTTATGTCAAAAAGAAACTTTATACTTTTAATAATAATCATAGTCATCACGCTGACTTCGGTATTTGGATATTTTTATTTAAATTCAACAACAAATACACCAGAAGAGGACAGTGTCGGCACAAATTTTATTTCACAATTTAACCCATTTGGAAATAACTCAACAAACACTCCAAATACCGCAAATCCTCCATCTGAAACTCCAGAATATCAACCAAACCCAACAGAAATAGTAAATCTAAAATTAAAAAAAGTTTCCAGTATGCCTATCGCAGGTTTTACAGTATTTTCTAAAGAAAGATTAAAGGAAATCAACCCCACCCCAACCCTCCCCTTATCAGGGGAGGGGGTTGTTCCCCCTGCTAAGGGGGATACAGGGGGGCTAAAAACAACTAAACCAACTCCACCCCAGACAGAATTTATGCCAGCCTTAAGATATGTAGAAAGAGCTACTGGAAATATCTACCAAACCTTCGTAGATAAAATAGAAGAAAAGAAATTTTCTGCTACTATAATACCTAAAATTTATGAGGCGTTCTTTGGGAATAAAGGAAATTCTGTAATTATGAGATATTTAAAAGGAGATGGTAAAACCATCATAACTTTTGTCGGTACTTTGCCAAAAGAATTTCTCGGCGCCGATGCCACAGAAAGTAATGAAATAAAAGGAACATTTCTTCCAGAAAATATAAAAGACTTGAGTTTATCAAGCGATTCTAATAGTATTTTTTATTTATTTTTAAACGGAAACAATTTAGGGAATGGAATAATTGGCACAACGTTTAATTTATCAAAAAATAAAAAAGTTCAGGTTTTTGATTCACCATTCAGTGAATGGTTGTCGTTCTTCCCTAATAGTAAAATGATTACTTTGACCACCAAGCCTTCATCTGGAATTCCAGGATATATGTATGCCATGGATCCAAATAATAAAAATTATAATTTCCACAAAATATTGGGTGATATAAATGGACTTACCACTCTCACTAGCCCTAATGGAAAATTAGTTCTTTACAGTAATAATAATTTAACCCTTAATATTTTTCACACAGATACTAAAGTTTCCGATACTTTAGGGGTAAAAACGTTAGCGGAGAAATGTATTTGGAATAAAACTAATGATGTTGTTTATTGTGGAGTACCAAAATCTATTACAAACGGCCAATACCCAGATAGCTGGTATCAAGGAGAAGTTTCTTTTAGAGATCAAATTTGGAAAATAGATATCAAAACTGGAAACACTACTTTGGTCGCAGACCCTGCTACTCTAGGTGGGGAAGATGTTGATAGTATAAAACTAGCATTAGATGATAAGGAAGACTATTTATTTTTTGTAAACAAAAAAGATAGTTTTCTTTGGGAGCTCGCTTTAAAATAGAGAAAAAGAAAATATAAAATATATAAAGCCTTGCGCAGGCCGACGGGCCGAGCAGAACGCTCCCATAGCAATGCCAGATAGATTGCTTTATAAATTTTGATATTTTCTTTTTCTTATATAGCGCCAATATATTTAATTACCACTCGGCGATCGCGCCCGAAACCCGTAGATTCAGTTTTTAAATCATTTGCTTCAGATAAAAATTCATGGACTATCCTGCGCTCAAAAGCGGACATAGGATCAATTTCTATATTGGACTTAAAATATCTTGCTCTTTCTGACATCATGTGAGCTATCGCGCGGATGTTTTCAATATGTTTTTTTTGAAAACCATTTATATCTATAATAACTCCTAAGCCTTGAGGTTCCCCTAAACCTGGTTTCGGGGTTATTTTATTTTCTATAATCCTATGGACGAGATAACTCAATGCGTGCAAGCCTTCACCCTCACGATTAATAAAAAAATGTGGTTCGCTGACTTCTGCAGAAATCCAGATATTTTTAGATTTATCATCAATAATTGAAATTTTGTTTAATTTTACAGTGGTTTTTTCGATTAGTTCTTTTATTAAATTTTGGATTTCTTCTTTTTCCATATTATTTAATTACAATCTTAAAATTTTTCTCTTTTTTGACATAAATCTGCTGACCAACCATAAAAAGATTGCTAGTAATCCAGTAAAGAGCCACTGCTCCAGAAATACTATAAGCGATGAAAGCAATAATAAAAGGAAAAACATATTTCATTTGCATACTCATACTTTTAGTGAAACTTTCTGAAAAAGAAGTACTAGCGCCTGAAGAGACTGGTGGTTTTGGCATATAATATGCCTGTAAATATTGAGATACACCAGCTAAAATAGCCAAAACTAAACTTTTTTTAGTAATATCAAGAAAACCAAGAAAAACCATATTGATTTGTGAAGGAACTTTTATGAAAGAATAAAGTAAACCACTTTCAAAGTTTATCCCTTTAAAAAAAACGTAGTATAAAGCAAAAATAACAGGAATTTGAATTAAAACTAAAAGACACCCCGAGAAAGGATTAGTGTTATGTTTCTTATATAGATCAAAAGTAAGGCGCGCTTGTTCTTCTTTGGAAGCTCCACTTGCCTTTATTTTGTTAATCTCCGGAGTTAGAATATTCATCTCTGCCTGACTTTCAATAGATTTTTGAGACAAAGGGAAGAGAATGATCTTAACAAGAATAGTGAGAATAATAACAGCAATACCGACATCTCCACCGGGAATAATAGAAACCAAAAAAGCCAAAGCATTTAATAATGGCTTATATAAAATAAGATTCCAAATATATGAGAACATTTCCTCATTCTATATGAAAAAGTAAAAAAATGCTATTCTCAAAGCGTCGAACATCTAGGAATCCTGATGCCCGACGTCTGTTATTTCACTGGATCTATATGGTTCTTTTGCCAAGGATGACAGCGCAAAATACGCAAAAATCCTAAATAAATACCTTTTAATACACCATATTTTTCTATTGCTTGTTTTGTATATTCTGAACAAGAAGGATAAAAAACACAACTTGGTTTTAAGAAAATAGAAATATGTTTTTGATAAAAACTAATTAATTTTTTTAAATATGTTCTTGATTTCATCTTTGATTATAGAAATATCGTCTTGATATTTTTTAAATATAAAAACCCCCATAAGCCCAGCAGGGAATTGATCTATATATTTGGCAAGAGCTGTATATCCTCGACGTCGTAGCAAATTCCTCTTAACAGCGAGCTTGGCGACACTTTTTGGAGCTATAAAAGAAATTTTTACCCCTTTATTGGCGCTTTTAAAGTATTTAAAGGTAAAACTAGAAGAAACAAGAAATCTACCCTCCTTGAAGATTTTATCTACTTCTTTGGTGTTTACTCTATTCTTTTTAGGTAGCATGGTTAAACCGCCAATTTTTTTCTACCTTTTTGGCGTCTTCTTTTTAGAACCTTTTTTCCGGTCTTTATTCTAGATCTAACTAAAAAACCATGGGCTCTTGCTCTTTTTCTTTTTTTAGGTTGGTATGTAACTGACATAAAGTTAGTCTATAATAAAAAATATAAAAATACAACCCCCTAATCCCCCTTATCAAGGGGACTTTCAGAATTCTTTCTCCCCTAACAAGGGAAGGCTAGGAGAGGTTAAGTTTTTTATCCACAGCTTATCAACAGAGTTAATAAGCTTTAAAAGATGCCTTCTATTTTATTAATAGTATAATATGAAACTATGAACACAAACCAATTGTGGAAGAGTTGCTTACTGAGAATCGAGTCTGACATGTCTAAAGCCAATTTTAGTACTTGGTTTAAGAACACATCTATTGCAAAAGAAGAGAATGGGATTGTTTATATAGGGGTACCAAATGAATTTGTCCGGGATTGGCTTATAAATAAATACCATAAACTCATAACCAAAACTATAGCCGAAAATTATGAAAATATGCGAGCTGTGGAATATGTTATTACAAAAATAGAAAATTCTAAACAAGAAGTAATAATAAGTGAAACTATTGAAAAAGAACTGCCTTTGAGAGATTTATATATAAATCCAGAAAATAATCTAAATCCACGCTATCATTTCAATTCCTTTATTGTGGGAACCTTTAATGAACTCGCGTACGCCGCATCTCAAGCAATAATAGAATCACCAGGAACTAAATATAATCCATTTTTTATTTACGGTGGTACTGGTCTTGGGAAAACTCATTTAATTCAAGCTGTAGGAAATTCAATAAAAGACAAGCATCCTGATAAAAAAGTACATTATATGACTTTAGAAAAGTTTGCAACAGATTTTATAAACTCTCTTCAAAGCAATAAAGCAAATTCTTTTAAAGAAAAATATCGAAAGTATGATCTTTTAATTATAGATGATATTCAATTTATTGGTAAAATGGAAAAAATTCAGGAAGAACTTTTCCACACCTTTAATACTTTTTATGAAAACAACAAACAAATTATTTTTTCTTCCGATAAGCATCCTAATTATATTCCAGAATTAGCTGATCGTTTAAAATCCCGTTTTGCTGCCGGAATGATCGTAGACGTCATAGAACCAGAATATGAGTCTCGTATCGCAATTATAAAAGTGAGGCTTCGTGAGCTCAACATAGTCCTTGAGGAGGATATAATAGAATATGTTGCGACATCAATCCAAGGAAATGTTCGTGAGCTCGAAGGCAGTCTTAATCTTATTGTTTGCCAATATCGCTTAAAAAATAAGGCTCCTTCTCTTGCAGAAGTTAAAAATCTATTAAAAAACAATATGAAGCCAAAAAAGAATATGGCAATAAAAGATGTTGTAAAAATTGTGGCTGAATATTATAAATTAGAAGAAAACTCTATTTATGAAAAAACTAGAAAAAAAGAAATAGTGAAAACTAGACAAATTATAATGTATTTACTTCGGGAAGATTTCAGTGTTTCTTATCCACTTATAGGACAAAAATTAGGTGGAAAAGACCATACAACAGTGATGCATTCATGTGTAAAAATAAAAGAAGATTTAAAAAATGATCCACAGTTAATACAAGAATTAGAACAAATCAGAATTATGTTTAAATAATTTAAAATAGTTATTAGAAAGTTATTAGCCTTTAATTAAAATTAAAATTAAAAAAAACAATAACAAAAAACAACATTAAAAATACTTATACACTTATTAACACACTTAATATTATTAATAATTTAAATATATAAAATATAAACATATGAAACTAGAATGCTCTGTGGAGAAAATAAAAAATGCTATTTCACAAGTAGAAAGGGTTACTGGTAAAAATTTAACTTTACCAATTTTAAGTTCAATTTTATTGATTGCCTCTAATAACTCATTGAAACTTAGATCCACTAATCTAAATCTTGGAATTGAAATTGAAATTCCAGCTAAAATAGAAAAAGAGGGGACCCTTGCCGTTTCAGGGTTAATTTTAAATGCTGTTTTTTCAAATGTTTCTCAAAATGAAAATGTTTTTTTTGAAAATATTGACGGTAATTTGTTAATTAAAACAAAAAAAAGCCAAATTAAAATCAAAAGCCAACCTCATGAAGATTTTCCGACAATACCAAAAGTTACAGGAAGTAGTTTTGAAATAGAGTCATCTAAATTAATAGATGGTATCAAAGCAGTTTATTATAGCTCATCTGTTTCAGATATTAAGCCTGAAATCTCGAGTGTTTTTGTTTATACCAATGAGGATAATTTAATTTTTGTTTCCACAGATTCTTTTAGGTTGGCTGAAAAAAAAGTTAAAGTAAAAGGACTTGAGGAAATTTTAGGGATTCTTATCCCATATAAAAACATAGGAGAAATATTAAAAGTTTTTGGAGAATTTAAAGGTATTATAAAAGTTTGTTTTAATAAAAATCAAATTTCTTTTTCTTCTGATAATATTTACTTAACCTCAAGAATCATTGATGGAATTTTCCCAGACTATAAACAAATCATTCCAAAAGATTCACTGACGGATGCTGTGGTGCTCAAACAAGATTTATTAAATGCGTTAAAACTTTCTAATATTTTTTCAGATAAATTTAATCAAGTTAATTTAAAGATTTCACCTAAAGAAAAAGTTTTAGAACTTTCCTCTGCTAATAATGATATTGGAGAAAATAGAACATATTTAGACGCTGTTCTTAAAGGGGAAATTGTTGAATTAAGTTTTAATTATAAGTATTTTTTAGATTGTTTCCAATCAATTAATACCGATAGTGTTTCTATAAAATTATCTGGGGCTTCCCGTCCTATGGTTATTTCTCCTGTTTCTGACCCATCATTTACTTATCTAATAATGCCGATGAATAGATAGCATGATTGAGATTAAAGATTTATTGGTTAGATTTAGTCATATCCTTTTAGGAGAAGAAGCTAAAAAAGAAGTGATTAGAAAAACTATTTCTGAAATTATTAAAATAGAAATAAAATCTCAGGATATCCAAATAAAAAATAATATAATTTATTTAAATATTAAACCAATTTATAAAAACGAAGTTTTTTTAAAACAAGAGCAAATCCTATCAAAATTAGAAACATCTTTTGGTAAAAGGGCTCCTACTGGCTTACTTTAAAAATTAAATTAGTTTCACTGTTATTAAAAATAGTATCATAAGAGATTATTTTTAACTCATTATCATTTTGGATGGTTCCCAACTCCTTGGGCGTAAAAGAAAAGTTAAAAGGAGATTTTACTGTTTCTAAATACACTCCATTTATAAAAATATCCATTTTTTGTAAAGGAAAAATTCCAGAACTTAAGATCCTTAAATTTATTTTTTGATCAAGGGAGTAGGTATTTGTATTATTTGGTTCAAGAATTGAGATTATTGGTTTTGATGAGGGGGTATGTACGTTGTCTGATTCATTTGGTTTTTCATTCCAAGTCGTTGTTGGATATTTTCCTTTATTTTGTGCCCACCAGTTTTGTACTGGTATTTCCCAGTGATTAAATTGAGAGTTATTATCTCCTCCCCCCAGAGGAGCTTCCCCTAAAATATCACTTCGATCCACCCAGTATAAAATTGAATGTACATTTGTTATTACTTTTTCTTGCAAGGTTTCTTTTGGTGTAAAAGTAGTTGCCAAGAGCCCAGAGATTTTATCTATAAAAAAGTTTTCATTTCCGAGCCATTGTCCACGAAGAATTGGTTTTACTTTAGTTGGATCAGTTACTAGATCTGGTTTCTCAAAACTTTCAACAGGCATTTTTTTCAGGGCTTCATTTATAAATTTATTCCAAATCGGTCCTGCTACTGACACACCACCCTTTTTCATTGGTTTGTTGTCATTATTTCCAGCCCAAACACCGACGACGATTGAAGGAGAGTACCCAATAGTCCAAGCATCTTTATTATTATTTGTCGTTCCAGTTTTTACAGCCACATCTTTATTGGGAATATATAAAACAGAATGCACTCCAAAAGTTGGCTCACGAGCTTTTTCATCAGAAAGAATATCTGAAACAATTAAAGCGGTGTTTTTAGGTAGGATTTCTTGTGTTCTGGGCTGAAATTCTTCTAAAACTTTTCCGCGAGAGTCTTCCACTTTTAAAATCCCGGTATAAGGATTTTTAACTCCATCATTTGCAAAAACTCCATAAGCCCCCGTTATATCCAAAAGTGAAACTTCTCCACCCCCAATAACGAGAGTGAGACCATATTGATTAATATCTTTTAGAGAAGTGATCCCCATATCTTTTGCTGTTTTTAATGAATCAGAAAGTCCAGCTAAATAGAAAAGTTTTACTGCGACAATGTTTATTGATTGTGCTAGTGCATCCCGCAGGCTCAGTGGTCCACGAAATTTTCCATCATAATTGTCGGGCTTATAACAATCTTGTTGGCTATGACCAGGAAGAGCCTTTCCATAAGGATCACAGGTTGATTGAAATTCTGTCGGTAGGTCAAATAGTACTGTGTCTGGGGTAAAGCCCTTATTGAAGGCTGTGGCGTAAATAAAAGGCTTAAAAGAGGACCCTGGCTGTCTGTTGGCTGTCGCTATGTTGAAATTACCATCAATATTTTTATCAAAATAATCTCTAGAGCCGACCATCGTCAAAATTTGCCCTGTTTTTGGGTCTATCGCTACTAATCCCGCATTGCTTCCGTTCCAATCTTTTTCGTTTTGGAATGCGCCATCTTTTACAATTTGCTCAGCTTTGTCTTGTAGGTCTGTATCTATGGTAGTGGTAACTTTCAGCCCGCCGTTTTCCACTACATCAGTTCCATATTTTTGTTCAAGATAATCTTTAATCCAAAAAACAAAATGTGGCGCCTTGATGCCCAAGATGGCTTGTGGAATAAAAGTAACTATTTCACTTTTTGCTTGGCCATATTCTTCTTTGGTGATGAATTTAAGGTCTAGCATTCTAGATAATACTAAATTTTTTCTTGCATCTAAACTAACTCTATTTTTTCCGTACGGAGAAAGTTTTGTTGGAGAATTTGGGATAGATGCCAAATACGCTGCTTCAGCTAGCGTTAAATCAGATGCTTTTTTATTGAAGTAAGTTTTACTTGCAGTTTCTATGCCATAAATAGTTCCTCCATAGGGAATTTCATTTAAATAAGCTTCTAGGATTTTATCTTTAGACATAGAGTTGTCTATTTTAATTGCCAAAACCCATTCTTTTATTTTTCTAATATAACTTCTTTTTGTTGTTAAAAGAGTATTTTTTACTAATTGCTGAGTTATGGTCGAACCACCACCACCTACCCCAATATGAAATAAATTAGAAAAAAGAGCTCGGATGGTAGAAGTTATTTTGATTCCACCGTGAGTGTAAAATTCAGCATCTTCGATGGCCACAGTCGCATTTTTTATATTTGAACCCATTTGCTCAAAAGGCACTTCGGTTCTTTTTATGTTTTGGTGAATATCGTAAAGTAAAA
The DNA here is from genome assembly GCA_041662205.1 of Minisyncoccota bacterium. Taxonomy (GTDB): domain Bacteria; phylum Patescibacteriota; class Minisyncoccia; order Phycocordibacterales; family UBA9973; genus UBA9973. The sequence goes on along the minus strand of JBAZSZ010000002.1, from coordinate 85,866 downwards.
TTTCCCCTGTGCGGTCATATATTTGGGTAGAATTCATAATTTTTCTTTCTTCAAATGAATGAAAATCAGGAATACTCAAAGAAGATAACATCACAACAACAAATCCAATCCCAAAAACAAAAAGGCCTCCGCCAAGCAGTAATAAATTCTTTACTTTTTTGTCTTTTATGCGAAATCTCTTCATCTCTTTAATCATAGCAGAAAATGTGGTAGAATCCAGAAATATGAAAGTTGTCACAGATGAAAAGAAAATTGATGACGCCCTAAATCGTGGTGTAGAAAATGTTTATCCTTCAAAAGAAGAAGTAAAAAAAGTTTTTTTGTCTGGTAAAATGCTTTCCATTTACAATGGCATTGATCCTACTGGACCATCTCTTCACATCGGACATGGCGCTACACTTCTTAAATTGCGCGAATTGCAGGATTTGGGACATAAAGTAATTTTACTCATTGGGGACTTTACTGGAAGGATAGGTGATCCTACTGATAAAACAGCCACCAGAAAACAGCTTTCCGTAAAAGAAATAAAAGAAAATCTAAAACAATATACCAAACAAGCCGGTAGAATTTTGGATATGAAAAAAGTACAAGTTAAATTTAACAGCAAATGGCTTTCCAAACTTTCTTTTGAAGAAGGGATGGAGATTGCTTCTGAATTTACCTTACAACAAATGATTGAAAGAGATATGTTTGAAAAAAGAATGAAAGAAGGGCAACCAATTTATTTGCATGAATTTTTTTATCCACTAATGCAAGGTTATGATTCAGTTGCAATGAATGTAGATATGGAAATCGGTGGCAATGATCAAACCTTCAACATGCTTGTCGGTCGCACGATGATGAAAAATCGAGGAAAAGAAAAATATGTTTTAACAACGAAACTTTTAGTAGATCCAACTGGTAAAAAAATGGGAAAGAGTGAGGGCAATATGGTCACTTTGGCAGATGCTCCAGATAATATGTTTGGAAAAATAATGAGTTGGCCAGATTCATTAATTAATTTAGCTTTTGAAATTTGTACTCGTGTTTCAGTGTCTGAAATAGAAAAAATAAAACAAATAAATCCGCGTGATGCTAAGATGCGACTTGCACATGAGATTGTGAAAATTTATCACGGGGAGAAAAAAGCCAAAGAAGCTCAAGAAAACTTCATAAATACCTTTTCAAAAAAGGAAATTCCAGAAGAAATGGAAGAAATAGAAATAAAAGGGTCAGGTAACCTTGGTGTAATTTTAGTATTAAAAAAAATTGTAGCTTCTATGAGTGAGTGGCGAAGACTCGTTGACGGAGGGGCAGTTAAAAGACTTAGTGAAAATGGAGAAGAAAAAATTACTGATTTTAAAATTATTGCATCTCCTGGAGCTTATAAGATCGGTAAGCATAGATTCATAAGAATAAAATAAAAAAATCCGCCACTCACGGCGGATTTTTACTTTACAACACTATCCATCTCTATCCGGGTCTTCTTCGTCTAAACCAAAATCATTTATTTCGTCCAACATATCTAAAGGTTCGTCCTCATCTACCCCAAACTTAAAATTATCTTTTATTTCTTCATCCTCATCATACATAAAAATTTATTTTTATATTAAATAAACTACTAATGCCTACTTTGTATCAAAATATAAAAAGCTTGGCAATAGCAAGTGTGGATAACTCTAAATAATATTGTAATTTATCACAAAAAAGCAGAAATAATATAATTAAAAAGAATATTTTATCTTTTCTTTTGTTTTTAAAAAAAATTTGTTATTATATGTAGACGGAATTTACGAGAGCAATAAAAGATAATTAAAAATTATAAATTAACCTTATTAAGTTGTTAAATTAAAATAAAAAATAGATCTTGTGTTTCTTTGTTCTCTATTTGAGGATTATTCATGAGGTTTTCCCGCCGACAAGGCGGTATTTTGTTTATTCAACCCGAAATTTTTCAAAATGATTTATTTTAGTAAATGTAAGATTCAATATCCGCACGATTTTGATGATTTTTCTTGTAAAAAATGTAATGCCTTTTTGATAATTACTGGTAGCGGTTTAGTGATAAAAGGTAAAAAAGTAAATAGAAATAACATTTTTTCTATTTTTATAGCAATGATTCTGCATTTTAAAACTTTTCTAGGTTGATGAACATTATCTCAAGGTCTCATACAAGCAGAAGCCGTCAGTGCTATTGCGATAGCGTCTAGTTCATCATCAGATTCCCGCCCCAGCGGGGAAATTTTATTATTCATATCCACTAAAATTTTTACCATTTTGATTATTTGTTCTTTATTGGCTTTACCATAACCAGTAGTGGCTATTTTTATTTGGGGAGGAGAAGCTTCAAATATTTCAAGCCTCGCGCAGGAGGCTTCGTAAATCACTACTCCTCGTGCTTCGGCGACTTTCATAACAGTCTTATGATTAGTATTTAAAAATAAAGTTTCAATAGCTAAAACTTCTGGTTTATATTTTTTTATTATTTTTTTTACTTCCTCACCGATTAATTTCAATCTTTCATTGAATTCTAATTTAGCTGAAGTTTTAAAACATTTAGAAAAAACAACGGTGTGTTGTTTTTCACCCCGTCGCTCATGAGTGACGGGGTCTAGTACAGCAATTCCCAACCTCTCATATCCTGGATCTATTCCTAAAATTCTCATAATATTTTTATCTAGGCCTTGCCTAGATTAATTTACTTTGTTTTTCTTCAGGTAACTGAAAATCTAAATGTACATATGCTTTCTTTGTAGCTATTCTTCCGCGAGCAGTGCGTTCTAATAAGCCAAGTTGGATTAAATATGGTTCTATCACTTCTTCTACGGTTGCTTCTTCTTCTGACATCGCTGCAGCGACAGTTTTTAATCCTACAGGCCCGCCACCAAATTTTTCAATTAATATTTCTAAAAACTTTCTATCTGAAGAATTTAAACCAATGTCATCGATCGCGAGCATGTCGAGAGCTTCTCTAATTGTTTTTTTATCTAAATTTTTTTTACTTACTTGAGCAAAATCACGACAACGCTTCAAAAAATAATTTGCTGTACGAGGGGTGAATCTACTTCTTTTAGCGATTTCTTTTAAGGCATCTTCTTCTAAAGTTATTTTCAAAAGATCACTTGATCTTTTTACAATTTCTCCAATTTCTTCATTGGAATAAAATTCCAAGCGAAAAACTCCGCCAGAGAAACGGGAACGAAGCGGGGAGGAAACCATCGCTACTCGAGTAGTGGCAGCTATCAAAGTAAAGGGTGGTAGGTCGAGCTGGATGGTGCGCGCAGAGGGACCCTTACCGATAATAATATCTAAAACCCCAGACTCCATAGCAGGGTAGAGTATTTCTTCAACCATTTTATTGAGTCGATGAATTTCATCTATAAAAAGAATGTCACCGGAAGCTAGATTCGTCAGGATAGAAGCTAGGTCACCCACTTTTTCAATTGCTGGTCCAGAAGTGATTTTCATTTGTCTGCCCGTTTCTTTGGCGATTAAGTGTGCCAAAGTAGTTTTTCCTAATCCAGGAGGTCCATAAAAAAGAATGTGTTCAGGAATATGTCCACGTTCAAGAGCTGCCCGTAGCAAGATTTTAACGTTGTCTTTTATGTGTTTTTGACCGATATATTCATTCCATTTGGTAGGACGGAGAGTTTGATCTAGAAATGAATTATCCGTTGTTTCTTTTTTCTTATCTTGTTCTTTGTCTTTTTTCATAAGGGTTTTTTGTTAAATCTATCATTTACTAATGATGGGGGTTGACATTAATTTTTTTATATGCTATGTTGTATATGTAGTACATTTATCAACAGGGTATCAACATAGCTATCAACATTATAGCATTTGCTTGCTTTAGCATATAGTATAATATTGTTAGAAGTTTTTTATTGATATTTAAATAAGGCATTAATCTCTAAGCAATCAGCCATAGGTTATATGAATTTGCATAGGACGTTTTGGAGCTTTTATTAGTTTCTGGGGCTATCCTATAATATTTTATTACTTTTGGAGCTCAGCTCTGAAAGGATTGTTTAGAGATTAATGCTTTTTTTATTTCGACAAACGAGGAGCATAAACAAATTTATTTGTTTAATGTCCGAGTGCCGTCGAAATATAGTACTCTATATTTCCTATTTACTTTTTCAAACATAATAGTATTATCTTAAAAGAAATAGTTTTTAAATTTTAAAAGAAAAAAGGAGGTGGTCCATTATGTGCAACGGACCATTAAATTGGGAGAAAAAACCTCCCAAGAAAAAAAAGAAAAAAAAGAAAAAAATCCCTCCCCCGGCAGAGAGCTCTTAGCTCTCTGCCATCTTGACTAGCAACATTCTACGGTGTTGCTAGTCATCTTTTTTTATTTCAACAAACAAGGTACATCTTATTCCTCTTTCAAGTCAACCACGCTTTGCACTTCTTCAAAAGAAGTAATACCGTTTATTATTTTAACAATGCCATCTTGGCGCATAGAAAGTATTCCTTGGGTACTTGCTACTTTTTTTATTTCTCTTTCGCTTGGATTTTCAGGCATTATTTTTTCAATAGTTTCATCAGTTTTTATTGCTTCAAAAATACCAATGCGTCCTTTATAACCAGTCATATTGCATTTGTCACAACCTGTAATTGAAAATAATTTTATCGGTGCATCCGGATTTATATTATAATTAGAAAGACTTTTTCCTTCATTTTTTATACTTTCCATAACTAATTTAATAGTTTTTAGTTCTTCTTCAGTAGGTACTTTTTCTTTTTTACAAAAAGCACACAATTTGCGAACCAATCGTTGAGCGATAGAAAGAGATAAAGCAGAAACTAATATTTTAGGATTTACCCCAAGGTCAATTAGACGGGGGATGACCCCAGCTGCATTGTTAGTATGTAAAGTAGAGAAAACTATATGCCCAGTGAGTGCTGATTGGACGGCGATCTCAGCGGTTTCTTTGTCACGAATTTCTCCAACCATTACGACATCTGGGTCTTGGCGTAGAGCAGAACGTAAGCCCTCGACAAAAGTGTAACCTTTCTCTTCATTGGTTTGGGTTTGAGTTACTCCGGGTAAATGATATTCGACTGGGTCTTCGATGGTTATTATTTTTATTTCCGGAGAGTAAATTTTTCGAAGAAATGCATAAAGAGTAGTGGTTTTTCCGGAACCAGTCGGTCCAGTGACTAAAATAAGTCCATTTGGTTTTGCAATTTCTTCTTGGATAATAGAAAAAAGGAAAGGTTCTATTCCTATCTCTTCGAGTTTTACTTGGATGGATTTTGGATCCAAAATACGCATTACTATTGATTCCCCATATGCACCAGGAATAAGAGAAGCACGAATATTTATTTCTTCTTTATCTTCAACAATACTAAAACGCCCGTCTTGGGCTATCTTGGATGTTAGCTTCATCCCAGCTAATAATTTAATGCGAGAATTAAGTAGATGATAAACATCCAATCCAAAAAAGTTTATATCTTGAAGTATTCCATCAAGACGCAATCTTAATCTACCCCTGTTTTGTTCTGGCTCGATGTGGATATCAGAGGCTTTTATAGCAATTGCGCCGGCTAAAATTATTTCAAGCAGACGAGAAATTTTATGAATTTTATTTCCTTCTAACGCTTCGGTAACCATTTTCTGGATATCCTGCATTTTATCTATTTTTTTTGAAGTTTCTCTCAAGATTTCCCCAGAAATATCTATTCCCCCAACGATAGAATTTTCCGCCATTGAAAGTTCTTTATATCTTTCCCAGACTTTATTTATACTAGCGGTAGATGCCATATAAAAAGTCGGCACGAGGTTATGTCTTTCTAGATCATCCTTTAATCTTTTTATTAGATCATCGGTGGGGGAATGCAGGGCCACAAAAATATTTTTTCCAAAAAGTTTAAAAGGCGCTATCTTTAGTTCTCTAGAATCTTTTTCAGATATGGCACGAAGCGCTTCATTGTCTATTCCCAAACGAGAAAGATCAATATAAGGTAAGCCGTATTTTGATTCTGCTAGTGTTGCTACTAATTGCTCTTCTTCTTGTTTATGCAATTCATCTAATTGTTTATTTTGTTTTTCTTCATCAAATAAAGCCATTATATTAAAGTATATCCTAAATGGTATAATTTATACAATGCCAAAAACCAAAATAAATAGTGACATAAATAATAGTAAAACTTTAGTATTACTAGATGCCCATGCCATAATCCACCGCGCGTATCATGCCTTACCAGAGTTTCTGTCATCTTCGGGTGAGCCGACAGGAGCGTTGTATGGACTTTCTAGTATGTTGATGAAAATAATTACCGAATTAAAGCCAGATTATATTGTGGCTTGTTATGACCTACCCCAAAAAACTTTTAGACATGAAGCTCATGATGGATACAAGGCAGGCCGAGCAAAGACAGAGGATGCCTTAATAATTCAATTAAAAAACTCCCGTCAGATTTTTGAGGCTTTTGACATACCGATATATGATGCGCCTGGCTTTGAAGCGGATGATGTTTTGGGAACAATTGTGGAGAAATATAAAAAAGATAAAAATATAAAAATTATTATTGCCTCAGGTGATATGGATACTATGCAATTGGTAGATGGTAAAAAAGTACAGGTTTACACTTTGAAAAAGGGAATCAACGATACTATTTTATATGATGAAGATGCCATGGTAAATCGGTTTCATTTTAAGCCGAAACTTTTACCGGACTATAAAGGCCTACGTGGAGACCCTTCAGATAATATTATTGGCATAAAAGGAGTTGGTGAAAAAACAGCTGAAATTTTAATTTCAAAATTTGGAACTATTGAAGAAATTTACAAAAAAATTAAACAAGATGAAGAAATTTTTAAAAAAGCGGGCATCAGTCCTAGGATGATTGAATTACTTAAACACAACGAAGAAGAAGCTTTGTTTTCAAAGATTTTGGCGACCATCAGAACCGATACACCAATAGATTTTACAATGCCGTCAAAAACTTTTTGGGAAAGTGTAGATTTTAAAAAAATTGAACAAGTTTTTTCAACTTTTGAATTTAGAAGTTTATTAACACGGCTGAAAAATTTTTTTGAGAATGGTGAGAAGAAGACTCCAGCAGAATTTTCTCGGGTCCTCGGGTCGCCCGCACAGGATTCTTTGAATGAGCGGGCTCAACCAGACCAGCTCAAAAATTCTCTGGAGTCTTCTTCTAACGTAGACCCACAAAAACTTCAAGAAGCTAGTATCGCTCTCTGGCTCATTAATTCTGATCTTCCAAATCCAAATTTGGAAGATATTTTATTTTTTACTCACACGAACTCTTTTGAAACAGCTTATGAATATATTTTCAAAAAATTAAAAGAAAATAATTTAGAAAAAGTTTATGAAGAAATAGAAAAACCTATTATTCCTATAGTAAAAGAGATGGAAGATTATGGAATTTTAATAGATAAAAAATATTTTGAAAAATTGTCAGTTGAATATCATACAGAATTAGATATTTTGACTAAAAAAATATATGAGCAAGCAGGCACAGAATTTAATATAAATTCACCTAAACAATTAGGAGAAGTGCTTTTTGGCAAAATGGGAATGAAAGCACCAGGGAAAAACAAAATAAAGAAAAATGCGAGTGGTGGATTTTCTACCAAGGTGTCAGTATTGGAAGAATTAGAAGAAGAAAATCCAATTATAAAAGAAATATTATTTTATCGAGAGTTGCAAAAATTACTCTCTACTTATATTGATGTTATACCCAAAATGGTAGACGCTGGTAATCGTTTACATGCTAAATTTTTACAAAATGGCACCACGACGGGAAGGTTTGCCTCACAGGATCCTAATTTACAAAATTTACCAATTAAAACAGAGCTTGGTAGGAGAATCCGAGGTGGTTTTATTGCACCAAAAGGTTTTAAGCTCGTTGCTTTTGACTATAGCCAGATTGAATTACGGGTAGCGGCAATGCTTTCAGGGGATAAAAAAATGACCCAAGTTTTTTATGAGAAAAAAGATATTCATGCGGGAGTGGCTTCATTTGTTTTCGGTGTACCGATAGAAAAAGTGGACAAAGAAATGCGACGTAAAGCCAAAGTTATAAATTTTGGAATTATTTATGGTATGGGAGTTTCTGCTTTAAGAAAAAACTTAGGTGGAACACGCGAAGAGGCACAAAAGTTCTATGATAATTATTTTAATCAATTTTCTGGTGTACGGGATTATCTAGAAGAAGTAAAAAAGTTCGTATTAAAAAATTCTTATACTGAAACTTTATTTGGTAGATGCCGAAATTTCCCAAATATAAATTCCAGAATTCCATTTTTGAAAAACATGGCAGAGCGGACTGCGACCAATGCCCCCCTCCAAGGAACAGCAGCCGACATTATTAAATTAGCTATCAGGTATGCAGAAGAAGGTCTGAAAGAAGCTGGTTTATTAGAGAGTGTTCATTTAATACTTCAAATCCACGATGAATTAGTTTACGAAGTGGAAGAAAGTGTATTAGTAAAAGCTGAAAAAATAATAAAAGAGGCCATGGAGGGAGTGTTGCAAAAATCATATTTACATTATAAAACGGACATTCCATTAGAAGTACACTATGGTTTTGGAGACAATCTACAGGAAGTAAAATGATATAATTGTGTTATAGTATAAATATGGAAAGCAATAATAAAGACAGTATTCAAAAACAAAATATACACAAAATTTTAGCGCATTCACACGCTACCCAGCTCGTTTTATTTTTATTTGCTGTTTTTTTAGATATAGTATTTAGTATTAAAATTTTTACAGATTCTACGTTGTTGACAGGGGCTGGTGTTGTTTTTTTGATATTCGGTAGTGCGTTGATATTTTGGGCACAATATACTTCACATCATTTACCTGATGAAAATATCACAAAAGAATCTTTTTCCCATGGACCTTATCATTATGTTAGAAATCCAACCAATCTTGGAATTTTTCTGATGGTAGTGGGATTCGGTATTATAGCGAATTCTTTTTTTGTTATTTTTTTTGCGCTCATTTCTTCTTTAGTAGTAAAGTTTGCCTTTTTAGAAAAAGAAGAAAAAATTCTAACTGCGAAATACGGAGAGCCTTATTTAGAGTACATAAAGTCTGTCAAACTTTAATCATTTTTTTGTTGAATATTTATGTTATACCTTTTTTCTGGAGATGACTCTAAAAATAAAATTTTAAATTATGAAAAATTCATAAAAGTTCTACCTGAACAGGCAGGGATACTTTCTTCGGAGATTTTTTTTATAAATAGAAATGATTTTAATCCTATCCAAATAGAGAGCTTTTATTCCGGAGCCAGTCTTTTCTCAGCTTTATCAGTGGTAGTTTTTCAAAATATTCTTGAGTATGAGGAAACGAGAGATTTTGTTTTAGATAAATTAAAACAAATGGCTGAGTCGGATAATCTTTTTATATTTTTAGAAGGGAAGTTAAATAAGCCAATACTTGATGCTTTTAAAAAAGTTGGGTCAAAAAAAGTTCAGCTCAATATTTTTGAATTACCAAAAGTAAAGTTGGAGAAATTTGATAATTTTTTAGTAGCCAATGCTTTTGCGAATAAAGACAAATTAAATACTTGGATTTATTTCAGACAAGCGATGGATGCCGGAGTAATTATGGAAGAAATTATTGGTGTGCTTTTCTGGAAAATCAAAGATATGCTTTTAAAAAATAATTTTAATAAATTTTCACCCGAGCAACTCAAAACTTTTGCTTCTCGTATTTCTTATCTTCTCCCTGAAGCCCGCAAAAAAGGTATTGATGCCGAGTCTGCCTTTGAGCAGTTTTTACTTGAGGCTTTTTGAATAATCCCTAGAATATCTAGTATTTATTTACAATATCGTACTTTTATAGTAAAGTATTTTTGGCTATTTGTTCCTGAAACTAAAAACAATTTAAAAAGAGGAGACGCCAATGACAAAAGTTTCAGTATTAGTCGCAGGTTACGTCGTCCAAATGGATGGGAAAGGTAATCGTTTTCTCAGTAGAGGAAAAAGATTCGTAAAACACAGCACTCGCGGTTCAAAGGTAGGTCCAAACCAGCTTGGTATTGAGAGGGCATATGTTCACAGTGAGGAGGACTTAGCAAAAGGCGGAGACTGGACCGAAAAGGCAGGAAAAATTTACGTCGCCTGCTATAGCAGAGACACTAACCTGACGGGAGTTTCTTGTCAGGAGATGTCTTATGACGATTTCATGAAGAAGTACGATGATTTCGTCGACAGGATGCTGACGCAGAATAGCTCTCCCGAATCTGAGTTCGAGAGTTTCCAGGTATCTTAAACAATCACGACGGGGAGCAAATAGCCAATTTGTTTTCCCAATTAAAAAAAAGGCAGAGCACAATATGTGAACTGCCTTTCATTGTTTCTGTTTACACTGAGCGAATGTAATGAGTCGAAGTGTGCTTGAAATAAATGTTTGACAAAACCACCATTGTTGCTAGATTATGCTAAACAGGTGTAGTTCTTTTCATATATAAACCCGTGCAATTTGCACATAACCTTACGAAAGGAGTAATGATGGAAAGCTCACGTTTGATTTCTGATTCATGGGGGTTGTTTTTGTTGTGGTGGTGGGTGAGTTATACACTTGGCTCGTTCCTCTGGGGGCCCATTGTCGTTTGGTGGTTCAAACGCAAACACGGTGAAAAGGTAAGCATCTTTTATCTCTTCAGATGCGGAAGTCACAGCCCTGGCGGAACAAATGTTGGGAGAGTTGCTGGAGTTGGAGGAAAAGGTAAAGCTCTGACAATTTTACTAGATGCCACAAAAGGAGCCATGGTAGTAGCTGGAGCACTCGCTTTTCATTTTCCTCTCTGGGCAGTTGCTCTATCTGGCTTTCTCGCTATGATAGGCCATGCGTTCCCGTTTTTTTATCTGCTCATGGGGCATCGCGGAGGAAAAGCAGTTGCTACATCTCTGGGAGTATTCTTGGTGATAGCTCCCAAAATTACACTCGTAGCGTTGCTTTGCTATGTACTGATTGCCCTTTATGGGAAAAAATTTCGCTCCATGCCGCTGGCTCGATTTTGCAGGATGTCATCTGTTCGTTCATTAACCGCTTGCTTAATCATTGCCTCGCTCGCGGTAATCTTTGACGGAGGATATGAGATCAAAATTCTAGGTTTCAGTTCATTAATTTTTATCACATTCTTACACCTAGAAAACATCGCTCGTATAAGAGCGGGAACAGAACCTGAAGAACAAAAGGAGATCAATGATGCGAATTGAAATCAGGTATGACGGTAAAAAGTATTTTGTATGTCTTCACAAAAATGGAACCAGGGGATATAAGGGCTTCCACGATTTTGTGAGCCAACACAGTGCCCAAGCAACAGCCGAGGGAATCCGCTTTTGTTTTTTGAAAATTGGAATTTCTGTATCTTCCGATTATTCAAAAGAGGAACCCCTAGTTCCTCTAAATGAAACTGTAAAAAAAGATTTTACAAAAGGAATGGAAATATTTTATATTAATATCCTTAACACAAGTAGGGAGGTATGTGATAAGGCTATCGCATTAATGTTGCCTTAAGTATCAACCCCGTTTTAGACAAAGCCCCAAGCTCGTCTAGGCGGGGTTTTGTTTTTCTTTACGTTGTGCGAATAACAGGAGAACATTATAACTATTTTCTTCGACTGTTCGTATATGGAAAGTTTGTGCGACAGGATTTTTTTTGAATGCTATACAGAAGGAGAAAAAATTTGGTATTATCTAGTAAGCAATAATCGATTAATAATTAAGGCATGGAAAATAAACCCTACGAAAGTAAAAGATATGGTGTGGCGGAACTTATGAGGGGTGATTATCCCAATGAGTATATTTCGTTTTTTATGTTTCTCAACCATATAAGTGAAAAACCAGGCAAACCAAAAAGTTTTTCTGATAAATATCCAAACAATACCGTTTTTGGAGTACCTTTTAAAGAAAAGGTGACAACAGAAGACGAATTAAAAATTAAAAAATTAGACAAAATTTCTATTGAGGCGGGTCGTTTAATCGATGAAGACCCGATGGATATTAATTCTCTCCTTGAAATAGCTGCCCAAGCTATGGAGATATGTGATAGAGTTGATTTGTCATTGATATTAAGAGAAAGAATTAAAGCTTAGTATTTATAATCCCAAAAAAAATCTGCATTACTGCAGATTTTTTTAACGCTGTGCGCCCGGTTGGGATCGAACCAACGACCTTATCCTTAAAAGGGATCTGCTCTACCAGCTGAGCTACGGGCGCATATTTTCTTAAAAAATCAATATCTTATGATAGTATAAGAAATATGTTGAAAAATCAAGGAAGTATCTTTAAATTACATAAACCTTTTGAGCCTGCCGGAGATCAGCCCGAGGCTATTTCAGCATTAGTGCAAGGCCTGTCTAAGGGGATGAAGAAGCAGACACTCCTAGGAGCTACAGGCACAGGCAAGACTTTTACTATGGCGAACGTGATAGCGCAGTACAATAAACCGACTTTAGTGATCGCCCACAACAAAACTCTCGCCGCTCAGCTAGCGCAAGAGTTTCGAGAATTTTTTCCAGATTCCGCGGTGAATTATTTTGTTTCTTATTATGATTATTATCAACCAGAAGCTTATGTGCCCGCTTCAGATACTTATATTGAGAAAGATGCATCTATAAATAAAGAAATAGATATGCTTCGTCATGCTTCCACCCAAGCACTTTTAACAAGACGGGATGTGATAATAGTAGCTTCAGTTTCCTGTATTTATGGTTTGGGTTCTCCAGAAGAATATGAAAAAGTTAATTTAAAACTTGAGATAGGAATGAAAATAGATCGCCTTACTTTAATGAAAAAATTAATTAGTATTTATTTTGAACGTACTAATGCAGACCTCAGTCCGGGAACTTTTCGCTCTATTGGTTCTCGGGTAGAATTTATGCCAGTGTCTGAAAGTGTTATGTACCAGGTTGAAATGCTTGGCGGGAGCATTTCAAAAATAACAAAAGTTGATCCAACTTCTTCGCGCATAATTAGAGAAGAAAAAAATATTTTTATTTTTCCAGCAAAGCATTTTATTACAGAAGATGTAAAAAAGAAAAAAGCGCTTATTGAAATTAAAAAAGAATTGGCACAGCAGTTAAAGAAATTTGAAAAAGAAGGAAAACTTTTAGAAGCTGAGCGCATAAAAAGGAGGACAAATTATGATTTAGCGATGATAAAAGAAGTTGGATATTGTAATGGGATAGAAAATTATTCTAGGCATTTATCTGGAAAAGAAGAAGGTGAACCGCCAGAGACATTGTTGTCTTATTTCCCCCATGTAGAAAACCAGGAACATGCTCGCCGTCGTTCGCACTCTATCTTGGAAGGGAAAGTTCTTTCTGGTCGTAGCGAATACTCCTCTGAGTATGTTCCAGATTTCCTTACCATTATTGATGAATCGCATGTTACTTTGCCTCAATTAAATGGAATGTACGCTGGTGATGCTTCACGTAAAAACACTCTTGTCGAATATGGTTTTCGTTTACCTTCAGCCAAAGACAATAGACCACTTAAATATAAGGAATTTCAAGAACGAATTGGTCCAGTGATTTATACGAGTGCGACCCCGAGTGATGTGGAAAGAAAAGAAAGCGAACAAATAGTAGAACAAATAATTCGCCCAACCGGACTGGTAGATCCAGAAACCATAGTTCGTCCCGTTTCTGAAGGTAGCGCTCAAGATGATACTCGCCGTCGTTCGCACTCTATCTTGGAAGGGAAAGTTCTTTCTGGTCGTAGCGAATACTCCTCTGAGCATCATCTTGAGCACTACCCTGGTCAAATTCAAGACTTTATAAGTGAAACAGAAAAAACAATTAAAAAAGGTTTCAGAGTGTTGGCTACAACACTAACAAAAAAAATGGCAGAAGACCTTTCTGTTTATCTGAAGGATAAAAAAATAAAAGCAGAATATTTACATAGTGATATAAAGACGATGGATAGAATTAAAATTCTGACTCAGTTTCGAAAAGGAGAATTTGATGTTTTGGTCGGAGTTAATCTGTTGCGTGAAGGGCTCGATTTGCCAGAAGTTGCTCTGATTGGAATTTTGGATGCTGATAAAGCTGGATTTTTACGATCCGAAACATCCTTAATCCAAACTATTGGTCGCGCAGCTCGCAATAGTGAGGGAAAGGTTATTCTCTATGCTGATATCATGACGGGAGCAATGGATTATGCTCTAAAGGAAACTGCTCGTCGTAGAAACATTCAGCTTGCTTATAACAAAAAGCATGGCATTACTCCGAAAACAATTATAAAAAAGATAAAAGACATTACTGAAGAAATGGAGAGTGAGCATGGCAAAGTGGTGAATGCGGAACTCAAGCTTGATCTAGAAGTTTTCAAGCGGGCTTATGCGAAAGAATTTAAAAAAGATAAAAAAATTAATAAAAAAATACCAAACACCAGTCTTGGACAGTCTTATTTATCTGATGAAGAAATTGGTAATTTAATTTACGAAAAAATAATTAAAATGAAGGAAAAAGAAATGAATAAAGCGGTAAAAGAGTTAGATTTTGAAACAGCGGCGATCTTAAGAGACGAAATTGGAGTACTTCGTTTGAAATTGGAAAAGAAATAGTAACTTATTATTTATGGTATATTTATTAGATGAATGAAGGATTCCCTGTAATAAAACCAATAAAAAAACCAGAAAATTCTTTGAGCATATCAGAAACAGTAAAAAAATTTCTTAGAGCTAGTCTAATTAGTGCTTTATTAACTTATGGTTCTTTGGGTGAGGCAGCTGGACAACAAGTGGAGAGTGGTACAGCAAAAGAACCCGGAGAAAATAACAGAGGGAATATTTCATCTACTGTTTCTATAGAAACACCCGCTACTGTAAGTAATAAAGAAAATTTACCAGTAAATTCTGAAATCATAAAAGGTTTTGTTTTTTTAGATAAAAATGAGAAGGCTTTTTTGAGTAAGGAAAATGAAGATTCCTATTTTACACCAAATGATTTTAAAAATAATGGAGATAATGGGGTAGTTCCTTTAGAAGAAATAGAAAAATTTTGTGAAGAACAAAAAATTAAAGATGTATTTTTAACTCACACACATCCAATTTCTGTTTATTCAAGTGTTGGATATGATGATGAAGAAATAAAAAAGATGCAGTCAGGTGAATTACAACCACCCCCAATGGCACCAAGTATTGTTGATTTTCAGGGCATGGCCCAGATTTTCCGTTCTCTTGAAGAGAAAGAAATAAAAATAAATGGAAAAGTTTTTGATGCAACTGGTGTCTGGGAATACAGAGTAAGTGATAAAAATACTGAGACGTTTAAGAAATACAAAGAACTGATTGAAAAAATTCCTGAAATAGGTACTAAAATCACTGAGTCTTTTTCAAATGAAGAAAAAGAATTATTTAAAAAATATGCAATTGGTATTCATCAGGAAAAAATTATGCAAATTTTAAAACAAAATCCAGAGACTCATGCCTTGGGCGAAAAGCTGGAAAAAGTTGCAATGGTAGAACTTGAGAAAATTTCTAAACAATACATTCAAACTATTGAGGGAATGAATGGGATAAATGAAACTGGTTATAAAATTAGTAGTTATACTAGAGCAGGTTCTGATTATAAAAAGACCCAAACACTCGATGATTTAATAGAAAAATATAAAACGGAAGCTGCCAAGCTTGGTTTTGAAATAGAATATACTCCATACCAAAATAATTAGTATTTTTACTATTTTGTGTTATAATATTCTTACTTAATATTATAAAGAAAGTCATTGACACCCCCTATGAACATTGGTGGGTGTATTAACTGTTATATAGATAAATTTAAATGAAAAATCAACAAAATATAGATAAAATAATAGTTAAAGGGGCACGGACGCATAATCTGAAGAATATTTCATTGGAAATGCCACGTAACAAGATGATAGCCATTACTGGGGTTTCTGGTTCCGGAAAATCGTCTCTGGCTTTTGATACCATTTTTGCTGAAGGTCAACGCCGATATGTGGAATCTCTTTCTTCTTATGCTCGACAATTTTTGAATCAAATGCCAAAGCCTAACGTGGATGAGATCACAGGTCTTTCACCAGCAATTTCGATTGACCAAAAATCTCGTTCAAACAATCCACGCTCGACAGTGGCGACGATTACAGAAATCTATGATTACCTGCGAGTGATGTATGCACGCATTGGGCACCCGCATTGTCCTTTGTGCGGTGAGGAAATTAAAAAACTTTCTAACGAAGAAATTTTAAATTTTGTTTTAGAAAAAATTAATACCTTAGGTAAAAATTCTAAGAAAAATAAAAAAGTTATGGGAGTAGAATGGGATGAAACTGAAATAAGTATTTTTTCCCCGATAGTGCGCGGACGAAAGGGCGAATATTATCAATTACTTTATGATTTACTTGGAAAAGGTTTTGCAGAAATTCGTCTTGATGGGGTAATGAAAAAGCTTCGCGAACAAATAACTCTTTCAAAAAACAAAGCTCACAATATTGATATTCTTGTTGATCATTTTGCAGTACATGAGTTTGAAGATAATAAAGATAATAGTAGAATGCGCCTTGCTGAAGCTCTAGAACGGGCACTTCTTGAATCAGATGGTTTGGTAGCTATAAAGATTGGTGCTGAAGAGTTTATAATGTCATCAAAATTTGCTTGCAAGAATGATGGTTTTTCTTTTCCAGAAGTAGAGCCTAGATTATTTTCTTTTAATTCACCTTATGGTGCCTGTCCGGAATGTAACGGTCTTGGTTCAAAATATTTTATGGGAGATGAACCATGTGAAGTTTGTCATGGAGCGCGATTACGTCCTGAAGCGCTAAATGTGTTTTTGTATTCTTCTATTTCCCCGAAACCAGGTTTAGGGGCAGATAGCAAAAAACAAAAGTCCCTAAACCTGGTTTCGGGGAAGGTAAATATTTTAGAATTATCTTCTCTTTCCATAAAAGATGCGCACGATTTTTTTAAAAACTTAAAACTTTCAGAACAAGAGAAAGAAATATCTGTGCCAGTGGTAAAGGAGATAGAAGCCAGGCTCCAATTTATGCTGGATGTGGGTTTAGATTATTTGCAATTATCTCGCAAGGCAAACACTCTCTCTGGTGGAGAAGCGCAACGTATACGCTTAGCTTCTCAGCTTGGCTCTAGGCTCGTCGGTGCGCTTTATGTGTTAGATGAGCCGACTATCGGACTTCATCAAAGAGACAATGATCGCTTGATTAAAACCCTTCAAAACTTGCGTGATCTTGGTAATACCATCTTAATTGTAGAACACGACGAAGATACTATTTATGCTTCGGATTTTATAGTGGATATCGGCCCTAAGGCTGGAGTGCACGGCGGAGAAGTTATTGTTTCTGGTTATCTTGAAGATTTATTAACTGCAAAAAAGAATACGAATAATTCTCGTACGCTTAGTTACTTGCGGGATGAAACTAGAATAGAAATTCCAAATAAGCGACGCCATCCGAAAGGCGTACTTCGCATAGTAGGCGGAAATATTTTTAATATAAATAATTTAAATGTAGAAGTGCCACTCGGAGTGATGACCTCTATTACTGGAGTTTCTGGTTCTGGAAAAAGTTCTCTAATGTATGAGATTCTTTATAAAAATCTTCAAGCCCGTTTTGAAAGAAAATATCGTACGGCAAAAATATTTAATTGTTCTTCTTTTTCTGGAACTGAATATTTATCAAGAGTCATTTTAATTGATCAGTCGCCGATTGGCAGGACCCCACGCTCAAACATTGTCACTTATACTGGTGCTTTTACGCACATTCGGGACCTTTTTGCTTCTACAGAAGAAGCTCGTTTGCGAGGCTGGAAAGCGAATCGTTTTTCTTTTAATGTAAAAGGCGGACGATGTGAAGCTTGCGAGGGTAATGGGGAAATAGCCGTTGAAATGCATTTTTTACCCACAGTTTATGTGACTTGTGATGTTTGTAATGGAAAACGTTTTGACAAAGAGACGCTTACTGTAAAATATAAGAAAAAAAATATTTATGAAGTGTTACACATGACTGTAGAAAATGGGTTAATCTTTTTTAAAGATATTCCCGCAATTTCTGACAGGCTTCAAACTCTATCTGATGTAGGCCTTGGTTATTTAGAGCTCGGACAATCAGCTACCACGCTCTCTGGAGGGGAAGCGCAACGGGTAAAAATTAGTAGTGAGCTTTATCGACCGCATTTAGAAAAAACAATTTATCTTTTAGATGAGCCGACCGTGGGGCTTCATTATGATGATGTGCAAAAACTTTTGGAAGTTTTAAATAAATTAGTATCTCATGGGAATACTATCGTTTTGATTGAACATAATCTTGATATTGTAAAAAGCTCCGACTATATTATAGACATTGGCCCAGAGGGTGGAGTAAATGGAGGCAAGATTGTTGCCAAAGGTACGCCTGAAGAAATAGCGAACAATGCAAAGAGTTATACTGGAAAATATCTTAAAAGAGTGTTGAAAAGATAAAATTATATGGAAATAGGTACATTAAAAAAATTGAAATTACCAGATAAACCCGGTGTATATTTTTTTTTAAAAAATAAGAAGATTTTATATATTGGTAAAGCGACGTCTCTACGAGATCGCATAAAGAGTTATTTTAGTAAGGACTTAATAAATACCAGAGGTCCGCTTGTTTTAGATATGGTTTTTAAATCAGATAATATAAAATGGGAAGTCACTGACTCTGTTTTAGAAGCAATTATTTTAGAAGCGAATCTGATAAAAAAATATCAGCCATATTACAATACGAAAGAAAAAGATGATAAAAGTTTTAATTATGTTTGTATTACAAAAGAGAAATTACCAAGGGTATTGGTAGTCAGAGGCAGAGTTTTAAAAAATTACAAAGGTAGTATCTTCGGTCCATTTACTAGCGGTACACAGTTGCATGAGGCATTAAAAATTTTACGTAAAATTTTTCCTTTCATTGATGATAAATCTAGTAAAAAACAAAATTATGAATTTTATAAGCAACTTGGATTAACTCCAGATGCATTGTCTCCGAGTAAAATTTATTTGGACAATATTAAATATTTGAAACTTTTCTTTAATGGTAAAAAGAAAGATATTGTAAAGGATTTGAAAAAATTGATGATGCAAAAAGCAAAAGAGAAAGAATTTGAGAAAGCACAAGAATTAAAAAAACAACTCTTCGCCTTGCAGCACATAAATGATGTAGCGTTGATAAAAAATTCACCTCACCCCAACCCTCTCCTTATCAAGGAGAGGGGGAATTTTAGAATTGAATCTTATGATATAGCTCATATGGCTGGTAAAAATATGGTTGGGGTAATGACAGTTTTAGAAGACGGAGAAGTGGCAAAGAATGAATATAGAAAATTTAAGATCAAGACTCAGAATAAAGCAAATGATACTGGTGCGCTGGCGGAAGTTTTAGAAAGGAGGTTAATTCACAGAGAATGGATGTTCCCAAATTTAATAGTTGTAGATGGTGGTGTGGCGCAAATAAATGTAGTAAAAAATATATTAAAAAAAATGGGTATAAATATCCCTGTAGTTTCTGTAGTTAAAGATGAACGCCATAAACCGAAAGCCATCATGGGAGATAGGGATTTTGGATTAAAATATAAAAGGGAAATTCTATTAGCGAACAGTGAAGCACATAGATTTGCCATCGCGTATCACAAAAATATGCGGAATAAAAACTTTTTATAAAAATAAATGTAGAAAATAATGAAAAAAGAAAATCAAAAAGAGAATATAGTAATCTTACATAATATCCGAAGCGTGGAGAACGTTGGAGCGATGTTTCGGACAGCTGACGCGGCGGGTATAGATAAGATCTATTTGACGGGTTACACACCGACGCCTCTGGATAGATTCGGGAGGAAAAGGGGAGACTTAGCAAAATCAGCATTAGGGGCAGAAGAATTTGTGTCTTGGGAGCAGAAAAAAAATATTTCACCACTTTTAGCCAAATTAAAGAAAGAAAAATATTTGATTATTGGAATAGAGCAAAATAAAAACTCTATTGATTATAAAAAAGTAAAAATAAAAGATAAAAATGCATTTTTAGTAGGGGAAGAGGTAGCCGGAATTTCTAAAGTTAATCTTAAAAAATGCGACATAATCGCTGAAATTCCCATGCGGGGCAAAAAAGAATCCCTAAATGTTTCTGTAGCTTTAGGGATAACGCTTTTTGGGATTTTATAATTTTAGTATTTAAAATAAGAAAATATAAAAATTTATAAAGCAATCTATCTGGCGAAGCTTCGCCAGCGAACTGCTCGCCTACCCGGCTGCGCAAGGCTTTCTAAATTTTATATTTTCTTATTTTATTTCTGATGCACATAGCAAAAGTGCGCGCTGCGGCTGTTTATTATTTTTCTTATTATTATTCCTTTACAATTTTTCTTTCGACATTTTTCTCCAGTGCGTCTGTACGCTTCATGATGTAGTTGGAATTTACCGGGCAAGCCGTAAATATTTTTATAGTCTGACATTGAATCTCCACCGAAATCTATGCCTTTTTTTAGAGTTTCTTTAATGGCTTTGAAAATTAATTTAAATTCTTTTTCTTTTAAACTGGAAACTTTTCTTTCTGGATGCACGCCAGCGCGCCAAAGTATTTCATCCGAATAAATATTACCAATACCAGCAATAACACTTTGATCCATTAAAACTGTTTTAATCTTTCCGTTTAGTTTTTTATTTAAGCATTCTTCTAATTTTTTTAAAGTAAAATTTTTATCAAGAGGTTCTGGCCCGATATTGTTTAAGTGTCTACTATCATGCGCAATTTTAGTATCAAATAAAGTGATTTTCCCAAATTTACGTATATCCGAAAAAACTAAATAATGTTTATTTGAGAGTGTAAAAACAACATGGGCAAATTTTATTTTTGGATCTTTGCCATAAAACAAATATCCAGTCATCTTCAGGTGAATCAAAATGGTTTTATTTCCTGATAAGTTTATTAGGATATTTTTAGCACGTCTTTCTATTGATAGAATTCTTTTGTTTAGAATTTCTTTTTTAAAAATTTTGAAAAATTTAGGGTTGGCTACACTATCATGTTTACGCTTATCTTTTGTTACTAAGTCAGTACAGACGTTTTTTATTACAAGATTCACTATAGTCTTTTTAAGACCTCGCACTGTCGTTTCTACTTCTGGTAATTCAGGCATTTTATTTTCCACCTAAAATTTTTAACGCTTCACGTATTTTTGTATTGGTATTTACATTAGGAGAAACTTTTTTCAATGCTTCGCGTGCCTCATTTTGAGAATAACCGAGAGATTTCAGTGCTTCTAAGGCATCTAATTCTTCACGGAGGGAACTTCCTTCTAACTCTGTTCCCATTTTATCACGTAATTCAATTACAATTCTTTCTGCAGTTTTTTTACCGATTCCAGATATTTTTGTGAGATAGCTGGTGTCTCCAGTTCCTATTGCTTTTCTTAACGTTTCGATGGAAGCAATTCCTAAAATTGCTAAAGCTGATCTTGGTCCTATACCAGATACATTCAAAAGCAATTCAAAAAATTCTAATTCTGGGCGTTCCAAAAATCCATACAAATCTAAAGCATCTTCGCGAACTTGAGTATGTGTCCAAAGGGATATTTCCTCATTTATTTTTTTTGTCTTAGATAGTATATCTGGCGAGACACTTATTTTATAGCCGACTCCGCCAGTTTCTACAATTAAAAATTTTTCTGTTTTTAATATAATTTTTCCCTTAATGCTTCCAATCATAGAATAATCATAACATAATTGCATTTTTTTGGGTTTTTTGATATATTACATATATGCCAATAACACAATCAGCTAAAAAAGCAATTCGTGGTTCTCTTCGAAAGAAGGCTTTTAATGACCAACGCAAGAAGGTGATGAAGGAAATAATCAAGAAAATCGAGAAAGTTGTTAAAACAAATAAAGAAACAGGTAAAGCTGAAGCTAAAAAGATGCTCCCAAGCGCTTTTCAGGCTATCGATAAATCAGCGCAAAAAGGAGTAATAAAGAAAAATAACGCCGCTCGTAAGAAATCTCGCTTATCAAAATTAGTTAAGTAAGAAATTCGAATTTGTTATTTATAAAGCAATCTATCTGGCGTTATTACGCCAGCGAACTGCTCGGCTCGGTAGCTGGTCGCAAGGCTTTCTAAACAACAAATTCTAATTTCTTTTAAATTTTATGAATCATTTACTTGAATTTTATGGAACAGAATGCCCTCATTGCGTAAATATGCACGAGCTAGTGGAACGTCTAGAAAAAGAGGAGGGGATAAAGATTGAAGGTTTGGAAGTTTGGCACAATAAAGAAAATGAAAAGCGTTTACTCGAGATTGATAACGGAGAATTGTGCGGAGGAGTTCCTTTTTTCTATAATACAAAAACGAAGAAATTTATTTGCGGAGATACTGATTATGATATATTAAAAAAGTGGGCGAAGGGAGAAGAATTTACTCAATAAAAATATATAAATAAAAAAAGCCCCGTTTGGGGCTTTTTTTATTTAGAGAATATTACACGCGTTGTACGTTTGTAGCATTCAATCCTTTTGGAGATTCTTCTGTTTCAAAAGAAACAGTATCACCTTCTTTGAGTTCATCAAAGGTTACGCCAACAAGAGAATTACTGTGGAAGAATAAATCCTTCTGTAGTCCTTCAGCTGTTATAAAGCCAAAACCTTTTTCACTTACCATCTTTTTTATTGTACCGGTCATTGATTTTTTGGTTAAAATTATTAAATACAAATAGATATACTTAAGAAATCGACTCTTTAAAACTCTCCTTGCACCTACTTTGTTTCTTAAGTATGTCACAAAACAACCCAATTTGTCAAGCAAGTAGTATTTTCACTCGCTATTTTGTTTAAAATAGGCTAATGTACGATGATGTCTAAAGAAATGAAAGATAATCAAAAAACTCAAAAGACTCAAGAAACAATAGTTAGATTTGATAAAGTTTCATTTGAGTGGGGGGTGAATAAGCCTATTTTAGAGCAGGTGTCTTTTACTTTGAGGCGTGGGTCAAAATTTGCTCTTATGGGACAAAATGGTGCAGGCAAGAGCACCATCTTTGGCCTTATTTTAGGGAAAAATATTCCAGAATCAGGAATTATAAATGTTGTGAATGGAATTACTATTGCCTCATCTAGGCAAGTTATTCCTAGAGAAGAATTAAGTTTAACAGTAAGAGAATTTTTTGAGAAGTGTTTTCAAAATAAAACATTAGCTAAGATTTATAATATTGATCCAAGGATCGATGAAGTTTTAGAAGTTGTAAATTTGAAAGGACATACAAAGATTCATGATAGGATTATAAAAACATTTTCTGGCGGGCAACAAGCTCGCTTGCTTTTAGCTTCAGCCCTTATCCAAGATCCAGACTTACTTCTCCTAGACGAACCAACGAATAATTTGGACAAAGCTGGGATAGCGCATCTAACAAAATTCTTAATTGATTATAAAAAAACAGTTTTAGTTATTTCTCATGATGCAGAATTTTTAAATGCTTTTACGCAAGGGGTGCTTTATTTAGATGTTTATACAAAAAAGATTGAACAATATGTCGGTAATTATTTTAATGTGGTTAAAGACATCACTGCTCGGGTAGAAAAAGAAAATATGAAAAATGCCCAATTGCAAAAGGAAATTCAAGCAAAAAAAGATCAAGCCAATGTTTTTGCTTACAAAGGTGGAAGGTTGCGTTTGGTGGCCAAACGGATGCGCGAAAAAGCGGAAGAATTGGAAGAGGAGATGGTGGACGTGCGAAAAGAAGACAAAGCTATCAGACCTTTTATTATTCCTTCTCAACCAGATTTGATTGGAGAAATTTTAAATATTTCTTCTTTTACTACGATGAAAAATGGAAAAATTGTAAAACATAAAGCCAAAATTTCTTTGAATAAAAATCATCATTTATTGTTACAGGGTCCGAACGGTATTGGTAAAACAACTCTCTTGGAGAGACTCGCGAGTGGTCATGCTGATGGCGAAAAAGTAAGAGAAGGAATTCGGATAGGGTATTATCGACAAGATTTTTCTACTCTTAATTTTGAAGATACAGTTTATCAATCTTTAGCAGACGCTATGCGCGAAGGAGGAGAAAGATTAGATGAAGAGAGGATGCGTTCTATAGCCGCAGGGTTTTTAATTA
The DNA here is from genome assembly GCA_041662205.1 of Minisyncoccota bacterium. Lineage (GTDB taxonomy): Bacteria > Patescibacteriota > Minisyncoccia > Phycocordibacterales > UBA9973 > UBA9973. The sequence continues at coordinate 61,803 of JBAZSZ010000002.1, read as the reverse complement.
CTGGAGAATTTATTCGTACAAAAATAGGGAGTCTTTCAGAGGGACAGAAAGGGCTAGTAGCTTTTGCAAGGCTGGTACTCCAAAAACCTGGACTTTTAATCTTAGACGAGCCGACAAATCACATAAATTTCCGTCATTTGCCAATAATCGCTAAAGCATTAGATGAATACAAAGGAGCGATGATTTTAGTTTCTCACGTGCCTGAATTTGTAAAACAAATTAGGATTGATGAAGTACTTGATTTAGAAAAATAGTTAATTCTTCTCCTTTTATTTCTCTCAGAGCGTTTGGTTTTAAGTTATTTAGTTTGATATTCAAGATTCTTTCGCGTTTCAAGTCAGCGACTTCTTGGAAAAGGTTGGCGCACATTCGGCGGATTTGGTGTTTTTTGCCTTCAGTTAAAATTACTTTAAAAGTATTTTCACTCATTATTTTTACTTTGCATGGTTTTGTCATGTAGCCTTCTATATCTACCCCCGCTTCCATTTTTTGTTTGAAATTTGAGCGGAGTTTTTCTTTCGTGCGGACGACATATTCTTTTTCATGAAAGTATTTTGGATTTAGCAGTTGATCAGTGATGCGTCCATCATTAGTAAGGATTAAAAGTCCATGAGAAGCTTTATCTAATCTTCCCAAAGGGAAAAGCCCTTCTTTAGGAGAATCTGTTTCAATTCCTTTTGGTTTGTTGTAAGCAAAATATTTGTATTCTGTGGGCTTTGCGCCTTTTACTTCTACTAAATCGTTTTCATTTACCTGACTACCGAGAACAGCTAATTTTTTATTAATAAATACTTTTTTGTTTTTTATCAGAAGATCAGCGCCACGTCTTGTGGAGATTTTTTTTAAAGCAAGATACTTATTTATTCTCATTGGGTATTTTTCAGTTGTTTCGTTAGGCATATATTTTTCTTAGTATATCACTATTATGCATTTGCAGATAATACCTTATTAATATAAAGTAATTGTATGCGTATAGTAATAAAGATCGGTACTCAAGTAATTTCTGATAAAAAAGGACTAAAAAAGGAGCGAATTAGGCAAATTATTAAAGAAATTGCTGAGCTTTTAAAACTTGGACATGAAATTATCTTAGTGACCTCTGGTGCCATCGGTACAGGGTTACCACTGGTTAATTTTTCAAGTCCACTTCAGAAGAAAGTAGCTGCATCTGTCGGTCAGCCGATGTTAATGCATAATTATATTAATGAAGCTAAAAAATATAAAATTATTGTCGGTCAAATTCTTATATTGAGTGATGACTTTACAAACAAAGAGCATTTTAATAATTTTGTTTTGAATATAGAAGCGATGCTCTCACATAAAGTTTTGCCAATTATAAACGAGAATGATGTTATGAAGAGAGAAGATCTGAGAGTAAATGACAACGATATGTTGAGCGCCATGGTGGCGGTAGGATTAAAAGCGGACAAGCTTTTGATTTTAACAAATCAAAATGGACTTTTTACAGACAATCCTGATCACAATAAGGATGCAGAATTAATAAAAAATGTGTGTAAAATCGATGCTAAGATAAAAGCAGTATGTTCAGTCGGAAAGTCTGATCTCGGGGTAGGGGGAATGTGCGCCAAAATTACCTCTGTTGATTATGCTACCAAGAAAGGAATAGAAACACTCGTTGGTAATGGGGAAAAAAGAGGAACGATAATAAAAGCTATCAGTGAAAATTTTTCAGGCACAAGATTTTTAGCTCAAAAGAGGAAATAAATTTTATGAGTACAAAAGTAACAATTATTGGTTTTGGTACGATGGGCAAAGCTATTGCTAAAGCGATTTCTAAAAAAGATCCTAAAATTGCTGTTTTTAGCATTGATAAAGATAAGCCAAATTTAAAGAATTTTATTGAGAAAGTAAAAAAATCTGATTTTATTATTTTTGCGGTAAAACCACAAGAAGCAAAAGAAGCTTTTGTGGAAATTAAAAATTATTTAAACAAAAAAACAATATTAATTTCAATTATGGCTGGTGTATCAATCAAAGAACTCATACATCTCTCTGGTCACAAAAAGATCATAAGAATGATGCCAAATTTAGGACTTTCAGTGGGTTATGGCATTGCGGCTTGGAGAGGGGTAGGTATATCTCTTTTGGAGAAAAAGAAAGTTAAAAATTTCATAAATAAAATTACAGAAAATTTTGAAGTTAAAAATGAAGATACTATAAATAAAGTAACAGCCATCTCTGGTAGTGGGCCAGCATATTTTTTTCTTTTAGCAGATTGTTTAATAAAAGCTTGCGATAATCTTGGATTGAATAAAAATGAAAGCCAGCAACTCGTAGAAAAAACTTTTTCAGCTGCTGCTATTTTGAGTAAAGAGAGCGATTATTCTTCTCTTATAAAAAAAGTTGCTTCAAAAGGTGGCACTACAGAAGCCGCTCTGAATATTTTTCAGAAAGAAAATTTCAGCGGAATTGTGTCAAAAGCTGTTCTCTCTGCATACAAAAGAGCACAGGAATTAGGTCAAAACAAATAATGAATAAAAAAATATTACAACAATTGAATAAAGCCAAAAAAGCTTCTAAAAAATTCAGTCTTTTATCCTACGCTCAGAGAACTTTAATTTTGAAAAATTTAGCCAAAGAATTACGTAAAAATAAAAAATTAATTATTAAAGCAAATTTGAAAGATTTAAAAAAAATTACTTTAAATGATCCGATGCGGGACCGTCTTTTATTGAATGATGTACGCATTGAAAGTATGGCAAAAGAAATTGAAAGTTTGATAAAGATGAAAGATCCAATTGGTGAAATTTTTGATTGTCGCGATAACATAGAGAATAAAGAACTTAAGATCTGCAAAAAAAGAGTGCCGATAGGAGTGATCGGTGTTATTTACGAATCAAGGCCCAATGTAACCACGGATGTGGCTGCTATCTGTATCAAGTCTGGCAATGCGGTGATTCTGAAAGGGGGGAAAGAGGCAAGAGAAAGCTGTGTAATTCTGCATAAAATTATAAAAAATGCTTTAGTATTATCTGGGGCTAGTCCTGAAGTAGTTCAATTTATAGATCCAAAAATAAAAGATGTTGTTTTGGATATTGTTTCAGCTGAAGGTTTAGTGGATGTTATTATTCCGCGTGGAAGTTCTAATTTAATAAATTTTGTGAGAAATAATGCTACGGTGCCGGTAATTGAAACAGGGGCTGGAGTTTGTCATACTTTTGTGGACAAATCTGCCAAGCTCGATGCTTCTGCCAAGATTGTTTTTAATGCTAAAACACAACGTCCCAGCGTTTGTAATGCCTTGGATACATTATTAGTACATCAGAAAGTAGCGCAAAAATTTCTGCCAATACTTGCTGGATTTTTAATCCAAAAGAATGTAGAAATTTTTGCTGATTTATCAAGTTTTAAAATATTAAGAAAAAGTTATCCGGCTAGTCTTTTGAAAAAGGCGACAATAGGAGACTTTGGAAGGGAATTCTTAAGTCAAAAAATGTCAGTAAAAATTGTTTCTAATGTTGACGAAGCTATCCAGCATATTAATAAATATTCCTCTAAACACTCGGAAGCAATTCTATCTGAGAGTAAGCAGAATTGCCAAAAATTTTTAGATGAAGTGGATGCGGCGGTAGTGTATGTCAATGCTTCTACTAGATTTTCTGATGGCGCCATATTCGGACTTGGTTCAGAGATTGGCATTGCTACTTCCAAGCTCCACGCTCGTGGTCCGATGGGAGCCAAAGAAATGACCACTTATAAATGGATAGCCATGGGTAATTATTCTGTTAGAAAATAAAAAAACTAAGTAAATTATCTTTTTAAAAAATTAAATAATTTACTTAGTTTTATTTATTGCTTATTATTCTAAGGTAGTAGTCGTAACTTTCTTACCTGATGGTTGATCAGTAATCACCGTAGTTTTTTTACGGAAAGATTGATCAAAAAGGTGTTTAGCTAGAAATGCTAGTAGAAGTATGAGAGCAAGAAGTAAGAGCCAGCCGAATATATTTGTTGGAAGAAATCCAGCTCCGAAAACATTTGCTCCGAGAGGTACGACAATTTGATTTTCTGGTGCGCTAAATACTTGTGCGGAAACATTTGCATTTACTGATTGGGGATTACCAGAAGGATCAACATAGCTTAAAGTAGCAGGGAAGTTTAAGTTTGTTCCAGCAGGAATGTTTTCTCTTACTCGTGTTCTGATGGTTACTGTGCCTTGGCCATTTGCTCGAAGCGTACCTAAGTTGAAAACCAAAGTGTTGCCAGAAATAGTTGGGTTGCTTGGATTTGAAGATAGATAATCTACTTCAAAAGGAAGATTTACTTGCAATCTGAGATTGGTAATCGATCCTGTGCCGATATTTTGGTAACTTACAGTGTAATTAATTTCATCTCCTGGGCGTGGTCTCGTGTTATCAATAGTAGGAACTATTGGTTGATTTCGATCAATAGAAGAAGTGATGAGTACGAGGGAGGTTGGAGTAGGTCTTGGATTGTTGATTGTTTGTGCGCGAACGGTTATGGTTTCTGAATCAGTGTCAGATCCTACACTATTACTACATGTAAGTGTATAAGTTTTAGTACTTGTTAAGGATCCAGTGAAGAAACTTCCGGGGCCAATACTTTTCACTCCTGCCCAGCCGGTAGACCCATTGCTTGCAAAACAAGAGGTTGCATTAGTGGTGATCCAGCGAATAGTAGCTGATCCATTAAAAGGTACACTGACTTGGTCAGAGAAAACTACTACGGTAGGTCGATTATTAATTGGTTGTATTTGATTTACAAAAACAGTAGCGGAAGCGGAAACTTGCTGTCCATTAGTACCGAAACAGGTAATACTGTAAGTAGTGGTAACGTTTGGTACGACAATACCGGAGCCACTCGTAGCGGTGCTACCTGTCCAGAAAGCGGAACAAGAAGAAGTGTTGCTAGAACTCCAAGAAAGTGTGGAGTTTTGTCCAGTTTGAATATTTACGGGACTAGCAAAGAGATTAACCGTTGGCTGTTGCTGTTGCACTTGATTTACAAAAACAGTAGCGGAAGCGGAAGCACTCAAGCCCGTAGAACCGGTACAAGTAATAGTATAGGTAGTGGTAAAGGAAGGAGAAACGGTTTGACTTCCAGAGAGAGCGACACTACCACCAAGCTGGGAGATAGAACAAAAATTAGCATTTTGAGAATTCCAGGTTAGAACAGAACTCTGTCCAGCTTGAATAGTGGAAGGATTAGCGGAAATATTAACGGTAGGGTTTTGCTGTTGCACTTGATTTACAAAAACAGTAGCGGAAGCGGAAGCACTCAAGCCCGTAGAACCGGTACAAGTAATAGTATAGGTAGTGGTATTTGCTGGAGAAACACTTCGGCTTCCTGAGAGACTAACACTTCCAAGTTGAGAAATAGAACAAGAAGTCGCATTCTGAGAACTCCAACTCAAGACAGAACTTTGCCCAGCCTGAATAGAAGAAGGATTAGCGGAAATGGTGACGGTAGGATTTTGTGGAACTGGAACCTGACAACTTGGAGTGGTAAAATTATTAATATTCAAAAGTGCTGTTCCAAAATTATTTGTTACTTCTAATCTAAAGTAGTAAGTGGTATTTTCAGCTAGACCAGAAATAAATTGCTGAATAGGTCCGTCTGAGAAAAAAGTCTGGACTGTCGTCGGTGTTCCTCCACCATTTGCTACAGTATTAAAATCTGTACCATAGGTAAATCGGGCACGAGCAGGCGGGGTACCTGTAATAACGTCTCCAGTCAAAGTGGCGCTGCCGCAAGTCATGGCGGAAGCTGGAGTTACCATATTAAAAAAACCAAAAAACACGAAGATACTTAATATTAAAAATTTTGTGTATATATTTTTCATATTCTTATTTTAGCATAGTAGCTCTTTGTTGTCAATAGAGCTAATTTAATTATAATTTAAAGTAAAAATTCGACATTTCTACTTTCCGGAATTATAAATCATAGATAATAAATTCTAGATTAATAACTTTGGAAAGTAGGGGAAGTTTGTGTATAAAAACACACAAACCTCCCCTAGGTGATGGCATTCTTCGAAATAAAAATTGAAGAATGTTATCGATAAATCAGAATGCGTTTCCGGTGCGACCACCGGAACCGTTTCCGCCGCCGGTGTTGCCACCGGGGCCACGGCCGCCTCCGCCTCCTCCTGAAGGAGGAGGGGTGCCACCAATGTTAATGGCGGGACCGGTTCTTCCTCCTGGAGGAACTCCGACGAACCGCGGTTGCGGTTGGTGAGGCGGCCGTACATTATGCTGCCGCATGTGTGACTGCCTCGGCTGGTATTGCCGTTGGTGGCGATAATTGCCACCACGGTAACCTCCGCCAACACGGCGGTGGCTACCGGTGCGATACTGCTGTTGCTGGCCATAGTTGGGGTTTACATAACCCCCAACTATTCCTCCCAGAACTCCTCCTAAAAAAGCTGGGACTTGGGAGGGTTGTTCGTACTCTTGGTCGTAACTTGCGTCACGACCGTCATATCCATCCCTTCCTGCAGGACCGGCTGGTCCAGGGGGACCAGGGATACCCTGAGGACCTTGTGGTCCGGGGGCTCCTGTTGCTCCTGGTGTACCCGCGACTGCGGGTAGCGCAACAACTTCATAAATTTTGTTGTTACACTCGGCAAGCCGGAGTGGCTTGCCAGTTTTCTCATCGAAAATGATTTTGCGATCACTTCCGATGCGAACCCAGCCTATACCACCCCATCTGTCGGGTAGGTCCATTTTTACGCAGCGGGGGCTGGGAAACCCTCCTGCAATTTCACCCTTAGCAGGCGTTTGCTTGCTAAGGATTGTTGGAAAATAGTTCATGGCGGTAACTGGTGCCGCCAGGCACTCATCTCCCGTTTTCCAGTGGTCTACCTCCGCGCCAACCGGCGCGGAGAAAAACATTGTTGCCACCGCAAGGATGGCGAGAAATATCAACTTTTTCATGATATTTTCTCCTTTCTTGAATTTTTTTAGGGTCTACGACCCTATTTATTTTTTTTACAGAGAACTTCTCTTCAAATAGGATTGTATCATACCTTGACAAAAATGTCAATGCATGGGGTTTGGGTGAAGATTTACAAGGTGCAGAGTTATTTCTCTTTATCTTTATAAAAAGTTATTAAATTTGTGATTAAATTTGAATTTTTAGAAAAAAATTTATTTTGTGCCCTCGGCAGGAATCGAACCTGCATCACAACTTCCGCAAAGTTGCGTCCTATCCATTGAACGACGAAGGCATCTTTGAAGATTACCAGTTTTTGAAAAAAAGTCTATTAAAACCCTAGAGCTTCCATTATTTTTTCTGAAGCGTGCTCTTTCATTTCTACTTCAGCAATATCTCTTGAAAGCATTATGGAGTGGATATCTTCCACGATCGTTTCATTTATCGGAATTGCAAGAATTGGCATAAAGGCTCTTTCTGAATGGATGAAAAGTATTGGCTTGATGTTCGTCTCAGGGTGCTCACCGATTTGAATCCAAAAAGATTTTATATTTTCATAGGGGTAAAGGCGATGTCGGATGATTAATCCTTTTTTATTTAATTCATAGGTAACGGTATCAGGTTTCTTGATGGCGAAAAATCCGAGCAGGATTCCAGAGAGAATAATCAACGCCGCAAAAAAATAATTTTCAAAAATAATCGAGGCGATAGAGCTCGTAACCACGATGACACCGAGTGCCCAAAACCAATCTGAAGTTCGATATTTCTCTTCATATTCTAAAGCAGACCAAATTAGTTTTTCATCTGATCTTTCCAAGATTTCCATAAAGTAATTGTACCATATTTATTTAGACTTGTTATTAATAAATGTTTATATATAATAAAAAAATGAAAATGATCCAAATTTTAATGAAGATAAAAACATTCTTTACTAAGAAAAAGATTATATGGGCCTTGGTAATATTACTTTTATTGCTTGGAGGCTGGTTTCTTTTTGGCAAAAAATCCGATACTAATAATATTCAAACTAATCTAGTTAAACAGCAGGATATAGAAAAAACGGTCCTTGTCACTGGGCAAGTTGTGAGTTCTACGGATTTGAATTTAAGTTGGCAATCGAGTGGTGTAGTTAAGAGAGTTTTAGTAAAAGAAGGAGATGTGGTTTTTGCTGGGCAGTTGTTAGCGGAACAAGACACAAGTGATCTTGTAGCACAACTGCATAATGCACAAGCTGGTCTGGTGCTTGCAGAGCAGCGCGCATTTGCTTCAAAAAAAAATCTTGCAAATGTGACTGCGGAACAAAATATTTTAGTTTCAAATGCTCATCGTACTCTTCTCAATTCAATTCTCACTGCTGTTGCGGTGGGTGATCTTAGTGGTTCGGATACTCCTTTAGTTTCTGGGACTTACGCTTGTGATCAAGAAGGAACTTATAATATAAAAACTTATGGTTCAACAAGTGGTATTTCTGTAAATTACTCTGGGTTGGAACAAGGAGCTTTTCTTTTGACGGATATTTCTAGACCCATAGGAAGCTGTGGACTTTTTTTGTCTTTTGATAAAACAAAAACTCTACAAGCAGGAGTAGAATTTAAAATAAATATACCTAATAAAAATGCTTCGAACTATAATACAAATTACAACCTTTATCAGCTTGCTTTGCAGACTCGGGATTCTGCTATCGCGGTGGCGCAAGCGAATGTGGGAAGTTTTGGTTCTTCGGTAGTTGATGCTCAAATAGCCCAAGCTCAAGCTAGTGTGGATGGTATTAATTTAAACATAAAGAAAGCTAGACTGATTGCTCCTTCTAATGGGACGATTACAGAAGTGGATATAAAAGTTGGAGAATTAGCATCAGCAACAAAAGTGGCGATGAAATTACTAAATGTGGGAGAGTTGCACACTGAGGCTTTGGTTAGTGAAGCTGATATTGCAGCTGTCGCTCCTGGTCAATCTATTGATAATACTTTTGATGCGCTTGGTCCTGATAAGCATTTTATAACTAAAGTACTTACGATAAATCCCGCTTCAACTATTATTTCTGGCGTGGTTAATTATAAAGTGACCGGCAGTTTAGAAAAAATTCCAGAAATTAAACCTGGTATGACTGACAATATGACGATAAAAGTGGCGGAGAAAAAAAACGTTTTAGTCGTTCCAAATAGTGCAGTAATAAATAAGAATGGCAAACATATTGTTAGAGTAATTAATGATCCAAAAAATAAAACTTATAGTGAAGTAGAAGTAGCAACTGGGCTTGAAGCGGATGGAGGGCTGACGGAAATTACATCTGGATTGAGTGTGGGGCAGGAGATAGTAACTTTTGTAAAATAGATTTTAAATTTTAGATTATGCCTTTGATAAAAATAGAAAATTTAACAAAGGATTACGAAAGTGGGGGAATAGTCACGTCCGTTCTTCGTGGAGTTGATTTTAGTATGGAACAAGGAGAATTTGTGGCAATCATGGGCCCATCTGGATCCGGCAAATCAACACTCATGCATATTTTGAGTTTTTTAGACAAGTCTACCTCAGGTCTTTATGAATTTGAAGGGCAGGACACAAAAGATTTTGACAAAGATTATCTGGCGAAACTACGAAACGAGCGTATTGGTTTCGTTTTTCAATCCTTTAATCTGCTTGCGCGCACTACCGTCTTAGACAATGTGAAATTACCATTACTTTATAGTAAAAAAAAAGATCATGATAATTTATCAAAGAAAGCTTTAGCAGATGTGGGTCTTTCCCATCGTTTGGATTATTTTACGAATCAAATTTCTGGAGGAGAAAAACAACGCGTGGCTATAGCGAGAGCTTTGGTTTGCGATCCAGCTGTTATCTTTGCCGATGAGCCTACCGGTAACCTCGATTCAAAATCTGGGAACGCTGTTTTAGAAATTTTACAGAAACTAAATGATAGAGGCCATACTATTATTCTAGTGACTCATGAGATGGATACTGCGAATCATGCCAAGAGAATAATTTATATTAAAGATGGAATGATTGTTGGAGATGAAAAAGTTTTGAAAAGAACGATAGCAAAAGGTGATGGAGAGCTAAAGAAATAGAATGAATTTTTTTTCAATAATAAAAATGACCATTCGTAATCTGCTTTCTAGAAAAGGAAGATCTTTTTTGACTATGCTTGGGATTGTTATTGGTGTGGCAGGGGTGATAATCATAATATCTCTCGGTGCTGGAGCGCAGTCTCTTGTTCTTGGACAAGTAAATAAGCTTGGTTCTAATCTTCTTTCTATTCAACCTGGCAAAAGTGATCCAAAGGGCCCACCGGCGCAAGTTTTTGGTGTTGTCGTTACTACTTTAGTGGAGTCAGATGCTGAGATTTTACGTTCATCAGTTCAAGTTCCACATGCAGTGGCAGTGAATGCCATGGTTCGTGGAGCAGGTACTGTACTTTGGCAAAATAAAAGTACAGATACGAGTTTCATCGGTACTGATTATGGATATGCCAGTGTGGTTAATTTTACAATGAGCTCTGGAACATTTATTGATGAAACAGCAAATAGGGGAGGAGCGAAAGTCGTAGTCTTGGGTTCCAAGGTTGCAGATGCTTTATTTGCTGGCACGGGAGTAGATCCGATTGGACAAGTTGTAAAAGTTAAAAATAGTTCTCAAACAAATGCAGGCGGAGTGCCCTTGAGGATTGTTGGAGTTATAGAAAAGAGAGGTAGCGCTTTTTTTCAGGATCAAGATGATCAAATTTTTGTACCACTTTCCGTTGCGCAAGGTCAGCTTTTAGGCATACATTATTTGCAGGCAATAAATATAAAAGTGGACTCAGCTCTCAATATAGATCAAACTATAAATGACGTAACGAGTGTATTGAAACAAAGGCATCACATACTGACTGATGATGATATTGATTTTACTGTGAGAAATCAAGCAACAGCTGTAGATATTTTAAAAACTATTACTGATGCTCTTAGTTTGTTTTTAACATCGATGGCGGCGATTGCTCTGGTTGTAGGAGGTATCGGAATTTTAAATATTATGCTGGCAACCGTAGCGGAGAGAACACGGGAAATTGGCTTAAGAAAAGCAGTAGGCGCAACGAACACTGTTATTATGAAGCAATTTTTACTTGAAGCTGGAGCTGTGACTTTGATTGGCGGAATGATTGGTATTATTGTCGGTGTGATAATTTCATATTTAATGGCAGTACTTATGAAATATTTAAATTTTGATTGGGATTTTGTTATTTCAATATCTTCTATTCTTTTGGCTGTTGGTGTGTCTGTTTTGACTGGTGTTATTTTTGGTCTCTATCCTTCATTAAAAGCTTCTAGACTGAATCCGATCGATGCGCTTCGTTATGAGTAAATTATATTTATGATAAAAATACTTAAACAATCTATTAAAGCACTGAGAGCCAATAAAGGCAGAACTGTTTTAACAATGCTTGGTATTATCATAGGCATTGGGACAGTTGTTTTAGTGCTATCTACCGGAGCTGGTTTTCGTTCGCTCATTGATTCTCAAGTTGCTACGCTTGGAAGTAATACTTTATTTGTTCAAACACATATTCCTTCTGCTACAAAGAAACGGAGCGAAGCGACAGATGGACCCGGAGGAGCGGTAGTCGGGGTTGTCATCACCAGTTTAAAACAAAGAGATTTAGACAGCATAAATAAATTACAAAATGTTGTTGGGAGTTATGGCATTATTACCGGTCAAGCTGTTTCTCTTTATAGAAATAATAAAAAAAGCGCAATATATTATGGAGTCGGAGCAGATAGGTTCAATATAGATAAAACAAAACTTTCTACCGGAAGATTTTTTACTAAGGCTGAAGATTCAAGTGGGGCGCAAGTGGCTATACTTGGTTCTACTATTGCTGAAGATCTTTTTGGGCAAGATGATCCTGTGGGAAAATTATTTAAGCTTGGCGCTTTAAATTTTCAAGTGATTGGTGTTTATGCCCCACAGGGAGCGCTTTCTGAAAATGATGGAATTGTTTTTATTCCGCTCAATACGGCTCAGAAAAAATTGCTCGGAATTGATTATATCTCTGTCGGGATAGTGGCCTTGAATGATATAAATGATGCTGAAGCAACTGCAGAACAAATAAAAATTGCTTTGCGAAATAATCATAATATAAATGATTCAGCTAAAGATGATTTTATTGTTCAAACGCAAGCACAAGCCTTGGAAACCTTTAATGTCATTTTTGATGGAATTACTTTTTTGCTTATTGCTATCGCCACTATTTCTCTTTTAGTTGGTGGTGTTGGAATTATGAATATAATGTATGTGGTGGTGACGGAGCGGACAGCAGAGATCGGATTAAAAAAAGCTCTAGGAGCCAGAGAGTCGGATATTTTAAAAGAGTTTTTAGTAGAGGCGGTGCTGGTCACTATTTTAGGAGGAATAATTGGAATAGGGTTTGGATCATTTTTAGGATTTATTATTTCACTTATTGCTAAAGGAGCAAATCTCGCGTGGACATTTTCTGTGCCATTTTATGCTATTGTGCTTGCCTTTAGTGTTTCGGCGATAATTGGAATCTCTTTTGGAGTTTTTCCTGCCAAATCAGCTGCCAAAATGGATCCTGTTGAGGCTATGCGATATGAATAGAAAGTTATACAAGAAAGAATTTTAATTACTAATTTTTGCGGAGGTGGTGAGATTCGAACTCACGGTCCCTTTCAGGACTTCGGTTTTCAAGACCGATGCACTAAGCCTCTATGCGACACCTCCGTTGTTTACATTACTGTAATTCCATTCTTTTTTCAAGTTTAAACAAAAAAATACCCCAATTGTTTGGAGTATTTTTTTTGTTTTTTTTATTTAACTTCAGTTTTTACTTACAGTCAGAATTTCTTTTATGTCAGCCCACTTCTTTTTTGCAATATAGAAAATATAAATAATTTCTAAAATCCCAACGGTGTTTAATACAAGAAGAGCGAGGAACCACCCTTTTTGATTATTCTTGGAGGCTGTCCATAGAGCACAACCTTTCCAAAACAGAGACCATATTAAAATTGGTAATAATAATCCCCAACCCCAACCACTATTTGCAAACAAAACATTATATTGATTCATCATAATATAAACATTATACCAGAAATAAATTTTTGTGCTATATTCCCAATATGACTACAGGAAGATTTTTAGGTATTGATTATGGAACAAAAAGAATTGGGGTAGCAATCTCGGATGAAAACGGGACCTTGGCTTTTCCAAAAGAAATTGTTTTAAATGATTCAAATACTTTTAAAAAGCTCAACGACATAATAAAAAAAGAAAAAGTGATGGAAATCGTAGTCGGAGAGTCTGTTGATTTTTCAGGGAAATTAAATGCTTTGTCCGGTAGGATTGAGGTTTTTATCTTAGAATTAAAAGAGCATTTTAAATTGCCAGTGCATAAACAAAAAGAATTTTTGACTTCGGTAGAGGCTAGAAAAATAGGTATTAATAAAAAAAGTTTTAATCCTTCACAGTCTCATAGTAAGGTAAAGCAAATAAAGTCTGGCCGAGTAGATGCATCGGCAGCCGCGCTCATTTTACAAAGATACTTAGATCGAAGATCCCGACAAATAGAGGGATAAAATAAATAAATAGAGCATCAAGCTTGTTTATGCTCCTCGTTTATTGATATAATTATTAATATGCTTGGTGATTTATTTAATAAATTCTTTTTAAGATTTTTTCCTCTACCTAAATTTCTTTCAGAACCTTTTTTTGGTTTAGATATCTCAGATGAATCGTTAAAATTTGTTGAACTTGTTTCTACTAAAAATGGCATTAGGGTAGGGCGATATGGAGAGAGAAGCATCCCTCTCGGGGTTATTGAGTCTGGAAAGATTAAAAACTCAAAAAAAATGGAGGAAATTTTAACGTTAATGAGAAAAGAGGAAAAAATAAAATCTGTACGTGTTTCTCTACCGGAAGAACAAGCGTATCTTTTTGCGCTCAAATTAGAAAAAACAGGTTTGAAAAATGTTCGAGAAGGAATAGAGTTTGCCCTCGAAGACCATGTACCAATATCGGCTGAGGATGCTATTTTTGATTATGAATTAGTCAGTGAAAATATTCAAAATTTGGAAGTTCAAGTTACTGCTGTTCCCAAAAATATAATTGAAAATTATTTATCAATTTTTAAGCAATCAAGAATATCAGTTAAATCATTTGAATTGGAGGCACAAGCAGTTTCTAGGGCGGTTGTTAAAAAAGGAGATATGGATACTTATATGATTGTGGATTTTGGCAAAAGACGGACTGGTATTTTTATTGTTTCAAAAGGGATTGTGGTATTTACATCTACTCTTGATTTAGGAGGGGTGACGCTGACTCAGATGATTCAGAAAAACTTTAATATCAGCTTTGAAGAAGCAGAAAAAAATAAAGAAAAGTATGGGTTGGAGAGAAATACAGACAATAAAGAAATATTCGCAGTGCTCCTAAATAGTGTTTCTATCTTGCGTGATGAAATAGTAAAGCATTTTTTATATTGGCAGACGCATAAAGATGAGGAGGGGAAAAATAATCCACTGATAAAAAAAATAATTTTTTGTGGTGGAGATTCCAATTTGATAGGGTTGGCTGATTATATTTCTGTCAGTATGAAAAATACTGTGGAGATGGCAAATGTCTGGATCAATATATCAGATACAAAAAATTATATTCCAGAAATGAGTTTCAAGCAGTCGCTTTCATTTGCTACGGCGATAGGATTAGCCTTAGGAGACTTTGATAGTAATAATTAAAATAAATGATTAATTTAATTCCAACAGAAGAAAAAAAGAAAATAGTTATAGATTTTTATTATAGACTTGCAGTTTTGTTTGTAGTTATGTTGGACCTTTGTATTCTAGTCGCTTTTGTTTCTTTATTACCGTCTTATTTTATTTCTTCTATGAAACATTCTTTAATTGTCGCAAAATTAGAGAATCAAAAATTAGAACCGTTGCCTACTGCAGAAGAAAGCTCTCTTGCCTTAGTAAAAGATATAAATAATAAAATTATTTTAGTTGAAAATTTTGAAAAAAATAAATTTCCTCTTTCTGTTAAAGTAATCAATGCCATTCTTTTAAATAAAAGATCTGATATTAAAATCACTTATATTTCATATGAAAACAAAGGAATAAGTGGAAGAAAAATAAACATTAGCGGAGTGTCGCCGTCTCGGGAAGTTCTGCTTTTGTTTCGTGAGGCATTAGAAAATAGCCTAGCTTTCAAAAATGTCAATTTACCGATTTCAAATTTTGTGAAAGGATCCAATATTAATTTTAATTTGAGTTTAATTCCTGCATAAAATATGAAAAATAATTTTCAAAAAATATTAATATTTACCTCCTTAACATTTTTGCTGTTCGGTTTTGTTTTTTTGTTTTTTTATCAAGAAATAAATGATCATAATCAAAAAACACAACAAGATACGATAAATTTACAAACAGAAACATTTAGGCGTAACAATATTGCGTCTCTCAACCAATCTCTTCAAGAAATTACTCCTGACAAGGTTTTACTTGATAGTCATTTTGTTAAAAGTTCTGATATTGTTCCTTTTTTGAATTTAATAGAAAAGGTAGCATCAGAAGTTGGAGTTTTTATTCAGATAAATTCAGTTGATTCGAAAGAAAATAATTCAGAATTAATAGTTGGATTGAAAATATCAGGCAGATTTGAAGCTATTTATAAATTTTTGACTCTTTTAGAAAATTCTCCTTATGAACTTGAGTTTCTGTCGATGGATATAAAAAAACTTACTGTGTCTGAGACAAATACTAAAGATTCAAATTGGGAGGCCGTTTTTAAAATACAACTTTTAAGCTTTATCCCATGATAAAAATAAACTTATTTAAAAAAGAAAAAAGTTTTAAGAAGAAAGATTTTATTTTTCATACACATTTTTATTGGAGAATCGTTCTCTTTTGCGCCGTTGTAATAATTTTTCTATCTTTTCTTTTTAGTTATCGTATTTTTATGCAAATAAACCAAGATCACATTTTATCGAATACAAATGATAGCGGACAATCTCCTATGATCAACAAAGAGCGTATCAAAAAAGTATTAAATTATTTTTCTGAAAGAGAAAAGAAGTCGGCGGAAATATTAAATTCTTCTGCACCCGTCGCTGACCCTTCGTTCTAATTTTTCTAATTATTGATTTATTATAATAGTATTGAGCCCCTTTTCACCTAAGGATAGTTCTACTGCTTCTATAAAAAGTTTACCAGCAGTTGCTCCATGGCTTGATTCCATATTTTTCTTTATTTCGAGTATGTTGTTTGTTATCATTCCAGGGTTTTTCTTAAAATAATCATCGTTTCTTATAGGAGAAAGATGAGTTGTTATTATTGTTGCTATAGACCTCTTTAGAGCTTCTTTTGTTTTATTATCCAGTGATTCAAGCGGTGTTTTCCCATACCTGCGAAATATATCTTCAGTATTATATTTGATAGTGTTTAGAGCTAAAGACTTTTTATCATCTTTTATATCAATGTATTCATGTGCCATTCTTTAATGATATCATAAAAGAATTTGTATAGATACGTTGACCCCTTGTTGTAAAAATGTTAGTTTAAATATATATTTGTTTTTTTAAAAGTATAAATATTTGCGCGGTTAGCTGTTTTGGTAGGTCGTTAACTTAATGTTGGTTATTTAGTTCTTTTGTCAATAAATATATATGCGCGGTTAGCTCAGTTGGTAGAGCAACTCATTTACACTGAGAAGGTCGGGGGTTCGAGTCCCTCACCGCGCACACCCACGCTTTTGGCGGGGCAATAGCCCTTGTAGTTCAATGGATAGAACGAAGCTCTTCTAAGGCTTTGATGTAGGTTCGATTCCTACCAAGGGCACAAAATTGCAAAGCATATTATTCAGTGATATCTGTTTGTCTAATTTCTTCAATATTTTTTATTGCATCATCTATTTTTTATGCAGTAAAATTTGTTAAAATCGTTAGGGCTAAATTTAAATTACTATAAGTTTCTTGGTCTGTTTTAGGTGTTTCTTCTATCTTTTTATATAAGATCTTTTTTCTTTTTCAAGCTTTTCGGGTGTTCTTTCTTTGTTTATATTTTCCATATATTATTATATTAGTTAAGCAAAGAATTAATGGTCAATATTTTAACTATGCATGTTATAATACCCTTATGCAATGGTTTTTTATAGCTTTAGCGGCGCCATTTTTATGGGCATTAGTAAATCTGGCTGATAAATATTTAGTTACTAGATTTTCCCACAAAGAGGAAGAACATAGTTCTGGTGGACTTGTTCTTTTTTCTGGTTTAATTGGGATTTTTATTTCTTTTTTAATATGGATTTTCATTCCTGATATATTCAATATTCCAATTTTAGATAAACTTTTGCTTTTTGTCTGTGGTATTTTAACTATTATTTGGATTGTTTTATATTTATTTGCCCTAGAAATAGAAGAAACCTCCACAGTTGTTCCATGGTTTCTTTCTGTTCCTATTTTTGGATATATTTTAGGTTATTTTTTTCTTGGGGAGACTTTAGTACTCAATCAATTTATTGGATCAGGGATAATTTTTTTAGGTTTAATTTTGATTTCTTTAGATTTTAGTAAAGAAAAAAAAGGTTTTAAACATAAGCCTGTGCTTTATATGGTTTTTGCATGTATTGCGGTAGCTATATCTGGAGTTATTTTTAAATACGTAACAGTAGGAAATAATTTTTGGATTTCTTCTTTTTGGGAATATTTTGGCTTAGGAGTGTCAGGTTTTTTTATTTTTCTTTTTGTCCCACACTATCGAAAGTCGTTTTTCCATATGAACAAGAAAGGAGGAAGCACAATTTTTATTGTAAATACTGTAAGCGAATTGATGTCAATTGCTGGCAATCTTTTGACAAATTTTGCATTGCTTTTAGCTCCTGTTGCTCTGGTTTATCTTGTAAGTAGTTTTCAGCCGGTAATTGTTCTTTTTTTAACTATATTTACCACTAAATTTTTTCCAAATATTGCCAAAGAAAACTTAACAAAAATTTTTTTAATACCCAAAATTATTGCTATCATCATTATGATTATTGGGAGTGCGATATTATTTTTGTAATGAAAGTTTTTAATTTTAATCAGAAAATCAATTATTATGAAAACTAAAAAAATAACTCAAATACTCATCATAATTTCGATCGTAGCTGTTATTTTCGATCTGACTCGTCTTGATCTATTAGGGATGACAACACCTTTATATTTAATCTGGAATCTTTTTTTAGCTTGGATACCATATTTAATATCTTTATATCTTATAAAAAAGGATACACCAATAAATATCTTTATACCACTCTTTTTTTTATGGCTTTTATTTTTTCCGAATGCTCCATATTTAGTGACGGATGTGATGCATATAGTTTCGAGCCCTCCACTTCTCGTATGGTATGATAGTTTACTTTTCTTTTTCTTTGGCTGGATCGGTTTATTTTTAGGAATGATTTCTCTTTTTCATATTCATCAATATTTAAAGAATCATTTAAGTATTTTATTTTCTGAGATAATAATTTTTATTATTTGTTTTGTTTCAAGTTTTGGAGTATATTTGGGAAGATTTGAAAGATGGAATAGTTGGGATTTGTTTCTAAGTCCACTTAATTTGATTAAACAATTATTTAATATTTTAGCTGATTTTATGCATACAGGAACCCCACTCGTTTTTGTGAGTATTTTTTGTATATTCATATATTCAGTTTATAAGACAGTGTATATCTTGATTGCAGACAATGCGGAAATATGATGCCAGAAAAAATAAAAATTTTATATGAGGATACTAATATTTTAGCCATAGATAAACCTTCGGGGATTTTGGTGCACCCCGATAAAACCAGTAAGGAAAAAACTATTTTAGATTGGGCTGTAAAAAAATATCCAA
The DNA here is from genome assembly GCA_041662205.1 of Minisyncoccota bacterium. GTDB lineage: Bacteria > Patescibacteriota > Minisyncoccia > Phycocordibacterales > UBA9973 > UBA9973. Next base: position 43,033 of record JBAZSZ010000002.1, on the reverse strand, counting down.
AAGCAGAATTAGTGCATAGGTTAGACAAAGGAACTTCTGGTGTAATGCTGATAGCTAAAAATAAAAAAGCTCATGAATTTCTCAAGAGTCAATTTAAGAACAGAGAAATAAAAAAGATTTATCATGCTATTGTTTCGGGAAATGTAAAAAATGAACGGGGGATAATAAATAAACCTATCGGGAGAAGTCCAAAGGACTTTCGACGTTATTCTGCTGGTCGTGGAGCGCGTGGAGAAATGCGAGAGGCGATAACTCAATATAGAGTATTAAAAAGATTTAAAACAGGAGCTTATGAAAATTTTTCCGGTTCCTCCCTAAAGGGTTCCCACACCGATAAAAATTTTCATAAGCTCCTGTCTGGAAATTTTACATATATTGAAGTTAGACCTAAAACTGGCCGGACGCACCAGATCCGCGTGCATATGAAATTCTTAAATCACCCTGTCGCTTGTGATTCTCTCTATAATCCTGATAATCCTTGCCCCAAGGGCATCTCGCGCTTAGCTTTGCACGCGAAATCTATAGAATTTAAGAATCTTAAAGGTGAAACTATAAAAATAGAATCTCCAATACCAGAAGAGTTTAAAAAGATTATAGAATAATAAAATGGAAGCTGAAACAAAAGTATGTAAAAACTGTCAGAAAGACTTTACCATTGAACCGGAAGATTTTAATTTTTACGAAAAGATTAAAGTGCCAGCACCGACTTGGTGTCCAGAATGTCGGATGATAAGGCGTATGTCTTCTATTAATTGGTGGTCCCTCTTTTGTAGAAATTGTGACAAGTGTAAGAAACGCACACTTTCAATGTATCCATCAACACAGAAAATTATTGTATATTGTCAGTCATGTTGGTGGGCGGATGATTGGGATGGCACTGAATATGCGATGGATTATAATCATAATCGGTCGTTTTTAGCACAATGGAAAGAACTTTCAGAAAAAACCCCATATGTTGCACTTGAATCTACTTATTTAACTCTTAAAAATTGTGAATATTGCAATGCTTTAGCTTATTCAAAAAATTGTACCTTAATTACTGCGGCAGATTATTGTGAAAATGTTTATTTTTCTTCAATTTTAAACGGAGCTAAGGATACAGCTGATAGTTTGCGAATTTTTGGTTCTGAATTATGTTATGAGTCCATAGGCCAACGTAAATGCTACCATACTTTTTATTCACAGGAATGTGATGATTGTAACGAAGTGTATTTTTCGCGTAATTGTTATGGTTGTATGAGCTGTGTCGGTTGTGTGAATTTGCGTGGTGCTTCTTATAGAATTTTTAATGTTCAGTATACCAAGGAAGAATATTTGAATAAATTGAAAGAGTTAAGATTAAATACTCGTTCTGGTATTAATGTGTTTAAAAAAGAGGCGGAAATATTTTGGCAGAAATTTCCTTATCGTTCTTTTACTGGAGATACTTTTAATCTAAATGTTACTGGAGAATATCTTTATAAATCAAAAAATTCTAAGGAAATATATATAGCTAGCCATTTAGAAAATTGCAAATGGTGTCAGCTTATTAGTGTGAAATCAACCAAAGACTGTTTTGATTATTCCGGTTGGGGAGCTAATGCCGAGCTTATTTATGAATCAGCTAGTGTGGGAGACAGCGTCAGCAATACGAAATTCTCAGCCTATTGTTTCCCTGAAATACTTAACACAGAATATTGTCTTTGGTGCACAGCGTCAAAAAATAATTTTGGTTGTGTGAATCTTAAGCGCAAAAGTCATTGTATTTTAAATAAAGAATACAATAAAAAAGAATATGAAATTTTGAAAGAAAAAATTATTGAGGATATGAAAAAGAATCCTTACATAGATGAAAAGGGGAGAGCTTGGCCGCATGGAGAATTTTTCCAGCCTGGATTTAGTAAATTTGCTTATAATAATTCTAACGCTTGTAAATTTTTTCCAAAGACAAAAGAGGAAGCACAGAAAGATGGCTATGCTTGGAATGATGAAGAAGAAAAACAAGCGGAGGCTACTCTTTCAGGAAAAGATTTACCTGAAACTATTGCAGAAGTAGATGAATCAATCTTAAAAGAAATAATTTCTTGCGCCACTTGTGAAAGGAAATATAAAATTGCCAGCTTGGAATTTGATCTACTACGAAAGATGAATCTACCATTGCCGGCTAGATGCCTAAAATGCAGGGAAAAATCTCGTTTTGATAAATTACAAAAACCGGGATTGTATGATCGTGAATGTATGAAATGTGGTGATATTATCAGGACTTCTTATGCGCCAGAGAGACCAGAGATAGTCTATTGCGTAAAGTGTTATCAACAAGAATTTGCCTAAAGAGGCTGTTTATGTTAGATTAAGTCCACTATGGCAGGAAATAAAATCAATAAAATAAAATTTAGTCCGGTGGATATTGAGGAGCGCAAGAAGCTTAATTTTAAAGCGGGGGATACAGTTTCTGTTTCGTCAAAAATTATAGACGAAAAAGGCAAGTCTCGTTTCCAGCTTTTTGAAGGGATAGTCCTTGCTCGTAAACACGGTACCGAGGCAGGTGCTACTTTTACTGTTAGAAAGGTAGCTTCTGGTGTTGGAGTAGAAAGAATTTTTCCATTATATTCTCCGATGATAGGGGAAATTAAAATAACTAAAAGATCTCGCGCTCGCAGATCAAAACTTTACTATATTCGTACTAAGGCAGTCAAAGACGTTCGCAAAAAAATGCGTTCTGTTACTCACTCAGAGGAACAAAAAGAAGTAGCCGAAGAAGTGGCGGAATAGTTTTTTAATTTTTCTAATCTCTTGCTATACTCCTAATATGCCCAGGTGGCGAAACTGGTAGACGTACTACCTTGAGGTGGTAGCGCCCGCAAGGGCATGGGAGTTCAAATCTCCCCCTGGGCACAAAATTCATGGATATAAATATTTTCAAATTAATAGGAATTGTCGGACTTCTTTTGATTTCTGTCGGTTTGTTGTTGAAAAATAGAAAACATCAAAATATTCTGTATATCGTAGGAGGAGGGTGCTTGGAGATCTATAGTATTTATTTAAAAGATACCATCTTTGCAATTTTGCAAATTATTTTTATTCTTTCTGCTGTTTACGATCTAATAAAAATTAGAAAATCTATTTAAGTAGCATTTTTATAGTAATTTGGCCACATATTATGCAAATAAACTTGCATATACTCCTCGTTTATTGTTATAAATAACCATACATGGGGCTTATGGTGTAATAGTAGCACTAGAGCTTGTGGAGCTCTCGGATTCGGAGCATAACCGAATAGGCCCCCAATAAAAATTGAATTGGTAAAATAAAAGGTTTGTGGAATATTATCCACAACTTATTTTGTTTACATAAGTAAAATCATTTTATAAAATTAATGAGTGCCTATCGTTAAATGCAAAATTTGTTCAAAAGAATTTTATGGGAAACCTTTTTTCCTAAAGAAAGGGCATGCTAAATATTGTTCACAACAATGTATGCGTGTTGGAAGTAGGACTGGGAAAATTGTGAAATGTCATTCTTGTGGATTAGAGGTATATAAAACAGTAAAAGCACTTCGTTTATCAAAAAGTAAAACTTATTTTTGTACAAAATCTTGCCAGACAAAATGGAGAAATTCTGTTTTTATTGGTCCGAAACATGCAAACTGGAAAGACGGTAAACACTCTTATAGAAGCACGATGTTTAGACATAAAATTCCTCAAATTTGCAAAATATGCAAAACTACAGATTTTAGAATATTAGCCGTACACCACATAGATCGTAATAAAAAAAATAGTTCTATTTTAAACCTAGCGTGGCTTTGTTTTAATTGTCATTTTTTACTTCACCATTATAAAGATGTGGAAGAAAAGTTTTTAAAAATACATTAATATGAAAAAAATATTTTCTATATTCTTCATTGCTTTTGTTTCGAATGCAGTTTGGGAGAATTTGCATTCGGTTTTTTATGCAAATTATATGGGTGGAAAAATTACTGAGCTTATTCTATTGAGGGCATCTTTTTGGGATGCCTTGATTATAATTTTAATAACTTTACCATTTATTTTTTATGCTCCATTTAAAAATAAAAGCTGGCTGATAATTTTTTTGGGAATCATTATTTCTTTTGGTATTGAATATTACGCTCTTTCGACTCATAGATGGGCATACAATTCTTTGATGCCTATTATTTCATTTCTTGGAATAGGGCTAACCCCAAGTATTCAGCTTGGCTTACTTGGATATATTTCATTTAGAATAACGGATAATATTATTTAGTGTGATTGTTTTTTACCTCTCCGTCGATGAGGTCTAGCTTTTTCTCTAGCCTTGAAAGAGTACTTTGTAGATTTCTAAGCTGGGCTTCTTCTGTTTCAATTTCTTTTTCTTCTTTTTTTATCTCACCTTCTTCTTTTTTTGTAATTTTTTCTTCGCCAATAAGACCAGAGATGATGAGACGATTTCCGATAAATTCATAGACGAGCAATCCTGTGGCTAGGAGGATTAAAATTCCAGCTAGAAGAGAGACACTACTACTCATACTAATATCGTCTGCGGTGTGCCAGATTCCTCGCCAAAAAAGTACTACACCCAAGCTTCCAATCAAGGCATAAATAATAGGATAACGACTTAAGAACACCCTTATTTTATTTTCCGTATTTTCACAAAAATCTAAAAATCTTTTCATAGTCTTGTGTAAAGAATACACTAAGAGTAAAATAATTTCAATGATATGGGATGATCCAAATTTAATAAAGGTTTTGCAAAATAGTGGGGTGGCAGTGATGCCGACTGATACTTTGTATGGGATTGTCGGCAAAGCGCTGGATCTTGTAGTGGTTGAGCATATTTACGCTTTGCGTAAAAGAAGCCCTGATAAGCCTTGTATTATATTGATTGGAAATATCGGTGAACTTGGAAAGTTTTCTATTGTTTTATCAGAACAACAACAAAGCAAATTAAAAGAAAGTTTGTTTGCTTTGAGCGGAATTAAAGATTCTGAGCCACTTAGTATTATTTTAGATTGCCCAGATAAAACACTTTCATTTTTACATAGAGGAACAAACACTCTCGCTTTTAGAATACCTATAAATGAAGATTTAAGAAAGTTGTTATTGCAAACAGGTCCGCTTGTGGCACCTTCGGCAAACATCGAAGGTATGCCTCCTGCGCAAAACATAGATGAAGCAAAAAAATATTTTGGCAATTCAATTTCTTTGTATATAGATGGAGGAGCTATCACAGGCAAAGCATCTAAAGTGATCAAATTAAATCAAGATGGGAGTGTGGTTACTGTTAGAGAATAAAAACAGTAAATATAAAAATTTCCTTGTATTGATTAAAGAAAAGATATCAAGAGAGCTATCGCAAAAAGACCCATGACTATAAAAGCAGTCCAAAGTCCGAGCTTGGAAGCAGAACCACTTTTGTATTCACCCATCACATCAGTTCGACTAGAAAGTCGGGTGATAAAATAAATGAGGGGGACGGCGGCTATACCGTTGAATACTGCTGTAAAGATAAGTGCCTTAATAGGATCAAAACCTATAAAATTAAAAACCAGTCCGACCAAGGTACCTACAATTATGACGAAATAAAAATTACGTGATTGCTTGAATTTACGAAACAATCCTTCTTTCCAGCTAAAGGTTTCTGCTACAGCATAGGCAGAACTCCCTGCCAAGACGGGTATACTCTGAAGACCAATACCAATAATACCAATAGCAAAAATAAGTTTTGCTAAAAATCCGGCATTGGGAAATGTATGCACTAATGGTTCAAGAGCGCGGGCAGCGTCAGCAGCAGTATTGATGTTTGTCACTCCAGCATGGTTTAGTACTACAGCTCCGACGACGATAATAAACCAAGCGGTAACATTGGAAAATAACATGCCTACAACATTGTCGATGCGCAGATCTTTTAAATATGATTTTGTTAATTTGGGGACACCGCCATGTTGTGGTATTTTATGTTTAGCAATACTGTCTTCTACAACATTACTCGTTTGCCAGAAGAATAAATACGGTGAAATGGTTGTACCAAAAATACCGACGATAATATATAAAAAAGATTTATTAAATTGAATTTGAGGCAAGAGTGTAGCTTTTAATACTTCTCCCCAAGGAACGGCAATTAAAAAGGCTGTAATAAAATAAGCAAACAGAGTCATTGCTAACCATTTCAAAATACGAATATAAGTACGATAAGGTATAAGTACTTCCAATAATATAATAAGCAAAGCAAAACCAACCGCCAAAACTGAAAATGGAATATTGGGAATAATGAGTCTAGTGCTCGCTGCCATTGCTCCAATATCTGAACCGATGTTGAGAGTATTGGCGCACACTACGAGTAACACGATTGGATATAATATTTTTTTGGGATAGTTTTCACGGACTACTGCTGCTAGTCCTTTACCGGTGACAGCTCCTATGCGCATACAAGCTTCTTGCACAGACACCATAAGCGGAAGAGTAAAGAGCATAGTCCAAGGCATCATAAAACCAAACTGTGCTCCCGCCTGAGAGTAAGTGGCAATACCTGAAGGATCATCATCTGCTGCTCCAGTAACAATGCCGGGACCAAGGATTCTCAAAAAATTCCCAAATCGTTTTGGAGTTTTCTTTTTTTTAATTTTTTTATCTAACGTAACAGTTTGTTCTGTATCAGCTAGAGCCTCATCAGGAAACTCGATCATATCTAAAGTTTATGCGAAGTGTGCCTAGATGTCCATCCACTAATGATATATGATATATATATGGAAATTCTTAAGAACTACAACCTTTTAAAATTAAACACTTTCGGTATCAGTGTTCAGGCTAAATTTTTTGTGGAAGTAAAATCTGAAAAAGATTTAGAAGAACTTTTTAATCTTTCTGAATTTAAAAATAATAAAAAAATGTTTCTTGGAGGAGGAAGTAATATTTTATTTACTAAAGATTTTGATGGAATAGTAATTTTAAATAAATTAAAAGGGATAGATATTACAGAAGAAGATTCTGAAAATGTTTATATTCGGGCAATGGGGGGTGAATACTGGAATGATCTAGTGATGTTCTCTGTTGATAGAGGGTATTGGGGTATTGAAAATTTAACATTAATTCCTGGAACTGTCGGAGCTGCCCCGATAGAAAATATTGGAGCTTATGGGGTAGAGCTGGCAGATGTTCTTGAAAGTGTCGAAGCGTATAGAATTTTAAATAAAGAAAAGACGGTTTTTAAAAAAGAGGAGTGCGAGTTTAGTTATCATGATAGTGTTTTTAAAAATAAATTTAAGGGAGAATATTTTATTTTTGCCATAACTCTAAAACTGAGCAAAATTTCGATGAAAAATATTAATTACAGAGGATTTTCAGAGTATGTGGAAAAAAATAAAATAGGGCTTAATAGTTCAAAAGATATAAGTAATGCTATAGCTTTTATGCGCAAAACTAAATTGCCAGATCCAGCTGTTCTTGGTAATGTTGGGAGTTTTTTTAGGAATGTTTTTTTAGAAAAAGAAAAAATACAAACCCTTTTGGAAACTTATCCCGATATGCCACATTATCAAGAAGGCGGAATAACAAAAATCCCCGCTGCTTGGTTGATTGAACAGCGTGGGTGGAAGGGGAAAAAGGTGGGGAATGTAGGTGTCCACGAAAAACACGCTTTGGTTTTGGTAAATTATGGAGGAGCGACTGGTTTAGAGATTCTCGAATTAGCGAATAAAATAATCATATCCGTAAAAGAAAAATTTGGCGTAGATTTAGTGCCCGAAGTTAATTTGATTTAAGTTTTTTAGAGTGTATAATTAAGTTATTAAAAGCTTAAGTAATTCTTAAAGTTATGCAAGAAGAAAATACAAATAAAAATAATATGAATATAGTTTTAGCCGTAGTAATTTGTTTAGTTTTTTTGGGAGTTTTGGTTTTTATTAGTATGAATAATAAAGTAAATAATGAAAATATGCCTTCAAATAATAATGTGAATGATATTGCAAATAATGTTTCTGATAATACAATTCCAGCCGAGAATACTATTCCCGCAGGAGATATAGCAAAGACAGGGGATACAGTCTCAGTGAATTACACCGGTCGTTTAGAAAATGGTACGGTTTTTGATTCAAATGTTGATATAAAATTTAATCATGTACAACCTTTTGAATTTAAATTAGGTGGTGGACAAGTGATTCCTGGTTGGGATAAAGGGATTGTTGGAATGAAAGTAGGAGAAAAGAAAACTCTTATTATAAAGCCAGAGGATGCTTATGGTGCTACTGGAGTTGGGAGAGTAATACCCCCAAATGCCACATTGATTTTTGATGTTGAATTATTAGCAATTAAATAACTTGCTCGTCTACTTTCCTCGCCAAGGAGAGGTGAAGTGCGGAATCAAATATATGGAAATACTACAAGAACAAAAAATTAGATTATATCGTGGATTAAGAATTGCGCTTATTGTCTTTTTAGCTGTTGTAGCTGCGAATGCTTTATTTGAAGGCAGGGGATTTAGAGATGGAAGTAAAACACCCAATACTATATCTTTCTCTGGTCATGGAGAAGTTACGGCTGTGCCTGATATTGCAAATATTTATTTTACCATTAGCCAAGATGCTAAAACAGTGAAAGATGCTCAGGCGGGAGTAGCGGTAATAGAGAAAAAAGCCTTAGATCTTTTGAAAGAAAAAGGGGTAGCGGATAAGGATATCAAGACTACTAATGCATCTTTTAATCCAAAGTATGAATTTAGAAATGCTGTATGTCCGCAACCAGCTCAATTGAATTCTGGTACAGTAAGTTCTCCTTTTTTTTGTCCTCCCGGAAAACAAGTGCTTCTTGGCTATACAGCAAGTGAAAGCATCACGGTAAAAATTCGTAACATAGATTCTGTGGGTGATGTGATGCAAGGACTTGGAACCACGGGCGTTTCTGATTTAAATGGTCCTAATTTTGCTATTGATAAAGAAGATACCTTAAAAGCGGAAGCAAGGAAGAAAGCTATTGATGATGCAAAAGCAAAAGCAGAAGTTTTGGCGAAAGACTTAGGAGTACGTTTAGGTAAAATTACTTCTTTCAGTGAATCAGGCAATTTTCCAATCATGTTTTCGTCTTCTGGATTTAGTAAAGATAATGCAGAAGCAGTACCAGCTCCGGCTGTAATTCCGCAAGGAGAGAACACAATCAGCTCAGATGTAACGATAACTTACGAGATTAGATAAACATCTTCTGTACTTTGACGGATTGACTATTTTGAAAAAAAGAGTATTCTTAAAAGAGCCCTTGAAAGGGGGCTTTTTTAAAAGGTAAAGAAAAATCATCCGCCAGAGGCGGACAAGTATGTCAAAAATTAAAGAATATTTAGAAGAGACAAAAACAGAATTAAAACACGTGATTTGGCCATCTAGAAATCAGACTTTGTACTATACCCTGATAGTTATTATTTTATCTGTGGTGATTGCATACTACCTAGGTATCTTTGATTTTATTTTCTCCCTAGGCTTACAAAAAATAATTACCCCTTAAAAACATGTCAAAACAGGAAACATTAGGAACTAGAAATTGGTATGCCATTCATACTTATGCCGGATACGAAAACGTTGTTCTTCGTAATTTGAAACAGCGCATAGATTCTCTAGGCATGAATGATAAAATTTTCAATGTGATCGTCCCAGTTGAAAAGAAAATAAAAATTAAAGCTGGTAAGCGAGTGGAAGTGGAAGAAAAAATTTATCCAGGATATGTCTTAGTGGACATGATCGTAACGGATGATTCTTGGTATGTAGTACGCAATACTCCACGAGTGACTGGCTTCGTTGGAGCGGGAGTGAACCCTGTTCCTTTAAAAAATGAAGAAGTTGATTATCTTTTCAAAAAGATGGATGCGGGTACTGCTAGGCATAATATTGACATGGTAGTGGGAGAGACAGTTCGCATTACCGATGGACCATTTAAGGATCTTGAGGGTAAGATAAATTCTATTGATCAAGATCGTGGTAAGGTAAAAGTGCTGGTTTCGATGTTTGGTCGCGAGACACCAGTGGAGCTTGACTTCTTGCAAGTTAAGAAAATTTAAGGAGCAAAGCGACTATAAATTTCTGTATGCCGACCGCCTGGCGGCGGCCAAGAAAATTTAAGGAAATTGCAATTAATACGACTTTATAGTAATCTAACAAAATAACAAAAGATATATGGCAAAGAAAATAACCAAAAAAATTAAATTACAAATAGCTGCTGCAAAAGCCACTCCTGCGCCACCACTTGGGCCCGCACTTGGACAAGCTGGTATTAACATTGGAGATTTCGTTACTAAATTCAACGCCGCCACATCTAAAATGGCTGGGGACAAGGTGTCTGTAAAGATTACAGTTTACGAAGATCGTAGTTATGATTTCGTTGTGAAGACCCCACCCGTAACAGGACTTATCCTAAAAGCTGCTGGAATAGAAAAAGGTTCTGGGAAAAATGCTTCCACAAAAGTGGGCAAGATAACTAAAAAACAAGCGGGAGAAATTGCTGAAAAGAAAATGGCTGATTTGAATGCCAAAGATATGGAAGGCGCAATTCGCATCGTCGCTGGCTCCGCTCGTTCTATGGGCATTGATGTAATATAAATTTTAATATAAAAAAGCCAACATTAAGTTGTTGGCTTTTTGTGTTTTTGGGAGTATATTTAAGAAATGAAAAAGGCTGCCAAAAATACTACTAAATACCAAAGACCATCTTGGGATGAATATTTCTTGAAAATGGTTGAAATGGTTGGGACTCGTGGCACTTGTGATAGAGGTAGAAGTGGGTGTGTAATCGTGAAAGATAAACGAATCCTTGCTACGGGATATGTCGGTTCGCCTATGGGTATTGCTCATTGTGATGACATAGGTCATGAAATGCATACTCTCACCAGAGAAGACGGAACAGTTTCTCGTCATTGTCTTAGAACTGCTCACGCAGAATTAAACGCTATCGCAAATGCTGCGCGCTCCGGTGCATCAATTGATGGATCAATATTATATTGCAAAATGGTTCCTTGTTATACTTGCGCAAAAACAATTATAAATGCAGGTATTAAGAGAGTTGTTTCCTTAAAAGATTATCATGCAACCAAACAGTCCAAAATTGTTTTCAAGCAAGCCGGAGTAAAGTTAGAAATTATAAATAAAAAAATTGAACCTTATAACGACCAATAATTTTATGGTGGATCTTAAAGAATTACAAAAAGAAGTGTTGAGAAATAAAGTTGAACATGGGTTCAATACTACCGACATCGCTCAAGAATTTTGTCGGGCTTACGAAGAGCTCTCAGAGGCGTTTTCTAAGCATAATAAAAACCAATCTGGAGTAGCGGAAGAATTTGCTGATGTGATGATTTTTATCCTTGGCATGTGTGAAACTATGGGTTTTGATTTAGAAAAAGAATTAGTTAAAAAAATAGAAAAAAATAAGCATAGAAAGTACATAAAAGAAAAATCTCCAGAGGGCAAGGATGTTTTTATTCGTATCAAGACAGACGAGGATCCTTAAAGTTTATTGAAACTTTTCGTAAATTGAAAAAGTATATTTAAAAATATTCTTTTCATCTGCCTCGTGTTCAATGTGTGAGACTTCGTTCCAAACAATTGGAATAATTTCAGGGAAAAATGCATCTGCGTCTTTGTCTTCAGCGTCTATGTGAGTGATATAAAGCTTATCTGCGATAGACATTGTTTGTCTATATAATTCTGCGCCCCCGATAATAAATATTTCCTCGTTTGGGTCTGGGAATAAATCCAAAGCTTCGCCTAGGGAGTATACAAGCTCAACCCCATCTTTTTTATAATTCAAATCCCTGGTAATTACGATATTTCTTCTGTTGGGGAGGGGGCGTCCTATGGATTCAAAAGTTTTCCTGCCCATTATTACTGGGTGCAGTGTGGTAGTTTCTTTAAAAAATTTTATATCAGCAGGCAGATGCCAAAGCAAAGTATTGTCTTTGCCGAGTTCATTATTTTTACCAATGGCTGCAATGAGGGAGATCATAGTTAGATTGCTATTTTAAAAGGAATTCCAGAATAACTTTCATAGTTAATAATTTCTGTATCTGTATATTGCCAATCAAAAATAGATGTCCATTTATTAGTTTTAATTTGTGATAATTTATATTTATTAGGGTCTCGTGTTAACTGTTCTTTTAATCCATCGACATGATTTATATATATGTGTGTGTCAGCCAGAAATCCAGTAAGTATTCCTTCTTCTAGTCCAGTTTCTAAAGCGAGTAGATGTAATAAAGTTGCATAACTCGCAATATTGAAAGGTAATCCAAGTGCTACGTCGACACTACGTTGGTTCCAAAATAAATTAAGACGATTGTTTATAACTGTTACTTGAAATGCATAATGACAATACGGTGGAATTGCTTTTTCAACGTCCATTGGATTCCAGGCAAGCACTAACATCTGTCGACTATCCGGTTTTGTTTTTAACATTTCTACTATACGTTTTAATTGATCAATACCTTGTCCAGAATAATCTGTTTGATAATCTTTATATTCAGCACCAAAATGTCGCCATTCCCAACCATAAATAGTTCCCAAATCTCTTTCTTCTAACATCTTTTTTTTTGTTTGTTCATCGTGTGCATAAGGTACTTTTAGGGGAGTACACCATTCGTCCCAGATATGATTGTTCCTATCTTGTAACCACTTTTTGTCTGTAATTCCTTTGATAAAAAATTCCAATTCAGAAGCAACTAAACGGAAAGGAATTTTTTTAGTAGTTAACAATGGGAAACCATTTTTCATATCATGTTTAAAAATAACCCCCGAGATAGTAAGTGTTCCTGTTCCTGTACGATCAGTCTTTTTTTCTCCATTTTCTAAAACATTTTTTACAACATCCAAGTAAGCTTTCATATTTTTAGTATAACTTTTTTATCCAAATTAATAAAACATTGACAAAATAAAGCAGAAATGCTATTGTTTTTACATCATTCTCAACTCACGCCATAGGCGGACGAGCTTAATATAACGAGACTGACGCTCCCTACAAAGGCGGGCAAGTGATGGAAATCAATTATGGCTTTATGTCGTGGTATTGATTACCATGACACAAAGAAATATATGATTAACAAACGCAGTTTCGTGCGTGGAGCTTCGGCTTCTGCACACAGTACTTCTCGCTCTGGCGCGAAGTTTAGTAGACCAAGTTCTAGTAAGTCGGGTGGATTTAGAAGTAATTCTAGACCTCGCTTTGGAGGTGGGAGACCTTCAAGTAATAAAAGATCCCGTGGTGAACGGATAGATTTTTCTCGTTTCATTAAAAAAGGAACGCATGTGGAAGAAAAGCCATATGTAGCAAAACACACTTTTGCCGATTTTCCTTTTAATGCACAGCTTCATAAAAATATTGAGAGAGCAGGGTTTACGAATCCACGTCCTATCCAAGATCAAGCCATGAATGCCGTAATAGAAGGCAAAGATGTTTTCGGTATGGCGAACACTGGTACAGGTAAAACCGCAGCATTTCTTTTGCCTTTAATTGAGAAAATCGCAAAGACAAAAGGTCAGAGTAAAAGAGAAACAGTTTTGATAATGGCGCCGACTCGTGAGCTCGCTCTCCAGATCGAAGCTGATTTTAAGAATTTTGCTTTTGGTTTTGGAATGTTTTCAGTAGCTTGTGTGGGAGGCTTACCAATTATGAAACAAATTCGTGAAATAAAAATGGGAGTTTCTTTTGTTATCGGAACTCCAGGGCGTCTACGGGACTTGATTGAAAAAAAGGTTTTAGATTTATCTACTTGTCATTCCGTGGTACTCGACGAAGCAGACAGAATGCTCGACATGGGATTTCGCGATGATATGGTTTATATAATCGGAAAAACCGCAGCGGAGCGTCAAACTCTTTTCTTTTCAGCGACTCTTTCTCCAGAAATCAAGAAATTAACAGAACAATATTTGAAAAAACCCGTTTTTATTTCTGTGATCTCTGGTGAGACAGCAAAAAATATTGATCAAGATGTAATCCGAGTGAAAACAAAAGAAGAAAAATTAGAAAAATTGCACGAAGTTTTAAAAAAGGACGGCTCAGATAAAGTTTTAATTTTTAGAGAAATGAAACATAGTGTGGATACTCTAGCAAAAGAACTTGGGCATATGGGTTTTAAAGTTGGAGGAATTCATGGAGATAAAAGAAGTCGAGAACGTATTCGTATTTTAGATTCATTCAAGAAAGATCAAATAAATATCTTAATTGCTACAGATGTTGCGGCAAGAGGGCTGGATATCCCAGATGTTACTCATGTCATCAACTACGACGTGCCACAAACCTATGACACTTACGTGCACCGTATAGGCCGAACTGGCCGAAGTGGCAAAAAGGGAACAGCCTTAACCTTCGTGCCAGCGTAAAATAAAAAAACCTCACTTTAAGTGAGGTTTTTTTATTTAGCTTGGATTAGTCCAGCCTTGAGAAGAGTAGCATAGGTGCCTCGCTTTTTCATCGTGCGCATGCCACGGGCAGTGACTTCTATGTTGATAGTTTTATTTAATTCAGTTACAAAAATCCTTTTCTTTTGAAGATTGGGATATTTGCGTTTCTTGCCTGTTGGGTTGAATTTGGTAGCACGGGTTCTGTTAGAGTATCCTCCTCCGACAATGGAACCTTTTTTGGTTATTTGACATATTTTTTTCATAACTTTTCTATGCTATCATTAGAAACATCATTATGCAAGGCGCTGACGCAATTTTTTATATAGCTATCCTTATCATGTCTGTGGTGATCCATGAGGTTTCGCATGGTTTCATGGCAGAATATTTTGGAGACGATACTGCGCGAAACGCTGGTCGTTTGACCTTAAATCCGATTAATCACTTAGATTTATTTGGTTCTATAATTTTACCAGCAGTTTTGATTTTATCACAAGCTGGTTTTCTTTTTGGGTGGGCAAAACCAGTACCTTATAATCCAAATAATTTGAGTGATAAAAAATGGGGGACGATAGCTGTCGCTTCTGCTGGTGTAATAGCCAATTTTTTTATTGCCATTGTGTTTGGTATTATCATTCGTATTTCTTATAGTTTTGTTTTGCCTGATAGTTTTTATTTTATAACTTCAGCTATTGTCATAGTGAATCTAGCTCTGGGTATTTTTAATTTAGTGCCGATTCCGCCATTAGATGGTTCAAAGATATTTTTTTCTTTTTTACCAGATAGAGCTTTCTCATTTATCATGGCTTATGAGCAATATTCATTTATCTTACTCCTTGTTTTTATTGTTTTCTTTTCTGATTATTTATATCCAATACTATCTTTTCTTTTTCATTTGATTACTGGGCTTGCGCTTTGAATATTTTTATAGTACATTATTGTCATAGTCCTTTAGGGCTATTTTGTTTAGGTATGCCAACAATAAATCAATTAATTAAGAAAAATAGAGTTAAAGTTCGCTCCAAGCACAAGACTGTGGCTTTGGCGAAAGGTTTCAATGTCTTGAAGAACAGACCAGTATTTTTTCCTTCACCTTTCAAGCGAGGAGTCTGCACTAAGGTTTCCACCACTACTCCTAAAAAACCAAACTCAGCTCTCCGAAAGATCGCTAGAGTTCGCTTGACCAATGGTATGGAAGTGACCGCTTATATTCCAGGAGAAGGACACAACTTACAAGAACACTCCGTTGTGATGCTTCGTGGAGGACGTGTGAAAGACTTGATCGGAGTCAGATATCACATAGTACGTGGAGTTCTAGATACTCAAGGAGTAGAGAAGAGAAGACAGTCTAGATCACTTTATGGAAATAAAAGACCTAAAAAAGAAGTAAAGAAATAATTTAAAATAAAATGCGAAGAAAAGTAAAAAATAGAAACATAGTAGCCCCTGATTTCGTTTATAATTCTCAAAAATTAGAGAAGTTCATTAACTATGTCATGTGGTCTGGAAAAAAAGAAACTTCTAGAAAGATAATCTATAGTGCTTTTGATATAATCAAGGAAAAAACAGGTAACCCAAATCCTCTAGAGGTTTTTGATTTAGCTTTGAGAAATGCCGGTCCGATGACCGAAGTACGTTCCAAGCGTATCGGAGGTGCGAATTATCAAGTACCTGTGGAAGTTCGCGCAGAACGCAGATTGGCTTTAGCAATGCGTTGGATTCGTGATGCAGCTCGTAACAAAAAAGGTTCTCCAATGCACATAAAACTAGCTGACGAACTCATTGCTGCTTCCAAGAACGAAGGCTCTGCAATTAAAAAGAAAGAAGATACTCACAAGATGGCTGAAGCCAACAAAGCTTTTGCTCACTTTGCTTGGTAGTTTAAATATATGGAAAGAGATTATCCTTTAGAAAAAGTTAGAAATATTGGAATTATTGCGCATATTGATGCGGGAAAGACAACCACCACTGAGCGGGTGCTTTTTTATACTGGAGTTTCACACAAAATAGGTGAAGTGCATGATGGTGAGACTACGACAGACTGGATGGAACAAGAACGTGAACGTGGAATTACCATTACTTCGGCAGCAGTTACTTGTTTCTGGACCCCTACTTATGATTTAAAAAACAAGAATTTAAAACATCGTTTTAATATTATTGATACACCTGGACACATCGATTTCACCGTGGAGGTGAAGAGATCTCTTCGAGTTCTCGATGGAGCTGTCGTGGTTTTCGACGGAGTGGCGGGAGTAGAACCGCAATCTGAAACAAATTGGCGCTACGCTGATGAAGCAAAAGTGCCACGTATTTGTTTTGTAAATAAATTAGACAGAACTGGTGCTTCTTTTGAACATTCTTTTGCCACTATATTAGATCGTCTTACTAAAAAAGCTGTTCGCATGCAGATTCCTATTGGACTTGAAGAGCATCACGAAGGAGTGGTGGATTTGCTTAAAATGAAGGCCTATTATTTTGAGGGAGAAATGGGTAATAAAGTTATTGAAAAGGAAATTCCAGAAGAAATGAAAGCGGAAGCAGACAAGTTTCACAGTGAACTTGTTGAAAAAATAGTTGAAACCGATGAAGTAATGATGACTGAATACTTAGAAGGAGTAATTCCAAATATTGAAGTCCTAAAGAAAACTCTTCGCAAGGCTGTTATAGCGAATGAAATTTTTCCAGTGTTTGCTGGTTCTGCTTTGAAAAATAAAGGTGTTCAGCTTGTGCTCGATGCTGTTGTTGATTATTTGCCAGCACCTACAGATATTCCACCTATTCCAGGAATTAATCCAGAGACCGAAGAGCCTATGGTACGTCATGCGGACGACAAAGAGCCTTTTGCGGCACTTGCTTTCAAGGTTGCGACAGATCCATTCGTCGGACAAATTATTTTCTTCCGTGTTTATTCAGGTAGCTTAATGGCAGGAAGTTATATTTACAATCCGCGCACCCGCAACAAAGAACGCATCGGGCGAATTTTGCGTATGCATGCTAATGACCGAGAAGAAGTGAAACAAGTTTTTGCTGGAGAAATAGCTGCTGCAGTCGGGCTAAAAGATACTATTACTTCTGATACTATTTGTGATGAAAATAATCCTATTGAATTAAATAGAATTGTTTTTCCAGAGCCAGTTATTTCACTTCGTATTGAACCAAAGACTAAAGCGGACCAAGAAAAAATGGGAATGGCGCTTAACCGTCTCGCTCAAGAAGATCCGACTTTTAAAGTTACCACTGATCAAGAAACAGGAGAGACTATTATTGCTGGAATGGGAGAACTGCATCTTGAGATTATTGTTGATCGTATGAAAAGAGAATTTACCGTGGAGGCCAACGTCGGTAAACCACAAGTAGCTTATCGAGAAACTATTACTGGAAATTCTGATGCAGAAGGAAAATATATCAAGCAATCTGGTGGACGTGGAAACTACGGACATGTAAAGATAAAAGTGAAGCCAATGGAAATGCTGACAAAAGAAGAAGTAGAAGATCTACCTAAAAATACAAAGAGATCTATTGGTTTTGAATTTATCAATACTATTAAAGGAGGTGTGATTCCTCAAGAATATATTGCTCCTTGTGAAAAGGGGTTCAAAGAAGGACTCGATCGTGGAATTTTAGCTGGATTTAAGATGGTAAATGTCTCTGTGGAGCTTTGGGATGGAAGTTATCACGAAGTGGACTCCAACGAAATGGCTTTTAAAATTGCAGCTAGTATGGCTATCCAAGATGCCTGCAAGCGAGCAAATCCTGTTATTCTGGAACCGATGATGAAAGTGGAGGTTGTTACTCCAGATAAATTCATGGGAGACGTTACTGGAAATCTTTCTTCCAAGCGCGGACTTATAGAAGGGATGGAAGATCGCGGAATGAATAAAGTAATAAAAGCTATTGTTCCTCTTTCAGAGATGTTTGGTTATATGACAGGGCTTCGCTCGATGACTGAAGGCCGAGCCTCTTTCACTATGGAATTCTTTAGATACGACATTGTGCCTAACAACGTCGCAGAAACTATTATTGCTGCTAGGAAATAAAAGTTTTCCTATTTGACATTGTTTCTAAATCTGCTATTATCTAAACAACTGCACTTTTTGCAGTTTTTGTTTTGATTTTTTAAAATTTATTAGTTAATTAGGTTAGTAATTAGGCCTTAGCGACTGGCTCTTGTACGTTAAGTTTTAATTAGTAACAAATAATATTATGGCAGAAGAATTTAAAAGAGATAAGCCACACGTAAATGTAGGCACCATCGGTCACGTTGACCATGGAAAAACCACCTTAACAGCTGCAATTTTGCATGTATTAAGTATGGCAGGAAAGACAGTAAGACTTCGTGGTGTTGATCAAATTGATAACGCTCCTGAAGAAAAAGCTAGAGGAATTACTATTAATATTTCTCACAATGAGTATGCGACTGACGCTCGTCACTATGCGCATATCGATGCTCCTGGACACGCTGACTACATCAAAAACATGATTACTGGTGCTGCTCAAATGGACGGTGCTATTCTCGTGGTTGCGGCCACAGACGGCGCAATGCCTCAAACTCGTGAGCATGTTCTTCTTGCAAAACAAGTGGGTGTTCCAAGAATGATTGTTTTCTTAAACAAGTGCGATATGGTTGATGACAAAGACATGATTGATATGGTGGAAGAAGAAATTCGTGAACTTTTGACTAAGCAGGGTTTTGATGGTGCAAACGCTCCAGTTATTCGTGGTTCTGCACTCAAGGCACTTGAATCAAAATCTATTGATGATGAATGGGCAAAGAAAATTATTGAACTTACAGATGCTCTTGATGCATATATTCCAGTTCCTGAAAGAGATGTTTCTAAGCCATTCCTTATGCCAGTTGAAGATATTTTCTCCATTGAAGGCCGTGGAACAGTGGTAACAGGTAAAATTGAAAGAGGAATTATAAAAGTTGGAGAAGAAGTTGAAATTGTTGGCATTAAGCCAACTCAGAAATCAGTAGTTACTGGTATTGAAATGTTCAACAAAAACCTACAAGAAGGTATGGCTGGAGATAATGCCGGGATTCTTCTTCGAGGTTTAAAGAAAGAAGATATTACCCGTGGACAAGTTCTATGTAAGCCAGGAACCACTACACCTCATGATAATTTTACTTGTGAAATTTATGTTTTGAAAAAAGAAGAAGGTGGACGTCACACTCCATTTTTCAAGGGTTACAAGCCTCAATTCTATATCAGAACTACAGACGTTACAGGAGATGTTCTTTTAGCTGATGGAGTAGAAATGGTTATGCCTGGAGATACAGTGAAGCTTACAGTTAAATTGGTTACCCCAGTTGCCCTTGAAGAATCACAGAGATTTGCAGTTCGAGAAGGAGGTAAGACTGTCGGTGCAGGAGTGGTTACAAAAATTCTAGGATAAAAAGATCATAGGTTGGACCTATGAAGCAAAAGTTTATGCCAACAACAGAAAAAAAAGAAAAAAAGCCAAAGATAATAAAGTCCACGGCAGTAAAAAATAAAAAAATACCTAAAGTGTCACTTCAAAAAGAAAAAAAAGGTGAAGGTAAAGTAGTATTACGTATCAGAATTCGTGCTTATGAGAGCAAGATTTTAGATGCATCTATTAAGCAAATTATCGACACAGCAATTCGTTATGATGCACAAATAGTCGGTCCTGTACCTCTACCGACTGAAATAAAAAAATATACAGTCAATCGCTCTGCTTTTATTTACAAAAACACAAGAGAACAATTTGAAATAAGAGTACACAAAAGATTGATCGATATAATAAATCCAAACGCAAAGACGGTTGAGGCGCTTACGAATCTTTCGCTACCTTCTGGAGTTGATGTTGACGTGAAAATGATGTAACTAAAAGCTTAACGCTATATAAAAAACAATGAAATTTATTTTGGGAACAAAAGAAAATATGGCGGAGTACTTTTCTCCTGATGGAACTGTTTTTCCAGTTACGATAGTAACTGCGGGGCCTGTAACTGTCACTAGAATTTTTGAAAAATCTAAAGACGGATATGATTCTGTTCAGGTAGGTTTTGGTGTACAAAAAAAAGAAAGAGTCACTAAGGGAAGTGCTGGAGCAATGAAGGGTGCTTTTTATAAAACTCTAAAAGAATTTAGATTAAAACCTGCTGATAAAACTTCCGCCAAAGAAGGGGATGTAATAGATGTGGGGGCTTTTGTTCAAGATGATAAAATTGAAGTAACAAGTGTCTCTAAGGGTAAAGGTTTCCAAGGTGTGGTAAAACGTCATGGCTTTGCTGGTGGCCCAAGATCTCACGGCCAAAAGCATTCTGAAAGAGAGCCTGGAAGTATCGGTGGAGGATTGCGTACCCATGTTCCAAAGGGAATGAGAATGGCGGGAAGAATGGGCTCTGATCGAATAATGCAGAAAAATTTGAAAGTTGTTTTTGTAGATAAAGAAAATAATTTGATGCTTATCAAGGGAGCGATAGCAGGGCGCAAAGGAACATTGGTTGAAATAGTCAGCAGGTAATTCAAATAATTTATATGGAAGCAAAAACAAAAACAAAAATAAAATCAGAAGCTAAAATGAAAACTAAGATATACAATCAAAAGGGTGCTGAAGCAGGGGAAATAGAACTTCCTTCAAAAGTTTTTGCTGCCAAGTGGCGCGCTGACTTAGTGCACCAAGTGGTAGAAGGAATGCGTTCCAATAAACGTTCTGGCACAGCCGACACGAAAGATCGCGGAGAGGTGCGTGGAGGAGGCAAGAAGCCTTGGAAACAAAAAGGAACTGGCCGTGCACGACACGGATCTAGCAGAAGCCCTATTTGGGTTGGTGGAGGTGTTACTCACGGACCACTTGCAGAGAAAAATTATAAAAGAAAAATCTCCAAAAAGATGCGTGCACAAGCATTATTTTCTGTGCTTTCAAAAAAGTTTAAAGATGGAGAAGTTCTTTTTGTTGATTCATTGTCTTTGTCTAAGATAAAAACAAAATCCGCATTGGATGTTGTAAAAAATTTAGCAAAAGTAAGCGGTTTTAAACCACTAGCAAATTCAAAGAAACCACGAGTCTTGACCGCTCTTTTTGGGCGAGATGAAAAAGCGGAAAAGAGTTTCAGAAATTTACCTCAACTTGAAATCGTTTTTCTTAAAAATTTAAATCCGCTGGATGTACTCAATCATCAATACCTTTTAATAGAAAATCCTACAGAAGCTGTAAAGTTTTTGGAATCTAGAGGTTAATTTAAATTAATTTATGAATACTCAAATAATTAAAAATCCAAGAATTACCGAGAAAGCATCTTTTCATACAGAACAAAATGTTTATACTTTTGATATTACCCAATCTGCTAATAAAACAGAAATCAAAAAAGCTATTTTTGCACTTTATAAAGTGCATCCTGTGAAAGTGAACGTTGTAACTATTCCTAAAAAGAATATTATGTCCAAAGGCAAGGCTGGAACAAAAGGAGGAGGCCGTAAAGCTCTTGTTTATTTAAAAAAGGGAGATAAGATAGAATTTATATAATAATAAGATGAAAACATATAAACCAACATCAAAATCAAGAAGACAAATGACCAATGTGAATTACCGGGACATTTTGACTACTTCAAGCCCGACCAAGTCTCTTACTCATGGATTTAAGCGCTCAGTAGGACGCAATAGCCAAGGCCGTATCACCATGCGTCATAAGGGATCAGGGCATAAACGCCTTTTTCGTGAAGTTGATTTTTTATATGATAAAAAAGAGATACCAGCAAAAATAACAACTATTGAATATGATCCGAATCGTTCAGCTTTTATCGGATTGGCTGTTTACAAGGATGGAGAAAAAAGATATGTGGTATTGCCAAAATCTGTAAAAGCCGGAGATTCTTTTATTATCTCTGAAAAAGCGGAACTTAAAACAGGAAACAGGCTTCCTTTAAAAAATATTCCAGTTGGGACTTTTGTTTACAATATTGAGATTAAGCCTAGAGGCGGAGCCAAGATCGGCCGTTCTGCTGGAATTTTCGCACAAGTAGTAGCAAATGCCGAAGGATATACCAATTTGAAAATGCCTTCCACGGAAATAAGAAAAATAAATGAAAATTGTTGGGCTTCTGTTGGGACTGTTTCTAACGAAGAACATCATTTGGAGAATTTTGGTAAAGCAGGGCGCAGCCGATGGAAAGGAATTCGTCCTAGAGTTCGTGGTACTGCGATGAACCCTGTAGACCATCCATACGGAGGTGGAGAAGGCAGACAAGGACGCGGAACCAAAAGACCAAAAACAATGTGGGGTAAGGTTACTGGTGGAAGGAAGACCAGAGGTCCAAAGAAATATTCTAATGTGTTTATCGTTTCTCGTAGAAAAACTGGAAAGAATAAATAAAAATTAATTTAGTTAGTAAAAAACAGAGGTTAAACCTCTGTTTTTTGTTTTCCCCAATTTAAATTTGCGCTATGTGTATAAAAATTGTAGTTTTTTAGTAGAAAGGAGGTGATCTTTAATGGCAAAAAGTGGCGATCGGCAGAAGAAGCAAAAGAAGTTAAAACACAAAAGCTGGAAAGCACGCAATAGCAAGAGAAAATAATTAAGCAATTGCTATCAGTACCCCTAGGAGCTCCCGATGTTTTTGTCGGGGGCTCCATTTTTTATTTGACTTTCTTATTGAATTTGCTATTATAAAACCAAGCTCGTTACGAGCTTTTTGTTTGCTATATTTATATGACTAGATCAATTAAAAAAGGATTAAATGTTGACGAAAGGCTTCTCTCAAAGATTGCCGGTAAAAATCCGCTTCAGACACCTATGGTGAAGACTTGGAAAAGAGCCTGTGTGATTTCTCCAGAGATGCTTGGTTTTACTTTTGGTGTTTATAACGGAAAAGTTCATGTGGAAGTCTTGGTAACTGAGGATATGGTTGGGCATAGATTAGGAGAATTTTCCCCAACCAAGAAATTTATGAAACACGGAGGAAAGATGCAAAAAGAGCTTGAACAAAAGAAAAAGGAAGCTGAGATAACTCAAGCTAAATCTGCTACAGCTACAGCTGCCGATGCAAAGAAAAAATAATTTATAAAATATAATGAAAGCATTTTTAAAAAATTACAGACAGTCTCCAAGAAAGGTTCGCTTGGTTGCGGGGCTTGTTAAAGGGAAGAAGGTATCAGAAGCAATTGTGGAGCTTGATTTTTTGGCTAAGCGCGCAGGGCTTCCGATCAAGAAACTTTTACTTTCAGCTGTTTCCAATGCCAAACAAGCAGGTAAAGAAGTAGATAATTTATTTATAAAAGAATTGCGAGTAGACAAGGGTATTACCATGAAGAGAATGATGCCAGCTGCGATGGGTACAGGGCACAGAATAAATAAACGTACCAGTCATTTAAATATTCTTTTAGGAGAAAAAATAGTCGCAGGAAAGAAAAATAAAAAAGTAAAATCAAAATAAAACAAAAATAACATGAGTAAAATAGTCCACCCATATGCGCATAGATTGATAATACTCCGAGACTGGAAATCTCGCTGGTTTGCTGATCCTAAAAAATATGTCACTTATTTAAAAGGGGACGTTTTAGTGCGTCAATATTTAGAAAAGAAATTGCGCGGGATGTATGTTTCTAGTATCGAAATTGAGAGAAGCCGAAAAGCTACTCGTTTCATAATCAAAACTTCTCGTCCCGGCCTTATTATCGGTAGAAGTGGCGAAGGAGCGACAAAACTCAAAGAAGATATTTTAAAGAAAATGGATAAACTGAAATTGGGTAGACCAGAAGATTTTAAGCTTGAAATTATGGAAGTTTCAAACCCAGAGGCAGACGCTGCGATAGTAGCATATATGATTGCTGAAGGGTTAGAAAAAAGAATGCCTTATCGTCGAGTCATAAAACAAATTATTGAAAAAGTTATGCAAGCTCATGGAGTAGAAGGTGCTAGAGTTGTATTGTCGGGCCGCTTAGGTGGAGCCGAAATTGCTCGTACCGAAGAACTCAAACGTGGTAGTATTCCGCTTCAGACTTTCCGTGCGGATATAGATTTCAAACGTGAACGCGCCACTCTTTCCTATGGCGTTATAGGTATAAAGGTTTGGATTTATCGTGGTAAAATTTTTGCTGACAAGAAACCTGCTCGCAATGCTTATGCTTCTTCCAACACGACCGATAAAAAAGAAAATATTAGTGGTTCATTAGAAAGAAATAAAACAGATTAATTTATGTTAACTCCTAAAAAAGTAAAATTTAGAAAATGGCAAACCCAGCGTTCAAATCCTAAAGCACGGTCAGCTGACACGCGTGGTATAAAAATCTCTTTTGGTTCTTTTGGTTTGAAATCTGAATCACAAGCACGAGTGAGATCAAATCAAATTGAATCTGCTCGAAAAGTTATTTCCCGTACTTTGACCAAAACCGGTAAATATTGGATTCGTATTTTTCCAGATCGTCCTTATACATCTAAAGCTGCTGAAGTAGGTATGGGAAAGGGTAAAGGGGATCCACAGGGATATTGTTTTGATGTTTTACCAGGACGCATTCTTTTTGAAGTTGATGGTGTAGATGAAAAAGTAGCTAATGAAGCTCTGCGAAAAGCTGGTTCCAAGCTTCCATTAAAAACCAGAGTTGTCAGTAGAGCGCATAAGCAATAATATATGGCAAAGAAAAAAGAAAATTTTAAAGAAATGGAGAAAGAGGAATTATTTAAAAAGATTGCTTTTTTTCGAGAGGAAATCAGAGTTATTAGATTTAAAGCTGAAGGATCTAAATCAAAAAATGTAAAGGAATCCCTAAACCTTAAAAGACAAATAGCTCGAATACTTACAGAAATTAACAACAAATAAATATATGGCCAATAAAGAAAAAAAAGAAATAACAGAAAAGAAAAGCAATACGTTAAAAGGCGTGGTTGTTTCAGACAAAATGAATAAAACTGTTGTTGTTTCTATTTCTAGATTTGTTAAACACCCACTTTATGGAAAGTTTTATCAAATTAGCAAGAAATATAAAGCACATGATGAAGGAAATGTTTGTAAGGTAGGGGACAAGGTAGAAATAATTGAAACACGGCCGATTTCGAAAGATAAAAAATTTAAAGTAGTACAATAATTTTATGATTCAAACAGAAACCTTAGTAAAAATAACAGACAATGCCGGAGGCACCGTAGGAAAGGTGTTTAAGATTTTAGGGTCTTCAAAAAAAAGATACGCAACTTTAGGTGAATTAGTGATCATATCAGTTAAGGTTGCTAGTCCTAGAAAAATGGTAAAAAAGAAAGATGTGCATCAAGCTGTCGTCGTCCGTACACGAGGCGCATATAGAAGAAAAGATGGTTCTTATATTCGTTTTGATGATAATGCCGTAGTTATTTTGGAAAAAGGTAAGAAAGACCCAAAGGCTGGTCGCGTTTTTGGACCAATTCCGAGAGAATTAGCAGAGAAGGGATTCCAGAAAATTATTTCTTTAGCGCAAGAAGTTATATAACTACGAGCTTAACGCCACATAAAATTATGAAAATAAAAAAAGGAGATAATGTAAAAATTATAACAGGAAAAGACAAAGGGAAGTCTGGCAAGATTGTGCATGTTTTAGTCAAAGAAAATAAAGTCATTGTCGAAGGAGCAAATATGATGAAGAAACACCAGCGTCCTACCAAATCAGGTTCCAAGGGAAGTATGAAAAATATTGAAATGCCTATACATGCTTCTAATGTTAAGAAATTAGATTAAATATAATATATGAAACATTTAACTGTAAGAGAAAAAGAAATAGCAGGATTTGAAAAAATGAAAAATACTTTTCAGTATAAGAATCTTTTAGCTGCACCAAAGATACAAAAGATAGTATTAAATGTCGGTACAGGAACAGCGATGAAAAAAGATAAAAATAAAAATGAAGCCATCTCTCTTCGTCTAACTAAAATCACAGGACAAAAGCCTGCCCCAAGGAGCTCCAAGCAATCCATCGCGTCTTTTAAGACTAGAAAAGGTGATCCTATAGGAATTATGGTGACTTTGCGTGGTAAAAGGATGTATGCTTTTCTTGAGAAACTTATCAATATTGCTCTTCCTCGTACGAAAGATTTCCGTGGAATTAACCGCAAAGCCGTGGACAATATTGGTAATTTAACTATTGGTATCAAAGAAAACACTATTTTTCCAGAAACAGCTGATGAAGATATCCGAGATGTTTTTGGTATGTCTATCACCTTAGTTTCAACAGCCAAAAACAAAAAAGAAGGTACCGTTTTTTTTGAAATCTTAGGAATCCCTTTTAAAAAAGAAGAAGAAAAAAAGAAAAAATAAACTAGTTTGTTTTTTAAACTACACATTTATTTATATTGATATATAATATAAATATGAATGAAGATTTAAATGCTAATGGAAATCCTGAAATAGATAAAGCTCTTAAAGAGTTTGCGGTAAATTCTGCCAAGGATATGAGTTATAAAGCGGTAAAATTTTATAATGAAATAGAGGCTCCGAAGATGGTTAAATTAACCATGAAATTAGCTAATCTGAAAGAACAAAAACAGGCGGAATATGCTCTTTTTGGGTTTGTTATTTTAGCTATTGGAATATCATTTTATTTATTATTTTGGGGAGGACATTTTAACATAGGAGGAAAAACAATGATTACTTCCGAAGAAATGAATAAGATTATGAATGTTTCTTCGGAATGAGTATGAAAAATAATTTTTATAAAAATAAAGGTTTTACACTTATTGAACTTTTGGTTGTGGTAGCAATTATTGGTCTACTTTCAAGTATTGTAATGGCAAGTTTAAATACCGCGAGACTAAAAGGTAAAGATTCTTTTCTTCAGGAAGAAGCTCTCCAAATGAGAATACTTTTAGAAGAAGAATATTCTGAAACAGGTTCATATCTTGGCTTACAATCTACCACTGCTTTTTGGATGGATAGTTCTTCTGATTGTGACAATGCTATATTTACAGGGAATCATGCTTCTGAAGCCAGAAGCATATGTAAAGCTATCGTTGCTAATGCTTCTGTTACATGGTATGGAGGAAAATTTTTTTTAGGAAATTCCAGTAATTCCAAAGATAAATATTCTATTTTAATTGCTTTACCTTTCAAAGATACCTTTTTTTGTATAGGTAGCAGTGGGGCTGTATCTAATACAACCAATTCTACTAATATGTGGGGACAACCCGGATGTTATGCTAATCCATAATATTTATTTGACTAATTGTATATAATTTGCTAGTATAAAAAAGTCTAAGAGATAGGTTTGATCTGTGTTTCTCCTTAAGATTTTAGTAATAGCTTTCTGGAATTTTAAGAAAAAACATAAGATATCACCTATAAATTGGCGATATTTATTATGGCAAAAACATCAGTCACCGCAAGAAGTAAAAAGAAACCAAAATTTTCCACTCGAGCTAAAAATCGATGTTTTCGTTGTAGCCGAGGTAATGCTTTTATGAGAGATTTTGGCTTGTGTCGTATTTGTTTTAGAGAGTTGGCGAATGAAGGTACGCTTCCAGGAGTTCGCAAATCTTCTTGGTAAATTCAGAATAAATTTATGGATTCAATTTCAAACATGATAATAATAATGAAGAATGGATCACTTGCAGGCAAGGAGTCTGTATCTTTTCCATATTCCAAAATGAAAAATGCTATAAGTGAATGCCTAAAAAAAGCAGGGTATATCTCTGAAGTTTCAAAAAAAGTTAAAAAAGGCCAACCGATTTTAGAAGTAGGGTTGGTTTATGTAGACAAGAAACCAAAAATTGTAGAAGTAGAAAGAATTTCCAAACAATCCAGACGAGTTTATTTTGGTATGAAAGATATCCATTCTGTGAGAAATGGTACAGGATTATTAGTGCTTTCGACTCCAAAAGGTATTTTATCAGGCAAAGAGGCGAGAAAAGAGCAAGTCGGTGGTGAGGCATTGTTTAAAATTTGGTAAATAAAAAAATACAAAAAATATATGAGTAGAATAGGCAAACAAGAAATAATAATACCAGCAGGAATCAAAGTTACCCAGAATGTTTCTAGGGATGGTAATGTTTTTACTGTTGTAGGCCCTAAGGGAACACTTTCAAAGAATTTTAGAGATGATATTGTTATTACAATTACAGATAAAAATATCAATTTAAATATAAAAAGGAATGATAAATTCTCTCAATCCCTTTGGGGCACCTATGCTTCGCATATAAAAAATATGATAAAAGGAGTAGAAACACCTTATCAAAAGAAATTAATTTTAGAAGGAGTTGGTTTCAAGTCCGAAGTCAAAGGAAAAGAGATCCATTTTGCCTTAGGTTTTTCTCA
Organism: Minisyncoccota bacterium; assembly: GCA_041662205.1. Taxonomy (GTDB): domain Bacteria; phylum Patescibacteriota; class Minisyncoccia; order Phycocordibacterales; family UBA9973; genus UBA9973. The sequence goes on along the minus strand of JBAZSZ010000002.1, from coordinate 14,457 downwards.
TCCAGTGGTTGTGAAAATACCAGAAGGTCTTACTGTTACAGCTGAAAAAAATAATATCACAGTTACTGGAATTGATAAAGAATTAGTTGGGAGTTTCACTGCCGCTGTCCGTGCATTAAAGAAGCCAGAGCCCTACAAGGGTAAAGGTATGCGTTATGAAGGTGAAGTTATCAGAAGAAAGCAAGGCAAAAAGACAGTATAAATACGTCCCTACTCCAGGGATAGGGGAAATCCCCTATCCCTGGAGTAGGGAACAAAAACAATATGCAAAACAAAAATGACAAAAGAATAAGACTAAAAAGGAAAATTAGAGTAAAAATTCAAGGTACAGCTACACGTCCCAGACTCACAGTTTTTCGTTCAAATAAATTTATTTATGCGCAAGTTATAGATGATATGGCGGGTAAAACCTTAGCTCAAGCAAATGATGTTAAAATAAGTAAAGGCACAAAAAGTGAAAGAGCAAAAGAAGTAGGACGATTAATTGGGGCAGTTTGTTTGAAAGAAAAAATTAAGAAAGTAGTTTTTGATCGCAATGGATTCAAATATACTGGACGAATAAAATTAGTAGCGGATGAAGCTAGAGCTTCCGGATTAGAATTTTAATATCATGGATAAAGATAAAATAAAAGAAAATATAGGCACAAGAGATAGAAAAAATACCGGCCGTCGCGGAGGCTCTTTCAATAGAGTAAAGCCTGAATTTGACCAAAAGATTTTAAACATTCGTAGAGTTACTCGTGTGGTGGCTGGCGGACGCAGATTTTCTTTTAGTGTCGCTATAGTAGCAGGGGACAAAAAAGGTAGTATTGGTTTAGGTTTAGGAAAAGCTGGAGATACTGCTTTGGCAATCAATAAGGCCCTCCGAAATGCAAAGAAAAATATGGTAAGATTAAATCTTACTAAATCAATGTCTTTGCCTCATGAACTTTCTGCTAAATTTTCAAGTTCTTGTGTGATCTTAAGACCAAATAAAGGCCGAGGACTCGTCGCTGGTTCTGTTATTAGAGATATCATAAAACTATCTGGGGTGAAAGATGTTACTGGGAAGATTTTATCTAATAGTAAAAATAAATTAAATAATGCGAAAGCAGTCATGGCAGCATTTGCTCCTATCTCTTCAAGATATACAAAAATAGCTCCTGAGAGTATTGTGATTGCCAATAAAGAAGTCGTTCTTCCAGAAGTTGAAATAGAAAAATAATTTTATGCAAATACATAATTTAAAAAGAACTCATAAGAATAAAAAAGATAGACTTATAGGTCGCGGAGGCAAGCATGCAAAGACAGCCGGTCGCGGAGGTAAAGGTCAGACAGCGCGTGCCGGTAATAAGCGCCGTCCAGAACTCCGTGATATCATTAAAAAGTTGCCGAAAAATCGTGGTTATCAATTTAAATCTATTCAAAGAGTTTTTTTACTTAAAAAAGATAAGCTTATTTCTCAAAAGGATAATAAAAAAGGAACAAAACAAGAAACCTTTTCTGATATTAGGAAGCGTTTAGGGATAAAAGGAAAGCATATAGTTATAAAATAGCGTCGCGCTTTAGTGGACGATTGCGCGACATGATTTCGTAAAATCAAAAAAAAATGCAAAATTTCTGGAATAAAATAAAGTTGATTTGGACAGATACAAGCCTACGCAAGAAAGTATTGTTTGTTTTTTTTGCGTTGATAATATTTAGATTGCTCTCCGCTATTCCTATTCCCGGGATTGATACCATAGCATTAAATAGATTTCTTTCCAACAATCAATTTTTTGGTATTTTAAATATCTTTTCTGGTGGTGGACTTTCCAATTTATCTATCATCATGCTTGGTGTTGGTCCGTACATCACTGGCTCTATCATCATGCAGCTTCTCACTATCATGGTCCCTTCTTTAAAGAGGATTTATCATGAAGAAGGAGAGGCAGGCAGAAAAAGATTTGCTCAATATTCTAGACTACTCACTGTGCCTTTGGCCGCAATCCAAGGATTTAGTCTTTTATTTATTCTTGAAAAACAAAACATTTTAGTTAATTTGACTGCTTTTGACCGCATTACGAACTTACTCATTGTGATTGCTGGCTCAGTGTTGCTGATGTGGATCGGAGAGCTGGTCACTGAGTTTGGTATTGGGAATGGAGTATCGCTTATAATTTTTGCTGGTATAGTTTCAAGTTTTCCTTCTTGGGTTAGTCAAAATATTTTTACTTTTGATGTTTCTCAAATTCCTCTTTATCTCGTATTTGCCGTGGTAGGGGTGATTATTCTAGCTGGTATTGTTCTAGTCACTGAAGCTGAGCGTCCTATTCCTGTTACATATGCGAAACGTGTCCGAGGGATGAAAATGTATGGTGGAGGTTCCACTTATTTACCTCTTCGAGTCAATCAAGCTGGAGTGATCCCGATAATTTTCGCTTTGTCAATTTTACTTTTCCCCCAAATGATCGGAACTTTTCTTTCTAGATTTACCGGTCCAATAATCTCTAAAATTTCTCAGGTTTTGATTTCCTTTACTAGTACTAGCATATTGTATGCAGTACTATATTTTATTTTTGTATTTCTTTTCACTTATTTTTATACCGCTGTTACTTTCGACCCTGACGCGCTCTCCACTAATTTGCAGAAAAATGGAGCTTTTATTCCAGGCATTCGTCCGGGTACACATACCGCTGAATATATTTCAAAAGTTTTGAGCCGAATTACTCTTTTGGGAGCTACCTTCTTGGGTATTGTTGCTATCTTGCCTCTAGTGATGCAATTCATCACTGGTAATACTTCTTTCGCTTTAGGTGGCACCTCTATCCTCATCGTCGTCTCCGTTGTTCTAGACCTCATAAAGAAAGTCGACGCCCAGATCTCCATGCGAGAGTATTAAAACTAATCATCTATGGTTATTGATATAGAATTAACCGTGAATAGGTTTGGATTCGGGAGAATTGCAGAAAATAAATTTCAATTCTTATGTTTTAGATTTTCTAAATGGAAAATTCCAAATAAATATTCTATTTCTTTTGAAATAAATTGGAGAGTAAAGGAAAAATCTCTGCGCTAGATCTTTCCTAACTCAGAGATTTATATTTTTTAATCTCTTTCAAAATATCTTTAGTGACTTTTGGGACGGGCTGATTGCCATTAATTATTTTAATTTTTCCTAGGCTTTGGTAATACTTTACAGTTTTACCGACCTGGTCTTTGTGCCATTTTATTCTTTTCCTGATTAGTTTTTTTGTATCAAGCACTTTATAAATAGCTTTCATGTTACTCTTACTTCTTGCGAGTGAACGTTTATAGACTTCTTTATCAGGTAAAGTAATATAGAAAGCCAAGAAATCTTCTTTACGCTCACCCAGCATCTTTTTTAAAAGTTGAGCTTCTGGTTTTAGCCTGCCTCCTAGAAAAAGAAGATTTTTATTTTTTGGCTTATTATTTATTTCTTTAACTAAAAATTTCTGCAATAGAGCTGTTGCTAAAGGGAGACCTTTTCCTGTGGTACGTCTAGCCCAATCGCCATCTTTGCTTTTTTCTTTTAGAAGTTTGCGAGCATATACCCCTGTTTCCACAAATTTTAATGCGTATTTCTTTTTGAGGATATTGGCTTGAGTATCTTTACCAGAAGCTATCATTCCCAAGAGAACTATATTAAATCCTAGTTTTTTCATAGTGTAATTAAAGCATATTTCTCACTAAAATTCACCTCACCCCTTACCCCTCTCCATTTACAAAAATGGAGAGGGGTGGATGCAGCAGCAGACGGGGTGAGGTTGATTTAAAGCATAAAATTCGGTATTGTTAGTCTATGCAACCGCAAACTTTTGTTTTTTTTGGAATAGTGGGCTCCGGAAAGGGGACTCAGGTCAAGTTACTAATGGACTTTTTGAAAGAAAAAGATGGTAAAGAATGCGTTTATACATCTACTGGAGATGAGTATCGCAAGCTTATGGAAAGTAGCAGCTACGCTGGAAATATTGTAAAAGATTCACTAAATCGCGGAGAACTTCAACCGAATTTTCTCACCAATGCAATTGTGGCGAATATTTTGACTACATCTTTGACTAACGAAAAAAATTTGATCGCTGATGGTTATCCTCGAACGATAAACCAATCCGAGGCTTTTGCAGAAATGATGAATTTTTACAAAAGAGAAGATGTAAAAATTATTTATATAGAATTGGGGAAAGAAGAAGCTGTGAAGAGATTAAAGTTAAGGGCGAGACACGATGATACAGATGAAGGAATTGCTAAAAGATTTGATGAATATGTGAACAACGTAATTCCAGCGATGGATTATTTTAAAGGCAAAGTTGATTATACTATTTATACAATAAATGGTGAGCAGAGTATGGAAAATGTACATAAGGATATTATCAAAGCTCTTAATTTTTAATACAAAATAGCATGGAAGAAACAATAGTAATTTCATTAGGAGGGTCGCTCATTGTGCCCGAAGAGATAGACGTAGAATTCTTGAAAGATTTCAAAGAGCTTATCTTGGGACAGGTGGGAAAAGGTAAAAAGTTTGTGATTATTACTGGGGGAGGAAAGACCAATAAAAGATATAATGAAGCTGCAAAAAAAATTACAGAGCCTTCCAATGAAGATTTGGATTGGATCGGTATTGCTTCTTTGAAGTTGAACGCAGAGTTAGTAAGAGTGATATTTGCAGAGTGGGCAAATATTAAAGTCGTAGATAATTTTTCTAAAAACTTTTCTTTCGAAAAATCAATTGTAATAGGTTCAGCTTTTGAGCCTGGGAAAAGCTCAGACTGGGATGCTGTGGAAGCGGCAAAAATGGTTGGCGCGAAAAAGATAATCAATTTATCTAACACAGATTTTATTTACGATTCTGACCCTAGAATAAATCCTAATGCCAAGAAAATTGAAAATATTTCTTGGGCTGAGTATCGGGCGCTTATTCCCAAAGAATGGAATCCTAGAATGAATTCTCCTTTTGATCCTATTGCCTCAAAAATAGCTGAAGAAGAAAAAATGACTGTGATCACCATGAATGGCAAAATGATTGATAATTTGGAAAAATGTCTGAATGGAGAAAAGTTTATCGGGTCAGTAATTTCATAAAATGAAAATAAAACTCTTTTTTGGTACATCTTTTATAAAACACACATATTTTTCTGCTGAAAAATTGTTATGCTCGGCTCGTCAGCCTGCGCAATGTTTTCTAAAAGATGCACCTGCAACGAGTTTTTAATTACTATGTCAATAATCATTAAAACACCAGAAGAAATAGAAATAATCCGAGAAGGGGGAAAGTATTTGGCTACTGTGCTATATAAGGTAAAAGAAATAGTAAAGCCGGGAATTTCTACTAAAGATTTGGATTTATTTGCGGAGAAATTAATTCGTGGGATGGGAGACGTTCCTGCATTTTTGAATTATCAGCCAGATGGAGCCAGCAAGCCTTATCCGGCTTCTTTATGTGTTTCTGTGAATGATGAGGTGGTGCATGGAATTCCAAAAAAAAATAGAATTTTAAAAGAAGGCGATATCGTGTCTTTAGATCTTGGGCTTAAGCACAAAGGTCTTTTTACGGATATGGCTATTACGGTGCCGGTGGGGGAAGTGAACACAACTAATAAAAGACTTTTAGAAATCACAGAGCAAGCTTTGCGAGTGGGCATTGATGCAGCCCAAGGAGGGAACACTACAGGGGATATCGGTTATGCTGTAGAGAGTTATATTCGCTCTCAAAATAAAAATTATGGCATTGTAGAAGTTCTAGCTGGGCATGGTGTAGGAAGAGCAATTCACGAAGATCCTTATATCCCGAATTTTGGGAAAAAAAGTAAAGGAGAAAAATTAATTCCGGGTATGATAGTGGCACTGGAGCCGATGGTGAATCTGGGTACCAAAAATGTGACAATTGATAATGATGGATATACTTTTCGAACAGCAGACGGTAAAAACAGCGCACATTTTGAACATACTATTTTGATTACTGAAGGTGAGGCGGAGATTTTGACGAAAAATTTTTAAAATACAACTTTTTTCGGTACAGAATTTTTGAAAAAATTAGGAAAATACTTTTTCTCAGGTCCTCGGTTCTCTGGGTCCCTATCCCAGCCAGACCATTCTAAAAAGTTTTTTCCTAATTTTTTGTTTTTGTTATATACTTATATTAATGGAACCATCCTTTTTTAAAGAGATGCCGAAGTTCAAGAACCCTGAAGAGGAGCTTGATTATTTGCGCGCTCATGTGAAGGCTCGAGAAGAAGAGCTTATTAGTACAGGGCATATAGAACACGCAACAGAAAACGCAGCTCTTGGTGTAATCAGTGAATATAAAAACATACCAGCCGAGCAATTAATTCATAAAGATAATCTTATAAAAGGAAAAGAAGCAGAAGGAATTGTGTTAAAACTTAAGCCAGAGTCTCATGATAGTGTGATGGAAGAGCTTTTGGGTATTGTCATTACGAAAGGTATCAGGAATGCGCTTTCTGTCGTAGAAGCAATGAATAATCCCCATGTAGATGATGATTTTCATAGAATTCTTATCCAGTATTTAAAAACTGGAATGGCAAAAATAGATTTTAAAGAAGGTTCACCTATTTATAAATCCCTTAATATGACTCTTTTTGAAATTACTCTTCCGCCACCGGAGGAGGAAGCAGATAAATCTAAAAGTTTTAAAGAGTTCATCGGCGCGATGGAACAATTTTATGCTGGGATGCAATCCATCAGTGAAGGCAAGAATAATATCCAAGAGAATTATTTTACCTTAGAAATAGCTCTGGGTAATCAGAACAATGAAGTCATTGTTTATGCTGCGATTCCTAATAAACATCTCTCTCTTTTTGAAAAACAAATTTTAGCTTTTTATCATAATGCAAAAATTAAAGAAGTTGAGGATGATTACAATGTTTTTAGTGAGAATGGCGTATCAGCTGGTGCTTACGCTAGCTTTACAGAGAAAGCGGTGATGCCTATTAAAACTTATGACAACATAGAGCATGATCCGATGAATCCGATCTTGAATGTTTTTTCTAAACTTAAAACAATAGGTGAAGGCGCAGCTATCCAGCTGGTTATCGCGCCAGCAGGGGACAAATTCATAAATGATTTTCATCATATTTTAGATGACGTAAAAGATGGTACTTCTGTAAAACATGCGAATGATAATTTTTATAAATTCAATAAAGCTTTTATAAAAGCTGGCAAGAATTTATTATTTGGTCACAAAGAAGAATCAGAAGAATATAAAAAAGAAAAATATATAAAAGGGAGACGCGCGATAGATCAGGGTGCTGCAGAAAAGATAGGGAATAAAATAAAAAGCACTATTATGAAAGCGAATATTCGAGTGATCGCTTCAGGAGAGACCTCGGAGCGCGCAGAAGCAATCTTGAGAGAAATAGAATCTTCTTTTAATCAATTTTCTGAAGCAGCTAGTAATTCTTTTATTTTTGAACAGGCGAGGGGGAGTGATTTAAAAAAACTTTTTCATGATTTTTCTTATCGTACATTTTCTGCTGATAAAATATTGCCTTTAAATCTAAAAGAACTTGCTTCGGTATTTCATTTTCCGGTAGGTATGGGTAGTCAGCCACAATTAAAAGAAGCCAAGGCAGGTATCGCTCCGGCCCCGATAGAAATGGGTCAAGAGGGGATAGTTCTCGGAGTAAATAGCTATAGGGGTAAAGATACAGAGATTCACTTAGCGCGTGAGGATCGTATGCGGCATTTTTATGTCATTGGTCAGACGGGTACTGGTAAGACGAACATTATGCTCAATATGATTTCGCAAGATATTAAAAATGGAGATGGGTGTTGTTATATTGATCCGCATGGTACTGACATTCAAACGATTCTTTCCCGGATTCCGAAAGAACGCATAGAGGATGTTATCTATTTTGATCCGGCTTATACGGCGCGTCCAATGGGTTTGAATATGCTGGAGTTTGATCCAAGGTATCCAGAGCAAAAAACTTTTGTGGTAAATGAAATGATGGGAATTTTTAATAAACTTTTTGACATGAAAGTTGGTGGTGGAGCGATGTTTGAGCAATATTTTAGAAATAGTGCGTTTTTAGTAATGGAGGATCCGGAGTCTGGTTCGACTTTACTTGAAATTACCAGAGTTTTGGGGGATAAAAATTTTCGGGATATGAAATTGGCAAAATGCAAGAATCCTATCATTAAGCAATTTTGGATTACAGCTGAACAGACGACAGGGGATCAATCACTTGCGAACTTCGTGCCTTATATTTCTTCAAAGTTTGATAACTTTATCAGTAATGACATTATGCGTCCAGTCGTGCTTCAACAAAACTCTGTTTTTAATTTTAGAAAAATTATGGATGAGAAGAAAATTCTTTTAGTGAATCTTTCTAAAGGACGACTTGGGGATATCAATGCAAACTTAATAGGATTGGTACTAGTAGGAAAGATTCAAATGGCGGCGCTTTCTCGTGTGGATATGTTTGGCAAGACGATGAATGATTTTTATTTATACATTGACGAGTTCCAAAATGTCACCACTGATTCTATCGCTTCAATTTTATCGGAAGCTCGTAAGTACAGACTTTCTCTCAATATCGCTCATCAATATATCACGCAGTTAGAAGAAAATATTAAAAATGCTGTTTTTGGAAATGTCGGCTCAATGGCAGTGTTTCGTGTGGGTACCGAAGACGCTACTTTTTTAGAGCCTAAATTCAAACCTCAATTTTCTGCTCGAGATATTACAAAGCTTGATAATCGTAATGCTTATATTAGTATGTTGGTAAATGGCCAGCCGACAAAACCATTTAATTTGAAAACTATGGATGCTGAAAAAGGCAATCCCGATATCGTGGATAATCTAAAAGAACTTTCCTATTTAAAATTCGGACGTGATCGTGAGGAAGTGGAGTCGGAAATCATGGCCCGGTATAGTTCGATGGAATAAAAAGCAGAAAAAAATAATTTTGCAAAATTATTTTTTTCTGCTATATTGTAAGTTATGAAACATCCAAAAGAAGAGTTAACATATGTAATGATAAAGCCTGATGGGGTTCGCAAGGGTCTCATTGGAGAGGTTATTCGCCGTTTTGAACAGCGTGATTTAAAAATTGTAGCGCTTGAAATGTTCCAGCCTACCCATGATCAAATCGATAATCATTATCCGAAAGATGATGCTTGGATTACTCGACTAGGAGAAAAAACAAAATCCACTTACGAAAAATATGGTTATGATATGCTGGCCGATTTCGGTACTGACGACACAGCAAAAATAGGTCCGGAGATACGAAAATGGCTTATAGACTATATGAAGACTGCGCCGCTCGTAAAAATGATTGTTCAAGGAGTTCACGCTGTGGATATTGTCAGAAAGATAGCTGGAGATACTTTGCCTTATCGGGCTGCTGTCGGTACTATACGAGGAGATTTTTCTATTGATAGCCCAGCTCTTGCGAATAAAGAAAAGCGCGCCGTAATGAATATTGCGCATTGTTCTGAAACTCCAGAAGAAGCAGAGCATGAAATTAAGCATTGGTTCGGTGAAAGTAAAATCTATGACTATAAACGTTTTGGAGTAGATGAGTAAGAAATAATTTTTTCAAAATCCCCGAAAGGGGATTTTGTGTTAGGATTACTTTATGTATGAAGTTGAAGTAAAAGCTAAATTAAAAAACAGAGAAGCAATTATAAAAAAACTGCAAGATTTTGGTTGTAAATTTTCTGAAGAACTTCATCAAGTTGACCGTGTTTATTTTCCAGAAGGTTTTGTCTTTCCTCCGCCGATTGGGACGCCAATTTTACGAGTACGAAAACAGAATGATAAATATTTTTTTACCTTAAAAATTTCTCAATCAGGCAGGCAAGATTCACTCGAAAGAGAAATGGAAATTAAAGATGGGGAAATGATGATGGAAATTGTTAAACTTTTAAAATATCAAGAAGCCCCAACGGTTGATAAAAAAAGAACAAAAACAAAATATAAGGATATGGTCATTGAACTCGATGTTGTAAAAGATTTAGGAGAATTTATAGAAGTGGAAAAAATTGTGGGAAATAAAAATTCGGAAGACAGAAAAAAAATTCAAAAAGAGTTGTGTGATTTTCTAGAAACGATTGATATTGCCAAAGAAGATCTTTTGGTAAATCATAAGTATGACATAATGCTTTTTGATAAAAATAAAAGAAAATAATTTTATGTATAATCATTCACCAGAAAAATATATTTGTCCTTTATGCCAGATAGCGAAAGGTGAATTGACGAATCTTGGAAATCAAGAGGAGTCTGTAGTATTTAGAGATAAGTTTATTACTGTTTACATTGCGGGTAAATGGTGGAGATCAAATCCAGGCCATATAATAATAATTCCTAATGAGCACATCGAAAATATTTATGGCATGCCAGAAGAAATAGGACATAAAATTTTTGATTTCTCTAAAAAAATTGCTTTAGCTTTTAAGGAAACCTATAAATGTGATGGAGTTTCTACAAGACAACACAACGAGCCCGCTGGGAATCAAGATGTTTTTCATTTTCATCAACACGTTTTTCCAAGATATGAAGGTGATAACTTATATGTTAATCACAAAGATACTTTTTGGCCGACTCAAGAGGAAAAACAGCCATATGTTGATAAATTAAAAAAGTATTTTTCTCAAAACTAATTCCGAAACAAAAAAATTATCTCGTCTAGTTGCTAAAAATTTTAAAGGGAATATACTTTTAGTAGGGTTATTTCCGATTATTACCTAGAACACTAATTTATGGGAGTTTCGATCGGGTTAGGTCTTGGCCTAATACGTCTAACACCCACTTAGCTTTAAGCTATGGTAATATATCAGAGATAGTCCTAAGAAGAATTCCGCGCTGTATTTATTTCGGGCGGATTTTTTCTTTTAAATGGTATATAATATATTTCTAATGAAGAAAGAAGCCAAAATAACATTTTGCGGAGGAACAGGCACAGTGACAGGTGCTAATTTTCTTTTAGAGATTGACGGTAAGAAGATTTTGATTGATTGTGGTCTCACTCAGGGAGATAAAATGGATGACAAAGTCAATTGGGAGCCCTTTATATATAATCCAAAAGAAATAGATATTCTTTTTGTAACTCATGGACACATTGATCACTTAGGCAGGATCCCAAAATTAATAAATGATGGATTTCGTGGGAAAATTTATTCTACTGAACCTACTAGGGGGATTGCTAAACCTATGCTTGAGGATACCGCAGGTATTTTGAGCAACAATACGAGTTTAGGCTTAGATAAAATTTATACAGCAGAAAATATAAAATTAGCATTATCTTTATGGCAAGGTTTTACTTATCACCAGATAGTAAAAATTACAGATGATTTAGAAGTTACTTTTTTAAATGCTGGGCATATTTTAGGTTCTGCCATGATTGAATTTCTTTATAATGGCAAGAAAATTATATTTACTGGAGATTTAGGTAACAGCCCGTCACCGATTTTGCCTGATACAGAAAAAGTTACAGATGCGGATTATTTGATAATGGAAAGTGTTTATGGAGACAGAAACCATGAGTCTAGAGATGATCGCAGGAGATTTTTAGAGGAGGCGATTGAAGATAATTATAAAAGAAAGGGGACATTGATTATTCCTACTTTTTCTCTTGAGCGTTCACAAGAGCTTTTGTTTGAGCTCGATGCTTTAGTTACCAATGATCGTATTCCAGTGATGCCAATATTTCTTGATTCCCCACTAGCTATTCGTTTGACTGAAGTTTTTAAACAATACAAAAATTATTTTAATGAGAATGCCCAAAAGGTAATACATATAGGCAAGCATCTTTTTGATTTTCCAGGACTTCACGATACTTTACAATCCAAAGAGTCACAAATGATCAGAAGTGTGCCTAATCCTAAAATAGTTATTGCGGGATCAGGGATGTCTACTGGTGGACGTATCGTGCATCATGAAAGACATTATTTACCGGATCCTAATAATACTTTGCTTTTAACTGGATATCAGTCTGTCGGTACCCCAGGGCGTCTGATAGAAGAAGGAATGAAGATAGTACGAATAACAGGAGAAGATGTAGCTGTAAGATCTCATATCGTAAAGATTTCTGGATATTCTGGACATAAAGATTCAGATGGGCTTTTAAATTTCGTAGAAGATATGGAAGATTCAGTCAAAAAAGTTTTTGTAGTTATGGGTGAACCAAAATCATCTATGTTTTTGGTTCAGAAGTTGAGAGATAATTTAGGAATCAATGCATATGCTCCAGAGAGAGGAGAGAGTGTGATATTGGAGTGTTAGAAAATAAAAATTTTGTGATATAATAGCAAACATGGATTCTGATAAAATTAATTTTCCTAACAAACACGGACATAATCAAATAAAAATTTGTGTTTCTGGCGCAGCCGAGACAGGGAGTTGTGGGGTGGATGCATTAGAAAAAGCTAAAGAACTTGGACGAGAGATAGCTCGCCAAGGAGCTGTTTTGGTGACTGGGGCGACTACTGGATTTCCTTTTTGGGCTGCCATGGGAGCCAAAGAAGCAGGGGGGATTTCTATTGGCATATCTCCCGCTTCAGGAGAGCATGAGCATGTAGAGGTTTACAAGCTCCCTCTCGATTATATGGATTTGATCATTTATACGGGTTTTGGTTATCCGGGGCGTGATTTGCTGTTAACTCGCTCGGCTGATGCAGTTATTTGTGGTTGCGGACGTATTGGTACTATTCATGAATTTACGGTTGCTTTTGAAGATAAAAAACCGATTGGTATTTTCGAAGGTACTTGGGAAATGGGAGCAGAACTAGAAGAAATAATAGCTAAAGGACATCGTCCAAATGGAAAAATTGTTATTGGAAAAGATCCAAAGAAACTTTTAGAAGATGTTATTACTCTCGTTAGAAAAGATAAAATAGTTGAATATAAGATTGCAGAGTCTCCGGTAGTTGAAAATAAATAAAAAAAATCCTCTTTAAGAGGATTTTTTTTATTTATTTTTTATTTTACTGCTTCTAACACTTTTGCGAAAGTTTTTGGATGATGTTCTGCGAAGTCTGAGAGGATTTTTCTGTCTAGCATTATATTTTTCTTATGGAGAGCACCGATTAATTTTGAATAAGACATACCGAGCTCGCGTGCACCTGCATTGATTTTAATGTTCCAAAGCTTACGATTGTGTGACTTTTTATCTTTTCTGTGTGCGAAAGAATAATTTCCAGCATGAAGCAACGCCTCTTTTGCTTGGCGTTCTTTGGTAGATCTACCATGACGCATTCCTTTGGTCTGTTTTAAGATACTTCTTCTTCTTTTTAATGCATGTACTCCCTTTTTTACTCTTGTCATATTAATAGGCTCTAGGCTTTAAGCGCTAGGCATTAGCTAAATGGTAATAAGTGACTTTTTGGTTTGTTTTTAATAACAAAATTCTGCCCTTTTTTGCCTGCGAGCTGAGTTCCGCGTGATTGTTTTGCATTGAAATGATTAAAACCAGGCTTACGGGAAATTATCTTTCCATTTTTGGTTAGTTTTAATCTTTTACTAAATGATTTGTTTGTTTTCATTCCTTTCATAATTTTTATATGTTATTTGTAGTGAGTTTATTAAACTATTTTTTTTCAATTGTGGTGGTTAAACCTTTTGGTCCTCTTTTATAATTATCTGATATTTTATAATCTTCGGTAATTAAATGTAAAACTCTATCTAAACGTTCCCTTAAAAATTTTTCATCCATATATTTCGCGCGTCCGGCGAGGAAAAGCTCAACTTTGATTCTATGTCCTTCCTTGATCCATTTTGAAGCAGTTTTGGCTTTAAGCTCTAAATCATGATCTCCTGTGCCTATTTTAATTTGGATGGATTTGGTTTCTGTTTTATTTGCTCCAGCCTTGGCTTTTTTTAATTTCTTAGCAGCCTCATATTGATACTTGCCGAAATCCATAAGCTTGGCGATTGGGGGATTGCCATTCGGTGATATTTCTATCAAGTCTAATCCTTTGCTTTGAGCTAATTCTAAAGCATCCCTTATGCTTAAAACACCGAGATTTTTATTTTCACTGTCTAAAACTCGAAGTTCTTTGGCTCGTATTTGGTTGTTTATTCTTTCTCGCAATTGATATATGTAGGCCAAAAGAGGCACTGACTACTAGGGGATAATAGCGTAATTAGAGCTTAAAGTCAACATTGTGTGGAGATGGGGGAAATTGAATCCCCGTGCAGAAGGTTTTTGTAAAGAAGTCTACATACATAGCGCGCTTTTTTGTTTAAATTAAAAAATTCTTAAGCGAGCCAAATATTTTTTAATCGAGCTCCTTTGTTTTGGAGAAAAGTCAGAGCAAGCTTTTTCCTATCCCGATAATATTATGCCCCATCTTATATATCGGAAGTCTATAAGAGAGACACCAGCCCAGGCTTACGCGAAGGCTGGAGCGAAAGCGAAATCCTTCATACCGAAGTAAGGAGAAAGTGCAGCTTTTGCTTTAGCAGTCAATTTTGCAATTAACATTTGAACGAATTTTTACGAGATTACGTCCATG
>JBAZSZ010000001.1:373335-377753 GCA_041662205.1 Minisyncoccota bacterium | reverse complement strand
CACTGCTTCCACGCTTTCTGCTGGCACTCACGCTACCATGAATGCCAAGCAAACTGATGCAGCGGGAAATGTTTCTGTCGCTTCAGGCAATCTTTCAGTTGACATTGACACTACAGCCGACGCTGCTCCTGGTACTCCTGACATGACGGCAGGCACAGACCTCGGTTCATCTTCTACGGACAACACCACTTCTGATACTACTCCGGATTTCACGATGTCTTGTGTCACTGGTTCCACCGTCACTCTCTTTGACAACGTTACCTCTGTTGGTACTGGAGCTTGTGCTTCTTCGACTGTGACCATCACTGCTTCCACGCTTTCTGCTGGCACTCACGCTACCATGAATGCCAAGCAAACTGATGCAGCGGGAAATGTTTCTGTCGCTTCAGGCAATCTTTCAGTTGACATTGACACTACAGCCGACGCTGCTTCTGGTATTCCGAATATGACTGATGCCACAGACTTAGGTTCATCCAATTCTGACAACATTACCTCAGACACTACTCCTGACTTCACCATCTCTTGCGTCACTGGTTCAACCGTCACTCTTTTTGACAACATCACTAATGTTGGTACCGGAGCTTGTGCTTCTTCGACTGTGACTATCACTGCTTCTACCTTAACTGGTGGTACACACGCTACGATGAATACCAAGCAAACGGATCCAGCTGGAAATGTTTCCGTCGCTTCAGGTAATCTTTCGATTGATATTGACACCACCGCTCCAACCCAAACAGTCAGTGCCGTAGATATCTCTGCAGACACAGGAACTTCCGCTTCTGATTTTAATACAGCTACCGCTAGCCAAACTATTACCGGAACTTTAAGCGGTACTTTAGCAGCGGGTGAAACATTATACGGCTCAGTGAACGATGGCGGAGCATGGACGGATATCACCAGTATGGTAAGTGGCACAGCTATTTCTTGGACTGGAGCTACTTTATCCAGTTCTAGTAATATTATTTTTAAGGTTACCGATTTGGCAGGGAATGATAGTGTGGGTGGTTTAGGTAGTATAACTTATACAACATCTGGTACTTGGATAGTTCCTGAAGGAGTTACCTCCATCACCATCGACGTTCGTGGAGGAGGTGGAGGAGGTGGAGGAGGTGGAGGAGAAACGTCAGGAGGGGATGGCGGGTATGCTGGACTACTATCGGCAATTAAGCGGGGCTCTACTACACTCATTCAAGCCCGTGGTGGCGATGGCGGGGATGGTGGTATGTCTGAATTTGAAGATCCAGGCGGCGCTGGAGAGGCAGGCGGAACTAATACGACTGGAGGATTAACGCTTTCCGCGTTGGCAGGTGGGGCAGCCGGTGCTGGTGGGAGCAGTCCTGCTGGTGAGTCTGGCTTTATTGGTCAAAATGGAGACAAGATTACTGGTAATTACACCCCTGTCACTCCTGGGGAGTCGTTGACAATCATAGTTGGAGCTGGTGGTGCGGGAGGCGCTGGCGGTAACGGCGGAGGGGGAGGTGGAGATGGGGTGGTTGGTCAGGTTACTTTGACTTATAGTAGTGATACTTCCACTGCATACGTTTTAGACACCACCGCACCAACTAATCAAGACTCCGTTCTCACGAGTAGCTCCTTCAAACAAGGAGGAGCGAGTGTAACTATCGTCAGCTCCGGAGTTGCAACCAATGCAGTCTGGTTAGCACCAACTGGCACAACAGTATTTTCTGCCGGTACTACAATGACCACAGCAGTTTCAGGTACAGCTACTTCTATTTTGGCTCCTTCAGCTGAAGGCGTTTACTATTTATATATACTTGATTTAGCTGGAAATATTTCTACAGCTTCTACGGCGACAATTACGGTGGATGCAACAGCACCTGCAGGTGGAGCCTTTACCATCAACAGTGGAGCAACTTATGCTTCTAGTACTGCTGTAACTTTGAATATTACAGTTCCGACTGATATCAGTACTCCAATCCAAATGGCTTACGGAGAAACAGCCAGCCCAACGAATTGGGAAACAGCTGCTACTTCAGCTTCTTTGACTTTATCTTCTGGAGAAGTACTTAAGACAGTGTATGTTCGATTCAAAGATGCGGCAGATAATACCACTTCAGATATTACGCAAACAATTACTTTGGATACTGTCGATCCAACTTCCGTAATAACTGCATTTTGCAGTATCGGAGGCAATGAGTGTACCTCTGCCGGAACTAGCGCTAGTCCGCAAGAGTTGTATCGAGTGCAAACAATTTCTGGTACATCAGCAGATACAAGTGGATCAGGTGTTGATTCTGTAAGTATTTCAATCAAAGATGTAACAGCAAATGCGTGGTATAGTGGTACCTCTTTTATCGATCCTAGTGAGACATATTTACCGGCAACAGGTACAACTACATGGTCATATGATTCAGTGACAGTACCTTTAACTATTGGTCACACATATTTAATTCATTCAAAAGCAATTGATGAAGCTGGTAATGAGCAAACAGCCACAGCTCTTTCATTTACATTTGTAAACTCTTCTCCGACTGTTACTAATGTAACAGCTTCAGAGGATTCAAACGGAGTGGTAAGTGTCACCTATGACGTAACAGATAATGAATCTTCACAAACTACTAATTCTTTGTTTTATAAAAATAGTGAAGATGTCTTTGTCGCAGCAACTTCTGCAACTGGTACTGGTATAGGATTATCGAACATTGGCACAAGCAAGACCATCTCTTGGACGGCTCGAACTGATGCAGATGGTTTTGAAAGTGGGAGTGGAATTATTAAAGTGGTGGCGAATGATGGAGCCTCGGGAAACAATATCGGGTCCATGGAATCTTCCTCATTTGTGCTAGATGCGGCGGATCCTGTCGGTACTCTCGTCTTAGATGTGAATGCAGGTACTGCCACTTTGACCGGAACAGACCTCTCAACCATAACTTACTTATTG
This sequence comes from Minisyncoccota bacterium, assembly GCA_041662205.1. Lineage (GTDB taxonomy): Bacteria > Patescibacteriota > Minisyncoccia > Phycocordibacterales > UBA9973 > UBA9973. The sequence continues at coordinate 374,851 of JBAZSZ010000001.1, read as the reverse complement.
CAAAATGGTTCATCTGTAACAAGTGGCACATCGGCAACAGTCGGTTCCAACGCTTGGACTTTTAGCGAAGAGACAAATAAAACTGTCACTGCATTATTGTCTGATCCATATGGAAATGAAACTAGTATTACCGCTGTCGCTCCAGCTACTCCTACGAGCTTTCAAGTGAAAGATATAACCAACCTTCCAGCGGGAGTTTTAGGTGAGGCTTTATCTTGGACTAAAGTGACTGATGTTTCTGGTTCTACAGCTGAGAGCTATGAAATTTGGAGAGCCACTGATTCAGGAGCATCTGCATTACTGACCACCATAGACGCAGCGAATAATACATATTCTGACCTTACAGTTTTGAACGGTCATACCTATATATACAAGGTTCGTGCTTTGGACACAGGTGGAGACTATAGTGCTTTCTCTACAATTCAATCCATAGCTCCTTCTGCGGTTGCGATTACAAATGTAGTTTCAGGCACACCAACATCATCTGGTGTCACTATCACTTGGACATCAGATTCGTTTTCTAATTCCGTAGTGCAATATGGTACTACAATTTCTTATGGATCTTCTCAAACCGGTTCTGATGGAAATACAAAATCACACACTGTCACTCTTTCTGGTCTTACTCCCGCTACCCCATATTATTTCAAAGTGCAATCAACTGATGGTAATGGCAATACCAGTACGAATGACAATGATGGAGTAGGGTATCCATTTACCACTGCGGACGCTTTTAATATCACGTCCTCTGCTGGATCAAATGGAACAATTTCTCCGTCAGGTGTGACCTCTGTGCAAACAGGAGCAAATCAAATATATACCATTACTCCAAGCGCTGGATATACAATAGGGACTTTGACTGTCGATGGATCTGTCATTGCTAATGACTCGACTTATACCTTTACAAATGTATTGGCTACGCATACGATCGATGTAACTTTTGTTCTCAATACATATGATATTACCGCGACAGCTGGAGAAAACGGAACAATTACCCCATCCGGAGTGACATCTGTAACCTCTGGCGCAGATCAAGCATATACCATTACTCCTGATGCAGGATATGGAGTCGCTACTTTGACCGTCGATGGAATTAGTTTAGCTGCTGCGGAATCTTACACTTTTACCAATGTGGTAGCTACGCATACCATCGCAGCAACGTTTGCGCAAGACATAGACACTACTCCTCCCGTCATCACTTTGAATGGAGCCAATCCAATGTCATTGACACGTGGTGCTACTTTTAGTGATCCTGGTGCAACAGCTCTCGATGCAGTCGATGGAGATGTGACCGCTAGTATTATAATTACAGGAAATGTAAATGCAGATGTTGTTGGAGTATACACTTTGACATATTCCTCTGTAGATTTAACAGGCAATATTTCACTTACCACCCGTACCGTCAACGTTGTGCTCGCCACTACCTATGACATCGTCGCTACCTCCGGAGCAAACGGAACGGTCACTCCAACTGGTACCACTGCCGTCGCTTCTGGTGAAAACCAAATGTATACCATTA
>JBAZSZ010000001.1:0-373325 GCA_041662205.1 Minisyncoccota bacterium | reverse complement strand
ACCCGTACCGTCAACGTTGTGCTCGCCACTACCTATGACATCGTCGCTACCTCCGGAGCAAACGGAACGGTCACTCCAACTGGTACCACTGCCGTCGCTTCTGGTGAAAACCAAATGTATACCATTACTCCTGATGAAGGATATGCGATTGCTACTTTGACAGTAGATGGAGTTAGTTTTGCTCCAACCTCTTCATATACCTTTTCAAATGTCACCACGACACATACCATTGCCGCTACCTTCTCTCTCAATGATGTGATCGTTCCAGTCATTACCTTGAATGGTGCGAACCCAATGTCCGTCACCAGAGGTGATACATATACCGAACCCGGCGCTACTGCTACCGATGCGGTAGATGGATCTCGCACAGTGCTTGTTTCTGGTACCGTCAATACCGCTGCTCTCGGTGCCTATACCATTACTTATACCGCCACCGACTTAGCTGGAAATATTGCGACTGCTACCCGTACCGTCAACGTTGTGCTCGCCACTACCTATGACATCGTCGCTACCTCCGGAGCAAACGGAACGGTCACTCCAACTGGTACCACTGCCGTCGCTTCTGGTGAAAACCAAATGTATACCATTACTCCTGATGAAGGATATGCGATTGCTACTTTGACAGTAGATGGAGTAAGTATAGCGACTGCTTCCAATTACACTTTTACAGATGTAACTGCGGATCATACTATAGCAGCAACATTTACAAATGTTCCTTTCGGAAATATAGGATTTAATAGTTCTTTAAATCAAGAAGCGGAAGACGTAGGCATTGCTAATATTCCAGTTTCTATTTCTTCCGCTTATCCGACAGATATAACTGTTTCTTATGTTGTTACTCCGGGTACGGCTTTGGGTGGAGGTATTGACTATACTTTAATTAACGGAACTTTAACTATTTCAGCTGGAGACACGACAGAGAATATTGTTTTAGTTGTTACTGATGATAGCATCTTTGAGCAAACTGAAACTCTTACTGTCACTCTATCAAATCCTTCTAATGCCACTCTCGGAACAAATACCATTAACACTTTTTCTATCTTAGATAATGATATAGCTGTTACTCATGCAGATAGCACTGTAAAAGCAACAAGCGCTACCGTTACATGGACGACAGGTACTTATGCTGACTCTTTGGTAGAATATGGAACAATTGATCCTGGCAACGATCCTACGACCCCAACATCCGGAGCATATAATTTATCTAAATCAAATGTAAATAGAGTTTTGGATCATAGTGTGTATCTAAACAATTTAACTCCATCTACTACTTATTATGTAAGAACAACTTCAACTGATGCAGACAGTGCCGCTACAGTAGCCACATCCACTTTCACCACTACGGCTGGCCCAATTATTTCAGGAGTTAGCTCAAGTGGAGTTACTGACACAACGGCAGTTATTTCTTGGACGACAGATCTGCCTGCGACTTCTTATGTCAATTACTCTACTGATTCTGCTCTAGCAAGTCCTACAAGATTTGGAGCAGATGATTTAGTTACTGATCACTCCGTTACTTTGACAGGTTTAAACTCTGGCGCTACTTATTATTATTCCGTAGATGGGACAGATGCAGATTCTAATGAAAGTGAATATGTAAATGGTGACAGCTTTAGTACTGGAGCAGACCAGACTGCACCAATAATTTCTGAACCTACTACTCCTATAGTTACTGCTTCTCAGGTCGCTATTGTTTGGGACACTAATGAAAATGCTACCAGTCAAGTTCGATATGGTACTACTGCCGGAGTATACGATCAGACAACGGATTTGATATCTTTGATGTTGAAAAGCCACTTGGTAGCCATTGAAGGTCTTACCCTAAGCACTCCATATTATTATGTAGTAGAATCTACAGATGAAACTGGAAATACGGCGACTTCTTCTGAAAAAACATTCACGACCACTGCTGTGGATAGAATTAGTGGAGGAACGACAACGATGGGTGTCGCCCAAGATATTTATGATGCATTACTTGCGCAGAACAAAGCTTATTCAGCTAAGTTTGGAAGTGATACTAGTATTCCGGTTATTTCCAATATTCAGGTTTCTGGGATTACTCCTTTCGGTGCGACGATCTCATTTGAGACGAGTAAGGATACGGTTGTGTTTGTTGATTATGGAAAAGATAAAAATTATAGTTTTGTGACAGCAGACGGTAAATGGATAAAAGTGCACACGATTGTCCTTGGTGGCTTAAGTTTGGGAACAGAATATAATTTCAAGATTACTGCCATGGATCTATTAAACAATCTTGGTTATTCTGACAATCAAACCTTCACCACTAAATTTTTGACTGAAGATTTTACTGATTTGCAAAAAGTAGATAACGTGGAGCAATTCCAAAAAGAAATAGAATCAACCATTGAATCAATTCTTCCATCGCTTATTCCTCCGTTTATTGACACACCGACAGTTACAGATATTACAGAAAACAGCGCTACCATAAATTTCCGTACCAATGTTAGATCTTATCCAATTGTGGAATATGTCACTGATGGTAATTATGATACGAATAAAGCTGATCCATATGAGGGAGAAATATCAGACGTAACCAAGAAAACAACTGATCACAAACTTGTTTTAGGTAATCTAAAATCAAATACTAAATATCATGTGATGACGAAGGCTTTTTCTCTGCCTCAAGTTGTCGGCAAGTCTGTTGACTTTACCTTTACGACAGCCGCTTCAAAAATACAAGCCTCGATTATCGGAGTGAAAAAAGATTCATTCACAGTAGTTTGGACGACAGATGAACCTACTTCATCGATTGTAGAATACAAAGATCTTAAAACGGGAATAAGTAACAGAGTTGTTGATAGTACAGCAGGCAGCTCTCATTCGGTAAATATTACAGGTCTTACACCCGGCACTCGTTATGAGGTTAGTGTTTCAGGAATTGACTCTAAGGGTAATACCATTGAAAGCGGTGCTCCGGTAAATGTGATCACTTCTGTCGACGTGACTGCTCCAAAGATTAGTAATTTGAAAGTCGATAGTTCTCTCATTATCGGATTGGCTGATAAAGTTCAAACTATTATTTCTTGGCAGACAGATGAGCCTTCAACTTCAGTTGTTAATTATGCAGAAGGTTCCGGTTCTAGTAACGCACCACTTACGAACAAGCAAGAGAAACTAGAATTTACTGTTAACCATGTTGTTATTTTAACATCACTCAAAGCGGGAACAGTTTATAGATTTTCTTTGGAGTCGACAGATGGGGCAGGCAATACAGCCAAGCCACCTATTCGTACCATCGTTACCCCTCAACAGACAGCCTCGATCATGGATATAATATTCAAGAATTTTGATGATACCTTTAAATTTATAAACAATGTTAGGTAGTATCAAATAATTGTGGGTGTGGTGGGAATGATAGTTTTGAACACAAAAAGCATCTTAGGATGCTTTTTGTGTTCTCTTATATTTATGGTATATTTAGAGTATTAATTAATTTTGCAATTAAAAATAAATAAGTATTGTTATGGACACAACACAAAAAAAAATAAAAATTCTTTTGATTGATAGTGATGAGATGATGCGTATTTATTTCCGAGATATATTCTGGATACATGGACGTAGCGATATTTATGAAATATCAATGGCTTCCTCGCTCGAGGAAGCAGAAAAAAAAATAACAGATAAAGACATAAAACCAGACACGGTATTTCTGGATATTATGATGACGTCTTCGGGTGAGCGTATTAGTGGTGATGAACAGATAAGGAAAAATTTATCTTTTATAGAAAGAATAAAAAAAGATAAAGATCTGTCTTCTATAAAAATTATCATTTTTTCTAATAAGAAAGAAGATTCAATAAAAGAGGAAGTTTCTAAATTAGGAGTTGATGGATTTTTAATAAAAGGTGAACTTATGCCCAAAGAGATAATTGATTTTACGGACAAAATTCATGAGCATAATAATTAAAATTGAAAAGGTTAATTTATGGTATGACAAAGGAAAACCGATAGAAGTTCATGCCCTAAAAAATATTGATATAAGTATAGAAAGAGGAGACTATGCGGCTTTTTTCGGGCCTTCTGGTTGCGGTAAAACCAGTATGCTTTATGCTATCTCTGGTATTGACCGTTTTCAAGAAGGTAAAGTTTTAATTAACGATCGTGACATATCAGGACTCACTAATCAAGAACTCGCTATCTTCAGGCAGACGGGTATCGGTATTGTTTTTCAGCAGTTTAACTTGGTTCCTTCATTAAGCGTTTTAAAGAACGTCGCTCTGCCGATGCTTTTTGTGGGTGTTTCTTCTGCTAAAGCTGAGATTGAAGCGCAAAAGCTTATTGCAAGACTCGGTCTTGAAAAATATGCTGATCGTTTCCCGTACGAACTCTCAGGAGGACAACAACAAAGAGTCGGTATTGCTCGCGCGCTTGCTAACAATCCTCCTATTATTATTGCCGATGAACCCCTCGGTAACCTAGACTCTGTCAGTGCTAAAATAGTTCTTGAATTCTTGAAAGAATTAAATGAAAAAGACGGACGAACTGTAATCATGGTGACCCACGAAGCTTGGAGTTTGCGTGATGTTAAAACTATTTTTTATATGAAAGATGGTGCGGTTACCAGTATTGAAAAATCTGAAAAGGGTTCAGTAGCGACTTCATTATCAAAAAAATTATATGAACAGCTTTCTATTAAAAATGAAGCTTCGGGTGGAGGTAGTTCGGAAGAAAAACTTTCCGCTCGTGTTTTGGCAAACTTCTTGCTTCGTGGATATTCCATGGATGAAATTAGGCGCTTTGAATCTTTTGTGAATGATAGGTTTGATAATAAAATTGATAATAAAGAATTCCGCTTATTGGTCAATAAGCCATTCAAGGATGGTGGAGTCGGTCTTTGGAAAAAGAAAGCCGAAAGAGTTACTCTTTATTTAGAAGGAATAATCGATAAACAAAAAAATGTAGAACATATTTTGAGTACCATAGAAAAGAATCCCGAGATATCCATCTTGGATGAAGTTCAAAGTATTCGCAATTGGTTGATAGAAGGATATACAGGCAAGTTATCTCCACAACAAATTACATCATTTGATCAAGTTGTGTCTGATAGAATTCGAGGTTTTATTCCTGCGGATAAAATTGTCGAGATACTCGATCTTTCAACCAATAAATTTGGTGTTGGTTTGTCATTTCGCGCGGCTCAATTAATAGCTGAAAAATTGGAGTTGATATTAAGTGAAAATAATAGTGAAAGTAATCCTAATACTAGCAATACTCCTCTAAAAACGTTACAATAAGTATTGTGTTTAATCAAAGATTAAAAGTATCTGAATTATTATCTCTTTCTCTTAGAACTTTCCGCACTAGACCACAAAGAGCCTTTTTTACCATTTTAGGTATGGCTGTAGGTATAGGGACAGTGCTTCTTTTAGTTTCTCTTGGTTACGGACTTCAATATATTTTAATTGGTAAACTTATTACAACCCAAGACTCCTTGATAACGATGGAAGTTAGTTATCCGGCAGAGAGCAACCTTTTGATAGATCAGCCATTAGTAGAAAAATTAAAAACATACCAAGATGTGGCAGAGGTGAGTCCTGTCGCCGAATTTCCCGGAGAAGTTAGTGAAAATAATGGCACTGGACTTTTGGTCAATACTCTTATTGTTCTTCCGACCTATTTTAGATTAACGGGTATTTTGCCCGACATAGGTGCTGTTCCGACGAGCCCAGAATTAGGGTCGGTAGTTTATAGTCAAACTTTAATACCGCTCGGTTTTTTGGCTGATAAAACAGCGTTAGATAAAAATCTTAGCTTTAAGGTTATTTATGAAGATATAAAAAATAATACTACCGAAGAAGTTAAGTCTCTTGTACCAATAAAAATAAAAGGCATCATTAGTGATGCATCGACATCTCCGACAGCCATTATTTTTTCAGAGTCTCTTTCTAAAGAACCACCTTTTTATAATAAAGTTTTAGTAAAAGCTAAAAATGCAGATGTTTTAGTGAGTCTTCGTAATAGATTTTTAGGAGAAGGTTTTTCTGTATCTGCTCGTATTGATCTCGTGACCCAAGCTAAAAAAATAACAAATATCTTAACTATTATTTTAGGTGTTTTCGGAGTGACTGCATTGATCGTTTCCGCAATAGGAATGTTCAATACCATGCTTGTTGGTTTTATGGAACGTACTTTTGAAGTTGGAATTTTAAAATCTATCGGAGCTACTGATTATGATGTTAGAAATTTATTTTTAGTTGAAGCTTCTGCCATGGGTCTTTTTGGAGGAATAGGAGGTGTCATCATTGGCGTGGGTTTAGGAAAAATTTTAAATGCGTTACTTAGTTTTGTGGCCACTAGATTTGGTGGACAATCAATCCAGATTTTCTTAGTTCCTTGGTGGTTCGTTTTGCTTATTTTGGGTCTTTCTATTATGATTGGTTTTTTGTCTGGTTGGTGGCCAGCACACAAAGCTACTGGACTATCTCCCAAGGAAGCATTTAACAAGAAATAATAAGGGTATTTTTGTGCTTGACACTAACTTTTGCTTAGTATATACTTGCTTCCAGCGTCTTTCCTTTTTTTTGGAATGACGTTTTAATTTCCGCCAAAGGTTTATCTCGGGCGGATAAATAACTTTCTTTGATAAATTAATAAATTGAGAACCCCGGCTAGGAGCCGGGAGCAAGTCCTCAAATATTTGTTTGAAGTTGTATTTTAAAAATAATTTACGAGCTAGGAACAAAAAAGATTTCACAATAATGAGAATCTTTATTACAAAAATACATTGCTGTTTTTTGTTTTGTTTCGTTCTAATTAAATAACTTTTAGTTAGAGTTTGATCCTAGCTCAGGATGAACGCTGGCGGCGTGGATAAGGCATGCAAGTCGAACGGACTTCATATTTTCCGAGATGCGATTACATCAAGTCAAAGGTCGTTTGAAGTTAGTGGCGAACGAGGTAGTAATACATAGGAACTTCCCCTCTAGTCGTGAATAATTCATCGAAAGATGGACTAATACACGATGGTCCCTGAGACGCAAGTCGAAGGGTAAAGTTTTAACGCTAGAGGAAAGGCCTGTGCGATATCAGCTAGTTGGTAGTGTAATGGACTACCAAGGCTATGACGTCTAGGGGAGCTGAGAGGCTGACCCCCACCGATGGTACTGAGACACGGACCATACACCTACGGGTGGCTGCAGTCGAGAATCTTCCACAATGGACGAAAGTCTGATGGAGCGACGCCGCGTGATTGATGAAGTCCCTCTGGGACGTAAAGATCTTTTATGAGGGAAGAAGTTTATTGACTGTACCTCATGAATAAGAGGCTCCTAATCTCGTGCCAGCAGGAGCGGTAATACGAGAGCCTCGAGCGTTATCCGGAATTATTGGGCGTAAAGGGTGCGTAGGTTGTTCTGTTAGTCTTTTGTCAAAGCCCCGGGCTTAACCTGGGATATGCGAAAGAAACGGCAGAACTTGAAAGTGTGAGAGGTATATGGAACTCATGGTGTAGGGGTGAAATCCGTTGATATCATGGGGAACACCAAATGCGAAGGCAATATACTGGCGCATATTTGACACTGAAGCACGAAAGCGTGGGTAGCGAATGGGATTAGATACCCCAGTAGTCCACGCCCTAAACGATGATCTCTCGCTATTCGGAGTATCGACCCTCTGAGTGGCTTAGCTAACGCGTTAAGAGATCCGCCTGGGAAGTACGGCCGCAAGGCTAAAACTCAAAGGAATAGACGGGGACTTGCACAAGCAGTGGATTATGTGGTTTAATTCGATGGTAAACGAAGAACCTTACCAGGGTTAGAAATCCTATTGAAAGCCTTTAGAAACATTGGCCCTCGCAAGACAGTAGGACAGGTGATGCATGGCCGTCGTCAGTTCGTGGTTTGAATTGTACCCTTAAGTGGGCTAACGAACGCAACCCTCGTTGTGTGTTACAAGTGTCACACGAGACCGCCCCCGCCTTAGTAAATTTTTCAAATATTTTTTTGAAAAGTTTGTTGAGGCGGGGGAGGAAGGAGAGGATGACGCCAGGTCAGCATGTCCCTTTGATACCCTGGGCTACACACATAATACAATGGCTACTACAACGCGCAGCGACGAGGCGACTCTGAGCTAATCGTTTAAAAGTGGCCTCAGTTCGGATTGGAGTCTGCAACTCGACTCCATGAAGCTGGAATTGCTAGTAATCGCAGGTCAGCTAAACTGCGGTGAATACGTTCTCAAGTCTTGTACTCACCGCCCGTCAAGTCAAGGGAGCCGGGAGTACCCGAAGTATCCGCATAAGCGGGTCCTAAGGTAAGCTCGGTGACAGGGACTAAGTCGTAACAAGGCACGGCTAGCGGAAGCTGGTCGTGGAATAATTCAATTTGAAAAACGTCCTAATTTTACAAAAGAAATTTTATGAAATTAAGTTTCTCGTCTCAAAACGAAAACTGACCTCGGAGAGGTTGGATATATTGAGTCGGTATTGTGTCGCTCAATTGACGACACAATAGTTTTTGCTCAAACTTAAAATGAGCCGGACAATATGGAAAGACATATAAAATAAAAAAGTTAAATTAAGAACGAAACAAAACAAACAACAGCAAAACAAAAAACACCTCGCGCAAGCGGGGTGTTTTTTGTTTATGTTATAATTTTCTCATGGAATTTAAATTTGAAAGAAAGGCTCATCATGATGTGTTATTTAAGTTTGGCCACGGGAGATATCTTGATGCGTGGTCTTTTTTGCATATAATAAGTGGTTTTATTTTAGGTCTTTTTGTTCTTCTTTTTGATTTTGATCGATTGATTGGTTTTTCGGTAATTTTATTATTACTTTTTTTTTACGAAATGTTTGAAGTATTTACTAATATTGCTGAGGATGTTGAAAACTCACTTTTAGATGTTTTTTGTGGTGGATTGGGTGCTATGTTAGTTTTAATATTTTCACCATTTTTTCTTCCTATTTTAATTCAGACGCTTATAGTTTTTCTTCTTATTGCTTTTTTTGTTCTTTTTATTGGATGGCGTTCATATTTAAGTCGTCGGTTGGTAAAGAAGGATAGTGTGCAAAATTTAAAAAATAATGTATCGTGTTATGGTCTAACAGCACGACGAAATATTATTCTTTTTTTTGGTTTAGCCATAGCCTCTATTCCTTCACCGATTCTTTTTGCATTTGATTTTAAATTAGCTATTGCGTGGTTTGTGTTTATATGTTTTTTTATTGCATTTATCATTCATCGACGTGTCGTGTAATATTGAGTAAACATCTAGGCCCCCCTTTAATGTTTATCCTTGCTGTTTATTTGTTGTCTTTTTTAAAAGTGGTATAATAAAATAGGTGTCGATTTATTAATGTTTTTTTATTAATATATTTATATGACAGGAGGACATTAATTTCACAAAAATAAAAAACAGTAGAGAGCAATCTCACTGTTTTTTATTTTTAGGGTGTTTTTTATTTATAATGAAAAAAGAAATTAAAAAAAAGAAAGAAAAATGTGACGCTTGTGGCACGAGTCAGGTCAACCACAAATTAATGTTTAGTTTGAGATTGATTGATGAAGTTTTGGGTAGGATTGTCTATATATATAAGCCTATTTTTTTTATTGGTAAAAATATAAAGTTCACCATTTTCTTTGAAAAAAATATATTTAATTTACTTCATTTTTTTAATATCGTTAAATATGATTCTGATCTAGAAAAAACTTTAAATGGCCGTTCGAAGCTTGTTTGGAGGGAGGCTATAAGTCGCGGGATAGACATGAAACAAATTTTATTTTTTAATAAGCCAATTGATTATTTCAGGGCAAAAGTAAATAATAAAATTGTGTTTTTTAATAGTCTCCCTATTCCTCCGTGGCTGCCACATGATGGGTATAACTGGGTTGATGATAAGTTTGTTTTTGCTCAAAAATTTCAAACAGCAGGGATACCATCTTTAAAAACTAAAAAGATAATTTTTCTCAAGGATGCCATTTCTGCTTTTAATAATTTTCAAAAACCCATAATAATCAAACCACAATTGGGTTCTTTGGGTAGACACACTACGACAAATATTAATACCCTAGAGGAGCTAAAAAAAGCCTTTAAGCTTTCTAGGAAAATAACTTTGTCTATGGTAGCTCAAGAACATCTTTTTGGTAGTGTATATCGTGCAACAGTAGTAAATAATGTATTAGTGGGATTTTTCCGTGCTGACCCCCCTTTTATTTTAGGAGATGGCGTGAAAAGTGTGAAAGAATTAATTATAGAAAAAAATGAAAATCGTAATGAAAAAGTATCAAATATTTTAATTGATAATGAGTTGATAAATTTTCTAGCTAGACAGAACCTTACCGTTCGTAGTATTTTACCTCTTGATGTTAAAATTAATCTTTTGGCTAAAACTGGGAGATTTTATGGCGGTTATACCAAAGAAATGCTTAATGAAATTCATCCAAAATTTTATTCAATTTTCAAGAAAGCAAATGAGCTCGTCTCAATGCCAGTAGCAGGTTTTGATCTAATCATAGAAGATCCGACCAAAGATCCTGACACGCAACGTTGGGGTATAATAGAATGTAATTCTTTGCCATTTATTGATTTACATTTTTTTCCACTAGAAGGTGAGCCTGTCAATATAGCCAAATATATTTGGGATTTATGGGATTAAAATAAATTTGTAGTAAACTTTTCTTAAAAAAGATATAATTCAAGCATGGAAACAGGTTTTAAAAAACGAGTTGGAATATTACGAGGCGGGGCGGGGAAATATTATGCATCTTCTATAAAAAAAGGTGGAGAGATTATTTTATATATTTCCGAAAATTTGTCCGATAAATATAAAGTAATAGATATTTTAATTGATAAAGATTATATTTGGCATTTAGGAGGTGTGCCTATAAATATGAGTGATCTAGCAAATAAAGTAGATGTAATTTGGAATACAACACATCCTAGTTTTTCAAGTATTCTTGATGGTTTAAATATTCCTAATATTAGTATTTCATCTTTTTATTCCAAATTAGAAAACGATAGAGAATTCTTGCGAGAACACATGAAAAGAGTTGGTTTAAATATTCCACGATTTGTAATTTCTCCTAAAACCGCCCAAGAGGTTTTCAGAAAATTTGGTTCACCGTGGCTTATAAAGAATTCTAATAAAGTTAGATTGATAAAAAATTTTAATGAACTTTCAGAAATTATATCTAATAGTGACGATTTAATAGTAGAAGAATTTATTACAGGCAAGGTAGCCAGAGTGCACTCTGTGCGAAAATTTCGCAATGAAGAGGTTTATAATTTTCCTTTAGGTAATTCTTTGGGTAGTTTTTCGTCTGAGGAAAAAGAGAAAATTTTTTCTTTAGTTAAAGATTTACACATATATATTGGGGGTATGCATTATTTAAAAATAGATTTTATTTTAACTCCTCGTGGTAAAGTATATCTTCTGCAAATAGATGGAATACCTGATTTTAAAACGGACTCGCATTTCTCTCTAGTGTGTGAATATATTGGTATTAAGCCACATTCTGTAATAGAACATATCTTCGAGCAAGTTTTGTGATACAATTATATTGAGAAATTATTTTTATCTGTAGCGGGTGGTCGCACTCACATAGGCACATATGTTGGAGGTTAGCCATCACCCGCTTCAAATGAAAATAATTTTTTTTTATTTTTAAAAACTTTTTCATTTTTATTTTTTTAAAAAAGTTATCCACAGTTTTGTGAAAAAAGTATTGTATTATGTTTTAATATGCGAGATAATTAAATTAGTTCGAAGCAATAAATATTTTGGTCGGTTTATTGCAAACTAATTTAATAATTTAATTTAAAAATATTATGGCAGCAAAAAAGAAAACAGCAAAGAAGGCAGCAAAAAAGACTACAAAAAAGCGAGCATAGTTTTTATTTAGTTTTTAAAAAAACTTCCGTCGAAAGTCGGAAGTTTTTTTGTTTTTATTTTCTTTCGTGAACAGAGGAATTTATGCTAATATATATTTATGAGTTTATATAGTAAAATATTTGGAGACGAAAGCTCTAAATTCATTAAAAATACCGAAAAAATAGTGTCTAAAATCAATGCTTTGGAGGCTGATATTTCGAAATTATCCGATTTGGATTTTCCTAAAAAAACATTAGAATTCAAAGATAGATTAAGTAAATCTAGTAACAAGACTGAAACATTAAATGAAATATTACCAGAGGCCTTTGCTCTAGTTAGGGAGGCGATGAGGCGAGTAGACAATAAACGTCTTTTTGATGTTCAAATTATTGGAGGTTTGGCATTAAATCAAGGCAAGATTGCTGAGATGAAAACAGGAGAGGGAAAAACTTTTGTCGCAGTCCTTCCAGCATATTTAAATGCACTTACATCTGAGGGAGTACATATAGTGACAGTGAATGATTATCTTTCTCGTATTGGCGCAGTGTTGATGGGTCAAGTTTATAATTTTTTAGGATTAAGTGTCGGTGTTATTAATTCACAAAATGTTTCTTATTTATATGATGCCACTCATAAAGAAGAGGATGTAGATAGAGATACGGTGGGAGAATTTAAAATCGTTTATGATTTTTTGAAACCATGTTCACGTAAGGAAGCGTACGGGGCAGATATAACCTATGGAACAAATCATGAATACGGTTTTGATTACCTTCGAGACAATTTAGCTACGAATATAAATGATCTCGTGCAGAGAGGACATCATTTTGCGATTGTGGATGAAGTAGACTCTATTTTAATAGATGAAGCTCGTACCCCGCTTATTATTTCTTCTGCTTCTGGGGATTCGGAAGATTTTTATCTTAAATTTTTTAAAATTGCAAAACAATTAAAACGTGATACGGATTATGAAGTAGATGAAAAGCTAAAAGCAATATCTTTGACTGATGCTGGTATCACTAAAGCTGAACAGCTCCTAGGGATTCCCAATATTTACACAGAAAAAGGTATAAAATATGTGCATCACTTAGAAACAGCAGTAAAAGCGCAAGCGATTTTTGAACGTGACCGTGACTATGTTGTAAAAGAAGGTGAAGTTATTATTGTCGATCCTTTTACAGGACGTTTACAGCCAGGCAGACGTTGGAGCGAAGGTATTCATCAGGCTATTGAAGCAAAAGAAGGAGTAAAAATTGAAAAAGAAACTCGTTCATCTGGCTCTATTACTTTTCAAAATTATTTTAGATTTTATAAAAAGCTCTCTGGAATGACTGGTACAGCGGCAACTTCCGCTGAAGAATTTTTAAAAGTTTACGGACTGGATGTTATTGTGATTCCTACAAATAGTCCTATTATTCGTATCGATCATAGTGATTTAATTTTTCAAACGGAGAAAGGTAAATTTCAAGCTATCGCCAGAAAGGTAAAAGAATTAAATTCAAAAGGAACTCCAGTTTTGATTGGTACTATTTCTATTGAAAAAAATGAACTTCTCTCTGTGTATCTCAAGCAAGAAGGAGTACAGCATACTATCTTAAATGCAAAGAATCATGAGAAGGAGGGTGAAATAATTGCGCAGGCGGGTCGCCGAGGTGCAGTGACTATCGCTACAAATATGGCTGGACGCGGAATAGATATTAAACTCGGAGGTAATCCTTTAATAAAAGAAGAATACGACTATGTAAAAAGTGTAGGTGGGCTTTTTGTTTTAGGCACAGAGAGACACGAAGCAAGAAGAATTGATAATCAGTTAAGGGGGCGCGCTGGTAGGCAAGGTGATCCCGGCGCTACCCAGTTTTATGTTTCCTTAGATGATGATCTAATGCGAGTGTTTGGTTCAGAAAAAATCAAAACAATGATGGGGCGTTTTGGTATATCAGAGGATCAACCGATAGAAAATCGTTTTATCAGTAAAACCTTAGAAGGGGCCCAAGCCAAAATTGAGGGTTTTCATTTTGATGCTAGAAAAAATACTCTTGAATATGATGACGTGATGAATCATCAACGCAAGATAATCTACGAAAGGAGACAAAAAATGTTGCGAGCAGACAAAACAGAAATTGAAGTTTTACTTAATAATATATCAGCGACCAGAGAAGGCTTTGATAAGGTTTTAGAGGAAAAAAGAAGAAAGTTAGGTGATGAAGCTTTTTTTGAAACCGTCAGAAGAATTGCTTTTTATGCAAATGATATGCTCTGGATGGAACATTTAGAAGCGATGGATTATTTGCGTTCATCGGTAAATTTGCGAGCTTATGGTCAGCGGGAACCGATAGTGGAATATAAAAAAGATGGACTTGCAATGTTTAAAGAAATGGAGGAAGCTTTTAAGGAGCAGGTTTTTTCACTTATTAGTACAATAAATACCGAAAATGTTGTGAATGTAAAAGTAGAGGATAATTCACCGAAACAGACCTTAATTACAAGTCATGAAGAACCAAGCGAAATTGGAGGGGAAAAAGATTTGTCTGTAAATGGTGCAGAAGTCGGTAGAAATGACCCATGTCCTTGTGGGGCTATCAATCCAGCCACGGGTGAATGCTATAAATGGAAAAAGTGTGGAATGATTAATGCGCCTCAACATCGAAAGTCATTAGTAAATTAAAATAACTTTATGTCTTCTGATTCATCATACAACGTAAATATTTCTGAATACTTACTTACAAAAGATGGTTCAAAAAACGTATATTGTCTAGAATTAGAGCAAGCCTCTGATCATAAGAGTCTAGTTTTTCATTTAGAGGCTGGAGATTATACGACAACTCTCACAAGTATTTTACGTTTTTTTGAAGAAACTATAAAAAATGAAAATGTAACTCCTGAAATGCGAGAATTACAACTTACCTCTATTCGTAAAGTTATGAGTGATCTTTTATATATAAATAAAAATTACATAATTCTTCCAAGGGAAGATATAAAGAATTGAATTCAAAAAAATTAAATGAAAATCAGCGAATATGTAAAAGAATATTCTAATGGTGAGAGAATCACGTTTAGAGAACTTCTTGGAGAGGTTAGAGAACTAGTTGTAGAAATTATAAAATTAAATAAAAAAGGAATTCAGGAGGAATTTGAGGATGTATTGCATTTTTTACAGCTTTGGTTGTATTGGCGTTTTGGAATAAACGGAAAGATTTGGAGAATAACAAAAAATTCTGTAGCAAAATTTATTAATAGAAAACCAGTCTGGGGCGAGATTTATTTATCTGTTGGTTTGCCTAAAAATGTTTCTAATTTTTGTGGAAATTGTAAAAAGGTTCATAAGGTAGTAAACCATTTGCAAAAATTCAATATTAGCAAAGAAAAAGCGGAGGAAGCTCATAGAAAAATAATATTAAAAACTTAGTTGTAAAAAGATGCGGTCGTCTTGTTTTATAGTATAATAAAATTATGAAAAACAAGATTGATTTTAAAAGAGTTATTTTAATGACGGTTGCCACTACTGGTATTTTGGCTATAGCCGTACTTGCGCCTAATGCTTTACAAATTTTAAAACCCTTTTTAAAGCAAAAGAAAAAATATAACCTAAAATATTATTTAAACCAAAAGGCGAGAAAATTAGTAAAAGACGGTTTTCTTAAAATAGAAATTGAAAATGGAAAACAATTTTTATCCTTGACTGAGAAGGGGAAGAGAAGACTTATTTATTATCAGATTAAAGAAAAAAAGAAAGATGTTAAGTGGGATGGCAAGTGGAGAGTGGTTATTTTTGATGTTTGGGAAAATGCCAGGTCTAAAAGAAATCTTTTGCGAATGGAAATAAAAGATTTTGGTTTTATCCAGCTTCAACGCAGTGTCTGGATTTATCCTTACAATTGTGCAGAATTCATTGAACTTTTGAAAACTGATTTGGCTTTTGGTAAAAATATAAGATATATGGTAGTGGAAAAATTAGATTATGATGAAAACCTACGAAAACATTTCAATTTGACGTAATTATATATTAGGTTTTTTTTGATTATGAATTTTTTACATATGTGCTATAAAATAATGCGGTCGTCTACTTTTGTAATAAATTAATTTTAGGGATATTATATAATAGTTATGAAAAGTTTAGAAATTGGAGGAATTTATAAACATTATAAAGGAACTAAGGTGAGAGTTCTTTTTGAGGCGAAAGATAGTGAAACACTAGAACACGTGGTTATTTATATGCACTTAGAAGATGGTGGTATTTGGGCTAGGCCAAAGCATATGTTTTTAGAAAATATTGTCTTGGACGGTAAAGAAATTGAACGATTTAAAAAAGTAGAAGAAGAAATTTTAGTAAAACCAAATGCAAAGAATAATTAAAAATTTAAAATTAAAGAGACGAGGGATTGCATTGTTGGCAGGGATGCATTTTTATGGTAATCCTTCAAAAAAAATAAAGATTGTCGGGGTAACGGGGACAAATGGAAAGACGACGACAGCAACGCTTCTTTATAAAATCACAATAGGCCTTGGTTATAAAGCAGGACTGATCAGTACTGTAGAAAATATAATCAATGGAGAAATTGTTTTGACTAAAGAAGGTAGACCAATTCCGGGCACAACCCCTGATCCTGTAAATCTGTATAAATTATTAAATGAAATGGCAGAGAAAGGCTGTGAATATGTTTTTATGGAAGTGAGCTCACATGCACTAGATCAAAATCGGGTGGCAGGAATAAGTTTTGCTGGAGGTATTTTTACTAATTTGACGCATGATCATTTGGATTATCATAAAAATTTTGAGAATTATTTTGGGGCAAAAAAGAAATTTTTAAAAATGCTTCCACAACATGCTTTTGCTCTTTCTAATACAGATGATGAATATGGAGAGAAAATGCTAGAAGAAATTAAAACAGGAAGAGTGTCTTATGGATTCAATGGCGGAGAGGATTTTCATGGCGAGATTACTAAGCTTGGTTTTTCTGGTTTAGTTCTAAATTTTAATGGGATAGAAGTAAGCTCAAAACTTCTAGGTAAGTTTAATGCTTATAATTTGCTTGCGGTTTGGAGCGCTTGTGAGCTCTTGGGTTTTGATATGGATATAGTTAAAAAGATTTTAGAAAATATTGAGCCTCCTCGTGGACGTTTCGAACATTTTCTGTCTAAAAGTAGCGTGCTGGTGATTGTAGATTATGCGCATACACCAGATGCCTTAGAGAAAATATTAATGGCAATAAAAGACTTGCTCGCCTCTGGTGAGAATGAAGTAAACCAGCCAAAGGCGGGCAAGATAATTTCTGTATTTGGTTGTGGTGGTGATAGAGATCCACTCAAGCGCCCTTTGATGGGGGAAATCGGTGTAAATAATTCTGATATTACGATCTTCACCTCTGATAACCCTAGAAGCGAAGACCCTGATAAAATTATTGATCAAATGAAAGAAAGCTTATCTGACGAAATGTTGAAAAAAGTAAAAACTATTACCAATCGTCATGAAGCAATAATGGAGGCAGTTAAGATAGCGCAAAAAGGAGACATCATCCTTTGCGCTGGCAAAGGACACGAAGACTATCAAGAAATAAAAGGTGTGAAGCATCATTTTAGTGATATAGAAGAATTCAGAAAATCTTATGCAAAATAAAAGTATAGATTATAAAGAATTTTTTAAAGATAAAAAGATAACTGTCATGGGTTTAGGTTTGCTCGGGCGAGGAGTTGGAGATGTTATGTTTTTAGCAGAATGTGGAGCAAAATTAACTGTTACAGATTTAAAGAAAAAAGAACAATTAAAAGAATCTTTAAATAAATTAAAAAAATTTAAAAACATAAAATATGTCTTAGGTAGACATAAGCTAGAAGATTTTCAAAATCGTGATTTTGTTTTAAAAGCTGCGGGAGTGCCCCTTGATTCAATCTATATAAAAGAAGCAAAAAGAAATAATGTTTCTGTGGAAATGAGTGCATCACTTTTCGTTAAACTGGCAGATTTGCCTATTATTGCTATTACTGGAACTCGAGGTAAGTCTACTGTTACGCATCTCGTTGAGCATATTTTAAAGTCTGCTGATAAGAAAATAATTTTAGGAGGGAATGTGCGTGGCATTTCTAATCTTCAGCTATTAAAACAAGTAAAAAATGCGGAGATAGCAGTCTTGGAATTAGATTCATGGCAACTCCAAGGATTTGGTAATAGTAAGATTTCACCAAATATTTCTGTTTTCACCAATTTGTTTGGGGATCATATGAATTATTATAAGGGAGATATGAAGAAATATTTTTCAGATAAGGCTAATATTTTTAAATATCAAAAAAAAGAGGCTGTATTGATTGTTGGCAAGCAAGCATATCCATTTATTAAAAAATGGCAAAAGGAAAATAAAGAAAAGATAAAAAGTAGAATAGTTGTTTCCCCTGAAAGATTGTCAAAAGATTGGAAATTTAATTTACCAGGGGTCCATAATGAATATAATGCAGGACTGGCAATAGAAGTTGCGAGATCATTATCTATACCAGATCTTAAAATTAAAAAAGCTCTAGCAACCTTCTCTCCACTATCAGGCAGACTTGAATTTTTGCGCAAGCTAAATGGTGTAAAAATTTATAATGATAATAGCTCGACAACTCCAGAGGCTACTATCGCAGCGTTGCAGGCAGTAGGGAATACGAAGAAACGCAATACAGTTCTGATAATTGGAGGTGATAAAAAATTCTTAGATATGTCTAAACTTCTAAAAGAGATTCCCCAATTTTGCTCTAAAGTTATTTTATTTAAAGAAAAAGGCACAGACCTGATTCGCGCAAAAGTGTTTAAATTCAGAGGAAAAGGAATTGATGTTTATGAAGAAGAAGGTCTTAGGAATACAGTGAAAAAAGCATTTTCTGTCGCAAAAAAGGGTGAAACTATTTTATACAGTCCAGCATTTTCTTCTTTTGGAAAATATTTTAAGAATGAATACGATAGAGGGGATAAATTTATGAAAATAGTGAAGAGTCTGAAATAATATTTATTTTTATTTTACCGAACCATTTTTTGGTAAATATATTAATATTTTGTGTTTGGTCAGTAACAAATATTTTCATAGTTTTATTTTTGGATAGTTTTTGAGTAATTTCTGGATGTTTTTTTAAATATTCTTTTAATTTTTTAGGAATTATCTCGTCTTGAGAAATTACTTTTATTTTTTTTGGTATAATTTTTCTTATTTCTTTTTTAAACATTGGATAATGAGTACAACCTAAAACAAGAGCATCTAATTTTTTATTCTTAAATGGGTTTAAGTATTTTAAAAGAAAGGGTTTTGCCATTATGTTTTCTCCATTATCAACAAGTGGTGCAAGCATAGGTGCAGGATTTTGAAAAACTTTTGTTTTATTATTTATTTTTTTTATTTCTTTTATCCAAGTGTTTGAAGCTACTGTGCCAAGGGTTGCTAATATACCAATTTTTTTATAATTTGAAGCTATTTCAGCGGTTGGAATCAAAACCCCAAGAATTTTCCGGTCTTTAAATTTTTTTGGTAAGTATTTTTGTTGCAATTCTCGCAAGGCTCTAGCAGAAGCTGTATTGCAAGCGATTATTACGATAGTACAATTTTCCTTACGGAAAAGATAATCTACGGCGTTTTTTGTGAATTCATATACTGCTTCATGTGATTTGTTACCATAAGGCAGTCTCTTTGTATCCCCAAAGTAAACATAATCATATTCCGGCATGGTTTTTCGTATTGCTCGAGCGATTATCAGTCCACCAAGCCCTGAATCAAAAATACCAATTCTCATCCCTTTTTTCATTTTTGTAGTTTAGCATATTTAATGTTTATGGTATATTAACTTAATAATGAATCTGGATTTATCAAAAATTAAAAAGGTTTTCTTTGTTGGGATCGGCGGGATAGGCATTTCGGCTATTGCTCGGATGATGCTTTTGGAGGGGAAAGAAGTTTCTGGGTCGGATATTTCAATGAGTGGAATAACTGATGAGCTACAAAAACTCGGGGCAAAGATAGTATCAGGACAAGCGATGGAATTAATTCCAGAAGATGTTGATTTGGTTGTTTATTCAATTTCAATCGTTAAATATGATCCAGAATTTTTTAAAAAATTACAAAGCTCAAATATTCAGATATTAAGTTATCCAGAAACTTTGGGAATTGTAACGGCCAACAAATATACTATTGCAGTCTCAGGCACTCATGGCAAGACTACTACCACAGCCATGATTGCCAAAGTTTTAATTGAAGCAAAGAAAGATCCATCCGTAATTGTCGGGTCTTTGTTAAAGGAATCCAAATCAAATTTAATTGTCGGGAAAAGCGAATTTTTTGTGGTTGAAGCTTGTGAGTACGAGAGATCTTTTTTAAATATAAAACCAAAAATTTTAGTGATTACTAATATTGAGGCGGATCATCTAGATTATTATAAAGATATAGCAGACATAGAATCTGCTTTTTCGGAGATGGCAATGCAGACAGATAATTTTATAGTTTGTAATCCTGATGATATTTCAGTTTCTCATGTATTAAAAAAAGACTCAAAGGGGAAATACAGAGCAAAAATTGTAGATTATGGAAAATATTTAGAAAAAGTTCCACAGCTCTCAGTGCCTGGAGTACACAACCGAATGAACTCAGCTGCAGCTTTAGCAGTGGCAGATATTCTAAACATTAAAGAAGAAGTCGCCGAGAAAGCATTGAGTGAATTTTCAGGTACTTGGCGTAGGCTGGAGAAAAAAGGAATAACTAAAGAAGGCGCTATCATTTATGATGATTATGCCCATCATCCGACGGAGGTAAGGGCAAGCTTAGAAGCTCTGCGGGAACTTTATCCTAAGGGGAAGAAGAATATTATAATTCTTTTTCAGCCTCATCTTTACAGCCGAACTAAAGCTCTTTTTGATGAATTTGTGACTTGTTTTGATCAAGCTGACAATGTTTTTCTTTTGCCCATATTCTTTGCCCGTGAAAATCCTGATCCTGAGGTCTCTAGTGAGATATTGGCCGTTGCTATAAAGAATCATAAGGGAGAAGCTACTGCTTTTAAAGATTTTACAGCTGCTGAGGACTATATAGGAAGCCTAAAACTAGGTGAAAATGACATATTTGTGACGATGGGAGCAGGGGAAGCTTATAAGGTAGCTGAAAAAGTATTCAAGCTCACTTAAAAGTTGTACACAAGTCTTTTATTGTTCTATTTTTATATAATTTTGTCAATAGGCGTGTCTTTAAATATCCTTATTTTACAAGGCAAAAAAACTATATGCTTGATTTGACATCTTTTAAAATCATTGTATAAATGTTGACTTTCAGCTCTAAATAGGCTATTATGTGAGTATATCCTTACAGTATAGGCGAAAGCTTATTATGTAAGGGTTTTTTAGTTTTCACAGCCTTTGGTTTGGCGGAGCACAACCGCTTATTATGAAAAAAACAAAAACAATAAGGTTTGTGGAGTCGTTTGTTATTTTACCAATAATGACAATGATGACACCTTTCGGAACTATTCCGAATAATGGTTTTAACGTGGTAAATCAACCACAAGTTGCAATTACCGCTCCAGCAAAAGATCAACAAATTGAGCAGGCCTTAAAATTAAAGGCTAATGCTATCGATGCATATTTTGCTGAACATGATATGCCCCTTAAAGGAACTGGTATGAAAATGGTAGAGGAAGCGGAAAAGAACGACCTCGATTGGCGTCTGTTGCCGTCTATTGCAGTACGAGAGTCTACTGGTGGTAAGTTTGCTTGTAAAAAAGTAAAAAATAACCCTTTTGGTTGGGGTTCTTGTAAGATCGGATTTAAATCAGTTGATAGTGCTATTGAAACTGTGGCTAGAAATTTGGGGGGGAATAATCCAAGAACCGCTAAACATTATGATGATAAAAATACTAAGGGAATTCTCCATGCTTACAATCCACCTTCTATCGTGTTGAAATATGCCGAGCAAGTAATAGCTATTATGGATGATATTGGAGACGCGGATTTAATAGTGACTCCTAATTTAACTACTTAAAAATAAAAAAATCTCTCAATTAATTGAGAGATTTTTTTATTTTTAAGTTAATTTTTTATTCTAAATGGATCAATGTCATTTTTTGATCTTTGGGTTCAAATAGAGTGATCTGGAAATTATAATTTTTTCCAAGCTCTAATTTCTCTCGAAGTTTTGCTTCAGAAGCAAAGGTAGAGTTGTGTACCAATCCAGCGACACCTTCTTTGATGGATACAAGCGCGCCGTGTTTATTGTATTTAATGACTACCCCTTTAATGATATCTCCCTTTTTCAATTTGCCTTCAAATTCTTTCCAGGGATTTTCTTTCAGAGCTTTGACTGAAAGAGATATTTTGCCGTCTTTTATTTCAATAACTTTGGCTTTTACTTTATCTCCAACTTTAAAAATATTTCTTGGGTCTTCTACGAGCCCCCAATCTAGTTCAGAGATATGAACAAGTCCTTCTAGTCCATCTTCTAATTTCAAGAATATTCCAAAATCAACTATTCCCGCAACAGTACAATCTAAATTGTCACCAACATTATATTTATTTAGGATTTCTTTTTTCTCTTCTGGATTATTGTCTTTCTCAGAAAAGATCAATTTTCCTTCTTTAGGAAGGGTAGAGATAATCATTACAGAAATATGTTCCCCAATAAGTTTTTTTAGCTCCTTTAAGATCTTGTCTTTATCTGAATCTAATACTCGAGGATAATGATCTGTTTTGAGTTGTGAAGCAGGGAGAAACCCTTGGATACCTTGCCATTCCAAGATGAGGCCTCCTTTATTTGCATCTTTTACTTCTAAGTTTAAAATTGTTTTTGCTTTGATTGCTTTTTCAGCCTCACTCCAAGCGAGAGCTTGTCTAGCTTCTTTTAGGGAGAGTTCTATATAGCCGTTTTCGTTTTCTGTTTCAACGATTTTTGCTTTGATGATGTCACCTAAGTTAATCTTATTTATGACATCTTTTGCATTGATAAATTCTCGGCCATAAATAATACCTACACCAAAGGGTGCCAAGTCTAAGTACACGGAAGATTTTTCTATTAAAATTACTGGACCTTCTACCAGAGAATCAATTTCTGGCTTATTTGCGCTTCTGTCTACGACTGAGTTTAATACTAAATTTTCTTTTATTTCTTCGTTATCCATATAATTAAAAAATCCGCATGAAGCGGATATAAGGTTTAGGTTCTAAAGAGGTTGTTCGCCTCGCCAAGTGGCGGGGCAAGCACTTCAATAGGGTTACCCTAAAACTGCTTCTAATACTTTTACTCTAACAAAAAATATGTTAGAATGCAAACAATGATAATCACATATTTCGGAAAACAATTTTTTAAAATACAACAAGGAGAGATGGTTCTAGCTTTTAATCCCGCTAGTAAAACTTCAAAAACTGGCATATCTGCACACTTTGGTGCAGATATTGCTTTAATAACTACCAACCATCCTGATTACAATGGTGTTGAACAGTTGAGCCATGGAGAACGAGCACCTTTTGTCATTAATGGACCGGGGGATTACGAAATAAAAGAAATTTTTATTAAAGGACTTTTGTCGCATTCATTGATTTCTGAAAAAAAATATATTAATACTATTTATTCTTTATCGGTTGATAATATTGATATTTTATTTTTAGGGGCGTTGTCTGAAGGAGAATTATCCAAAGAATCACGTGAAGCATTAAATAATCCAGATATTCTTTTTATCCCAGTAGGTGGCAAAGGAAAAGAGACAGGCTTTTTAGATGCAAAAATGGCGGCTAAATTAGCTTCTTCTCTTGAACCAAAATTAATAATTCCAATGGATTTTGATGAAAACACCTTGAAATTATTTTTAAAAGAAATAGGAGAAGAGAAAGCAGAGGCGGTGGATAAGTTGACCCTTAAGAGAAAAGATTTAGATAATAAAGAAGGAGAAGTAATTATATTAAAAACTACATAATAGAGTGTCGCGCTTTAATGGACGATACCACGACATGATCTCGTAAAATCAAATGAAAAAAATAATTCATCACATTAGAAAACAACCTGAACACGTCAAGCGACACATTTTAAATGTTACTATCATCATCTGTGCAGTCATTTTATTTTTATTTTGGATTTATTCACTTGGCACAACTTTGACCAATACAGATACTCAAGTAAAAATGATCCAAGATATAAAACCTTTTTCTATATTAAAAGATAATATAATACAATAGTAGATGGCAAAAAAATATACACCTGAATCAAATAGAGAAATAAAGACAGATACAATTCTGCCAGTTGATATCGTGGTAGAAATGAAAGAATCTTATATAGCTTATGCTATGACGGTTATTACTTCTCGAGCCTTGCCGGATGTACGGGATGGTTTAAAACCTGTGCATCGTAGAATTTTATTTGGGATGAATGAAATGGGACTTACTTCTTCGGCGCGTTTTCGTAAATCAGCAGCGATTGTGGGAGATGTGCTCGGAAAATATCATCCACATGGAGATACCGCTGTTTACGATACGATGGTTGGAATGGCACAGGAATTTTCTTATCGTTACCCTTTGATTTGGGGACAAGGAAATTTTGGTTCGATCGATGGAGACAACGCAGCTGCGATGCGTTATACGGAAGCGAAGATGACAAAGATTTCCAATGAATTATTAAGAGATTTAGAAAAAGAAACTGTTGATTTTCGTCCAAATTATGATCAAACACGCAAAGAACCAATTGTTTTACCGTCGGCTGTTCCAGCTTTGCTTTTAAATGGTACGCTCGGTATCGCTGTTGGTATGGCGACAAATATTCCATCACACAACTTGGCAGAAATCTTAGATGCTACAAATTATTTAATTGAAAACGACGAGGCCACGACAGAAGATTTAATGCAATTTGTGAAAGGTCCAGATTTTCCAACTGGCGGAATTGCTTATGGATACAAGGACATGCTCCACGCATATGGATCAGGACGGGGCGGAGTAGTGTGTCGAGGTGAAGCAGAGATAGTAGAACAAAAAGATGGTAATTTTTCTATTATTATTACCTCAATTCCTTTTAGAGTAAATAAAGCTAATTTGATAATTAGTATTGCGGAATTAGTTCAAGAAAAAAAACTTGAAGGTATCAAGGGACTTCGTGATGAATCTACAAAAGATATCAGAATTGTTATTGACCTAAAAGGAAGTGCACATCCTGAAAAAGTTTTGAATTATATTTATAAAAATACTCAGCTTGAATCAAATTTTAATTTTAATATGGTTGCTTTGGTAGATGGAGTACCACAGACACTTTCACTCAAATCCATCTTGGCCTTATTTATCGAGCATCGAAAAGAAATTGTGAAAAGGAGGACCGCCTTTGATTTGAAAAAAGCACAAGAACGTGAGCATATTTTACTTGGATTAAAAAAAGCTTTAGACAAGATAGACCGTGTCATTACTCTAATCCGCGGATCCAAGAATTCTCAAATTGCTAAATTAAATTTAATAAAAGAATTTAAATTTTCAGATTTACAGGCGACTGCTATTTTGGAAATGAAATTAGCCAAATTAGCTGGGCTGGAAAGAAAAGCTGTGGAAGACGAACTTGCAGAAAAACAAAAATTTATTGAGTCAATGAAAGATTTACTTTCTAGCGCAAAAAAAATATTAAAAGTGATTGCTGATGAATTGAAAGAAATCCGTGAAAAATATGCAGATGAACGCCGAACTAGAATAGTCAAAGGTGGAGTGAAAGAAATTTCTGATGAAGATTTGATTCCAGAAAAAGAGACCATGCTTGTACTTACTTCAGGCGGTTATGTGAAATGCACCGACCCGTCTGAATATCGCGCGCAAAAAAGAGGAGGAGTGGGAGTGGTGGATCTGGAAACCAAAGAAGAAGATTTTGTTACGATGCTTGTTTCAGGTTCTACTCATAGCAATTTACTTTTCTTTACAAATCTAGGTAAAGTTTATCAAATGAAAATGTATGATATTCCAGAAGGCAGGAGGGCGACTCGTGGTAAATCAATTATGAACTTTTTAGCGCTTTCTCCTGAAGAAAAAGTAACTTCTATTTTAGCAATGCCAAAAGATTTAACTAAAACTTCTTCTTCGCTTATGTTGGTTACAAAAAATGGCACAGCCAAAAAAATGTCTTCTGAAAGTTTCAAAGATGTACGTAGGAGCGGTATTATAGCTATTCGCTTAGATAAGGATGATCAGCTTGTTGCCGCCTTGCAAACAGAAAAGGGTGATGAGGTCATGATTGCTACAACAAATGGGCAATCAATTAGATTTAAAGAGTCTGATGTCCGTGAAATGGGCAGAACAGCTGGAGGAGTGAGCGGTATCAGGCTTAGTAAGGCTGATGAAGTTATCGGAGTTGACGTCATAAAAAATAGTCAAAAAAAAGGTGACGGGGTAGGTGCATTCTTGACGATGAGTGCGAATGGTTTTGGTAAGAAAACAAATTTAAAAGAATATAAGGTTCAAAAGCGTGGTGGTTCAGGGGTAAAAACAGCCAAAGTGACTCCTAAAACTGGCAAACTTATCGTGGCAAAAGTTTTAATGGGAGAAGAAATAGAATTGATTGCCATGTCCAAGAAAGGACAAGTTATTCGTACAGCTCTAAAAGATATTTCTTCTCTAGGTCGTCAGACCCAAGGGGTGACGATAATGCGCTTACGCTCAGGTGATGGCATTGCGTCTCTCGCTTGTATATAATTAAATTATGTTCACTGATCCAGTAAAAAATTTAAAAGCCTTTGGATTAAGAGAAGATAATATTGTAGCGGATTTAGGAGCGGGGACTGGTTATTACTCTGTCGCCTTGGGATCACTTGTGCCAAAAGGAAAAGTTTATGCAATTGAATTACAAAAAGATTTTTTAGATACTATTAAAAGAAAAATACTCGAAGCTCATTTAAACAATGTTGAAGTTATTTTAGGGGATGTAGAGAAACTCAAGGGAACGAAGATGGGAGATGGTATAGCAGATGCAGTTATTGTTTCAAATATACTTTTTCAAGTAGAAAATAAAGAAAATTTTATTGAAGAGATAAAAAGAATATTGAAAATAAAAGGGAGGGTTTTGTTGATTGATTGGTCTCTATCATCAGTCATGAGTGAAAATATTATAGTCCCTAAAGATAAAGCTTTAGAAATGTTTAAGAAAAAAGGTTTTATTGAGGAAAGAGAAATTGATGTAGGAGATCATCATTATGGTATGATATTAACTAAGTCATAATACAAAAAGTTATCAAGCAAAATCCAAAATAATTCATGAAAGGAAATTTTCAAGTAATCATTTTAGTTATATTTATTGCTGCGGCTATTTTAGGTGTTTTGGTTTTTTCTGGAGCGATTCCAGTCGGGAAGACTGGCACAGGGAGTTTGGGTAAAGTAGTTCTATGGGGAACAGTACCAAATACCACGATGTCTAATATTATGATGGATTTTAACAATGCTAATCCTACTTTTACCGTCTCTTATGTCCAAAAATCTATTGATACTTTTGATCAAGATTTACTCGAAGCGGCTGCTTCGGGCACAGGACCGGATATGTTCTTCTTGTCTGACGATTTAGTTTTTCATTACGCCAATAAAATTTTTGCTATTCCATATGAGAATTATTCCCTCACTTCTTTCAAGAATAATTTCGCCGGCGCAGGGGAGGTGTTTCTTACTTCTGGTGGCATTTTAGCTTTTCCGATCTCTATTGATCCACTTATGATGTATTACAATAGGAGTATGCTTGATGCAAATGGCGTTGTCTTTCCTCCAGCTTATTGGGATGAGATGACAAACATAACATCTACTCTTACTAAAAAAGATGATTCAAATAAAATAACTAAAAGCGCCATTGCGTTTGGATATTCTTCAAATATAGTTCATTTTAAAGATATTCTAGCCACTCTTTTCATGCAGGCAGGCAATCCGATCGTAAAAGAAAAAGATGGATCTTTGATTTCGACTTTAGACTCATCCATTGGAAATTTCAACCTTCCTTCAATGTTAAAATTCTACACAGATTTTGCGAATCCCAATAATCCTTTATATTCTTGGAATAGGTCATTTCCAAATTCGAACGATGCTTTTTCTAAAGAGGATTTAGCTTTTTATTTCGGATATGCTTCTGAGCTCCAATCTATGGTAAAAAGAAATCCCAATCAAAATTTCTTTGTCGCTCCTATTCCTCAAATTAAAAATGCTAATTCAAAAGTGACGATGGCTCGAGTGACTGGAATTGCTATTTCTTCCTTTTCTAAAAATATCAGCACCGCTTTTCTCGCGGCGAGCTTGATGACGACAGGGGATTTTGCTTCAAAGTTCACTACGGTTACAGGTGTGCCTCCGGCACGCCGAGACTTGCTCGCTATCAAATTACAAGATGCTTATTCTCCTATTTTTTATAGTTCAGCTTTATATGGCAAGAGCTGGCTCGACCCATCATCAAAAGATACTGATGTTATTTTTAGTGAGATGACAAATGCGGTAATTTCTAATAATATGTCAGTAGCTGATGCGGTCAAAGATGCCAATACTAAGTTGAGTCTTTTATTATTTAAATGAATACAGGTCCCTAAACCTTGCTTAGGGGAATTCCCCTAAGCAAGGTTTAGGGAACAAATGATTATGCAAAAAACAAAAAAAAATATAATTTCATTCTTAATATTTTTAATTCTTATTATTCCTGTCATTTCTTTAGCGAGTGCAGATGGTTTGGGCTTAGTTCCTTGTGATAATTCAGCTGAGAACCTTTGTGACTTCAATGCATTTATGGCATTAATAAATAAAGTAATTAAATTTATTCTTTTTGATTTAGTTATTCCTATTTCAGCTATTATGTTCGCTTATGCTGGCTTTCTGATGGTTACATCAGGAGGATCAACGGAAGCAAAGAATAGGATGAAATCCGTTTTTACTAATACAGTCCTTGGGTTGATAATTGCATTGGCTGCTTTTATAATTATTAGAACGATTTTATCAATCTTGGGTTACGAGGGTGATTGGATTGGTTTCAATCCTTTTCCATAGTATAATATGAAGATGAAATTTATTAATAAAAGTTGGCAGAAGATTATTTTTCTAGTTTATGTGTTTATTGTTCCAGTTATTTCTTTAGCCGATGGTCCCAATACTGATCCTACTCAGGGCAAAATTATAAACCCAATTCCTAGCATAACTTCAATCTCAGGACTTGTTCAAAAAATCTTAGAAGGTGTACTGATGATCGGTATTCCGATCATAGCCCTTGCTATCATTTACTGTGGTTTTCTTTTTGTAAAAGCTCAAGGTAATTCAGAAGAATTAACTAAAGCTAAAGACGCGCTTGTCTGGACATTGATCGGCGCTGGAATATTATTAGGATCATTTGCTATAGCCAAGATGATAGAAGCGACAGTGAAAGGATTATTATAATTAATTACGAATTATAAATTATGGACATACAAGATTTAATAGTACAGTTTAAAGATATTCTTGATTCCATCCTACCGGTTTTAGTTGCTCTCGGGGTGGTTTATTTTGTCTGGGGAGTGGTGCAATACGTCATCGCAGATGAGGAGGAGGCTAAGGCCAAAGGTAAAGACAGAATTATTTATGGTATTATTGGTTTTGCTGTTATCACTGCTTTATGGGGGTTGGTAAATATTGTGGTTAACACTTTTGATCTTGATACTACTGCTCCCACACTTGAACCTTTAGTTAGTACCGTAAATTCTACTTCTTGTAGTCTAGCTGGTAATCCTAAATTTCAAGACGTTTTGTGTTATATCACTAAAATTATTAGTGACTCAATTATTCCTTTGATTTTTGCATTAGCTACCATTATGTTTATTTGGGGTGTAGTGCAATTTTTTATTATTAATGCTGATGAAGAAGCAAAGAGGGAACAAGGCAAGGAATTTATGATCTGGGGGATTGTTGCTTTAGCGGTGATGTTATCTGTTTGGGGATTGGTCGGAATTCTTGGCAGTACTTTTGATCTAAATACGTCAATTCTCCCAAGGGTCGTCCCCCCTCAATAAATTTGCTTTGATTTTTATGAGAGGTTATAATTAAAAGATATTATTAGTTTATTATTAGGTCGCTTTTCCGCCAAAGGCGGATAAAATTATTAAAAAGTGTTTTTAGAAAAATTATGAAAAAGAAATTAATTGCATTGTCAGGTTTTGTTTTGGGTTTAGCTCCAGTGGCTGCGTTAGCAGCGACTGTGGGTACTGGTCCTTGTAATGCAGGACAGATTAGTGACATAGGAGGAATAATGTGTAAAATTAGTCAGCTCCTTAATGCTGTCGTTCCAGTTTTGATTGCCTTGGCAGTTGTATTTTTTGTCTGGGGAGTCGTCAGCTATGTTATCAATGATGATGAAGAAGCAAAATCAAAAGGTAGAGACAGAATTATTTATGGTATTATTGGTTTTGCAGTTATCGTAGCTTTATGGGGACTCGTAAGAATATTGACTAATACTTTTGGGCTTACTGGTACTAATGCTGATAGTATTGTTTTACCTACAATACAATAAATTGAAATATGGATTTTTTTTCTACAAAGATAGCTTATGGAGCTAGTTCTGGCTTGAATGATTTTATCGGCAAGATTGATAATATGATTATCAATCCACTTATTGAGCTCCTCTTTGCTTTAGCTATTGTGTATTTTCTTTATGGTGTATTTCAATTTCTTTCCAATCAAGAAGAAGCAGATAAAAAGACAGCTGGCAGAAATCATATGATTTGGGGAATTATTGGTATCACTATCATGATGGGAGTTTGGACTATTCTCAGTATTGTATTAAATACTTTGGGAATAAATGAAAGTCAAATAGATCCAGAAAATGGAACAGTGAATTTGAGTCAATAAAAAAAGTAAAAATGAGAAAGGGCAGACTGTGTGTAAAACACGAGTCTGCCCTTTTTTTGTTTTGTGTTGGCCAGACACGATATTGGCCATTACTCCCAGATCTCAACGCCCCATGCTTCGGGACTTGCTTTGCAGATTTTGTATTCTCCTGCAGGCAATGATGAGGGTACATAAGTACCTGGCTCATCAATCAAAACCACTTTCCCATTAGAGTCAAGGAATTTTATCTTTCCTCCTTTGGGATATCTTTCCCACCTTCCCTGAAGGTGTTTTGCAATACACCCATTAGGTAGGAAGACAAGCAGTGTTTTGTGTTTTCCTCCTTTGCTGTTGATTGTTGCCGGTGGCTGAGTTTTAGTGAGTTCCTTCGCTTTTAACCCTTCTACCTTTTTTGTTTCTTTTTTTTCGTACCATTTTGTTGCCCAATGTGAACCCCAGACCACCCCAAATATTAAGATAAGGGCTAGAGATATTAAAAACACAGTTCTTTTTATCATTACTACCTCCTTATTACCGCTTTTGCGATGGCATCTACTGTGGTGGCGTCAAGGCCAAAATTATTTGACGCTAGTTTTTTCTTTTCTGCTTTATCCATATGGATTAAAGCAGCTTCATACGCTAGCTCTGGGCTTAACTCAGGTCCTGAAGGACCTTCTTCTCCGAGTTGTTCACTTCCAGAGAAGAACTTGATCAGGTCAGCATGATGTCTAGCCTGAACTCTTTGTCCTTCACGCTGAAGACTTTCTTTCGTTTTCAATTCTTGGGCTTCAATGAAATCCTTATTGACCGGCACAACATCCGGCACAATAATTCTTACAATGCTTATGCCCCAGTTACCGAGACCGTGTTTAATGTCTTCTTCGTCGATACTAAATCTCATTCCGAGGACTTTTTCCAAAGGGGCGTTTCTTATTTTATAGCGGACATTTTCATCCACTACATCATCAAGAAGCCCCGGTAGGTTTTCGGGATCCAGATCTTGATACTTATTTAAATCCACAATTTTTGACACGATAGAAGGCTTTTCTAATTTCACCTCCACGTTATCAGAGGTGAATATGTTCTCCTCATTCAAGGTAGTTGTCTTTGCACGACAATCTATCTCCTTGATTGTGAAAAAAGGCCACAAAACTACATGTAAGCCCTCTTTCACGAAGTATTGTATTCTTCGTCCTAAAAATAAATATTGGGCGCGATGCCCGACTTTAATTTTTTTAAGACTTAAAGCCAGAATAATCCCCCCCAGAAGCAGGAGGATAAACATAGCGAGCCAAGATCCAGCAAAACCAATTCTGATTCCAAAAATTCCGCCAGCGATTGTGAATCCGACGAACGAGACCGCTAGTACAACATCGAGAGTAGAATTTTTTTGTTCTCTCTTGTTTCCTTTTCCCTCTTCTCTGTTTTCGTTTTTTTCTATTTCTCTTTCTTCGTTTTCCATGACTTTCTCCTTTTTCTTTTTTTTAACCCACAATTTTTTATAAAAGGGAAGCCCTTCTATTTTATATTCTAGCGGAGAGAATTCCTCCGTATTTTTTTGTTTTCAAGGGACAGACTATCCATGTATAGTATCACATAAAAACTAAAAAGTCAACCCCTTTTGGGGCTGACTTTTTATGAATTTTCTTTATTTTATAATTATTTTTACGGACTTTTCATCGGTGCTTCATTGTATTTTGCGTGAGCCCCGAAAATTCTTCTAGCTAAAATAATGATAAGCAAGATTATTATAGCAAATAGTATCCACTGAATTAGGCCGGAAGGGAAGAAGCTGTTTGATCCGAAGATGGCGGTGGAAGCAAGGTTGTTGAAATTTGAATTTTTAGTAGTTGTATTTTGTGTTTGGTTGGTATTTGAATAAGTATTGTTATTGTTGATGTTATTTTCTGTGTTTGTAGTGGTGCTAGTTATAGTAGTGGAATTATTTTTATTTACTGTAAAGAATTCTGCATTAGAATATCCTCCACCAGGGAATCCATTAAAGACATTAATGTAGAATCCATCAGTGTCAGATATGTCATTTGAATTTATTCTAACCAAAATATGAGTGGAATCTATAAAAGTTGCCGTTCTGTCGGAACCATTGATTCTAACAATTGAACTTGGAATAAATCCATTTCCCGTTATAGTGATAACCATATTTGATCCTAGGTTATTAATAGAATTTGGAGTAATGGATGAAATATAGGGTGTTGGATTATCAACATAGCCAGGAGTGGCAAAAACCTTTGCTGGAATAAGTAACAAGCAAAACGCTAATAAAGATAATACTTTCAAACTTAAAATTATTTTGTTGTTGTTTATTTTATTCATACAAACACAGTATAGCACTTATGAATAAAAATGTCAAGTATGTTATATTGTGTGAGAATATACCTAAAAAGCTTGTTATTTAATCATTTTTTACTTATAATTGATTTTGTTGCCCGAGTGGCGGAACCGGTATACGCGCACGACTTAAAATCGTGTCTCGCAAGGGATGTGGGTTCGATTCCCACCTCGGGCACAGAGGAGTTTTTTAAAATAAAATTTTGCGCCCTTAGCTCAGCTGGTAGAGCAGATCCCTCTTAAGGATAAGGTCGAAGGTTCGATCCCTTCAGGGCGCACATGCCGGGATGGCGGAATTGGTATACGCGCTAGTCTTAGGAACTAGTGGGGCAACCCTTGGGAGTTCGAGTCTCCCTCCCGGCACAAGTTTTTAAGTTATTTAAATTTAGTAAATAAATTTCGGCCTGGTAGCCAAGTGGTAAGGCATTCCTCTGCAAAAGGAATATACGGCGGTTCGATTCCGCCCCAGGCCTCTTTTAGTTTTTTCGCAGCAGTTCGTCAATTTTCTGTCGATTTTTTTCTCCTAGGTCTATGGCTACATCAAGGAAAGGGATTATTTTTATCGGCATATTTTTTTTCAAATATTCTCGTAAATCTTTGAGTCTTCGTTTTACAAAATCCAAAGCAGACTTTTCTTTTGAGTTTGGAAGTACTGTGATGAAGATAGTGGCTCTTTTGAAGTCAGGGGAAGTAGAGGCTCCTGTGACGGTGATCAATGAAGTTCTATTATTTTCTCGTCCTAAAAATTGAGCGGAGAGTTCTTTTATCTCTTTCGCTACTTTTTCATTTCTTTGAGTTGTCATTTTTGGGTTATTGAAAAAGATTCTAATATATCTCCAGCGACCACTTCTATTTTTGACTCAATCATCATTCCAAATTCAGAGCCTTCAGGGATTTCACTCGTTTTTATTTTATTTTTTTCTAGATTGACTATTTTAGCTCGGCCAATTTCAAATTCTCGACGCATTATTCTAATAGTGCTGCTTAGATTGATTTGTCCTTCTATGACTTTGCCACCTAATATTTGGCGTTCTTTAGTTTTACTAAAAGCTCGAATGATTTTTGCGCGACCGGTTGTTTCTAGGGTTTCAACTTTAGGTCTTCTTTCTTCCATTTGTATTTCTAGCCATTCTGTCATTTTATAAATAATATCAAAGAAAGAAATTGTGACGCCTCTATTTTGAGCGGTATTGATGGCGCTTTTATCAGCTTTTACATTGAATCCTATGACGATAGCATCTATACCTGAGGAGACTCCTTTTATGTCAGATTCTGAAATAGGTCCGATACCTTTTCCGACAATTTTAAATTCAGCATTTTTACTTGCAGTGGCGCCAAGTTTAGAATTTATTTTAGAAATTTCTTTTTCTATTGCTTCGATCGAGCCGGAGACATCAGCTTTTAATATTATCGGTATTATTTTTTTGTTTCCAATTTCTCCTCCTTGAGAAAAGGCAGTGTTCGTAGGGTGGGGGGGTAATTCCTCTATATATTTTATGGCATCTGATTTTTTTTGAAAAGTTTTGAATTGCGCACCAACTTTAGGCATCTTATCAAAACCGACTACTCGAACAGGGGAAGAGAAAGTGGCTTCATTGATTGTTTTTCCCAAAAAGTTTTCAATGATGCGTGCAGAACATATAGCATCTCTAACTGTTACGGTCATTCCATTTTCCATGGTTCCATTTTTGATAATCAAGGTCGCTAGTATTCCACGCTTAGAATCCAAATTTACTTCAATTACAAAACCAGAAGCAGGCAGGGAGCTATCTCCTGTAAAATTTTCCATTTCTGCAAGAATTAAAATGAGGGAGAGCAAGTCATCTACTCCAGTGCCAACTTTCGCGGAAATTTCTACAAAAGGAATTTTACCTCCATAATTTTCTAAATAGATTTCATTTTCTGCTAATTCTTTTTTTGTTTTTTCTGTGTCGGCTGCTGGCTTGTCTATTTTATTTATCGCGACGATGCATGGGGTATTTGATTCTACGATAGTTTTCCATGCTTCGATTGTTTGAGGTTTTACTCCATCCTCAGCTGAGACGACTAAAATAGCAATGTCGGCTATCTTGGCACCACGCTCGCGCATTTTTGAAAAAGCTTCGTGCCCGGGAGTATCTAAGAAAGTTATTTTTTTATTTTGATGAATAACTTCATAAGCGGAAATTTTTTGAGTTATTCCCCCAGTTTCTTTTTCGGTGATATTCGTTTTTCTTATGTAGTCAAGCAAGGTTGATTTGCCATGGTCAATATGACCCATGACCACTACGACTGGCGGACGCTCTGTTATTTTATTGTTTTTGTTTTCTGGCATTTTATTTTAATTAATCTGAATTTTTTTCAAAACTTCTTTTTCTTCAGCGGTGAGTTCGTATTCTGATTTCCCATTTTTGATAGGTTTGGCAAAGACACTCATTCGTTCTCGAGAATATAAACTTGAAATTACTAAGCCATCGTTTTCTTCGTTTAACATTCCAATGGCAAAACTTTGATTGCTACCTTGATCAGGAAAAGGATTGAAGCGCATGGTTTCAAGTCCTCGAATACTTTTTTTCAGTTTGTCATTTATTATGGTAATGTCTTTTTGGATGATATCTCTAGCCTTGTTTAATTCAGTGATATTGTTTTCGAGTGTAATGAGAGTGTCTTCCAAATCCTTTGCTTTTTTACCAAGAAAAAACCTCTTTAAACGTTTTTCGGTAATGATGATCCAAATGGCACCAAGTAGAAGGATGAGTCCAGTGAAAATAAAAAAAACAATTTGAAGCTTTGTGTTCATGTAATTTCAATATATACTATTTTTATGCCTAAATCAAATAACGGTTTAAATAAAAAACTAAATAAATACGTATATTTTGATTATGCTGCGAGTGCATCAGCCAATCCTAGTTCTGTGCATAGGGCTGGAGTAGAGGTAAAAACGAAACTTCAAATTGCGCGTAGGGAAGTCGCTGATATTTTGAGTGCTCGGCCGGAAGAAATTATTTTTACGAGTGGTGGTACGGAGAGTAATAATCTCGCAATTCAAGGAGTGGTGCTAAATTGGCAAGGAAAAATTTTACCACATATTATAACTACTAATATAGAACATCCATCAGTGCTAGAGACTTATAAATTATTGGCAAAAAGAAAATTAGTAGAAATAACAATCGTACCAGTAGAAGCAAATGGAATAGTGGATCCAAAGAAAATAAAAAAAGAAATTAAAAAAAATACAGTACTTGTTTCAGTAATGTACGCGAATAATGAAATCGGCACGATTCAACCAATAAAAGAAATTGCCAAAGAAATTCGACATTTTAAGAAAATTAGGTCAGAAAATTTTTCCTTTCCTTTATTTCACACCGACGCAGTGCAGGCAGTGAATTATCTGGATTTAAATGTAGAAAAACTCGGAGTGGATTTGCTTTCACTTTCTGGTTCAAAGATAGAAGGGGCCAGTAAAGTTGGAGTTCTTTATAAAAAGAAAACAGTAAAGCTCGCGAAAGTGTTCGGTGGAGGAGACCAAGAAGGGGGAGTTCGTCCGGGTACAGAAAATTTGCCGGAGATTTTGAAATTTTCTCTTGCATTAAAAACTACACAAAAAATAAAAGAAAAAGAAAGTAAACGTTTAGAAAAACTTCGTGATTATTTTTTAAAAGAGTTACAAAATAAAAATCTAAAATTTTCTCGGGTCCTTGGCTTGGGTCCAGACCATCTCGAAAATTTTGATTTTAATTTTGTAGTAAATGGTGATTTGAAAAATAGATTACCAAATAATGTAAATATAACATTTCCTAATATTCCTAGTGATCTTTTAGTGATTGAGCTTTCCGAGAAGGGAATAATGGCATCAGCCAAGAGTGCTTGCAAGAGCGGGGAGAGTGGAGGCTCGTATGTCATCAAAGCAATTCGTAATAATGATGAAATTGGCGGAGTACGTTTTTCTTTGGGTAGAGATACCACTAAAAAAGATATTGATTATACGATAAAAGTTTTAGATAAAATTTTAATGAAACTAAAAAAGTGGTATTGACATAAAGTTCTATTAGATGTATAAATAAAAAAATCTTTGTCAAAATAAAAAGGGGGGAAATATGAAGAAAAATGAAAAGGAAAAGGTAATCCGTTTAGTTAGAATATATTCAAGCTTTACTTTTGAGCTCGAAGAATTAAACGGAAAGGAAACTCTGGCAAAAGCCGTAGATGTTTTTCGCGCCAGAATTATCGGCGCGGAAGAGATAGTGGGCTGTGAGCCCACTAAAAAAACAAAGATAGGGGTGTATCAAAGTGTAGGGGTAGGAGCACCTCTGCATTTTTTTGCAGAGTTCAAAAAGGACCCAAAGAGTCTTTGTTGGACGGAGGCGCAGATTGTGGATCTGTGCCGTAAAAAAAGAACCCTGCTTCTTTTGAGCGGGGCAAACCTATTTTTATTCAAGAAAAAAAATGGGATACTCGCTTTTGCAGAAGTAATCGTAGAAAAAAATTGGATATTAGATTTGTCCCTTACTGTGTATTCGTTAGATCACAGTAAGGTGTACGATAGTTGTCGCGTTTTTATTCCAACAAAAGCTTGATATTATCAAAACCGTTTCATCAGAACGTAAAAGCCGTCTGAGGAACGGTTTTTTACTTTGTCTTTTTTATATTTTGACTAAACTAAAAAAATGGTATGATAAGAATATGGATATAAAGGAATTAAATAAAACACAACTTATCTTGCTCGCTGTCTTGCTTAGCTTTGTCACTTCTATTGCGACAGGGATAACGACGGTGACTTTGATGCAACAAGCGCCAGCTTCTGTTACTACTCCTATTAACCGAATTGTTCAGCAAACAATTGAAAAAATAGAGCAGGTTGAAGGAAAAACTACAGTAAAGACAGTGATCATCAAAGAAGAAGACCTAGTCGTGGATGCAATTGCTAAAAATAAATCGGCAGTGTTTTCTATTACGAAAGAATCACAGGATGCAGAGTTTAAAACTATTGAGATAGGAGCTGGAAGAGGATTCGCAATTTCTAGTGATGGAATTATTGTCGCTGATGCATTTTTTGTTTTTGATAAAGGAATTTATTTTGTAAAAAATGACAGCGGAAAATTTAAAGCAGATTTTGTATCTACTGACAAGTCTGGATTTTCTTTTCTTAAAATAGGATCTCCGCTCGATGAGAAAAACAAATTAGCTTTTACGGTGCCAGTTTTTGGAGATTTAGATAAAATGAAAATAGGGCAAAAAGTTTTAGTCTTAGGTAGTAGTATTTCTTCTTCTATTTATGAAGGAGATAAAAATGTTGATATTAATGTTATAAAATCAAATGCTGGGGGAATAGTTCTTAATCTAAACGGGGAAGCTCTCGGTATTGCTCTCTTCAATGATGTGACAGACTTTATTTCAATTAAGACAATCAATAATGCTTTAGAAGCGTTAAATCCAAAAAAGATAGAGACTAATTCGTAAAAAAAATTTAATAAAACTTTTTACGCTTGACAGGTAGTGTATAATATAAAATATATAACCTAATTTAAATATATATGCCACCCTTAAATAAATTTACAACTAAAGCTAAAGATGCCATCAAAAAAGCCCATGAGCTGGCTATTGAACGAGGAATGAATCATGTTTCGTCATTGCATTTACTCGGTGCACTCTTATTACAGGAGGAATCCATGGTGAATTCTATTTTAGATAAATTGGAAATCGATACAATGCTTTTGACTGATTCTGTTTTAGAATTAATTGAAGCCCCAGAAACACGTAGCACTATTTCACCTTCGTATCAGATTTATCTCAATCCCGATTTAGCCCAAGTCATAGAGCAGTCGGCTAAATTAGCAGAATTTATGAAAGATGATTTTGTTTCGACAGAACATCTTTTTATCGCAATTTTAGAAGTCACAAGTGAGGCGCGTGAGACTTTAGCTAGATTTCGTATTCACAAAGATCAAGTTCTGAAAGTTTTAGAAGAACTTCGTAGTCAAAATATCACAGACGTAACCCCGCCAAAACAATTTAAATTATTAATGAAGTATACTCGTAATTTAACCAAGCTAGCTAAAGAAGATAAATTAGATCCAGTTATTGGTCGGGATAATGAAATCACTCGCATCATGCAGATTCTCTCACGTCGAACAAAAAATAATCCTATTTTAATTGGTGAGGCGGGGACTGGCAAAACTGCGGTAGTGGAGGGGCTGGCTCAATTGATTGCAAAAAATAATATTCCTGAATCTTTAAAAGACAAAGAAGTTGTTTCTCTTGATCTAGGAATGCTCGTGGCTGGTACAAAATATCGTGGAGAGTTTGAAGAGAGATTGAAAGGTATTATGAAAGAGATCGAACGGTCTGCTGGAAAAATAATTCTTTTTATTGACGAGATTCATACGATAGTCGGTGCAGGCGGAGCTGAAGGCACAATGGATGCTTCAAATATGTTGAAGCCAGCGCTTTCTCGCGGAGAACTTCGAGCTATCGGCGCCACAACCTTGCGAGAATATCAAAAACATATTGAAAAAGATCCCGCTCTTGCGCGTCGTTTTCAGCCTGTCTATATTGACGAGCCAAGTATAGAAGATACAATTACCATCCTTCGAGGACTCAAAGAGAGATATGAACTTTTCCATGGTATTAGAATCACTGATGATGCTATCGTGTCTGCAGTCAACCTTTCTTCTCGTTATATCACAAATAGATTTTTACCAGACAAAGCAGTGGATTTGATTGATGAAGCTTCTTCTTCCCTAAAGATAATGCTTGAAAATAAGCCACCAATTTTAGAAGATGCGAATAAAAAAACAATGCGTTTAGAAATTGAAAAAGAAGCTCTAAAGAAAGAGATCAGCTCTTCTGGTGGGGAAGAAAAAGAAAAAGGGAAAGCACAAGAAAAAAATAATGAAATAAAAAATAGAATTAAAGAAATAGACAAAGAAATAGGAAATTTGTCTGAGAAGACAAAGGAATTAGAATTAAAATGGCAGAATGAAAAAGCAATCGTTTTGGAAATCAGAGGTATCAAGAAAGATCTTGAGGGTATTCGTCTAGAGGCTGAGGATGCAGAAATGAAAGCAGATCTTACCTTGGCTGCTGAATTACGTTATGGAAAAATTCCGACACTTCAAAAAGAACTTGATATAAAACTTGCACGATTAAAGAAATTACAAAAATCCCGCAGAATTTTGAAAGAAGAAATTACCGCTGAAGACATTGCCGAGGTGGTAGCTCGTTGGACGGGGATACCGCTCACCAAGATGCTCGAAGAAGAACGTGAAAAACTTGAAAAAATGGAAGTTGAATTAAAAAAGAGAGTGGTGGGTCAGGACGCTGCAATCCTACGTGTGTCAGATGTTATTCGCCGTTCTCGTGCTGGTATCGGAGATCCAAATCGTCCGATTGGTTCTTTTATTTTTCTAGGTCCATCTGGTGTCGGCAAAACAGAGCTCACCAAAGCGCTCGGACAATTCATGTTTAATGATGAGAGCGCTATTATCCGAGTGGATATGTCTGAATACACAG
Organism: Minisyncoccota bacterium; assembly: GCA_041662205.1. Taxonomy (GTDB): domain Bacteria; phylum Patescibacteriota; class Minisyncoccia; order Phycocordibacterales; family UBA9973; genus UBA9973. Next base: position 332,895 of record JBAZSZ010000001.1, on the reverse strand, counting down.
AGAGACATTCCATGTCCAAGCTTATCGGATCTCCACCAGGATATGTGGGATATGATGAAGCTGGTCAATTGACTGAAGCTGTTCGGCATCGTCCATATGCGGTAATTCTTTTTGATGAAATTGAAAAAGCTCATCCAGAAGTTTTTAATATGCTTTTACAAGTGATTGATGAAGGAAGATTGACTGATGGCAAAGGAAGAGTAGTGAATTTTAAAAATACTATTATAATTTTGACTTCCAATATCGGTTCGCAATTCGTAGAAAAAATGGAATCAATTGGATTTTCGAACAACTCTCAAAAACAAGATTACGGCAGTATGAAAGAAAAAGTCACAGAAGCACTAAAGGATAATTTTCGTCCAGAATTTTTAAATCGTCTGGATGAGATTATCGTCTTTGATGTTTTGTCAGAGGAGGCTCTAAAAGAAATAGTTAATTTGCGAATTAAAGTTGTGGTTGATCGCTTGAAAGCTAAAGGAATAAATTTTGAAATTTCTGATGGGGCGCTTTCATATTTAGCCAAAGAAGGCTATAATCCGCATTATGGTGCGAGACCACTTAACCGCTTGATTCAAAATAAGATTTTGAATTCAGTTGCATCTTATATAATTTCAAACAAAGTTTCCAAAGGGGATACGGTCATTGTTTCAGAAAAAAATAATGAGATTACTGTAGAAACCAAAAAAGACCACACCAAAGGACGGGCAGGTAAAGTCAAAAGCTCAATTCGAGTAAAATCTAGATCCTCGGTTTAACTCTGGTGCGCCGGGAAGGATTCGAACCTTCGTAGCCCGAAGGCGAGGGATTTACAGTCCCTTGTATTTGACCGCTCTACCACCGACGCATGAATATAAATTAACACAAAATTATATTTTTTGCATCTTTTTATTTTTAGACTTGTTGTTTACAAAAAACAATGTTATTATAAAATATATTTCAAAAAGGCCTTAGGGCTTTTTTGTTTCGTTAAGATAAAAATATAAATAAAAAATATGGAAATTAGAAATATAGCAATAATAGCTCATGTGGATCACGGCAAGACTACTTTGACTGATGCCTTGATGAAGCAAAATGGTGGTCTCCAAGATGAGGGACTTTCAATGGACTCAAACGATCTAGAAAAAGAGCGTGGTATTACTATTTATTCTAAAAATACTTCTATCTACTATAAGGATACGAAGATAAATATTGTGGATACTCCTGGACACGCGGATTTTGGTTCAGAGGTAGAGCGTGTTTTACGCGCGATAGATTCCGTGTTGTTGTTGGTAGATGCAGCGGAGGGACCAATGCCCCAGACTAGATTTGTTCTAAAAAAATCTTTAGAATTAGGCCTCAAGCCGATAGTGGTCATAAACAAAATAGACAAGCCAGCAGCTGATCCGCACAAAGTACACGAAGAAATTTTGGAGTTATTTTTTGAATTAGGCGCAAATGAAGAGCAAGCAAACTTTGAAACAATCTATGCAATTGGACGACAAGGAAAAGCGTTTAGAAATCTAGGTGATGAGTCTGCCGACCTTTCTCCTTTACTCGATTTAATATTAGAAAAAGTTTCTTCAGCTTCCATTAATGAAGAAAAAAAAATGTCCGCGCAAGTTTTTAATTTGGGCTATGATAATTTTTTAGGCAGAATGGCAGTGGCTAGAATTTATTCTGGAAAAATAACATCAGGTAGTCAGGTTTTTGTAAAAGGGGAAAATGGAACACGTAAAGGAAAAATTACAAAGCTTTTTATTTTTGAGGGTATAAATAGAAAAGAAACAAATTCTGCTACTTCAGGTGATATTGTTCTCTTGGCTGGAATTCCAGATATTTATATTGGGGAAACAATATGCGAAGATGAAACTGTAGAAATATTGCCCCACATCGCTATTGATGAACCAACCCTTTCCCTTAATTTTTTAGTAAACGATTCTCCTTTTGCGGGCCTTGAAGGCAAGTTTGTCACATCCAGACAAATCAAAGAGAGACTAGAAAAAGAATTAGAAATAAACGTTGGACTTAAAGTTGATTTTTCTCCAGATCAAGACAGTAAAAATAGTCAGCAAGTAGGCCCTTCATTTTTTAAAGTATATGGCCGAGGAGAATTGCATATTGCAATATTGTTAGAAAATATGCGAAGAGAAGGTTTTGAAATGCAAGTTTCTCAGCCAGAAGTTATTATAAAAGAAAAAGATGGAATAAAGACAGAGCCTTATGAAGAATTAGTGATAGATGTTCCAATGGAATTTTCTGGGAGTGTCATAGAAAAAATTGGCAAAAGACGAGGTATTATGAAAGACATGGTGGAAAAAGAAGGTATTGCAAGGGTTATTTTTGATATACCGACTCGTGGACTTTTAGGTTATCGTAGTGAATTTATTATAGACACAAAAGGAGAAGGAATAATGAGTTCGAGAGTTACCGGCTTTAGAGAATACGCTGGAGAAATAAAAAAAAGAGAGTATGGCTCTATGGCTTCTATGGTTTCTGGCAAGGCAGTGGCTTTTTCTCTTGCAAACTTGCAAGAACGTGGTATACTGTATATAGGTCATGGAACAGATGTTTACGAAGGGATGGTTGTTGGTAATGTTCTGAAAGGAGATGACATGTCTGTTAATCCTACAAAGGGTAAACAGCTTACTAATATGCGAGCTTCTGGTACTGATGAAGCAATAACTCTGAATCCAGTTTTTACTTTGAGCATCGAGCGAGGCCTAGAGGTTATGAATGGAGATGAATATTTAGAAATTACACCAAAATCTGTCAGACTTCGTAAAAGATTTTTAACTGAGCTAGATAGAGCTAAATCAAAAAGATAAAAATATATGTCAACGATAACTTTTAAACCTCAAAAAATAACCAAAAAAATAACTTCACATTTACCCAATCGTACCTTGGACGTTATTATGAATCGTTTTGGTTTAACTCCCGATGGTAGCAAAAAAACTCTCGAAGAGATTGGAAAAAAATATAAAATTACAAGGGAACGTGTTCGTCAAGTTGAAGAGGCAGCCATTAATCTTATTAAAAAGTCTGATGCTTATAAAGATGAGCAAGCTATTTTTGATGAGTTAAGGCAGATAGTTCACAACTTAGGATCTATTGTCGCCGAACATGAATTTTTGCCTTACATTTCTAAAGATAAAAATACCCAAAATCATATCAATTTTTTCTTGGTATTAGCTGATGTTTTTAAAAAACATCGTGAAGATGAACATTTTCATACTCGCTACAGTGTCGATGATGCTATGGCCAATAAAGTCCATGAGGCTCTTCGGAAACTTTATGCAAGTCTTAAAGATGAAGATCTGATTCCAGAAACAGAAATGATAAAAAAGTTCCTTGATCACATGAAAGATATATCTGAAGAATATAAAAATGAAGAGATGGCTAAAAGATGGCTTTCTATTTCTAAGACTATTGCCAAAAATGAATTAGGAGAATGGGGTAAGGCTTCTTCTCCGAATATTCGTACTCGGGGAGTTAAAGATTATGCTTTTTTGATAATGAGACGTCACGGTTCGCCAATGCATTTTAAAGAAGTTGCAGATTCCATTTCTAAAACTTTTGGTAAAAAAATACATTACGCCACTTGTCACAATGAGCTCATAAAAGATTCTCGTTTTATTTTAGTTGGTAGAGGAATATATGCTCTTGCTGAATGGGGTTATAAGTCAGGTATTGCTCGTGAAGTCATCCAAGATATTCTTAAAAAAGAAGGGGAGCCCTTATCAAAGGATGAGATAGTAAAAAGGGTGATGAAAGAAAGATATTTCAAAAAGAATACTATTTTAGTGAATCTCGCTAATTCAAAATATTTCAAGAAAAACAAAAACGGATTTTATACTATAGCGTAAAAGTTTTTTCTTTGTTATTTTAATGCATATGTATTAAAATATACTAATGGCGGAAGCAAAAGTAGGACCGAGTATAGAAGTATCTATTTTTAATTTTATAAAAGAATCTTGGCTCTGGATTATTGTTATAATCTTAGGTTATTTTGTGTGGAAATATAATGCGGTAATAGGAGTTTTGGCTTTGGCTGGGACAATTTTTTTAGGGTGGCTCGCTTGGAAGCTTTGGTTGCATTATGTTCAGCAGGATTTTATTTCTGGCATAGATTATGTATTGCTTGAAATAGTGCCTCCGCGTGAGGTATTGCGAAGTCCGAAAGCGATGGAGCTTTTCTTTACTAATGCCCTTTATCACTGGAGTATAAAAGGAGGCAAGGAAGAGTGGTGGCAGGGAGCCGTGTGGCTTTGGTTTTCATTGGAAATTGTTTCTCTTGAGGGACAGGTGCATTTTTATATTCGCACCCCGACCCGTATTAAAGACCTTATCGAAACCCAAATGTACGCGCAATATCCTCAGGCTCAGGTGAAAGTCGTAGAAGATTATACTTTAGCAGTGGATGATATTTCTCCTAAAAGTTCTTGGAACGGCTGGGGATGTGAGTTTAAGCTGACAAAACATCAGGCTTATCCTATCAAAACATACGTTGATTTCGGCTTAGACAAAGATCCTAAAGAAGAATTTAAAGTTGACCCCATCTCCCCAGTGGTAGAATTTTTTGGTTCGCTCAAAAAGGGGGAGCAGGCATGGATTCAGATTGTTATTACACCAAAACCAAGTACCGACAATGTTCCACATAGCTGGGTAGAAGAGTCTAAAAAAGAAATATTTAACATATTAAAGCCATTTACTGCTGTCAAAGATGAGGGTGCAAGAATAGAAATTCGTACCCCTGATGTTTATAAAAATATGGTCACAGCAATATCTGCCAAGACTTCTAAGGTAGGATTTGAGACTGGTGTTCGAATAATGTATATAGCCAAAAAAGAAGTATATGATATGAGCAATAGAAGAAACATGCGTCTTCTGTTTCGCCAATATGCCAAGCCGGACTGTAATGAATTTTATCGTATAAATTCAGCTCAGGCGGATTTCTATAGTGGTATATTTTCCGCATCTGCAGAAACAGTGATGATGTTGGCAAACAGAATGCTACATGAATACCGTGAACGCGCTTTTTTTCATCTTCCGCTTCGACATCATCTTTTTTCTAAGCATGTTTGGAAATGGCCTCTTGATTCCGTGATTAATGCATATGCTCATCATGATACTTATGTTTTAAATGTAGAAGAGTTGGCGACTATTTGGCACTTCCCAGGTCAGATCTTGAAAGTTCCTACACTTGAACGTATTGAGTCCAAAGAAGCTTCTCCTCCAACAAATTTGCCAATATAAATATATGCAGAACAAAAATATTTTTCATATATTAGGTGTTGTTATTTTTTTAGCTTTTTTTTATTTTCTATTTTTTACCGCGCCGTCGGATTTTCCAGTTAATAATGTAATAAAAATAGAAACTGGGGTGAGCTTGCGGAGTGTGTCCTTACAACTAAAACAAGAGCATGTAATTTCCTCAATGCAAATATTTGAATTTTTTGTAATGATTTATGGAGGAGAAAAACATATAATATCTGCTGATTATTTATTTGAAAAGAAATTATCTGTTTTTGAAATTGCTAGACGTATCACTGGAGGTGAACATCGAACTGTACCCGTAGTGATAACGATTCCAGAGGGTTTTGATATAAAACAAATTGGAGATATTGCTTCTTTAAAATTAGAAAATTTTGATAAGGCCAAATTTTTTGTTGGAGCTAAAGACTTAGAAGGGTATCTTTTTCCTGATACTTATTTTTTCTTTACTAATGCAAACGAAACCAATGTCATAAAATCAATGACTGAAAATTTTAATAAAAAAATTACTCCTCTGCTTCCAGAGATTACCTTATCTGGTAAGTCTGAAAAGGATATCATTATCATGGCCTCAATTATTGAAAAAGAATCAAAAGGTGACATGGATCGGGAAATAATTTCCGGAATCTTATGGAAAAGAATCTCTAAAGGAATGCCTCTTCAAGTAGATGCTGCTCCCTTGACCTATAAAACAAAAGGATTACCAAAAAGCCCGATAGGGAATCCAGGTCTTGCTGCGATATTAGCAGCTATTCATCCACAAAGCTCACCTTACTTTTATTATCTTCATGATAAAAATGGTAAAATATATTATGCAAAAACTTTTGCTGAGCATCGTGCAAATATAAAAAAATATTTAACTAATATTTAACTTGGTAGGTGATTTTACTAAATCAAATAAAAAAACATGAGAAAACATAATTTTGCTTTTATTGACATAGAAACCACTGGTCTTAATTTACTTAAACATGAGATTATCGAAATCGGTTGCGTGCTTACGTCGCCTACCCTGGAAGTATTAGAAGAATTTGAATTAAAAATTATACCAGAGCACATTCATAATGCTGATCCTGTTGCTATAAAAGTGAATCATTATAATATTCAAGATTGGAAAGAAGCAATTAGTCTGAAAAAAGCAATAGAAATTCTTTCTAAAAAAGTAAAAGACTGCATTATGGTGGGCCACAATGTCGCTTTTGATGCAGGATTTTTAGAATATGTATTTAATAAAACAGAGATTCTAAATACTATGCATTATCATAAATTAGATACTATTTCTGTCGCTTGGGCGAGACTTCATAACGATAAAGATTTTGAACATTTTTCTTTAAGAGAATTGTGTTTGTATTTTGGTATTAAAAATGAGCGACCACACAATGCTCTTTCAGATGCGCGCGCTACTTTTGAGCTTTACAAAAAGCTGATGGAATTGTAAGTTTAACCTATGAAAAAGAAAGTAGTCTTTGTTGGTTTGTCTGGTGGTGTTGACTCGGCAGTTAGTGCAGCATTGTTGAAAAAACAAGGTTATGAAGTCGTGGGAGTTTTTATTAAAACTTGGCACCCAGATTTTTTAGTTTGCAACGAAGAAGAAGAACGCATGGATGCGATGCGGGTGGCAGCAGCTCTAGATATACCATTTCTTACTTTTGATTTTGAAGATGTTTATAAGAAAGAAGTGGCGGATTATATGATTAGTGAATATAAACTCGGACGAACTCCGAACCCAGATGTGATGTGTAATAAAGAAGTGAAATTTGGAGCTTTTCTAAAAAAAGCTATTTCTATGGGAGCTGACTTTGTGGCTACTGGGCATTATGCGCAAGATAAAAAGATAATACCTTTTCACGGCTCGCACTCTATCTTGAACATGGCTGACCGAGCTTTGGTTGCGAGTACCGAAAAAGGCATATCTTTTTATCTTGCGAAAGGGGAAGATTCTTCTAAAGATCAAAGTTATTTTTTGTGGACGCTGAGACAAGAACAATTGAAGAAAATTTTATTCCCTATAGGTCATCTAAAAAAGACTGAAGTGAGAAAATTAGCAAAAAAATTCAAGCTTTTGGTTGCACAAAAAAAAGACAGTCAAGGTATTTGTTTTTTAGGAGCAGTTGATTTAAAAGAATTTTTGAAACATTATATAAAAGAAAAAAAAGGCAAGGTGTTAAATGAAATAGGGGAAGAAATTGGTCATCATTATGGAGTAGTTTTTTATACTCTTGGAGAAAGGCATGGTTTTACCATTACAAAAAAAATACCAACAGATGGAGCTTATTATGTATTTGGTAAAGACATTAAAAAGAATATTTTATATGTGTCACAAAATCCAAAGCAGTTGCTTTCTCACGGCTCGCACTCTATCTTGAACATGGCTGACCGAGCTTTAGTTGCGAATACCGCAGAAAGCGTTGCTTGGGATTCTGTAGATTTGAGTAATGTAAATTGGATTTCTGAAGTTCCAAAAGAAAATAAAAACTACACTGCACAGATTCGTTATCATGGAGAGTTTTTATCATGCATAATTGAAGCCGCCGAAGGTCCTGAGCGTAGTCGAAGGGCAAAAGTAATTTTTAAAAAGCCGATCATGGTTGCCTCCGGTCAATCTTGTGTTATTTATGATGGTGATATTTGCTTGGGTGGCGGGGTAGTTGTATAATCATTCAATGGAACAATTTTTTATACAAAATAGTGAAGTTATTTTAAAATTGGTGACAGCAGTAGGTCTAGGTCTTTTAGTAGGAGCAGAAAGATTTTTCGTCCACAAAGATGCTGGGATGAAAACGCACGCTCTGGTTTCTTTGGGTTCAGCAGTTTTTGTATTAATTTCAGAAGCGATGATTCAAAAATATATTAATTTTCCTGGTCTTAGTCCGACGATGATTCCATCTCAAATTGTTGTGGGTATTGGTTTTCTGGGGGCTGGTTCGATAATGCTTTATGGTTCCCAGCTTCGGGGTCTCACTACGGCTGGTGGACTTTGGGTGACTGCAGGTATCGGTATGGCTGCTGGTTTTGGATTTTATAATTTAGCAATTCTTGTTACTATCCTAGTACTTTCAATATTAATTTTAATAAATATAATTGAAAAACCTATTAGGAAAATTTCTGAAGGGATAGATCAACCAAAGAAATAAAGTTATATGCAATCAGATGAAATTAGATTAAAATTTTTAAAATTTTTTGAGAATCGAGGACATAAAATTATTCCTTCGGCTTCACTAGTGCCAGAAAATGATCCTTCTGTTTTGTTTAATACGGCCGGAATGCAACCTCTCGTACCCTATCTTTTAGGAGAAGTGCATCCAATGGGAAATAGACTAGTGAATGTCCAAAAATGTGTGCGTACAGGAGACTTGGATGATATTGGAGACAATCGCCATTTTTCTTTTTTTGAAATGTTGGGCAATTGGTCTCTAGGGGATTATTTTAAAGAAGATGCTATAAAATGGAGCTATGAATTTCTAACTTCTAAAGAAGAAGGCTTAGGATTAGATACAAATCGTTTATATTTTACAATATTTGAAGGTGACGAAAATGCTCCATTTGACCAAGAATCAAAAGATATTTGGATGAGTATGGGTATTTCGGAAAATCGTATTTATGCTTTACCAGCGGATGATAATTGGTGGAGCCCAGGAGACAATGGTCCATGTGGGCCCTGTAGTGAAATGTTTTACGATATGTCTGGTGTCGTTGGAGATTTATCTAAAGAAGAATTTTTAGGTGCAGTAAAGAAAGAAGATGTTATAGAGATTTGGAATGACGTTTTTATGGAATTTGAAAAGAAAGATGGAAAAGTTATTGGGAAATTAAAACAGAAAAATGTAGATACTGGTGCTGGGCTAGAAAGAATTACTGCTGTGATGCAAGGGAAAAAAACCGCATATGATACTGATTTGTTTTCTGATATTAGTGCGGTGTTGATATCTGTGGGTCAAGATATAGGAAAAAAAAGAATTATCGCAGACCATATTCGAGCTAGTGTGTTTTTAATTTCTGATGGTGTGATTCCATCCAATAAAGATCAAGGTTATGTACTTCGCAGATTAATACGTCGAGCAATTTTCTGTTTTTCTGAACACAAAATGAAGGATGCTGAGGTTTCTTCTTTAGTAGATGTGATTGTAATAAAATACGGAAATATATATAAAAATATTAAGGAAAAATCTGAGTATATAAAAAATGTTATCAAAGATGAATCAAATAAATTTAATCAAACAATTTTGCAGGGTTTAAAAGAGTTTGAAAAGGGTACTGATCCTTTTATTTTATCCACTACTTATGGTTTTCCAGTAGAACTTACTGAAGAATTAGCAAAAGAAAAAGGTATTGTAATTGATCGTGATGATTTTGATAAAAAAATGACAGAGCATCAGAAACTTTCCCAAACTGCTTCAGCTGGAATGTTTAAGGGAGGATTGGCGGATAGTGGAGAAGAAGCTAAAAAATTACATACTGCCACACATCTATTAAATGCTGCCCTCAAGCAGGTTCTCGGCAATCACGTCATGCAAAAGGGGAGTAATATTACTGGGGAGCGATTGCGTTTTGATTTTACTCATATACAAAAAATGACTGAAGAAGAAAAGAAAAAAGTAGAAGAAATTGTTAATGATAAAATTGCTGAGAAATTGTCAGTTAGTTTTGTAGAAATGCCTAAAGCTGATGCCGAGAAAATTGCCGCGCATTCTTTTAACGAAAAATATGGTGAAGTGGTTAAAGTTTATTCCGTAGGAGATGAAAAAACCGGATATTTTAGTAGAGAATTTTGCGGTGGCCCGCATGTTTCTAATACTGGTGAATTAGGTAAATTTAAAATTCAAAAGGAAGAAGCAGTGGCTCACGGAATACGACGTATTAAAGCTGTACTTTTTTAGTTTTCTGGTAGTCTTTTTTGTGATACAATTATCGCATGAGTATTTTTTCTAAACTTAAAGAAAAAAGTGAATTAGTGTTAGTTTTTAATATTGGATCTTCCTCTATAGAGGGAGCACTTTTTGAAGCTCAAAATTCTGGAACTCCTAAAATAATTTTCTCTATTAAAGAGTTGATAAAAATAGAAGAAAAAGTTGATATTAATAATTTTTTATTATCAACAATAAAATCACTAGAAATTGTTGTTGAAAAAATTTACAAAGCAGGCTTGGGCGCACCCTCACATGTTTTTTGTGTATTATCTTCACCTTGGTGTGTTTCTCAAACAAGAATAATCAATTTAAAGAAAAATACTCCTTTTATATTTACTGAAAAATTAGCTGATGAATTAATACAAAAAGAAATAAAACTTCTTGAAGAGGAAAATGCTCTTGAATTCGGTAATTATAAAAATAAAGTCCGAATGATCGAACTCAAAAATATCAAAATAACATTAAATGGTTATGAAACATCTGAATCTTTAAATAAAAAAATTAAGGAATTAGAAATGAATATTTTTATTTCTATGAGCGGAGAACAAATACTAAAAGAAATTGAGGATACAATAGGTAAATATTTTCACTTTAAACAAATAAAATTTGTTTCTTTTTTATTATCTTTTTTTACAACAGTGCGTGATATATATAAAAAACAAGAGAACTTTCTTTTATTAGAAATAGGTGGAGAGGTGACCGATATTTCTATGGTAAAGAAGGATATAATGCGTGAGTCGGCGTCTTTTCCTCTCGGGTGTAATTTTCTAACACGTGGAGTCGCTTTAGATTTAAATTGTTCCTTGAGCGAAGCTGAATCTTTTATTTCTCTTTTTAAAGATGGACATGCAGAAGAAGCAATAGCCAAAAAACTCACAATAATTTTAAATAAATTAAGAACAGAATGGTTGAATAAATTTCAAGACTCTTTAGCTAATTTATCGAATGACATTTCTATTCCATCGACTATATATATAGTTATCGATAAAGATTTAGTAGATTTTTTTTCTGAAACAATAAAAACTGAGCAATTTAGCCAATACACTTTAACAGAATCAAAGTTTGAGATTATTTTCTTAAATTCAAAGATACTCGAAGGAAATGTAGTATTTAAAGAGAATGTATTTCGTGAACCTTTTTCAGTCATTGATTCTGTTTATATTAATCGTTTTTTAATTTACCCCGCCATATCGGGGCAAGTATAATTTTATGCCTAAACATTTCTTAGAAGACATGGTAAGGGTAAAAAATAATAAGAAGAATATTCCCCAAAAAGAGCCGAAAAAAATAGAGCACTTAGTTTATTCAGCTGATGTAGAGGTCAAGCATTCTAAAAATAAATATAGATATCTACTTTGGTTTGTAGCATCAGTTTCTGTAGTATTTTGTTTTTTTGCTTTATCCTCTTTATTTTCAAAAGCGGAAGTTTTTGTAAATCTAAAAACAAAAGATATTGTTTTAAATAAAAATTTGTCTGCTGGTTTAGATGCAGGTGTTGATGTTTTACCTTTTGAGCTTACTCATATCTCTGGAGATGCATCCAAGACCATTACCTTAGAAGAAAAAGATTTTAATGAAAAGGCTAAAGGTACGATCATTCTTTTTAATAAATTTAGTGTATCTTCTCAATCATTAGCGATCAATACACGTCTCGATGGGTCAAATAATAAAATGTACAAAACGAGTACGAAAGTCACCATTCCAGGTATGAGTAAAAATGGTACTCCGGGGCAAGTCAGTGTAGATATTTATGCGGAAAAAGAAGGAGCGGATTATAATAGTACTCCGCTTGATTTTAAAATTGCTGGTTTTAAGGGGACGGTAAAATATGAAAAGTTTTATGGTAGGTCAGTAGGAGATATTACTGGTGGGATTATTGGTAAATCACATCAAGTTAGTGATATACAAAAGATAGAAACTGAAGGGGAATTAAAGAAAATTTTAGAAAATAAACTTTTTAATGAAATTTCGAGTCAAATTCCAGGATTTTTATTATACAAAGATGCTACATTTTTTAAAATTGATGATTTTATAACTGGTCCAGTATCTCCTCTCGGTTCAGTAGTTTTAACTCTCAAGGGAACTCTTTACGGTATTATTTTCAATGAACAGAGATTGACTCAAAAAATTGCAAAAGATAATTTTGATAAATATGATGGCAGCGAAGTTTATATACCGAATATTAAAGATTTAATTTTCTCTCTTTCTGATAAGGAGAATGTTTTATTTGATAGTGTAAAAAGTATAAATTTTAATTTATCAGGGTCCGCAAAAATTGTTTGGAAACTCGATGTTGATAAATTCACAGCTGATTTATTAAATAAACCAAAAAAAGATTTTAACCAAATTTTGTCGCAGTATCCCAATATTGATTCAACCTTGGTAAAATTAAATCCTCCTTGGATACAGTCTCTCCCAAGTAAAATAAAAAATATAAAAGTTATTATGGATTATAAAAAATAAAATAACTACTGTTTAATCTAATAATATATTTTATATTGACTCTTTTCTTTAATTTTATTATAATTAAATTATATACATGAGTGACCCAAGAAAGGAAAAAATAGTAACAGCTAGAGGAGTCGTCACTGAAGCTTTACCTTCTACTTTATTTAGAGTAAAAGTTGAAGACAAAACAGAGGACCCGAAAGAAATTCTTGCATACTTAGGAGGAAAAATGCGTATGCATAGAATCAAAGTTTTGATTGGGGATTCAGTTGAGATGGTGCTTGATCCGTATGGCGGAAAGGGCAGAATAATCAAAAGATTGTAATTAGGTTGTAATTTTTTTAATAATAGTGTATTATATTAATTGTGAGTTTTAGAGAGTTATAGTATTAAAAAATAAGGGTATTTTCCCTATTTTTCTTTTACGTTGTTTAAAATCTTATTTTTCGATTAAAAATTTTTATGAAAATAAAATCAGCAATAAAAAAAATTTGCGCCAATTGTAAAATGGTTAAAAGAGCCAGACATTTAAGAATAATTTGCTCTAACCCTAAACATAAACAAAAACAATAATTTATGAGAATATTAGGAATTACAGTACCAAATGAAAAAAGACTCGAGATTGGCTTAACTTGCTTATATGGTATAGGTATTTCTTCTGCTCGTAAAATTCTAGATCAAGTTAATATTGATCACGGGAAAAAAGCTAAAGATTTAACTTTAGATGAAGAAAATAGTATTCGTTCTATCGTAGAGAAAATATCGATTGAAGGAAATCTAAAAAGAGAAATATCTGCAAATATAAAAAGACTGAAAGACATAAAAAGTTATCGAGGAGTACGCCACATGAAAAGATTGCCTGTTCGTGGACAACGCACTAAAACTAATTCCAGAACCATTAGAGGTAATGTTAGAAAAACAATGGCCTCAGGAAAGAGAAAAGAAAGTAAGACATAAGATCAATTACGAATTATAAATTACGAATTACGAATGCCAAAAACAAAAATAACTGAAGAAAAAAAAGAGGAAGCTGGGATAGAAGAAACAAAAAAAGTTTCATCAAAAACAGCAAAAAAGAAAATTAATTCTGGTGTTTTACATGTTGAAGCTACCTTTAATAATACGAAAGTTCTTTTTTCAGATAAATTAGGCAATACCTTATTTTGGTCAAGTGCTGGAAGCTTAGGTTTTAGAGGAGCAAAAAAGGGAACTCCATTTGCAGCCGGAAAGGTAGGAGATATTATTGGCGGTAAAGCAGAAGCTCTTGGTGTAAAAGATGCTGATGTGGTTATCTTGGGTGTTGGGTCTGGTCGGGAGCCTGCTGTTAGAGCCTTTATGGCTCATGGTATAGAAATTACTTCCATATTAGATGCAACTCCAGTTCCTCACAATGGTCCAAAAGCTAAGAAGCCAAGAAGAGTATAAAAAAATTTATGATATCAAAACCAAAATTTAAAATTTGTAGAAGACTTGGCCCAGGTGTTTATGACAAATGTCAAACTAGTAAATTTTCAGCTTCTTCTCTTAAAACCTTACCTGGAGGCAAGCGTCCAAAGGCTCCTACAGAATATGGTGTACAGCTTATCGAAAAGCAAAAGATACGTTTTTCATATGGTATATCAGAACGTCAACTTTCTAATTATGTTAAAAAAGTTTCTGGCGTAAAGGGTGCCGGAACTGCAGAGAAACTTTATGAAGGACTTGAGTCTCGTCTTGATAATGTGATTTATCGAATGGGTCTTGCAGCCTCTCGTCGCGCAGCTAGGCAAATGGTCTCCCATGGGCATTTCGTTGTAAATAATCATAGAACTACCGTTCCTTCTTATGAAGTAAAAATTGGAGATGTTATAAAAATTCGTGAAGGAAGTAAAGCAAAGAAAATTTTTGAAAATCTTACAGATAAACTTAAAGATTACACAGCTCCGACTTGGGTTAGTTTCGATTTAAATAATATGGAAGGACGCATTTTAGCCAAGCCAAAAAATATTGAAACCTTTCTTAATATTAATGCTGTCCTGGAGTTTTATAGTCGTTAAATTATTCCACTCTGCCCCGCTCGCGGGGCAGAGTGGGCAAGTATTATTACAAATTAATTATAAAAATTATTATGCCTGAATATAAAATTATTATGCCTTCTAAGCCTCGTGTTGTTTTAGAGGAGGGCAATAAAGGAGTATTTGAAATAGATGGTCTTTACCCTGGATATGGCCATACATTAGGAAACAGTCTAAGAAGAATAATTCTTTCTTCACTTCCTGGTGCTAGTATCACTTCTATCAAGATTGATGGAGTAAGTCATGAATTTCAAACCATGGATGGTATCAAAGAAGATGTTATTGTAATGATTTTAAATTTGAAAAAGACTCGTTTTAAAATGATTTCCGATGAACCTCAAGTAGTTACACTTTCTATAAAAGGTCCCAAAGATGTTTTAGCAGGAGATATAAAAACTGGAGGACAAGTAGAAATTTTAAACCCTGAACTCCATATAGTAGAAGTTACTGGTAAAGTAAATTTAAATATAGAAATGAGGATTGAAAAAGGTTTAGGTTTTATCGCAAAAGAAGCGTTTCAAAAAGAAAAAGTAGATGTCGGTACTATCGCTGTTGATGCGATTTTCTCTCCGATTCGTAGAGTTGCTTATGAAGTTGAAAATATGCGTGTCGGTGATAAAACAAACCACAACCGTCTAAGAATTTCAATTGAGACAGATGGTACACTTTCTGCTCGAGAAGCTCTTTCCCGTTCTATCGAAATTATGATAAATCAACTTAAAGCCATCATTGATTTCAAGGAAACGGAAGAAGAAACCAGTACATTGATTGGTGGAAATAAAAAAGTTTCAAAAGGAGAAAAAGAAGAAGCAGAAGACAAAAAAGGAGCTGATTTTGTTGATGTTTTAAAAACTCGCACAGATAGCCTTGATCTATCTACTAGAACACTGAATGCGCTTACTTCTGCAAATATTCGAACTCTTGGAGGTCTTGCTCGAAAAAAGAGGGAGGATTTACTTGAGATTGAAGGTATTGGAGAAAAAGGTATTACAGAAATTAAAAAAGTTTTAAATAAATTTGGTTTAAATTTAAAAGAATAATTCTATGCGACACCATAATAATGTTAGAAAATTCGGCAGAAATAAAAATCAGAAGAAAGCTCTTTTGAATTCCTTAGCACTTAATTTGATTGTGCGTGAAAAAATAAAAACGACTGAACCTAAAGCACGCGAACTTCGACCTTTTATGGAGAAACTTGTAACTCGTGCAAAGGGAGGTAGTTTAGCTACTCGCAGACTGATAATTGCAAGGCTTTCAAATCGTAGCTCTGAAGTTAAGAAACTTTTTGATGTTATTGCTCCAAAATATGCTGATAAAAAAGGTGGTTATACAAGAATTTTAAAATTAGGAGCTAGAAAGTCGGATGGCGCCAAGATGGCAATAATAGAATTTGTCTAAATTTAATTTTTAATAATGAAAACAGAAAAAAATAAAACTAAAGAGGTGAAAACGATAGATGCTAGCGGACGAACATTAGGAAGAGTGGCCAGTGAAGTAGCGATGTCTTTGATGGGTAAAACTAAGGCGACTTTTGAGCGTAATGTTTATTCTGGCTTTCCGGTGAAAGTAGTCAATGCAAGCAAGCTTCGTATTACCACCAAAAAATTAGCCGAAATTTATCATACTAGATACTCAGGTATTCCTGGCGGTCTTCGTATTTTAAAAGGTACAGAAACAGCAGAAAAAAAAGGATTGAAAGAATTGATTAAACTTGCGACATATCAAATGCTTCCTGGAAATAAATTACGAAGAATTATGATGAAAAACTTAACAATTGAAGACTAAAAATTATGGATAAAGATACAGTAAAAAAAGAAAAATATATTGAAGCCGTAGGAAGAAGAAAAACTTCTACTGCTAGGGTGCGTATCACAAAAGCAGCTAAGTCTCATTTTATAGTAAATGGTAAAGATGCCAAAGAATATTTTAAAACGGAAGATCAGCGTCGTTTAATTTTAGATCCGATGATCAAAGGAACATCAACTAGCGGAACAAAATCGGATATAAAATGGGAGGTAGAAGCGCATGTCTCAGGTGGTGGGATTCATTCTCAGTCAGAGGCAGTCCGTCATGGACTTGCTCGAGCTCTTATAGAATCAGATGCTACCCTGCGTGATAGTTTGAAAAAATTAGGTTTTCTAAAACGTGATCCGAGAGCTAAAGAACGTAGAAAATTCGGCCTCAAGAAAGCTCGTAAGGCACCTCAGTGGTCAAAACGTTAATTCTAAAATACCCCTTGAAAATAGGGGTATTTTTATGTTAAGATAAACAATATATGTCAGACGAAGAAGAAAAAAAAGAAGAACCAAAAGAAGACACTTCTGAAGTTTTAGAGTTTGAATTCAATGAAGATGGAGAAGAGGATTTAAAGAAAACTTTAAAGAAATTTAGAGCCGATCTGAAGGCGTGCAAGGCCGAAAAGGAAGAATATTTGACTGGTTGGCAAAAAGAGCGAGCGGACTTTGTGAATTACCGTAAACAAGAAGAAGATAGAAAAGCACTTTTTTCAGAGGCAATGCGAGAGAGGATTTTGACTCGCTTCCTTTCTGTGATTGATAGTTTTAATATGGCTTTTGCGAACAAGGAAGCTTGGGAGAAAGTGGATGAAAATTGGCGAAAGGGTGTGGAATATATTTACGCGCAGATGAATACAATTTTTGAGGAATATGGGGTTAAATCCATGGGCGAGGTAGGAGAGAGTTTTGATCCAAATATTCATCAATCTATTGATGTGGTAGAAACAGACAAAAAAGAGTTAGAACACAAAGTTGCAAATGTAATTCAAAAAGGCTACAAACTAGGCGAGCGCGTAATTCGCGCAGCGAGGGTTGATGTATATGAATACAAAGGACCTGCAAACTAGAGTTTGTGAACACTGCAAACGAGACTTCTTAATTACAGAAGAAGAATTATCTTTATATAAAAAAGTTGATATTGAATTACCGACACTTTGTTTTTTTTGTCGAGTAAAATTACATTTATCTTTTTGGATGTTTGGAAAATTTCGCAGGGGTAAATCAGATCTCTCTGGAGAAAGTTTAATTACCGTTTTACCAGAGAAGACTAGATATCCGATTTACACTTTAAATGAGTGGTATAGCGACAAGTGGGACGCGATGGATTATGGGGCAGACTATGACGAAAAAAAATTATTTTTTGAGCAATTACAAAATCTTCAAGAGAAAGTTCCTCGTCCGCATCAAGATGGTATTAAAAGTACAGGTTGTGATTGGTGTGATGATGTTTGGAATTGTAAGGATAGTTATCTTTCTCGTTCAATGGTAGATTGCGAAAATTTATTTTATTCATATAGGAATATAGGGGTAAAAAATTCTATTGATGTGGTTGTTTGTTATAATAGTGAAAAATGTTTTGATTCTTCTGAATGTCATCATTCCTACAAACTTTTTTATTCGAAACATTCCCGCGATTGCATACAATCAAGTTTTTTATATGATTGCCGAAACTGTCAAAATTGTTTTATGTGTTGGAATCTTCGCAATAAATCCTATTGTATAGAAAATGTGCAGTATTCTAAGGAGGAATATGATAAAAAAATCCAATTATTTAATCTTGGTTCTTATGATTCTATTCAAAAACTTAAAAAACATTTTAAAGAAATAATTAAAAATGAGGTGGCGCATAGACCGAACTTCAATTTAAAAGTTTTCAATTCCATTGGCGATTACTTAATTGATTGTAAAAATTGCCAAAATTGTTTCACAATCTCTGATTCTAAGGATTGCTCTAACTGTATCAGAGGCACAGGATTAGAGTCTTGCGTCGACATAAATGGTTGTCAGTATTTAGAAGTATCAGGCAATTGTAGTTCCTGCCAACCAAGTGGTTATGCTCTCAAATATTCCAGTTGGTCGTCCTCAAGATATTCTGAATATTTAGATCTATGTCTTGAATGTGAATATTGTTTTGGTTGTGTGGGTTTGGGGAAAAAGAAATATTGTATTTTAAACAAACAGTATAGTAAAGAAGAATATGAAACTTTAAAAAATAAGATAATTTCTGATATGAAAAAGAGTGGAGAATATGGGAAATTTTTACCTTATTCCATGAGCTTGGGACCTTTTAATTTTTCTACTGCTTTTCTGTATTTTCCAGAAACTAAAAAAGAAGATATTTTAAAATTTGGCGGTTATTGGGAGGATGTCACAGAGAGTCATGTAGACGGCATGCCTACAGCGGAGTTGCCTGACGATATCAAAGACGTTCCGAATACTATCATCACTCAGGCACTGATTTGCCCTGAAACGGGCTGGCGTTTCAATATTGCCCAAAATGAACTTTCTTTTTACAAAGAAAATAATATCCCACTTCCACGTTATCATTTTGATGTGCGAATAAAAAATAGTTTGAAATATTTGACTATCTTGCAAGCACATCAATATAAATGTTTTTATTGTAAAAAGGATGTCGATGCATATTATTTGCCGGAATGGGGATACCAGAAAATTGCTTGCGAAGAATGTTATAAACAAAATATAGCTTGATATGAAAAGTGAAACTAAAAATTGCCAGAATTGCAAAAAAGACTTTAAAATAGAGCCAGAAGATTTTAATTATTACAAAAAGATACAAGTTCCCGCACCTACTTTTTGTCCTTGGTGTAGGTTGCAAAGGAGAATGGCTTGGCGTAATGAAAGAACTTTATATAAACGTAAATGTGATTTGTGTAAGAAAAACATTATTTCAATGTACCATGAATCCGTGCCTTTCCCTGTATATTGTCGAGAATGTTGGTTTGGAGATGGTTGGGAAGCCACTTCTTTTAGTAGAGATTATGATTTTTCTAGACCATTTTTTGAGCAATTTAATAAATTAATGAATGTCGTGCCTCGATTAGCTTTGTGGCATAGAAATGTAATTAACTCTGATTATACAAATTATGCGGGTGAGTCTAAGAATGTTTATTTATCATTTTCGGTCGTTAAGGGTTCAGAAAATGTTTTTTATTCAAAGAATGTAGATAAGTCTACGGACATTATTGATTGCTTAAATATTAACGAAGGGCAAAATTTATATGAGAATATTCAAAGTGAGAAAAATTACAATTGTCAGTATTTATTACTTTCAAAAAATTGTTTAGATTCTTATTTTTTAGTTGATTGTGTAAACTGTAGCAATTGCTTACTTTCTTACAATTTACGTAATAAAGAATTTTATATTCGCAATAAGCAGTATTCAAAAGAAGAATATTTAAAAGAAAAAGAAAGATTAAATTTATCAAGCAGGGATTCTCTGGAAGTTTTTCTTAAGGAATTTAAAGAAATAAAAGAAAAATCTATTTATCGTTTTACTAACATTGTACGTTCAGTAAACGCTACTGGAAATAATCTTTCAAATGTAAAAAATTGTCAAAATTGTTTTGATGTTTACAATGCGGAAAATTTGAAATACTGTTATAGAGTATTGGAGTCTTTTAAGGATTCCATGGATTCTTCTCAGGCAATGAAGTCAGAATTGATGTATGAATATGTTACTGGATCTCTAAATGATTATAATGTGAAATTTTCTCATTCCGCTTTTAGTTCTGTCAGCAATGTGGAGTATACTGATTCTTGTATTAATAGCTCAAATTTATTTGGTTGTATTGGAATAAGAAATAAAGAAAATGTAATTTTCAATAAAATTTGTTCAAAAGATGAATTTGATAAACTTCGCTTAGAAATTATAAAACAAATGGAAAATATACCTTTTGTGGACAAGGCGGGTAGAGTTTATAAATATGGAGAATTTTTTCCTATAGAAGTCTGTCCTTTTGCTTACAACGAAACTTTTGCCCAAGAAATTAATCCAATGACTAAAACAGAAGTAGAAAAAAACGGTTATCGATGGTTAGAGCAAGATGTAAAGAATTTCCAGATTACCATACCTGTAGAAAATATTCCCGATACAATAGATGAAGTAGATGATAAAATTTTAGGAGAAGTATTAGAATGTGCACACAAGGGAAGTTGTATTCATCAATGCAATATCGCTTTTCGTTTAGCAAATTTTGAACTTGATTTTTATAAGAAAAATAAAATACCGCTCCCGATTTTGTGTCCCAATTGTAGATATTATGAAAGGTTTTATCAATTACCAGCATGGAAATTATGGAAAAGAACTTGTATGTGTGAAAAAGAAAATCATACTCACGAAAGTAAATGTGAAATAGAATTTGAAACGAGTTATGCGCCTGAGAGGCCAGAGATAGTTTATTGTGAAAAATGCTATCAACAGGAGATTTACTAGCCCTGGTCGCCTTTGGCACTGCCGTAGGCAGGTAAGCCTGTGGATAGTTTATTAAAAGATTTTTTATTTTCCGAAAGTTTCAAATAAAACTTTTTTACTTTCTTCGTCAATATTTTCTGTGACGATGATCATCATTTCTGTGGTGAGGTCTAGGTCACGCTTTATATTTGTAAATAAATGTTCAAAAGGGAAAGGGGAAATCCACGCAGAATTTTTTAAACAAACGAAGCCAGCTTTTTTAAGAAGATAACGTAGAGATTCACGTTCAGCCTTTCTGTTTTCTGGCAGGTCTAGTAAAATAATTCGCCAAAATCCATCCCAATTTTGCGGGACTAATGCTTCGTCATTTTCTAAGAGCAAGGTATTTAATTTATTTTTTCCAAGCGGAGTAATTTTTACATAATCTTGTCTTCCTGATTCATGAATTTCAGCACATTTGCTTTCTATTAGATTTTTTAAGGCACGAGAAATGGCATAAGTTGTTCTTACATCTTTTTCTTTTAGATCTTTTGTCGAAATTGCAGGTCTTTCAGTTAACTTTTTAAGTATTTTTTTGGAATAACTTGACATACTAATACGCTATCATATATACTCTATTTATACAAGTTTTTAGTGGTCGCGAAATATAAGTTAAATTATAAATAACATATAAAATATATGAGTAAAATAATAGGTATAGATTTAGGTACAACAAATTCAGCAGTCGCTATCATTGAGGGTGGTGCACCAAAAATTGTGGAGAATGTGGAAGGTAATCGCACGACGCCTTCTGTCGTGGCGACTGCAAAAAATGGAGATCGTATTGTCGGCCTTCTGGCAAAAAGACAAGCGGTTACAAATCCAGAAAATACTATTGCTGAAATAAAGCGTTATATGGGGCATAGGTTTGATGATCCAGAAGTGCAAAAAGATCGTGAGACTGCTTCATTTAAAATTGAAACAGGAGACGGAGGTGGAGTAAAAATAAAAATGTCAGATAAATTTTATCGACCGGAAGAAATTTCTGCAATGGTTTTACAAAAAATTAAGGCTGATGTTGAGGCGAAGCTCGGAGAAAAGATTACTGAAGCAATAATAACCGTGCCAGCATATTTTAATGATGCGCAAAGAAAAGCGACCAAAGACGCGGGAGCAATTGCTGGCCTTGACGTAAAACGCATCATCAATGAGCCGACAGCTGCAGCACTTGCTTATGGTTTTAATAAAAAGAAAAATGAAAAGATTGTTGTATACGATTTCGGTGGAGGAACCTTTGATGTGTCTGTATTGGAAATAGGTGACGATGTGATAGAAGTAAAATCTACCGATGGAGACAGTCATATGGGTGGAGGTGACATTGATAGAAAAATTATTTCTTGGATTGCTGAAGAGTATAAAAAAGAGTCTGGCATTGATGTTATAAAAGATCCTCTAGCGCACCAAAGATTAAAAGAAGCTGCTGAAAAAGCTAAGCATGAACTTTCTACAACTACTGAAACAGAGATCAACATACCATTCATAACTTCAGACAGCTCTGGACCAAAACATCTTTTACTTAAAATGTCTCGAGCAATGTTGGAATCTCTAGCGAAAGAATATATTGATCTGTCTATTAAGATTACCAAGAGAGCTTTGGACGCATCTCCATTCAAAATAAATGAAATAAATGAAATTATCATGGTAGGTGGTCAGACGAGAATGCCAGCTATTGTATCTGCTGTGCAAGATCTTTTCGGTAAGGCTCCAAATATGTCCATTAACCCTGATGAAGTTGTGGCGCTCGGTGCAGCCGTTCAGGCTGGTGTGTTGCAAGGTGATGTGCGGGATGTATTACTTCTCGATGTGATACCGCTTTCATTAGGTATTGAGACTTTGGGAGGAGTGGCTACAAAATTGATTGAAAGAAATACCACTATTCCTTCTAGTAAATCTCAAACATTTTCTACGGCTGCCGATAATCAGACTTCTGTCGAAATACACATTGTGCAGGGAGAGCGTCCGATGGCGTCCGATAATAAATCTCTCGGCAGATTTATTTTAGATGGAGTGCCACCAGCACCTCGCGGAATGCCTCAAATTGAAGTTGCTTTTGATGTAGATGTGAATGGAATTCTAAATGTTTCTGCTAAAGACAAAGCTTCAGGAAAAACCCAATCCATTAAAATTGAAGCAAGTTCTGGGCTCAAAGAAGAAGACATTAAAAAAATGCAAGCTGATGCAGAGCTTCACGCAGAGGAAGATAAAAAGAAAAAAGAAAATGCAGAAGTAAAAAATACCGCAGAGATGATCATCTATACTGCCGAAAAAGCTCTTAAAGAGAATGAAGAAAAAATACCTGTAGAATTAAAAGATGAAGTAAACGCAAAAATAACTGCTTTGAGAGGGGTAAAAGATGGCACCGATGGAGAAGCGATCAAAAAAGCTACCGAAGAGCTCTCTACCGAAATGTCTAAGATAGGGGAGGCGATGGCGAAAGCTGGGGGAACTGATGCTTCAGCAAGTACAGGACCTTCGACTCCCGAAGAACAACCACCTGAAGTCCATGATGCAGAGTTTAAAGAAAAACCTTCTGAAGACGGAGAATCAAAAGCATAAATCATATTAAAAGCCCCTTAAGGGGCTTTTAATATGATGGAAATAAAACCATAATTAGTATTTTTTTATTAAAATATGGTATAATTTTTGTTATCTATTATTAATTAAAATAAAAAAATGAAAAATAAATTTGAATATTTTAATTTAAGTTTTGTTATTTTGATTTTTGTTATTGGAATCGGAGTTTTACCCGCTGAAGCTAATCTTATATTTGATGCTGCAGGTCTTACAAATAATGGTTCTTTATCATTAAACAGTAGTGCAACTTCAAACATTACAATAGGAAATAATTTAACTACAGGAAAAGTTGTGTTGGGTGGTGCCTTGGATATGGGTACTAAAGATATTACATCTACTGGTTCTATCGGAACAACTGGGTCTAGACTTACCAAAGGATGGTTTACAGATTTTGAAGTTACTAATCCAATTGTCGGAAGTATAACAGGTAGCGCTGCCACACTAACAAATGCTCGCAATATTGCTGGAGTATCTTTTGATGGATCAGCTGACATTAGTATTGCTTCTACTGATCTATCTGATACCACGAATATTACTCGTCTTGATGCTACCAATTCTTTTTCTCTCATTAACCCTCTAACTACTTTGGCTGAATCTTGGATTGGTCCTTCTTCAACTGCCGGTATTTATTTCAAAGATGGTAATGTTGGTTTTGGAACAACATCTCCTACTAATTTATTTTCTCTTGGGGGCACAGCTGATAGAACAATTTGGATGGAAAGAAATACCATCGCAGATACTACTGGAAATAACTTGACTCTTCAAGCAGGTGGAGCAACTGTTTTATCAACAAATAAGACAGGAGGAGCTTTGCATTTGCATGCTGGGTTATCTACTGGCAATGCGCAACCAGCAGACATAAACCTAGCTACGACAGTTATGGGAACTTCTAGTGGTACTGCAGACCAAGCGCTAATTCATAAATTTATGATTCATAATAAAGTTTATTCTATGCCGGA
This sequence comes from Minisyncoccota bacterium, assembly GCA_041662205.1. Lineage (GTDB taxonomy): Bacteria > Patescibacteriota > Minisyncoccia > Phycocordibacterales > UBA9973 > UBA9973. The sequence continues at coordinate 308,439 of JBAZSZ010000001.1, read as the reverse complement.
TAATGTAAATACACAAATTTATTCAATAAATTTACCTACTGCCAATACTGGAGCTATCGTTCATATGTCATTTACTTATACTGTAACTGATGGTGTAAACGCTGGATCCCATGGTGGAATTTTTGTATGTGCGTTTATAAATAATGCTGGAACAGTGAGTGGATCTTGTACTGACAGCGGTGAAGCAACAGCTGGTGTAGGAGCAGGAGCAGGAATTGATGCTCAAATTATAACAGTAGTTGGAACAGTAGCAACATTGGAAGTTAAATTTAATAATACTTTTGGAACCAATCCGATTGGAAAATTAACCGTGCAGATATTAAATAATAGTGCTACTAATTTTACTTGGTTATAATATAATTTTCTTTTACCAAAACAAAAAGCCCCTTATAGGGCTTTTTGTTTTGGTAATTTTGTTGTAAAATGTATAGTATATGGAACTTCCAGAATTGCCTATAAAAAAAGACATTACTTATCTTGGGCTAACAACTTTTCGTGATAAAAATCAACTTTTTGGTATCAAGCGCAAAGACAGACGTCAGCATGTTTATATTCTAGGGAAATCTGGTTCAGGTAAATCTGTCCTGATGTTCAATATGATTATTCAGAACATTAAAAATGGTGAGGGAGTTTGTGTGGTTGATCCGCATGGAGAACTCGTCGAAGGAGTTCTTTCCGCTATTCCACCAGAGCGAATGAAGGATGTAGTTTATTTTAATCCAGCAGATGTAGACTACCATATCGGTTTTAATGTTTTAGAATTAATTGATCCACAATATAAACATCTAGTAGCTTCTGGACTGATGGGTATTTTTACTAAAATCTGGGCGAATGCTTGGAGTGCGCGAATGGAATATATTTTAAATAATTGTATTTTAGCATTACTCGATACTCCAGGGACGACACTTTTAGGAATTCCTCGTATGCTGGTGGACAAAGATTATCGTCAGAAAATAATTGCCAATTTGAAAGACCCAGTGATTAAGGCTTTTTGGGTCCATGAGTATGAAGCCTGGCAGGATAAATTTCGTAATGAAGCTATCGCACCGATTCAAAATAAGGTTGGACAATTTCTTTCTACCTCTATTATTCGTAATGTTGTGGGTCAATCTAAAAGCACGATTAATATTTTTGATATTATGAATGACGGGAAGATTTTTCTCGTGAATGTTTCTAAGGGGCGTATCGGTGAAGACAACTCTGGTCTTTTGGGAGGAATGATCATTACCAAGATTCAACTGGCTGCCATGGAGCGTGTACGTATCCCCGAAGAACATCGCAAAGACTTTTATTTATATGTGGACGAATTTCAAAACTTTGTGACAGATGCTTTTGCTGGTATTTTATCTGAGGCTAGAAAGTACAGGCTTAATCTAACCGTGGCCCACCAATACACTGCGCAGCTAGTGGTGGATAAAAGCTCAGCAGTGCGTGATGCTGTCTTTGGTAACGTAGGTACAATGATAGTTTTTCGTGTTGGTTCCGATGACGCAGATTTTTTAGAAAAAGAATTTGATCCAGAATTTACTCCTTCTGATATCGTAAATTTACCAAACTATAAAATTTATTTAAAATTAATGATTGACGGTGTAACCTCCCGTCCATTTTCTGCTAAGACCTTGCCGCCCATGGTAAAGTCCGGTGATAAAAAAGTGGAAGAAGAAGTAATAAAATCTTCTCGTGATCTTTACTGTAGGTCCCGCGAGGCGGTAGAGCGAGAAATCAATGAATGGAGTGGAATGTCATTAGGTAATGACACTTTTACTACAAATGGAAATATAGAAAAATTCCCTGTAATTTGTTCACTTTGTAAATTAGAAAAAACTGTGCCTTTTAAGCCTGAGCCGGGCCGAGCTGCTTATTGTAAGGAATGTATTGCAAAAATAAAATCTGGAGAAGTTAAGGTGGAAAAAAGAGGACAAGATCAAATTAAATATGATGAATCTAAATTTTATAAACCATTAGCTGATTTGGGTATCGAATTTCAACAAGCTCCAGTATCAACAAAACCTGCAGGAATAATAAAGACCTTTAAGAAAGTTTTCACAAAACAAGTCCCAGCCCCTGTCAGACCTAAATCCACTTATCCAATAAATAGAGATACTTCGTCATTGAAAAATGTTTTAAATAAAATAGTAGTAGAAGATAAAACTGTGCCAGCACCAATCTCTCTTGATTCCCTAAAAAAGAAAAATGAAGATAATAAAAAATTTATTCCTCCTATGAAAAATGATCGTGCTGCTACAGCAGAAGATATGAATAAATTAAAGGATTTGATTGCCACTGCCACATCGGGAAAAATAGAAAAGGATATTACTCCCACACCTGCACCTGTGTCTCAAAAATCTAATCCACCAGAAGTGCCGGAAGATGTTTTAAGAAAAATTTTAGAATAATATGAATTCAGAAACTAAGATCTGTCAGAACTGCAAACAAGATTTTATTATAGAGCCGGAAGATTTTAACTTTTATGAAAAGATAAAAGTTCTTCCACCGACTTTTTGTCCGGAGTGTAGAACTATTCGGCGTCTAACTTGGCGAAATGAGATGTCTTTATTTAAAAGAAAATGCGATGCGCCAGGACACAATGAAATGCTTATTTCTTTTTTACCTCCAGAAGAAAAACTTACAGTATATTGTTCTGATGCTTGGTGGGGTGATGGCTGGGATCCACTTTCGTATGGTAAAGAATATGATTTTTTAAATCCTTTTTTTGAACAATGGAAAAATTTGAGAGACAATATTCCTCTGCAATCTCTTTCAAATATAAAAGATACAAACAGTGATTATTGTAATGTTGCGGAAGCTAGTAAGGATAGCTATATGTGTTCCGGTTCTTGGAGAATAGAAAGAACTTTATATGCAAACAGAATTACAGGAACAAAAGATTCTGCAGATTTATACGTTGTTAATCGTTCTGAACTTTGTTATGAAGACGTGCTTTGCTCGGATAGCTATCATTTATTATATTCTCTAAATTGCAAAAGTTGTGTAGATTCATATTTTCTTTATGATTGCGTAGGATGTACAGATTGTTTTGGTTGTACTAATTTACGCAATAAATCATATTGTATGTGGAATGAGCAATTTTCTAGAGAAGAATATCACAAAAAAATAGCAGAATATAGTTTTAAGGATTATAGAACTATCCAAGAACTTAAAAATAAGTTTAGAGAAATATGCCTAAAATCACTTCATCGGTTTGCTGTTAAAATAAAGACTGTGGATTCAACGGGCGATAATTTAGAAGGTACTAAAAATTGCAAAATTTGTTTTGACGCAACTGGAGACATAGAGGATGCAAAATTTTCACACTGGGCAGTAAAAAGTCTTAAAGATGCTTATGATTCTGGTCCTGGAGTAGGGGAAGGCGAAATGCTTTATGAAGTTTTTGATACGGGAATAGGGGGTTCTCGTAATCTTTTTGGTAGTGTGATTTATGGCTCAAATGATATTGAATATTCTTTTAATTGTCATGGAAGCTCAAATTTATTTGGTTGTATTGGTGTGCGAAACAAGAAATATTGTATTCTAAATAAACAATATTCCAAAGAAGAATATGAAAAATTAATTCCAAAAATTGAACAACAGATGAATGAAGTGCCTTATGTGGACAAGAGGGGAATTGTCTATAAATATGGAGAATTTTTTCCTAGTGAACTTTCTACTTTTTGTTATAATGAAACTCAGGCGCAAGATTATTTTCCTCTTTCCAAAGAGCAGGCAATCAAAATGGGTTATCGATGGCGTGAAAAAAAAGTAAATGAGTATCAAACAACAATAGAAGCTAAAGACCTTCCGTCTAGTTTGGATGATGTAACAGATTCCATCACGAAGGAAATTATTGGATGTGATAATAAAGAAAAATCCAGTAATTGTTGCAGAGGAGCATATAAAATAACTATAGATGAATTAAATTTATATCGAAAACTCGGAGTACCTTTACCCAGATTGTGTTTTTTGTGTCGTCACGAAAATAGACTAAAAATGCGTAATCCTATGAAAATTTGGCATAGATCTTGCATGTGTGACAAAGAGAACCATTTTCACGGCAATGAAAAATGTGAAGTTGAATTTGAAACTTCGTATGCACCTGACCGACCAGAGATAGTGTATTGTGAGAAGTGTTACCAGCAAGAAGTATACTAGTTACTTTACTTAACTAAAGTATTTTAATATGGAAAATATAAAAGAAATAAAAAACTGTAAAAAATGCAAACAAGATTTTTCATTTTCCTCTGACGAGCTTGGATTTTATGAAAAGATGAAGGTACCAAATCCAAAGATATGCCCAGATTGTCGTTTTATAATGCGCGCTTTATTTAGAAATGAGATGAGTTTATATTCAGGACGAAAATGCGCTCTCTGTGAAAAAAATGTTATTTCGATATATAATCCAAAATCCCCTTATGTTATTTATTGTGAAAAATGTTTTTATTCTGAAAAATGGGAAGCGAGAGATTATGCTATGGATTTTGATGAGAATCGATCTTTTTTAGAACACTATAAAGAGCTCTTATTAAAAGTTCCTAAAATTACTACCTATATTTCTATTGGTCCAGGTCCAAACATAAATAGCGAGTATATCAATATGGCTGGTGGATGCAAGAATTGTTATCTTGTTTTCAACACTGGACCAGCCGAGGAAGTGCTTTATTCTAGAGGAGCAATAGATGTCAAGGATTCTAGTGATTTGTATTTTGGAATAAAAGTAGAAAGATGCTACGAATCTATAAATATTCAACATTCTTCTGGGATTCTTTATGGTCAAAATATAAACAGTTCAGTAGATTCTTGTTTTGTCTTTAATTGTAGAAATGTTTTAAATTGTTTTGGTTGTGTTAATTTGAATAATAAATCTCACTATTTCTTAAATAAGCCGATGGGGGCAGATGAGTACACTAAAAAAGTGAGTGATATTTTAGGATCTTATAAGAAATTAGAGGAATTTAAAAAAGAATTTGAGAAATTTATTTTAAATTTTCCAATGCGAGAAAATAATAATATAAAAACTGTAAATTCTACGGGAGATTATCTTTTTTCGTGTAAAAATGTTCAAAAATCTTTTGAGATAAACAATGGGGAAGACTGTCATCATACTCACTCGTCAAAGCATATAAAAGATTCTATCGGTACAATTGGTCATGGGATAAACTCTGAACAGTTGCTCGAAGTAGTAGCTTCTGGGTATGGGAATAATATTATTGGTTCTTATGCAGTAGAGAATTCCAGTAATGTTTTATATGGATTTTATAATAGGAATTGCAAAAACTGTATTGGTTGTGATGGATTGAAAAATGGACAATATTTTATTTTAAATAAGCAATATTCTAAAGAAGAGTATGAAAGATTAAGGGAAAAAATAATAAAAGAATTAACTGATCTAGATTTATATGGATTAATGATATCCTATGAGCTTGCTCCTTTTGCCTACAATGAAACTATGGCTCAAGAAAATTTCCCCCTTTCAAAAGAAGAAGCTCTCGCGCAAGGTTATAGATGGGAAGTTGATATTCAAAAGACAGAAGGTAAAGAAACATTACAAACAGAAGATATTCCTGACCACATAAAAGATGTGGAGGATTCTATAACGAGTGAAATTTTAAAATGTATTTCTTGTAAAAGAAATTATAAGGTTATAGATCAAGAACTTTTATTTTACCGAAAAATAAATATTCCAATTTCAAGAAAATGTTTTTATTGCAGGCATCAAGATCGGGTAATTCGTCGAGGTCCATATAAATTCTGGGATCGTAATTGTGCTAAATGTCAGAAAAAAATTATCACTAATTTTGCTCCAGAAAGGCCGGAGATTGTCTACTGCGAGAAGTGTTATCAGCAAGAGGTATATTAACCCCTCTCCTTTATGAGGAGAGGGGTAGGGGGTGAGGTAATTTTATGTTAAAATAATCAATATATGTCCAAGCCGAATCGAGTGCAAATAATAAAATACGGACCACCACCACCAGAGCTACCTGTTTTTGGAAAAGTAAAACCTGATGATGTTTCTTTTATCGGGCGAACTAATTACGTCGCTTCATTAGAAGAGAAAAAATTCGTTTTTGGTATTAAACGAGTAGATCGTCGTAGGCATCTTTATATAGTTGGAAAGTCTGGAGTTGGCAAATCAAAACTTATGGAACTAATGCTTCGGCAGGACATTTCGTATGGACATGGGCTTTGCATTATCGATCCACACGGTGAATTAATAGACGCAATGTTAGACTATGTGCCAAAAGAACGTATTGAAGATGTCTGTATTATAGATCCGCCAGATACTGAATTTCCCGCATCTTTCAATCCGCTCGCAAATGTCGATCCAATGTTTAAATTTCAATTGACTCAAGGGTTGATTGAAGTTTTTCAAAAACAGTTCGGAGCGAATTGGACTCCTCGTCTGGAACACGTTTTTCGTTTTACTTGTTTAGCACTTTTGGATTACCCTCATGCAACCATGCGTGGGATGATTTCAATGTTGACGGATAGAAATTACAGACAGAAAGTGGTGGAATATATTACAGATGACATGGTCAAAAGATTCTTCGCTATTGAATTCGCTGATTGGTCTGAAAAATTTGATACGGATGCCATTATCCCGCTTGTAAACAAACTCGGACAATTTCTTTCTGATCCATTGCTTCGAAATATTTTCGGCCAAAGACAAAATAAAATTGATATTAGTGAATTAATGAATCAAGAAAAAATAATCTTTATCAATCTTTCTAAAGGCCGACTAGGTGAGGAGAATTCTTCTTTTCTCGGTTCGATGTTTTTAACAAAAATAAAACAAGCGGGTATGGAACGTGCGGCTATACCAGAAAGAGAACGTAAAGATTTTTATTTATACGTTGATGAGTTTCAAAACGTCGTTACCCAAACTTTTGAAAATATTTTATCTGAGGCTCGTAAATACGGGCTTAATTTAACTATCGCGCATCAGTATGTCGGACAGATTTTACCAAAAGTTCATCAAGCAGTCCTGGGTAATGTCGGGAGTGTTATCACTTTTCGTATTGGTGGTGAGGATGCCGTCAAAATGAAGCCGGAATTTGCTCCACTCTTTGATGTGAAAGATATGATCAATCTAGCAGTTACAGAATTTTATATCAAAATGACCATTGATGGAGAATCTTATGATCCTTTTTCTGCGGAGACTCTACGGGTGTTACCACCTACTCATCCATCTTATAGAGAAGAGATCATAGCAGCTTCTCGCAGAAAATATTCAATACCAAAAGGTGATGCAGCGAAACTTATTGCTGAAGAAGAAGCCACCATTATTCGAAGTGCAGAAGAAAAAGCGATTATTGAAGGAAAAAATAAAGGAAAAAAGGTAAGTGGAGAATCCGTCGATACAGAAGGTTCCGGCGAGGCAGTAGAAGAAAATCTAAAAACAAAAACTAAGACTTCACAAGAGGCTGAACCTATGATATAATAGCAAAATAACCTTATGAATAAAGACTATTATAACATTTTAGGTGTTGAAAAAACTGCCTCCAAAGATGAAATTAAGAAGGCTTTTTATAAGTTGGCGCAAAAATATCATCCCGATAAAAAGGGTGGTAATGAAACAAAATTCAAGCAAGCAAATGAAGCTTATCAAGTGCTTTCTGATGACGCCAAACGTTCAAAATACGATCAATATGGATCAGGTTTTGAAAATATGGGACAACAAGGAGGCTACGGTGACCCAAGGCAAGGAGGTTTTGGAGGATTCGATTTCTCTCAAGGTTTTGGAGGTTTTCAAAATGGTTCTGCAGAATTTGACCTGAATGATATTTTTAGTGATTTCTTTGGAGGTGGAATGGGTGGAGGAAGGCAAGAGGTGCGCCGAGGCCGAGATATTTCTACTGAGATTCAAATTTCTTTTGCAGATTCCATTTTTGGCGTAAATAGAAAAGTTTTAATTACTAAAACTTCCACTTGTCAGACATGTGGAGGCTCTGGTGCAAAAGTCGGGACTAAAATGGAAACCTGTAAGCATTGCAATGGTCAAGGAAAAATTCGTGAATCAAAAAGAACAATTTTTGGAAATATTGCTAGTACAAAACTTTGTGAAGTTTGTCTGGGTGCGGGTGAAGTACCAAAAGAAATTTGTGAAAAATGCAAAGGTAAAGGAGTCCTTCGCCGTGAAGAAGAGGTCTCTATTGTGATTCCAGCAGGCATACGTGATGGTGAGATGATCCGCATGACGGGTTATGGTGAGGCAGTTTCTAAAGGAACAACAGGAGATCTTTATATAAAAATAAATGTTGCCCCGCACCCAGTGTTTAAGCGTGAAGGCAATGACTTGGTAATGAATCTAAATTTGAAGCTTTCTGACGCTTTATTGGGAGTGAAATATCCCATTCAAACTTTAGACGGAGAAATTGAAGTGACGATTCCAGAGGGAGTTTCTATTAATGAAATTCTTCGTGTTCGTGGCAAAGGAGTGCCTGCAGGAAAAAATAAAAGAGGGGATCTGTTAATCAAACTCAACATCAAACTTCCGTCAAAACTTTCCCGCTCTTCTCGTACCCTCATAGAAGAACTCAAAAAAGAGGGGATCTAAAATGATTTCTCAGAATATTATTTATATCGTTATTCTTCTAAGTTTTTTGGGTCATTTTTCTTATATCAAAAGCATAATAAGTGGGCGGGCAAAGCCTAATTTAGTTTCTTGGTTTATTTGGGTCTTGGCTCCGCTTATTGGAGTATTTTTTCAATATAAAGCAGGTGCGGGGCTTGTAAGTTTGCCGATATTTATGGACGCCTTTTTTTCTTTAGTAATTATTATTACAGCAATTTTAGTTAAAAACGGTTATTGGAAAATAAATGCTTTTGATTTATATTGTGGAGCACTTGCCATTACATCCTTGATACTTTATATGATTACTCATAATTTAGGAATCTCTATTTTTTTTGCAATATTAAGTGATGGCTTAGCGGCAACACCGACGCTAATAAAATCTTGGAAATTTCCAGAGACTGAAGCGAGTACTGTATATTTGATAGCTGCTTTAAATAGTATGTTGGGTTTATTGATTATTAAAAATTGGATTTTTTCTATTTATTCTTTCAATATCTATTTTATAATAATAAATTTAGCAGTTGTTTTTTGTATTTACCGCAAAAAGATTTTTAAATTTTAGAAATCTTTTGTCCTTCCGAAGTGTCCTTTATTTCATAACCCAGAGAATTCACTTCTTTTCTTAGTTCATCAGATTTTTGGAAATCTTTATTTTGGCGAGCTTCTTCGCGTTTATTAGCTAGTTTCAAAATTTCCTCTGGAATTATATCTTGTTTTAAGTTTTCGAAGCCAAGTCCCAACACTTTATCGAAATCAAGAATAGTTGCTTTTTTGTCGCTATCGGACATATTTTTATCCTTGAAAACGTCCCACAATAATGATAGTGCTCTAGGTGTGTCTAAGTCATTTTCTATAAATTCTTTAAACTTATTTTGATATTCTTTGTGAATGTTTCCTATATCAGCCCCCAGGCTTGTGTATAGGCCGTATAAGCGTTTTAAGGCTGTTTCTGATGCTTCTAGCGCTTCCCAGTTAAAGTTGACCTTTGTGCGATAATTAGCCATTAGGAGCCAAAAACGGTAAGCAAGGGGATTAATATTTTTTTCCAATAAGTTTTGGGTTCTGAGGAAATTTCCAGATGATTTAGACATCTTTTCTCCACTAGTATCAACGAATTCATTGTGCATCCAAAATTTGACGAATGGTTTTTTACTAGTAGCGCATTCAGATTGAGCTATTTCGTTGGTGTGATGAGTAGGAATTAAATCAATCCCACCAGTATGAATATCAAATTGCTCTCCTAGAAATTTTAATCCCATTGCTGAGCATTCGATATGCCAACCTGGGAAACCTTTACCAAAAGGGGATTCGAAACCGATTGTGTTGTTAAATTTCCAAAGAGCAAAATCCTCAGGGTTTCTTTTTTCAGAATTTTCAATTAAACGAGCGCCTTCTTTATTCCAATCTCTTTTACCACCCCAGAGTGCCCCGTAGTCTGGCATTTTTGAAATATCAAAATACACGCCATCCGTGGTGCGATAAGCATATCCTTTTTCTTCTAATTTTTTTACTAGATCAATATCCTCTTTTATGTAATCACTTGCAAAATACATGCCGTTTGGCATTTTAATATTAAGTATTTTTAAATCTTGCTTGAAAGTGTCAGTATAAAATTCTGCTAAGGCACGCATATTTTTTAAGGTTAATTCTTTTCCTTCACGCAAGAGCCCTTTGGTCATTTTATCCTCGCCTGAATCCGCATCACTGGAAAGATGACCGATGTCAGTGATGTTCATTATTTGTTTTACTTCAAAGTCATAATATTGCAAAGTACGGCGTAAAATATCAGCAAAGACAAAAGCGCGCAAGTTGCCTATGTGAGTATAGTTATAAACTGTCGGACCACAAGTGTACATACGAACTTCATGTGGATCAAGTGGAGTAAAAATTTCTTTTTCTCGTGTTAGAGTGTTGTAAAATTTTAATGACATTATTTATTTTGTTACTCGAATTTATTTTGATATATTTCAATTAATACATAGAGTAAGCTAATTGCAAGTGGGCCGATTAAAATACCGACAGGACCCAAGAGAGCGATTCCACCTAATACAGAAAAGAGGATTAAGAATGGTGGAATATTTATTCTTTTTCCAATTATGTATGGAGCTAAGAAATTATCAATTGTTCCGACTACAAGTATTGCCCATATCGTAAGGCCAATAGCGGATATGACGTGATCAGTGGCAAAAAGAAAAATTACAGCTGGAATAGAAACCATTGCGGTGCCGATAGATGGTATGAGTGATGTTATGGCTGCTACTACACCCCATATAGCTGCATGCTGTATACCAAAAATAGTGAGGCCTATACCCATTAAAATACCTTGAATGAGAGCAATTAAAAGAGTTCCTTTTATTACGCTATTTATTGTTTGTGAAAGTTTAATAATTATTTTTTCATCATCAGTATCTGAAAGTGGACTTAGTTTTATTAATGTTTTTCTCCATTCTTTGCCATCTTTTAAAAAATAAAAGATAGATAAAAGAAATAATACAAATAAGAACAAAACAGATAAAGTAGCAGTAAAAATATTTGTAATATTATTTGTTACAAAAGAAATAAAAGTTGAAATTTTTTCATTCATATCAAAAGATATGCCATTTGGTAATATTTGATTTATTTTATCCCCAACAGAAGCAATAAAAGGAAAAACATTTCCATTATTTACAAAAGAATGATAAAGATTTTGAGATTGATTAAAGACTATGGACCCAAGACCAAAAAGTGGAACACACAGTACAATGATGAAAAATAATAAAGTTAAAAGAGAGGCAAGCCAAGTAGCTGGAAGTTTTTTATTGAGCCATTCATGTACAGGATAGAGCATTATAGAAAAAGAGGCTCCCAATACAAGGACAATCCAAAAAGGTTGAAAAATTAAAAAAGAGAAAATTAAAGTGATAAAAAATAGTCCAAAGAAAAAATACTTTTCTATAGTTTTTGGTGGCATATGTGGTTAAGTATAACAAAGTCTTGCGTTTTTGTGAAATTTCATATAATATGTAACTTATGGAATTTGCAGTTATACAAACAGGCGGAAAGCAATATAAGGTCTCCAAAGGGACCCTTGTTTCTATTGAGAAAATAAAGACGACAGGAGTCGAGTACAAAAAAGGAGATAAGCTCGTATTTGATAAAGTGCTATTAGTTGATGATGGCAAAGATACGACCATAGGTACACCTTATATCAAGAGCGCAAAAGTGGATGCAGAAATTGTAGAAATAGGACGCGCTAGAAAAATTCTTGTTGTAAAATATAAGCAAAAATCTCGTTACCTAAAACGCAATGGCCACCGCCAGCCTTTTTTCAAAGTAAAAATTACTTCTATAAAATAATCCCGCCATCGGCAGGATTATTTTTTTATTGCCTATTTTTTAGGGCATTTTTGAGAGTGTCGTTGTCTGAATATTCTAGCTCTGTGCCAGTAGAGAGTCCTTTGCCAAGCGAGGAGATTTTTATATTTAATTTTTCAGTAATATCTTTTAATTGCTCACGAACATATTGATCAGTATGGTTGCCTTGAGGACTTATGGAAAAGGCCAAGATTATTTCTTTAAGATTTTTACTAGATGAAATTTTATTTTTTAGCTCTTCAATACGTACTCGGCTTTTAGTATTTTTTTCAACTATAGGTACAAGCCCACCCAGAATAAAATATTTCCCATGATAAATCCCACTTTTTTTAATAGATTCTAAATCAGAATCTTTTTCTATGATCATTAAAGTAGAAGCGTCAGTATTTATATTAGAACAATTATCACATAATTTTTCTTTCTTGGAATTCAAAATAAAAAACCTGTAACATTCTTTACATTGTGTTGTTTCTTTTTTGAGATCTTTTATCAACTCTGCTAGATTTTCACTATAAGCAGGATTTCTGGACATTAAAAAATAAACAAAACGTTTAGCTTGTCTCTCCCCAATGCCGGGAAATTCTTTAAAGATTTCAGTTAATTTATCTATAATGTCCATGTTTATGAATTCTAAAATAGCTTATCTGGAAAAGCAATCTATCTGGTGTTGCTACACCAGCGAACTGCTCGCGCCGTCGCGCTGCGCAAGACTTTTCCAGAGAACTATTTTAGAATTCATCGAGTTCTCCACCTATCTTCGACGGAGCGAATTCGCTTAGGCTGCTTTTTTCAAGGTTTAAGAAAGTAGTAGTTTTTTCGTCGAAATAGAGTTCCACTTTTCCAGTCGGACCATTGCGATGTTTTTCCACTAAGATTTCAGCGATGTTTGTTTTTTCTGATTCGTCTTTCATTTTATCTTCACGGTGAATAAACATGACGACGTCTGCGTCTTGTTCGATCGAACCAGAATCACGAAGATCAGAAAGGCGAGGTTTACCACCACGGGATTCTATGGCTCGGGAAAGCTGAGAAAGAGCAAGCACTGGCACGTCTAATTCTTTAGCCAAGCTTTTTAATGATCTTGAGATTTCTGTGACTTGGTTGACCATGGAATCATGATTTTTTGAGGTAGTCATGAGTTGTAAATAGTCCACCACAATAAGGTCTAGTCCTTTTTCTGCTTTAAGTCTACGGGAAAGAGCTTTCATTTTAACGATAGAATTTCCAGGCTGATCATCAATAAAAATTTTGGCTTTAGCTAATTTATCTAAGGAGTCTCGCAATTGGGAAAAATCTCGATCAGAAGATAACCGCCCAGTACGCAAATTCCAAGCATTCACTCGTGACTCAGCGGAGAGCATGCGGTCTACTAGTTGCTGAGAGGACATTTCTAAAGAAAATATTAAAATAGATTTTTCATGCAAGACCCCAGACATACGCGCTATGTCTAGGGCAAGGGTGGTCTTACCCATACTTGGCCTAGCTGCCAAAATGACTAGATCTGATTTTTGCAAACCAGAGAGCATTAGGTCTAAATCTTTAAATCCAGTTGCTAGCCCTCGAAGCATACCTTTGGTTTCATGCAATTTTTCCAAGCGCTCATAGGCTTCTGGTAAAGCATCTTTCAAGTTTACATATTTTTGATTTTTGGGACTGGAGACTACGCTAAAAATTTTCTTTTCTGCCATATCTAAAATATCATCCATGTGGTCATCTCCTTCTTCAAAGGCAAGCTCAGACACATAGTCCGCGGCCTCTATTAAACTTCGAAGAACGTATTTTTTTTGTACAATATCGGCATAATGTTTGATGTTGGTGGAGGAGGGGACGACGTTTACGATTTCCGCTAAGTATTGATTACCACCGACTGTTTCGAGAAGTTTTCGTTCTTTTAATTTAGTAGAGAGGGAAAGCATGTCGATCGGTTCATTTTTTGCCGACAAATCAAGCATTGCCTGAAAAATCTTTTTATGTTTTTCCACGTAAAAAGAATCTGGTGTGATCATATCCTCGACTTCATGCATAGCATCTTTGCGGAGCATAATAGAGCCGAGGACCGCTTGTTCGGAATGAATACTTTGCGGAGGAATGCGGAGATTGTTATTTTTTATTATCTTAGCCACTTCGCTATTCTAGCACAGTAGAAAAATTGTCAAAGCGATAAAAGTGCGTAAAACTGTTATTAATATGTTAATATATAAATATGTCTAAAAAGGTATTTTTATCAGGTGTTCAGCCTTCAGGAAAACCGCATATTGGCAACTATTTTGGAGCAATGAAACAATTTGTTGATTTGCAAAATGAACACGATGGCTACGTTTTTATTGCTGATTATCATGCTTTGCATTCTCTTCGGAATTCAAGAGAAATGAAAGAAAATATAAAAAATGTTTTGCTTGATTATTTAGCTATCGGTCTTGATCCAGAGAAAGTTACATTTTTCAAACAAAGTGATATTTCTGAGCATACTGAACTCGCTTGGATTTTTGATACTATTATTACAATGCCATTTTTAATGCGAGCTCATGCTTTTAAAGATGCAGAAGCAAAGAATAAAGAAATTGATGTTGGTACCTTTAATTATCCTGTTTTAATGGCAGCGGATATTTTGATGTATAGTCCAGATCTCGTACCAGTGGGGGCCGACCAGAAACAACATGTAGAAATAGCTCGAGATATAGCGGAAAAGTTTAATAATATTTATGGAGAGGGAAGTCAGATTTTCAATCTTCCTGAGCCGATGATTATGAAAGAGGTGGCTATTGTGCCTGGCACGGACGGCAGAAAGATGAGTAAGAGTTATAGCAACACCATTCCGCTTTTTGCCGAATATGAAGAAATAAAAAAATGTGTGATGGGCATCGTGACGGATTCCAGTGGAGGAATTCCGCAAAATGTTTATGCTATTCATAAACTCTTTCGCTCTGAAGAAGAATTAAAAAAGATTTATGAAGAAAAAGCTGGCAAGTATAAAGAGCTGAAAGAAATGCTAATAGAGGATTTAGAGAAATTTATCGCGCCACTTCGAGAGAGAAGAAAAGAATTTGAAAAAGATATACCAAGTGCTCTTGAAATTTTAAAAGCTGGCGGTGAGAAAGCAAAGCTTGTCGCTGCAAAAAAGATGTCCGAAGTGCGAGAAAAAATCGGGGTAAATGTGTACTAGAAATAATAATGCCGCCCTTGGTCTGAGACCTTCGGGCGGCATAGTGTTACGATACAAAATACGCAGAGCGGTTTTTGAAAAGTTTTGATATTTTTTTTTGTTTCTTTTTTTGTGGTAGTTTAACCACAACTACTCTGTGTCGGGCACTCCAAACGTAGAAGTGCTCTAATCCATACTCGACGAAGTGTGGATGGTTATCATCGTTCACGCGAATGCGGACGACGATATATCCCCCTCCTTTCCTTACAAGAAAAAAGGTGGATCCATGGTGGCTAAGTTTGTCGCTATGTTCGCGACAAAAGTCATCCACCATGTCTTTTGACGAGAAGCAGATTTTGTTTGCTTCTCCAAGACTTTTGAAAATCTGGGCAAGAGTTCCTTTCTTGCCCATGTCATAAACAGCGACAGGTATTATTCCGACATTAATAATAATACGACGGAGATAATTAGTTTTTTCCATTACTTTTACTTCCTTTCTGTGTTTTTTTCAGCCACCAAAGGTAGCTGTTTTTATTTTATTTTCAAAGAATTTTTCCTCTTGAAAAGAGAAACGAGCCCGTTCCAGGGCTCGTTTCTTGTATTGTTATGTTTGTTTAGAGTGATTTTAACAATATCAGAAATGAACCCTGGAACCTTTGCTCCAGAAGCTAAAAAAGAAGAAATAATTGTTAAAACCTATATTTGATTGCATTAAGAATATATTATATGAAAATTTTTTTAAGTCAAGTATGGGTATTTTTACAAGTTTTTGTTTTATTTATCCTTATGATAAAATACTCTTATCGTGAAAAATAAAAAACAGATAAATCTCAACCCTTATCCCTTAAAATTATTCGGAAACGCTAGCGGTACTCATCAAAATCTTGCCTTAAGAGTCGCAAAATTATTAAAAACTAAATTAGATCCCTTTTTTTATAAAATATTCAGTGATGGAGAGTTTTTAATCCATCATACTGAATCAGTCAGAGACAGAGATGTCTATATAATTTCCCAACCTCGTTTTGGTGAAAAAGAAAAACTTGCTTATGATTTAGACGAATGTGAGTCTTTGGTTCTCGCCTTGAAGCAAGGCGAGCCTTCTCGAGTGACAGTAGTCATGCCATGCTTGCCTTACGCTAGGCAAGATGAATCTTCTAATCACCGAGAGCCAGTACTTTCTCAGAAAATTCCTATGCGTTTTCAAATGGCAGGAGCGCATAGAATTGTAGTTTTGAAATTACACAATCCATCGAGTTATAATGCTCACGCTCTGACCATTCCTATGGTGGATGTGAATACCGATTCGCTTATTTTAAATCATATTCGCTCAAAGAAATTTGATTTAAAGAAATTTAAAATTGTGGCGCCTGATCTAGGGGCGGCGCCTTCTTGTAGAAAATTAGCGCAACAGCTCGGTATCCCAGGGAATATCGTAATCATCAATAAATTTCGAGATCCCAAAAAGGCTAATCATAATGAAATAATGGAAGTCATCGGTGATCCAAAAGGGTATAACATAATCATGCCGGACGACATGGCAGATACTTGCGGGACGGCTATCAAGGCTCTAAAGACTTTAAAAGAAAATGGAGCAAAGGATGTATATTTTACAGTGACACATGCTGTACTTTCCGGTAATGCGATAGAAAATTTAAACAAGGCGCCATTTTCTGGTATTTGGTTCACTGATTCTTGTCTTTCAGAAGAAGCCAAGAAAAAAATAAAAAAATTAGAAGTGATTTCCACTGCAAAATTAATTGCGCAAGTTATAGACAATCTTCACAATGGCAATTCTGTCACCGAGCTTTGGCATAATGGGAAATAAAATTTATTTATGCTAATATTTTAATATGCAAAATAGAATTTACATTAAAGATTTAAAAGATCATATTGGTAAAGAAATAATCATTGCTGGGTGGGTGGATGTCAGGCGTGACCAAGGCAAGATGGTTTTTTTTGATATGCGTGACATGACAGGACGGGTACAGTGTGTTACTTTGCCAAACCATGTTGAGGCTATAGAAGTTGCAAAAACGATTCGCCCAGAATGGGTTTTGAAAATTACAGGAATGGTAAACAAACGTCCAGAGAAAAATATAAAGACAGGAGTATTAAATGGTGAAGTGGAGCTCGAAGTTGTTAGTATTGAAGTGTTGAGCCAAGCAAAAGAATTACCTTTTGATATGTCTTTAG
The DNA here is from genome assembly GCA_041662205.1 of Minisyncoccota bacterium. Taxonomy (GTDB): domain Bacteria; phylum Patescibacteriota; class Minisyncoccia; order Phycocordibacterales; family UBA9973; genus UBA9973. The sequence goes on along the minus strand of JBAZSZ010000001.1, from coordinate 291,181 downwards.
GAGGATATAATCTAGAACTTACCACAGAGTTAGATAATAGGGCTTTGGTATTAAGACAGCCAAAAGTGCAAGCAGTTTTTAAAATTCAAGAAACTATTATTGATTCTTTTAGAGAATTTATGAAACAGAATATGTTTTTTGAATTTCAGGCACCTTCCATTACTCCGGCTGCTGCTGAGGGAGGGGCAGAGGTTTTTCAATTTGATTATTTTGGAAAGAAAGCTTATTTATCTCAATCTCCTCAGCTTTACAAACAAATTGTGATGTCCGCTTTTGAGAGATGCTTTACTGTTAATAAAGTTTTTCGAGCAGAACCATCTTCAACTACTAGGCATTTGACAGAGATTGTCTGCTTAGATGCTGAAATGGGTTTTATAGAATCATGGATGGATGTACGCGATATGGCGGAAGAAACTTTTAAATATATTTTAAAACAAGTAGAAATAAAAAATGATGAACATCTTAAATTATTAAATGTCACACTTCCTGTCATGCTAGACAAAACACCATCTCTTTCCTTAAGAGAAGTTCAACAGAAAATTTTTGATAAATCTGGTCGGGATGTTCGAGGTGAAAAAGATACCAATCCACAAGACGAAAGAGAAATTTCTGAAATAATTAAGGAAGAAACAGGTTCTGATTTTGTTTTCATTTACGGATATCCTACTCGTAAGAAGCCATTTTATGTTTATCCCAATCCAGAAGAGCCTGAATACAATGAAGGGATGGACCTTATCTGTCGTGGAGTTGAATGGCTCTCTGGCGGACGTAGAATAAATAATTACGAACAGCTGAATGAACATGTAAAGCTTTGGGAAATGGATCCAAATAAAATTAAAATGTTTTTGGAAGCCTTTAAATATGGAGTTCCACCAGAAGGAGGATTTTCTTTTGGTGCCGAGCGTATAACGATGCAACTTTTGGGACTTAAAAATATTCGTGAGGCTTGTATGTTTCCGAGAGATATGAATCGTATTGATGAGAGGTTGAGTGAAGAAGGGTTTTAAAATTTAAAAATGCAATACGAAATTTTCGGCAAAGTTATAAAAGGGGATCAATATGGTAGAAAGATTGGTTTCCCAACGGTAAACTTGGAAACGCAGGCAAAAGAATTACCACCTGCGGGGGTGTATGCCGGTGAAGTATTTTTAGATAATGTTGTTTATCGAGCTGGTATCGCAATAGACTCTAATAATAAGATAGATGCGCATTTGATAGGGTATCATGGGGATGCTTATGGGAAAGAGGTAAAACTTACATTAAATAAATTTTTGAGAGAATATAAAAATTTTAATACTGAAGAAGAATTAATTAATCAAATAAAAAAAGATATAAATTTATGCTAAAAAACTTTCGATACACAGGTCCAGTTTTTATTATCATTGCGGCTTTGCTTTGGGCTTTTGACGGACTCATTCGCCAGCATTTATATTTGCTACCACCGATCACTATAATATTCTTTGAGCATTTGATTGGTTTAATTATTTTATCTCCCTTTGTCCTTAAATACGTTTTAGAAACTAGGCTTAGTAAACGTGAATGGTGGCTGGTTATTTTGATAGCAATTTTGAGCGGACTTTTAGGTACGCTTTGGTTTACGACGGCTTTAGGGAAAGTTCACTTTATTACCATCTCAGTGGTATTTCTTTTGCAAAAACTTCAGCCATTATTTGCTATTACTACCGCTACCATTTTTCTAAAAGAGAAATTTGATAACAGGTATATCAAATGGGCATTACTTGCATTAGTTTCTGCATACTTTGTTACTTTTTCAAATGGCGTTGTGAATTTTCAAACTGGAGAGGGGACAATAATAGCAGCACTTTATGCACTCGGTGCTGCTTTTGCTTGGGGTTCGTCTACGACATTTTCTAAAATGCTTTTAGGAAAAGTTCGCGCTGAAGTCAGTACGTTTTATCGATTTCTTTTTACCATAGTTGTTGCTTTACCATTAGTGCTTTTGTATGGAAGGACTAATGAAGGAAGTTTTGCTTTGCCAAATGTTTCCCAATTTGGTCTGCTGGCGCTGATCGCTGTTTCTACCGGCATGGTTGCTTTGCTTATTTACTACAAAGGATTAGCAAAAACCCCAGTTCACATTTCGACGATCCTAGAATTAACTTTTCCGTTTGTAGCTATTTTATTGGATTTTATCGTCAATCACACGGTGCTTTCATTTACCCAATGGCTCGCCGCTATCATTCTCGTCTTTAGTATTTATCAAATTGCCAGGTTGCGTGAGAGTCAGGAAAACATAATTTAATTTTTTGTAAATACTGGTTACTTTAGTTTAGTAAAGTAGATAGAAATAAATAATTGGATAAAAATAGTAATGGGCTACTCGTTTACGAGTAGCCCATTTGTTGCGTTAATGAACGCGATGTTAAAATTTTTCAATGTCAGTCCATTTGTGTTTACAAGCAGTGCATTTGCATTTTGTTTTGAAAATCCAAGTCCCGTCATTTTCTTTCGTGGTTATGATTTTTAAAATTTTTACAAAATTCCACTTGTTGCAATTGGGACACCAAATACGATCATCCATAATTTTCTCCTTTTATACACTGCTTACAGCTAAATTTTCTTCTCTCCTTTTCAGCTCTGATCATTGATTGAGCTATTGCACTATAACAATGACCATGATCCTCAATAGGTTCGAGCAATTTCTCAATTTCTCTCTGGGACAAAATACATGTGTGAGGATTTAATTTCTTCATTTTTTCTCCTTTCAAAGAACAAATTTATCCCTGATGGAGGGAAACCATAGCGTTTCAGTGGACAACGCAAAACCCCTTCCTAGTAAACTTAGGAAGGGGTTAATTTCAAAAAAAAATTTAAAATATAATTATCAGCTCAAAAGTAACCCTTTCCCAAGTTTGGAAGAGTTGTGATGGTTGTTTGATAGGCGAAATAGAATTAAACGATATCCACCAAGCGACCCTTTCAGCCATTTTGCTATTCGTGCGATGGTTGCAGAAGAAAGACCGGTGCTTTCGATAATGGCATTATATTGCACATCTCTTGAGAGCAGGCGAGCAGCTTCTAGACGATTAGCAAATTCTTTTATTTCGCTCTCAGTCATTAAATCACGTAAAAAGAGTTTAGCTTCATTTTCATTCTTTAAGACCAAAATAGCTTCAATAAATTGTTTATTTTTCTTATCGTTCCAGTTCATTCCTGAACCAATTCCCTGAATTAGCTTAACTGTTTCGATTGATGTATTTTTATTCATTCCTTTACTCATACAGCTACTTTATCAAACTAAAGTACTTTAGTCAAGTAAAGTAGTTAATAGAGGTGTGGAAAACTTTTTTATTGATATTTTTAATAAAATGCTATTTTTTGAATTTTTTCTAAAAAGGTATATAATCTAAGCATGAAAATAACTTTTAAGGATAATGCAAAAGATGTAAAAGAGGAGGCACTTTTTGTCTCTGTTGGCTCAAAAAATAAAGACGAAATTATGAAGGAGAGTGGAATAAAGTCACTCTATTTAAAATGCGATGAAGCAGAAAAAATGAACTTGCGAAAGCTTTTTTTGCTTGTGCGTAAGATGATTGTAAATGCAAAAAACATAAAAGCAGAAAAGTTAGCTTTTGATTTTAATGATTTTGTATTTAAAAATATAAAACTTTCTGAAGCAGAATTGGCAGAAGTAATAGGTTCTCAACTGGATTTTGCTAATTATGAATTTAATGAATATAAAACTCCACCCAAAGAAGGATTTAACTTAATCAAAGAAATAATAATTTCTGGAACAAATACTGAAATAGAAAAAGCTATTTTGAAAGGTCACACAATAGCAGAAGAGGTAAACAAAACTCGAACACTATCAAATATTCCCGGAGGAGACATGACTCCACAAATTTTAGCAAAAAAAGCAAAGTATACAGTAAAAAATTTACCGGTAAAAGTCACAGTGCTGGGTGAGAAAGAAATGGAGAAACAAAAAATGCAAGCTATTCTTTCAGTGGGGCGAGGTTCAGATGAAGAATCAAAATTTATTATTATGGAATACTGGGGTAGTAGTAAAAATGAAAAGCCAATTGTTCTCGTAGGCAAAGGGGTGACTTTTGATGCGGGTGGTATAAATTTGAAACCATCGTCTTCGCTTCTTGGAATGAATATGGACATGTCTGGTGGCGCGGCAGTAATACATACTATTGCTTTAGCTGCGAAAATGAAATTAAAAAAGAATGTAATTGCACTTATTCCTGCTGTAGAAAATATGACTTCGGGAAAAAGTTATCGTCCTGGAGATGTGATTCGTTCAATGTCGGGGCAAACAATTGAAGTTTTGAATACTGACGCAGAGGGAAGGGTGATTCTCGCAGATGCGTTAACTTATGCAGGAAAATATAATGCAGATGTGGTGATAGATGTTGCAACTTTGACTGGTGCTGCAGCGGTAGCCCTCGGAGAGAGAGCTTCGGCAATTTTTAGTAATGATGATGAATTGGCAAAAAAACTTGAAGAAACAGGAGAAAAAACTGGAGACTATGTTTGGCGTTTACCCATGTGGGAAGAATATGAAAATGAAATAAAAGGATCCATAGGTGACTTTACAAATGTTCATAATAAAGATTCTCGTTATGGTGGAGCTATCTATGGCGCAATCTTCTTATATCAATTTATAAAAAATAAAGATGAAAATAAAAAAACTCCCAAATGGGCACATGTAGACATTGCTTCTAGGATGACACCTATGTCAGGGGAAAATCTAGCTATCGGCGCTCTTGGTACTCCAGTACGGCTTTTGTATAAATTTATTGAGGAATATAATTCCTAACATGATTGGCTTAATCTTAACCGCGATAGGAACTTTTTTTAGTGAAATATCTTCATCTTTTGGAAAGTGGGAAGTTTTAAATAAAAAAGAAAATATTTATACTTTTGGTTTTTTGAATATTTTTTGGAGTTTAATAATATTTATTGTTTTTGCTCTTTTGAAAAATAATTTTATATTTAATCCTGCATCAATACCAATTTTTTCTTTATTAATAATTTTGGAAATGGCTCAAATTTATTCTACTCTTCATGCGATAGTTGAGGCTGACCGCAGTACCTTTGGGTTTTTAATGATTGGCACGATACCTCTTTTACTCGTGGTGGATATAATCCTAGGGTATAGTATAAATATTTTAAGTTTATTTGGGATTTTTATAATAGTTTTAGGTCTTATTATTTTACTCATTAATCATGGTATTAATAAAAAAGGGATTGGTTACGTTGTATTTTCCACAATCAATGCAGTAGCGACTATTTCTATTTATAAATATTGCATTACTTATTATAATTCTGTTGAAGCTCAGCAGATCATTACTCATATTTTTTTATTATCTTTTTTATTTATAATGTCTGTTTGGAAATTTAAAGAAAATCCTTTTGGATTTATTTTTAAGAAAAATTTTTTCATTCAATCTTTCTCAAATGGTATCGGTGGTGCTATCGTAGGTGTTGCGTATGTCTATGCTCCTGCTTCAATAATCACAAGTGGCAAAAGAGCCTTTTCTATTTTATGGTCAATCATTTCAGGGAATAAATATTTTCATGAAAAACATGTATTAATTAAAATTATTTCATTTATTTTTATTGTTGTTGGTTTAATATTTTTAATGATTTAAATTATTTAATTAGTTAAAATTTTAAAATAGTTATATAATATAAAGGTGGAAACAGAAAATTACACAATAAAAACAGCTGGTTTTGAGGGACCGTTTGGACTGCTTTTGACTTTGATTGAAAAAAGGAAGCTTCATATCAATGATGTTTCTCTTTCTGTGGTGACTGAGGATTATTTGAATTATATGAATAGATTAGGAGGTCTGCATTATTCTGAAGTTTCTAGTTTTGTTTCTGTGGCATCTACTTTGCTTTTAATCAAATCAAAATCATTGTTACCGAATTTAGATCTGACAAATGAGGAGGAAGGAGATATAAAGAATTTGGAAGAAAGACTTCGACTTTATGAACTTTTTACCAAACTTGGCGTTCATGTAAAAAATAATTTTGGTCAGAAAATAATTTTCGCGCCACTTGAAAGAAAGAGTGATGTGCTAGTATTTTTGCCAGATGCTCAAATCACTCGAGATTCTATGATGACTTTCGCTCGAAACGCAATAGGCGCCATGCCTCAAAAAGTATTTTTACCAAAAGTAGAAGTACGAAAAGTAATCAGTTTGGAAGAAATGATAGATAAATTGACGGAGAGGATTCAAAATTCTCTGAAAATGAATTTTAAAGATTTTGCAGGAAAAGCCGAATCTAAAGAAGAGAAAATTGTTGTGATAGTTGGTTTTTTGGCCATGTTAGAGCTTGTTAGAAATGGTATAATGGATGCGACACAAAATGAGAATTTTCAGGATATTATAATTGAAAAAATATGAATTTAGAACAAAAAATAGAAGCAATATTGTTTTGGAAAGGAGAGCCGATGTCACGAAAAAAACTTTCTGAAATTTTGAAAGTTTCAGGAGAAGAAATTCAATCAGCAATTATAAATTTAAAAACAAGTTTAGAAAATAGAGGAATAGTACTTATTGAAAATGATGAAGAAATTATGCTTGGCACAGCTTCGGAATGCAGTAAGCTCATCGAAGACTTACAAAAAGAAGAATTGAATAAAGATCTTTCAAAAGCAAGCCTAGAAACCCTTTCTATTATTCTTTATAAAAATGGAGTTTCTCGCGCAGAGATTGACTATATCAGAGGAGTAAACTCCAGTTTTACTTTACGTGCATTATCTATTCGTGGACTCATAGAGAAAACTACAGATATGAAAGATAGTAGAAAATATATTTACAAACCTAGTTTTGAGTTATTGTCTTTTATGGGAGTAAAATCTGTAGAAGAATTACCAGATTATGCGGAAGTTAGTAATTCTATAAATGTCGCATCAAAGAATTTAGAAGATTTATCCGTCGAAGCGGGGGATTTAAAAGAAGAAAATGGAAGCACAAACTAAGCAATGTCAGAATTGTGAAAAAGATTTCCTAATAGAGCCGGATGATTTTGGATTTTATGAAAAGATTGGTGTGCTTTCTCCCAAAATTTGTCCAGAGTGTCGAATGCAACTTCGACTTTGTTATAAAAATGAAAGATGTTTTTATAAACGCATTTGTGATAATTGTAAAAAAGATACCATTTCAGTTTTTAGCCCAAACAAAACTTATCCAAGTTGGTGTTCTAATTGTTGGTATGGCGACGATTTAGAAGCTAAAAAATATGCGGAAGATTATGACTCTAAAAAATCATTCTTTGAACAATTTAGGAAGCTTTGGGAAAAAACTCCAAAACCAGCCTTAACTGGTTTAAGGAATGTTAATTGTCATTATTTAAATTTTACAGCTGATAATAAAAACTGCTATGTGATCATAGAAAGTTCAAATAATGAGAATTGTATTAATTGCTATTGGATCCAGCTTTCAAAAGATTTAGTTGATTGTTCTTTTACAAACAAAGTAGAATTGTCATATGAAGTTGATGATTGTTATGACTGCAATAATCTACGATTTTCTAAAGGGTGCCATAGTTGTCTTGATAGTTCTTTTCTTCTTGATTGCCGAAATTGTACAAGTTGTTTAGGATGTATAAATCTGCGTGGACAAAAAAATTGTATTTTTAATGAATCATACACAAAAGAGGAATATGAAAAGAAATTAAAATCTTTTAGATTAGATACGCATTCCGGAGTGGAATCTTTTAAAAAAGAATTTCAAAATTTTATAAAAGACAAACCTAGAAAGTTCGCTGAGATTTTCAATGCCGTAAATTCTACTGGAAACTATATGACAAATGTAAAAAATAATCGTCAATGTTTCCATTCTTATGATGCGGAAGATAATGCTTATTCTATGCATGTTTGGCGTGGAGCGAAAGATTGCATGGATTGCAACACTGCAGGACGCACATCAGAATTAATTTATAATACCCTTAATACTGGTCTCGAAGCGTCAAATATTATTTGTTCTCAATATTGCTGGGGCTCACAATTTATGGAATATTGTTTAAATTGCCCAAATTCTAATAATTGTTTTGGATGCGTTTCTTTAATAAAGGGTTCTTATTGTATTTTAAATAAACAATATAGCAAAGAAGATTATAAAAAATTGCGCGCAGAAATTATTTCAAAAATGAAAGAAGGTGGTATTTATGGTGACTTTTTTCCAAAGGATATTTCACCATTCGGTTACAATGAATCTTCTGTTATGGACGAACTCCCACTCACCAAAGAAGAAGCGCTAGCTCAAGGTTTTAAATGGGAAGATACTCCTCGGGGGACGTATGGCAAAGAAACAATAGATTGGAAAAGTTTCCCAGATTCTATAATGAATTTATTAAAAGATTTTGATGTAAACAAAGAAGTCTTTTTGTGTACAGAGTGCAATAAAAATTATCGAATTATAGAAGATGAGCTGGCTTTTTATAAAAGAATGGAAATACCAATACCGCGCAATTGCCCTGAATGCCGTCACATTAAACGTTATAAAAATAGAGGACCAAACAAGCTTTGGCGCAGACAGTGTATGTGCAACAAAGCTGGGCATTTTCACGTAGATAAAAAATGTGAAGTAGAATTTGAGACAAGTTATGCACCAGATAGGCCAGAGATAGTTTATTGTGAGAAATGTTACCAGCAAGAGGTTTATTAGCCTGTGGCTAGTGTATTTTAATTACTTTACTTAACTAAAGTAGATTAAAAATATGAAAGATAAAAGTGAAAACAAAATATGTCAGAATTGTGAAAAAGATTTCGTAATAGAGCCGGACGATTTTGGATTTTATGAAAAAATAAAAGTTCCTCTTCCAACTTTTTGTACAGATTGTCGTAGACAAAGACGCTGGGCGTGGAGAAATAAAATGTCTCTTTTTAACAGAAAATGTGATTTATGTGGAAAAGGAGTAGTGTCTATTTATGCTCCAGATTCGGGTCTTACTATTTACTGCAATAAATGTTGGTGGAGTGATAAATGGGATGCAAAAAGCTATGGTTCTGATTATGATTTTTCAAAAACATTTTTTTCTCAATTCAGAGAACTTATAAGAAAAGTTCCTCATATGTCAGTAGTAAACGACGATGGTATTGCTAGTTTAAACTGCGAATATACACACGATTGGTGGTTTTCAAAAAACTGTTATATGTGTTTTTCTGGCTGGCATGCTGAAAATGCAATGTATTGTTTTTTTAGTTTAGCGGGTAAAGACATTGTGGATTGCATGAATCTTCGATCAAAAAATGAGTTCTTGTATGAGTGCATTCGTTGTGCTACTTCATATTGTCATTCTTCAAAACATCTTTTTGGTTGTTGTGCTATAAAGCATGGCCAATATTGTATTTTGAACAAAGAATATTCTAAGGAAGAATATTTTAAATTGCGAGATAAATTGATTGAGCATATGAAGAAAACTGGGGAATATGGAGAATTTTTTCCAGCTTCAATGTCTAATTTTGGTTATAATGAAACTATGGCGATGGAATATTTTCCACTATCAAAAGAAGAAGCTAAAAAAGGGGGCTATAAATGGTGGGACAAAATTCAAAAAACTATTAATAAAGAGACATTAAAGTCAGAACATATACCGGATTCTATTTTAGATATTTCGGAAAATATTTTAAATGAAGTACTTACTTGTGTAGAATGTGGTAGAAATTATAAAATTATCCAAAATGAATTTACCTTTTACAAAAAATATTCTATTCCAATACCACGTAAATGTTTTTTCTGCAGAAATAGTGATCGTTTAAAATTAGAGAATTCACTTAAACTTTGGCATAGAAAATGCATGAATATTGGGTGCCAGAATGAATTCGAAACCAGCTATGCGCCAAATAGGCCTGAGATAGTTTATTGTGAGAAATGTTATCAGCAGGAGGTTTATTAGCTCCCTCTACTTTATTAAGGAGAGGGGGTTGGGGGTGAGGTAGGATTATGATAAAATAAATTTATGTACATTCTAGATCTCATTGGAACGTTAGCTTTTGCGGTCGCGGGGGCATTTAAGGCAAGAGGACGCGAGCTAAATGTTTTTGGGGTGGTGCTTTTGGGTGTGATTACAGCGGTGGGAGGGGGAACTTTTCGTGATTTGGTTATTGGGCGGACGCCACTTTTTTATCTAAAAGATCCAAACTATCTTTTACTTGCTATCGTTGGTGGCATTGCTACATATTTAGTGCCACATGTTTTTAAGAAATGGTTCACCTTTTTTCGTTTTCTAGATTCTGTCGGATTAGCTGCTTTTGCAATTATTGGAACTTCTATAACTTATAATTTTTTGTTTCATAACGTTGGTAATGGAATTATGACTGCACTCGCTTGTATTTTTATGGGTATGATTACTGGTTTTGGCGGAGGAATTCTTCGTGATGCAGTGATGGGGGATGCACCTTTTGCTTTTCAAAAAAAATCTGGTTATATAATGGCTGTTTTTGCTGGTGCTACAACTTTTTATTTTTTAATGTTTTTAAATATCAATTTGGCTATAATTGTTTCCATAGCGGTAACACTAACCTTACGGGAAATATTATCAGAATTTGGTCTTTATAAAAGATATTTTAAAATTAAAAACAATCTGGATTAATATCAAGCACATAATTATTTATCAAATCTTTTCCAGCTACATTTTCGTCTCCTAGGAATCCTTTTATATCTTCGTCCTTCACTAGATTTTTATATTCTTGCGTAAAATTTTTTGCCAGAGGGAAATAGGACCAATGCCATTTTTCTTCATTATAACCAGTCGTTCTATCTTCTCCTTTTAAATTGTATGGTTGGCAAAAACCAAACAAGAAGGCATTTTTTACAAGCCAAGCATATTCTTTTTTGCCTACTTCCGAATTAAAATAAGAAGCATTACCACCATTTAGATCTATATCTGTACCGAAGTGGTGGCGAGATGTTCCAGGAACAGCGACATACTCTAATATTTTTTTAAATCTTTTTTGATTATCAAGTATGCTTTTTGCTAAATTTTCTTTATTTAATAACGAAGCTCCAGTCCATATTTTATTCCAAAAATCTTTTTGATAATTAAAATTTCTTGTCGCAGAAGCTATTTTTAAATCTATTTTATCCTTAGCGGCTGCATCATGCATTTTTAAAAAGGCATCTAAGGTTTCTTTTCTTAAATACATCGTACTTTTATCTGTCGTGTATTCTGTTGGTATTAAAACAAAATCTTCTCTGGTGCTAGGGTTAAATTTACCCATTAAATAATTTTTCTTTTCTATTTTTTCTTGAGCTTCTCTTTCTTTTTGTAAAAATTTTTGGTAATTTATTTCATTTATTTTTCCTTCTCTAAAATTCAAGAGAGAAAAAGTAAATATCGGGAAAGATACAAAAATTAGAAAAATTAAGGAAAATATTAATTTAAAATTAATTTTATTCACCTGAAAACAATAACACAGGCATACGTTTTAATCAAAAAAAATTAATGTTATACTAACTATATGCTTTTTAATTTAGTTAAAATTTTTGTTCCGACAGTATTTGCATTTTTTTTAGGCCTTTTAATTACTCCTTTTGCTACACATTTTTTCTATAAATATAAAATGTGGAAAAAATATTCTAGGAATATAGATACTTCTGCATCAGATTTTCATAAAATTCACAATGAAAAAGAAGAAATAAATACCCCCCGTGTCGGAGGAATAATAATTTGGTTTTCTGTTTTACTTACCACCCTTATTTTTTTTCTGACATCAATTATATTTCCTTCTATTAATACAGAAAAAATGAATTTTCTTTCTCGTAATCAGACATTAATACCATTTTTTACTTTACTTTTAGGTTCACTGATTGGGCTTTGGGATGACTTACTTCAGATCTATGGAAATAGTAAGGCGGCTAGAGATGATGCGTCTTGGCGTAAATGGAAAGCTTTTTTTGTGATTCTAATATCTTTTTTAATTGGATACTGGTTTTTTTATAAATTAGGAATGAATTCCATCCATATACCGTTTGGTGGGGAGATTTATTTAGGTATTTTAATCATTCCATTTTTCATAATAGTGGCACTAGCCACTTTCTCTGGCGGGGTCATAGATGGCATAGATGGACTTTCGGGGGGAGTAATGGCTTCTATTTTTGCTGCGTATTCAGCGGTTGCTTTTGCCAATAATCAAATAGATCTAGCTGTTTTCTCTGGAGTTGCTACTGGAGCGATACTCGCGTTTCTTTGGTTTAATATTCCACCTGCAAGATTTTATATGGGAGAAACAGGTATCATGGGGCTTACTATTACTTTGGCTACTTTAGCATTTCTGACTGATTCGGTCTTAATCCTTCCTATAGTAGCTCTAATGCTTGTCATCACATCTGGATCAGTTATTTTACAATTTATTTCAAAAAAATTTAGAGGAGGTAAAAGGATATTTAGGCTTGCACCGATTCATCATCATTTTCAAGCGCTTGGTTGGCCATCTTATAAAGTGACAATGCGCTTTTGGGTTCTTTCAATTATGTTTGCCATCGTAGGTGTGATCTTAGCAATTATTAGTCGGTAAATATGAAAGAAAAAAAGGTTGATAAATTTTTTCTTATAATTATATTTATTTTACTAGCACTTGGAGTTGCTATGTTTATTTCTGCATCTCTTGGAGTTTTAGCAAAAAATGAAAAAATATTTTATTCAGTTCTTTTTAGTCAGCTAGTTCTCGGTCTGGGTCTCGGCTTGGTGGGTATGTATATTTGTTCCAAAATAAATTATAAATTTTGGCGTAAATTTTCTTTTATAATTTTTTTAGGATCTATATTATTAACTGCAGCGGTTTTTATTCCTTCTATCGGTTGGAGTCATGGTGGAGCGCAAAGGTGGATACAAATAGGTGGATTTAATTTTCAACCAGTAGAATTTTTAAAATTTGCTTTTGTGATTTATCTTGCAGCATGGTTGTCTTGGATAAAAAACAAAGTACAGGATTTTAAATTTGGAATTTTACCCTTTTTAATAATGATCGCAGTTATTGCTTTTGTTTTATTAAAGCAACCAGATACAAAAAGTTTTATTTTGATTACTATTACTGGAATCTCAATGCTTTTTATCGCCAGCGTTCCTATAAAATACATTTTAGGTACAATTCTTGGAGCTGTGTTACTGCTCGGAACTCTCGTTTATTTTACGCCTTATTTGCAAGAACGAGTGAAAACTTTTATTAATCCATCAGCAGATGCGCAGGGATCTTCTTATCAAATTCAACAATCGCTTATTGCTTTGGGATCCGGAGGTATTTTTGGACGAGGATTTGGTCAAAGTATTCAAAAGTTTAGTTATCTCCCAGAACCACAAGGGGATTCTATTTTTGCTGTTTTGGGGGAGGAATTTGGCTTTATTGGATCAACTATTACTATTTTTCTTTATTTATTTTTTATTTTACGTGGTTTTCGTATTGCCAATCGTTCCCCAGATGCGTTTAGTGGACTTTTAGTTTATGGAATTGTTATACTAATTACAGCGCAGTCGTTTATGCATATTGCTTCTGTAATTGGTGTTTTTCCTCTGACAGGAGTTCCATTGGTTTTTATGAGTCAAGGAGGTACTTCACTTATGGTTTATATGATAACAATGGGTATTGTGCTTAATATATCCAGATTTCAGCGTAAAAATAATTAAAATAAATATATGAAAATAGTTTTTACGGGTGGGGGAACAGGTGGACATTTTTATCCACTCATTGCTGTCGCTCAAAAAGTTAATCAAATAATAGATAAAGAACATCTCGTAGGAGCGAAACTTTATTATTTTTCTGATAGTCCCTATGATAAAAAAATGCTTGTTGAAAATGGACTCTTGTATGAAGAAGTGGGCTCCGGAAAAATGCGTACTTATTTTTCTTTTTTAAATTTTATTGATGTTTTTAAAATTTTTTTTGGTACTATTAATGCAATTTATAAATTGTTTTCAATTTATCCTGATGTTGTTTTTGGCAAGGGAGGTTACGCATCATTTCCGACTATTTTTGCAGCTAGAATTTTACGCATCCCTGTTTTAATCCATGAATCAGATTCTGCTCCAGGAAGAGTGAATCTTTGGGCAGGACATTTTGCTAAAAAAGTCGCCGTTTCTTTTGCTGAGGCCGCTGGTTTTTTTCCAAAAGAAAACGTTGCTTGGGTGGGACAGCCTATTAGAACAGAAATAGAACACAAGGCGTCACCAAATGAAGCATTAAAATATTTTAAATTAGAAGAAAAAATACCCATTATCGTTATCCTCGGTGGCTCTCAAGGGGCAGAACTCATAAATAATGTTATCTTGGACGCGTTGCCAGTATTGATAAAAAATTATTATATTATTCACCAAACTGGAGTTCAGAAATTTAAAACAGTTTCCGGAGAAGCTGAAGTTATATTGGCAAATAATAATAACAAAGCAAGGTATTTACCTTTTCCTTTTTTAAATACTCTACAAATAAAAATGGTTGCTGGCGCAGCGACTATAATTGTTTCTCGGGCTGGATCTACTCTATTTGAGATATCCTCTTGGGGTGTGCCGTCAATTTTAGTTCCTTTTAAGAATTCAAATGCTGATCACTCAAGAAAAAACGCTTTTTGTTATGCCCGAGCTGGAGCTTGTAGTGTTATCGAAGAGGATAATATGACAGCTAATATTTTAAGTTTAGAAATTGAAAGAATAATAAAAGACAAGATAAGCTATGAAAAAATGACACAAAATGCAAAAGCTTTTGGTAAAGAAGGTGCTGCCGAAAAAATAGCTCAAGAATTAGTAGATATAGCTTTGAACCACGAAAGATAAAAAAATATGCTAAAATATAATAGTATGTTAGAAAAAGCTACAAAAAAAGTTGTAACTCGGTTTGCGCCATCGCCTACTGGTTTTATGCATGTGGGAGGAGTTCGCACGGCGCTTTATGCGTGGCTTTTTGCTAGAAAAAATAACGGGCAATTTATTCTGCGCATAGAAGATACTGACAAGGAAAGGGAAGTGGCAGGTTCTATAGAGCATATTCAAAAATCACTAAAATGGCTTGGTTTGAATTGGGATCAAGGGCCGGACATCGGTGGACCTTTTGCACCGTATATTCAATCAGAGAGATTGGAATTATATAAAAAATATGCAGAGATTTTAATAAAAAAAGGCTCGGCATATGCTGACCCTTATGCTGAAAAAGAGATTGAAGAATTTAAAAAAAAAGCAGAAATAGAGAAAAAACCTTTTTTGTATCGCGAACATCGGCCTGAAAATCCACCTGTCTGGGATGGAACTATGCCACTAAGATTTAAAGTGTCAGAATTAAAACAAGCAGTTTGGAATGATCTTGTTTGGGGAGAACTTTCTGCGGGGCCTGAAGCTTTGGATGATTTTATTTTAATTAAAAGTGATGGATATCCTACATATAATTTTGCGCATATTGTGGACGATATAGAGATGGGGGTGACTCATGTCGTGCGAGGACAGGAATTTATTTCTTCGACTCCTAAATTTTTGGCTGTCTACAAAGCATTGGGTGTTATGCCTCCGTATTTTGTGACTACTCCACCGATAATGGGGATAGAAGGAAAAAAAAAGTTAAGCAAAAGAGATGGAGCAAAAGACATTTTAGAATATGAAAAAGAAGGATATTTACCAGACGCAATGATAAACTACTTAGCGTTTCTTGGTTTTAATCCGGGGGGAGAAAAAGAAGTATACACACGTGACGAATTGATAAACGTTTTTGATCTGACTAAAATTCAACATTCTGGAGCAAAATGGAGTGATGATAAATTAAATTGGCTCAATAAAGAACATATAAAATTACTTTCCCAAGCTGAAATAGAAAAAAATATTTTAGAATGGTTGCCTGAGAAAATGCGTAATCCAAAACTTGTTCATGTAGTCTTAGAGAGAATTTCTAAGTGGGGGGATGTAAAAGAAATGGTAGAAAAAGGGGAATTGGATTTTTTCTTCAAGCAACCAAGTTATTCTAAAGAAAAATTAATTTTTAAAAATACTTTACCCGAAAAAATATCTGAAAATTTAAATCAGGCAATAAAAGCATTAGGGGGGATAGAAGAAGAAAATTTTACTGTCGAAAATATTAAAAATGTATTGATGACGATAGCAGATAAATTGGACAGTAGGGGAGAGCTCCTACATCCAATACGTTTTGCTTTGTCTGGATTAGATAAATCACCTGATCCTTTTACTATAGCTTCTATAATAGGTAAAAATGAAACTTTATTACGACTACAAAAAGCAATTTAAGATATTATTGTTAATAATTTTACTGGTAATCCCCATTGCTTTTTCTTATGCTCAAACGGCTGCTGAAATTCAAAGCCAGATCAATCAAAAGGATGCTGATATAAAAAAAATAGAACAAGAAATAGCTATTTATCAATCACAGCTCGATAACTTAGGGCAACAAAAGAGTTCTCTAAATAGTTCCTTAAAAGCCCTTGATTTAAATAAAAAAAAATTAAATGCAGATATCACTATTACTCAGAAAAAAATTGATAAAACAAATTTTACCATACAAAATTTAAGTTCAGACATAAGTAATAAAGAAGATTCTATTGAAAATAATATAAATTCTATTAAATTTGAAATTAAAAATATAGAAGAATTTGAACAGACTAGTTTAGTAGAAAATATGTTATCTAGTAATGATATGAGTGTGATTTGGAATGATATAGATAATATAGTCACTATTCGTGAAAGACTCAGAGCGGATATAATAGTACTCAAACAAACGAAAGGGATTTTGGAAGATACAAGAAAGGTTACAATTGACGCAAAAAATGAACTTTCAAAACTTAAATCTAAACTTTCAGATCAGCAAAAGATAGTGGCGCAAAATACAAAAGAAAAGAGTAAGCTTTTAGCGCAAACAAAAAATAGCGAGGCTAATTATCAGAAAATTTTAAAAGATAAGCTTGCTCAAAAAAATGCAATTGAAAAAGAATTGCGAGATTATGAATCCCAATTAAAATATATTTTAGATCCCTCAAAACTACCGAATGCTGGGGTATTTTCTTGGCCTCTTGATTATGTATTTATCACTCAGCTTTTTGGGAAAACAGTTGATTCAAAAAGACTTTATGTGTCTGGTTCTCATGGTGGAGTAGACTTTCGTGCTTCCGTAGGCACACCAGTCAAAGCCATGGCTGCTGGCGTGGTAGCAGGTATTGGAGATACGGATGTACAGTGCCCAGGTGCTTCTTTCGGTAAATTTGTTTTTATTAAATATGATAATGGCTTATCTAGTGCTTTTGGGCATCTATCCTTAATCAAAGCAAACGTGGGGGAAAGAGTAGCGAGAGGTACGGTGGTGGCTTATAGTGGTAATACAGGTTATTCTACAGGTCCGCATTTACATGTCTCTGTTTATGCCCCTAACGCAGCTGAGGTAAAGAATCTTCCAAGTAAGTCTTGTCCTGGAAAATCCTTGACTCAACCTATCGCGCCTACAAACGCTTATCTTGATCCAATGTATTATTTACCCTCAACTAATTCAAGCATGTTTAAGTGACCCTTGATATGCAAATATTTATTGCCTTAACTAAATTTAGTATGGTAAAATATAAGTATGAAAAATGAAATAAAAAATTTTACCCGTCGTGGTGGAAAGCAAAGTGGTTTTTTGCAGATAATAATTCTTATTGTTTTGGCTTTGCTTATAATGAAATATTTTGGAATAACTGTTTCTGGGGTTTTCGATTGGTTCATCTCAATTTTTAGAAGTGTTTTAAAATAAATCATTTTATGAAAAACAAAAACAACAAACAAGATGGAATAAGCATCCTAGGAGTTCTTGTTTTTGGATTTATTCTTATTTTGATTCTTAGCTATTTTCATATTAGCATCAAGTCTGTCGTAGAAAGTCCCGCAGGACAAGAAAATGTAAACTATGTTAGGGGAGAGGCAAAAAGAGTATGGAGCACTTATTTTGCAAAACCGATATCTTTTTTTTGGAATGATGTTTTGGTAAATATTATTTGGAAAGATTTTATTTCAAATATGGAAAATATGCGTGATGGAAAGCCCACCGATTTTGACAACGCAGTTAATAATCTAAAAATTCAGTAAAAGTCGGGGCAGTCCTTCTGTATAGTTTTTATCTATATATAATAAACAACATACCGCAAACATATATTGTGCGACACAAGTATATATTATCTACATGAGCTAGAAAGCGCATAGCCGGCTACTTCTGCCTCTTCCCCTGTCGTAAAGTAAACTCTATTTTCTTGTTTTATAGTTTTACCAGCAGAACATCCTAAAGAATAATATTTACTTCCCTTTCTAGAGGCAAAAAAAGTTTTACCTGAAAAATTATCAGAATTCGGACGTTGAAAATCCGAAATTGTTGAAATTGCATTAGCACTCGCCTGCGATGTATTTTGGTCTGAATATTCAATTTTTATGCCCTTAGAGGTGTTTTCTTTTGATAGTCTACCTAGTTCAAATGAGCCTAGGCCTACTAAAATTACGATGACAACTATTAGGATATCTTTTCCTTTTTCACTTTGAATAGTTACATTAAAAAATTGCTTAATTTTTTCCATAAAAATTTTCGATTTCTCCAAGCATTTTTACATTATATGTGATTGATAATTTATTATCAATGTATCGTATTTTTAAAGAAATAACTTGATTTTTTTAATAAAATAAATTATACTGTATTTTATGGCACATAGAAAAGCGGGCGGAACCGCGAAAAACTTAAGAGATTCTAATCCACAATACCTTGGAATAAAGCTTACTGACGGCCAAAAGGCTCAATCTGGCTCTATTATCGTTCGTCAGCGTGGTACAGCTATTATGGCTGGTACAAACGTTTCTGCAGGCAAGGATCATACCCTTTTCGCTCTAAAAGACGGTATAGTTAAATTTGGTATAAAACGTAAAACTTCCTTTAACGGCAAAACAGCAGTTAAAAAAGTAGTTAATGTAGTGTAAGCTAAGCTTTCTCTATCATTAACTTAAAAGAAGATTTTTTGCCTTGAATAGAAATAGGGATTTCAAACTCCCCTATTTCTTTAATTGGTTTTTCTAAAACGATAGATTCTTCACTAAGCTCAGCGTTATGTTGAGCCTTCATTTCTTTTATAATTTCTTTATTTTTTATTCCAGAGAATAAATGCCCTTTCTCATCTGCCTTGGCTTTTATGGTGATGACTTTTCCTTTTATTTTTTCTAAATTTTTTAACAAAAGATCTTCTTGCATCTCTCTTTCTATTTTAATATTTTTCATTCTTGTCTCGAGTAAAGCAATTGTAGTGGGAGTGGCCATTTCAGCTAGCTTTCTAGGAATCAGAAAATTTAAGGCATAACCGTCATTCACTTCTTTTGTATCATGCCTTCTCCCTACCCTTGGGACGTCTTGTAAAAAGATGACTTTCATAAATTAGATATTAAGCTTTTAGTTGCTGGGCGATAATAATAATTGTACAGCTTTATTTAATTGTGAATCTATTTTTGCATCTAAATCTTTTTGAGTAATTTCTACAGGGTAATCAGGGGTTAAACCTTTTTCAGAAATAGAAGTTCCATTAGGGGTGAGCCATTTTGCTACAGTAATTTTTAAAATCGTGTTAGGAGTTACATTGACGACTTCTTGTACTGATCCCTTACCGAAACTTCTACTTCCTACTAATTTTGCTCGTCCATTGTCTTGTAAGGCGCCCGCAAGAATCTCAGAAGCTGAAGCTGAACCGTCATCTATTAAAATTATAAATTTTAATTTGTCATTGAAAATATTATAACCTTTACTTCGAAATGTCTTGGCTGTTTTGTTATTGCCATAGTCTTCGATTACGACAGTTTTTCTTTCAGGTAAGAACCAGCTCGCCATGTCTACTGATGCATCTAAATATCCCCCAGGATTTCCTCTTAAATCAAGTAAAAGCTTGTCTGTTCCAGATTCGGCAAATTGTTTCATTGCGTTCCTGAAAAGATTGGCAGAATTGGCTGAAAAACTATAGAGTTTAATTACAAAAATTCCATCTTTTCTTAGCTCTGTATCTAAAGTCGGTATATTAATGGTATCTCGCACTATTTTTATTTCTTCTGGTTTTTGACTTCCCTCTCTAAAAATTGTAAGTGTGACAGTTGTTCCTTTTGGTCCTCGTATTAATTTAATTGCTTCTTCTATACTTAAATCGGAAGTAACTTTTTCATTAATTTTAAGAATTTTATCACCAGACTTTATGTTCGCTTTATAAGCAGGAGTATCTTTAAGTGGTGCGATGACGGTGAGTATTTTGTCTTTTATGCCTACCTCCATGCCAATACCATCAAAATTACCAGCGATTTCTTCTTCAAAGGACTTCGTCTCATCTGGGTTGAAAAACACACTGTAAGGGTCATTTAATGAGCTTACAAGCCCTCCAATTGCCCCATATATCTTGTCCTGGTCAGTTACACTGCTGGCGGATGGATTTTTTTCATTAATAGTATTCCAGACCTTCCAAAATGGGGAAAAGTCGGTTTTTATCGCGATCTCTGTTTCTTTATTAGAAATACCTAAAACCTTATCTATTTCTGGTCGATTGGAATCACCAACATATACGCCTCCTAAAAAAGTAGTGATAAATAAAAAAACTATTAAAATAATAGTAGTGACACGTTTTGCTTTTAGAAAATCAAAAAAATTTTGCATTAAATTAATATTTATTATTTTTATTCTCCACCTTTAAATTCATTCTCTCTAAAATTATCAAAAGTTTTTCCTTTCCCTATCCCTTCTTTTTTAGATTCCTTATACAATAAATAACTTCCAAAAATAATTCCAAGTCCAGAAAGAGTTGTTAGAATATCTTTCCAAGAATATGGGAAACCTAAATATGGCAATATGGTTATCCAAATACCCAAAATTAAAAATATACGTGCCTTTTGCATAGGTATATTGTATCAATAAAGGACTAATATATGCAAGCTAGTTCTTTTCTTTATTTAAGGTAAGTTTCGATATTTTTTTTATGCTCTTCGTAGGTTGATGTACAGTGAATTTTTCTGTTTTTATCGTGTAAATAAAATAGACATTTTGTTTTTTGCGGATTATAAGCGGCAGAAATAGCAGCGAGTCCAGGACTAGCGATGGGTCCAGGTGGTAATCCAGCATGCAGATAAGTATTATAAGAAGAATCAATTTTTTTGTCTTTAGAATCAACTTGTTGCCACCAACCATTTTCTTCACTACCTTTTGCATATTGCAGAGTCGCATCTATTTGCAGTTTCATACCGTTGAAAATACGATTCCAGATTATTCCTGAGATTAAATTCATATCTTTCTTGCCGGCTGCTTCACGCTGAATGATAGAAGCGATTTTAATAGCAGTATCTTCGTTTATTGTTTGTTTTGATTTTGGTTTTTTAACTTTACTCACTTGTTTATTGAATTCATCAAGCATGGTCGTTTTAACCGTAGATGGATTATCATCCTTGTAAATTAAATAAGTTTTTGGGAAAAAATATCCTTCAACATTTGCACTTTTTATAAAATCCTCTTTTTCTTGTGTATTCCAACCAAGTTTATTTGCAACTACTTGCGCCACCTCTTCTTTACGTAGACCTTCTTCTACCTTAACGATGCGCATAGAAGGATTCGCCAAACTCATATAAAAAGAAAGTCTGGTGAGCACAGATGGATCAAATTTATAGTAAAAAACCAAGGAAAATATCAGTAAAGCAAAAAGAAAAAGTAATGTAAAAATATATTTCTTCATTATTCTAATTGTAACACAAATAGGTCTAGTTTTAAATTGAATAATCTAAACTTTGAGTGATTACCATATTGTGATGACTTAAATAATAATTTGTAGTAAAAATTGCTCCGATGATAGCGAAGACAATTAATCCATTTGTTATTAGGTCGAGATGATAATTTTCTATTTTAAAAATGACATAGAGGAGTAATGCTATAAGGATTGTTCCCAAAATAATATAAAGAATTATATTTATCGTATTACGAGGAGAAGCCAATAATTTCTGCCAGAAGGTAGGATTTTGAATGGGATTTAGTGAAATACTCTGAGTATCAGGGATGTTTTCGGTAGTTACGATCGTTTCTGTTCCAAGAACATTTGTGGGTTTTTCTATGCTTACAATTTTAGGTGTTGTTTTTGGTTCAGTTATTATTTTCTTAGGTTGAATTTGACTTATTTCTTTAGGTAAAGGATTGGCATAGACTTGTGCTACGAATATCGTTTCTTTGCCTTCATAGATACCACGCGCAACACCAGTACCTATTTCAGTATAATTTCCTTTTACAATATTCGCTTTATGAGTAGGACTTGCCATCCACGCATTGGTGACATCTCTTGAATCACTAAAATTGATTGCTAAATTTTCACCGGCGTATTGATATTTATATTCAACTTGGGTGAGCCAATACCAAGGAGTTTTTCCTTCTGGGCTAGTGTGGGCAAAATAACTTTTTGTGGCCATATCTTCTGCTTTCATTTCTGCCGCCTTGTTTAAGATTGGACTTTCAGTAAGCACAGGAAGATTTTGTGATTGTCGTTCAACATTAGTAAGGCCCGCCAAGACTGCAGGTAAAACTGTCGCCATATTCCCTGTCGTATTAACGTGAGTGAATGTCGGTAAAAGAAAAGTTATTATTTCTAAAAAAATAATTAAAACAACAATCTTACGGATATTTTCACTACGTAATATATGGGGACGATGTTCATTCCCCTCATGCGGTATAAAATGCTTTTTTAGCCAAGAAAACATGCTTATATAGTACAACATAAAACCATTTATTGGAAGTATTCAGGAGTATTTAAAGACATCCAGTCAAGGAGTTGACGCATGATAGATGCAGCTGCGCCACTTCCCGTAATAGATGGTCCTGCTTCCATCATAATCGCAAAAGCGTATTTAGGATTATCGTAAGGGAAAAAACCTATGATCCAAGAGTTTATCTTATTTTTTGCTAGACCGACTTGGGCGGTACCAGTTTTAGCAGCGGCCTGAACATATGGTACATTGAGCGAGATAGCAGTTCCAGCAGTTACAGCGAGCCTCATTCCTTGGTGGACAGTATCAAAATATTCTTTATCTAAATTTATTATAGTATTTTGATTTTCTTTTTCAGTATCATTTAATATCAAATGTGGAGTTAATAATTTGCCATTATTTGCAATAGCCCCCACTGCTCTAGCCATTTCCATCGGAGTTACTTGAAAACCATATTGTCCGATGGCGGTATGATAAGTATCTCCAATGCGCCAAGAATCGTTTTTGAAGTTTGAAGCTTTCCACTCTGGGCTGGGGATTATTCCCTTTTTTTCGTCCGGAAGATCTATTCCGGTTTTATCCCCAAAGCCAAAAAGTTTTGCATATTTTTCTATATTTGTTATACCAAGTCCTTTTTGATTTTCAAATCCTCCTCCAATTTCATAAAAATAAATATCTGAAGACACAGCTATTGCCTCCATCATATTTGTCCAGCCGTTTACTTGCCAGTCTTTAAAAATAGTTTTTTGATCTTTGAAATATGGATTAGGAATAGAAATAGAGCCCGTTGAAAGGATTTTTTTATATGGATCAATCACACCTTCAGCAAGAGCTCCTAAAGCAAAAAAAGGTTTTACGATTGATCCAGGAGTATAGAGTCCTGAGATATTTTTATCTACAAAAACTTTTCTTTTATCAGTAAGATAATTGTTTATTGTTGATACATCTTTTCCAAATGATAAAACTTCCGAATTATATTCAGGGAAACTCGTAGTAGTTATTATTTCTCCGTTAGTAGTATCCATTATTACTCCTCCTCCACCGGCAAAAGTTCTATCAACTGATAGATTTTTAATAAGGTTGAATAATTCCCCTTGTATCCGCGCGTCTATTGTTGTCACTAAGTCTGTTCCTTGTTTTGGAGTATCTACAATATTTTCTGAATATATTTTTTTAAAGGCATCAGTTTCTATTATTTTGGCTCCATTTTCACCTTTCAGTATGTCATTATATTGTTTTTCTAATCCATCTTTGCCTATAAATTCACCTTGCCAATAATTTCCCGTTTTATCTTGTGATGGATAGCTCACGTAGCCTAGAAGATGTGAAAATCCTGGAGATAAATATGCTCGAGTGGGAGGATTAGAAATTGAGTCCTCTGTAGAAACAATAGCCCCTAAGTCTTCTTTTTTATTCCACACTAATTCTTTTTTATTTCGGTCGTAAATTATCCCTCTATCAGTAAAAATAATGGTTTTTTCTAACATATTGTTTTGGCTTCGATTAAAATATACCTCTCCTTTTCCTATTTGAAGATAAACTAGGCGAGTGCCAAAAATTCCAGTAAAAAACAAAAATGAAATACCTAGCATTATAATAGTTTTTTTCAAGATCGGTCTTTCTATTCGTCCCTCAAATTGCTGACGATCAAAATTTTGTAAATTTTTTGAATCAAGAAAAATTTCATCGGGTTCGACAAAGGAATTTTTATGTTTTAATTTATTCTTTTTTATCATTCTTGTGATCATTTGATTTTACGAAATCATACCGCACAACCACCCTTTAAGTGTGGTTAGGATAGAATTTTAGTTTCTTTTTTGTAATTTCTATTATTATTAAAATGATAGTTATAATAATAAAAGAAATAAAAATCATATTGTGAAATTTTGCTTCTTTTACTCCAAAAAGAAAATCTGATAAAAGAAATAAAACAATTGCTTCCAAAAAAACATTAAAATAAATCATTAGAGCTAACGCTAAAATGATCGACATCCAAAATGGTAAGAAAAGGATAGAAAATAAAAGTAAAACGGAAGCTGAAATTCTATATACCATTCCCCTATCTTACTTTGAAGCGAGTTTTGAAGCAAGACCTATATAATTTTCAGGAGTAATTGCCAAAAGTTCTTTTTTAAGTTTGTCGTTAATTTTGAGTGCTTTAATAAAATTATGAATATCTTCTAGGGTAACTTGTTTGCCACGTGTTAATTCTTTTAATTTCTCATATGGCATAGCTATACCTTCACGCCTGAGAATAGTTTGGATAGCTTCAGTGATTATTTCAGGATGATTATTTAAATCTTCTTTTATTTTTGTTTCGTTTACGTTGATTTTACTTAATCCATTTAGAAGTGAAGTATAAGCTAAATACGAATGTCCAAAAGCTGTTCCAAAAGAGCGTTCTACTGTAGAGTCCGAAAGATCACGCTGAAGACGTGAAATTGGTAATTTTCTAGCAAAAAATTCAAAAAGTGTATTTGCGAGGCCTAGATTTCCTTCGCTATTTTCAAAATCAATCGGATTTATTTTATGTGGCATAGTAGAAGAACCGACTTCTCCTTCCTTGGCTTTTTGAGTTATCCAATTATCAGAAATATATCTCCAAATGTCTTGGTTGAGGTCGACAAGCATATAGTTCATTCTTTTAAAACGGTCAAATAGTTCGATATAGGAATCATGGGGTTCGATTTGTGTTGTTACTTCACTTAGCTCAAGTTTAAAAATTAATTTTCTATTTAAATCTAAAATGAAATTTTTAGTAAACCTTAACCAGTCAATTTTTGGAAAAGCTACTGTGTGAGCGTTGTAATTTCCAGAAGCACCATTCATTTTAACCATTATTTTTTGTCCGAGTAGATGACTTAAGCCTCGTTCAAGTCTGCAGGCAAATACATTAATTTCTTTGCCGAAAGTTGTAGGGCTGGCTGGTTGGCCGTGAGTACGAGCGAGCATGGGTAAATTCTTATAGCGTTTAGCTAAAATTTCAAGTTCATTATTTATTTCTTTTAATTTAGGCGTTAAAACTTTTGCCACAGCTTCGCTTAATATCAATCCGTAAGCTAAATTATTTGTATCCTCGGAAGTAAGGGCAAAATGCACCCACTCAGTAATATCTTTTAAAGATGTTTCTGAAAGTTCTTTTTTTATAAAATATTCAACTGCCTTTACATCATGATTCGTCGTGGCTTCTATTTCTTTTATTTTTTGATATGAAATATTATCAAATTTTTCATAAAGATTTCTGATTATTTTTATTTCATTTGGCGCTAATTTACGAAATATTTTATTCTCGGATAAAGCGATTAAATATTCTACCTCCACCATCACCCTGTATTTCATCAAAGCCTCTTCAGAAAAATAAGGCGCTAAAGCCCGATTCTTGTCAAAATATCTTCCGTCTAAAGGATTTATGGCGTTTTTAATTATATTAGAGCTCATTTTATTTCGTATTTTTTAAGATTATTTTCTATTCGTTTGGCTATATTCCCTATTTGAACCTTAAAAGGAATACCAGTTATTTGTTCGCAGATTCGGATGTATCGGCTAGATAACTCTTTTATCATCTCTATCGGTGCTTCAGGTAATACCTTGTCTTTATAGGGATCACAATTTTTCTTAAACCATAAACGTAAAAATTCCTTATCAAAATTTTCTGGCTCAAGACCTTGGTCTATTTTGGTTTGGTAAGAATCTGCTTGCCAATATCTAGAAGAGTCTGGAGTATGAATTTCATCAATTAAAATTATTTCGTTGTTTTCATCCAAGCCAAATTCGTATTTAGTATCTACTAATATGAGTCCATGTGTTAGAGCTATCTCTTGTCCACGGGCAAAAAGTTTTAAAGAAATATCCGCAACTTTTTCCCATTGATCTTTTGTCATATATCCGCCATCAATTACATCTTTGCTTGAAAGTGGCCGGTCATGTTCTTCATGCTTAGTGGTGGGCGTCAATACAACCTTATCCAATTTTTGATTTTTATGCATACCATCAGGCAAAATAAAATCTCCAAAATCTCTCATTCCTTTTTGGTATAAAGTCCATAGAGAAGTTCCTGTAACTCCAGATATATATCCTCTTGGCACTACTTCCACTGGTAAAACTTTACATTTTCTACCTACGACCACATTTGGGTCTGGAAAGTCTAGAACATGATTTTTTACTATATCTTTTGTATTTTCAAACCAAAATTTACTTGTTTGAGTTAAAACTTGCCCTTTACAAGGTATGAGAGCTAAATTGCGATCAAAAGCTGAATATCTATCAGTAGAAATCATAATAACTTTATCATTTTGTATGTAAACATCTCGTACCTTCCCAATATATTTTTCTCCTAAGTCTGTAAAATTTGTTTCTTTTAGTAGATTCATTTTATATAAAAATTACTTTTCCTTCTCCATTAATAATTTTTCCAATTTCATAAATTTTATAATTTTGATATTTTTTTAAAATTTCTTCAATTCTTGTTTTCTCTGATATTTTGGAAACCAGAACCATACCAATACCCATATTGAATGCAGTGTACATTTCCTGTTCACTAATAGTACCAATTTTTTGCATAAAAGAGAAAATTGGAAGGACGGGCCAAGAACCCTTTTTTATTTCTGCATTCAAATTTTTAGGAAGTATGCGAGGAATATTTTCTACAAATCCTCCGCCAGTAATATGCGCGATGCCTTTTATTTCAATTTCAGAATCAAGTATTTCTAGTATTGGCTTTGTATAATTAGTGTGAACTTGCAAAAGCGCTTCCCCTACTGTCATGCCAAGTTCTGGAATTTTTTCTTCTACCGTATGTGAGGCTTTTTCAAAAATTAATTTTCTGGCAAGAGAAAATCCATTTGTATGTAGTCCTGATGAGGCAAGGCCAAAAATAATATCTCCTTCTGTAATTTTCTCTCCTGTTATTATTTTATCTTTTTCTACTATACCAGAAATACATCCAGCGATATCATGTTCGCCTTTCATGTATACACCTGGCATTTCAGCGGTTTCGCCGCCAATAATGGCGACTCCCGCATCTTTGCAGGCCTTTGCCATACCTCTAACCATTTGTTCCATTTCTTCTGGTATAAGTGTCTCATTGGCGACATAGTCTAGAAATGTAATAGGCCGTGCACCCATTGCGAGAATATCCCCACAACTATGTCCGACCATATCTTCACCTACGGAGTCGTATTTGTTTGCCATTTTCGCTACTAAAAGTTTTGTTCCTACACCATCGATGCTTTGTACTAAGATCGGATGTTTATAATTTTTAATAATTTCTCCTAAATCATATAGTCCTCCAAAGTGTCCGATATTTGTAAGTACAGCATTAGTGTGAGTACTCGCCACACTTTCTTTGATCCGCCTTACAACTTCGTTTCCAGCTTCAATATTTACACCAGCTTGTTTATACAAGTCGCTCATTTTTTTATTTATTATTTAAATATTTTTTATATCCAACTTTTAAAAGTTTCTCTCCTTTTATTTTCACCTCCACTTTCATTTTATTTTTATAGGCAATTAATTTTTTTTCTAAATTTTTATCATTTATGGCAAGTATGGTAATAGCTAACAACCCAGCATTTTTTGCAGAGTTAATTCCGACAGTTGCGACAGGTATGCCTGGGGGCATATTGATAGTAGAAAGAATTGAATCGAGACCGTCTAGGTTCTTTGTTTTAATAGGTACACCAATGACTGGAAGAGTCGTGAGTGATGCGATGACCCCAGCTAGATGCGCTGCTCCACCTGCACCTGCGATAATAATTTTTAATCCGCGGGATTTTGCGCTAGTTGTATATTTGTGCACTAAGTCAGGACTGCGATGCGCTGAAGCCACAGTCAGATCAAAAGGCACATTAAATTCTTCGAAAACTTTCGCTGCTTCTGCCATCACTTCTAAATCAGAATCTGAGCCCATGACTATACCAACAATAGGATTTTTTTCCATATTTTATCTTATCATTTTTTTAATTTAAAACAAATGCTAAAGGCCAACACACTTTCCTCCCGGAGCATGTTGGCCTTTTGATAGTAGGTTCGGATCCATCAACTACTACTTATTCCTTCAGGAACATCAATCTTTGGAGTCCAAAGATCAATTCCATTTTTGTCCCAAGCGGCGACAACAAAATAAGTTTTATCGTCTCTGAAACCTACGATTATTCCATCAGATGATTTTAAAAAAAGTGTAAATCTTGTGAAGAATGGATTTATGATACCCCCGAGCTTCTGAATTATCCTGAAATGTTTTTTGGATTTCTTTGGAATATTTACAGAAATCCAATACTGCGATTCAAACGTTGATGTTGAAACTGCAGAAAACATTCTCAACAAGTTTATGTCGAGAAAAGGTGTTTCGTTTACAACCAGAGCATTACATAGTTCACGCATCGAAGTTACTTTTAAAAAAGAATAACCTTCTTTGTTCATCGTTTGACCTCCCAAGTTAAATGTTTTTTGCTATTTTTCAAGCATTCATCTGTTACTTGGAAACAGCACTTCCGGTTCCCAAAGATCATAACCATTTCTGTCCCAGCTGAGGACAACGTAGTAATTCTCATCGACACCTTGTCCTACGAGAACACCATTGTCGTCTTCTTTTTTGAAGAGGATAAATCTTTTGAAGCTCCCTCCCCTAATTTTTATAAAATGCTCTCTGCATTCCTCTGTGGGCAGGTCCTCAAACACTTCGGTTCTAGATTCGTATCTGGAGAATGCTACAATATACATGCCCGCTACTATATCATCAGTAAGTACAGGGCATGTGTCATTGATTAATAATTTACATACTTCTCGAAAAGATTTGTTACAATAAAATCGCAACAAATTTTTGACTTCTAATTCTAACTTTAGCATATATGCCTCCTTTAATATTGATTTTTCAAAAGGATTTACAAAGCAAATCCTAAACAAATTTTTTTATTAGATTCCTTTAAAGGATACACTCTGAGAAGGACTTGTCAACTTTACTATTTTAGTGTTTAAAATGTCTGAAACTAGTTGTTACCATTGCTATATTATATTTGTCCGCCATGTCGATTGACGTTTGGTCATTTTTCGAACCTCCAGGATGAAGTACCGCGGTGATACCTTCTTCTCCCGCTAGCTCTACGCAGTCAGGAAATGGGAAAAATGCTTCTGATGACATCACTGCGCCCTTGAGCGAAAAATTAAATTTCCTAGCTTTATCGATGGCTTGCTTTAATGCATCAATGCGTGATGTTTGCCCGCACCCCATAGAAATAAGTGTGCCATCTTTCACTAGGGCTATGGCATTTGATTTTAAATGCTTTGTTATCACTGCGGCTATGAGTAAATCTTTTTTTTCTTGATTTGTTGGTTCACGTTTTGTGACTATTTTAAAATCTCCTTCAGTTTCTATATGAGTGTCTCGATCTTGCGAAAGAATTCCTGTAAAACAAGTTCGGTTTTGTTTTGCTGAAAGATTTGGATTTTTCCATTTTAAAATTCTACAATCTTTTTTCTCCATTAATATATTTAAAGCTTCCCTGGAAAAATCTGGCGCGATGATAACTTCTACAAAAAGTTTTTGTTCTTTTATGAGCCTAGCGATATCTTCCTCGATAATTCTATTGGCTGCAAGTATGCCACCAAAAGCTGAAAGTGGATCGGCATTATAAGCCGCCTCGTATGCCTCAAATAAATGTCCTTCGGGTCTAACAGCTAAACCACAAGTATTCATATGTTTGACTATACCAAAAGCAGGGTCCTTGAAATCATAAACAGCCATAATGGCCGCCTCAGTATCTATTAAATTATTATATGAAAGTTCTTTACCGTGAAGTTGGATGAAACTTTCTTCGAGACTACCTATGAATTCTGATTTTTGGTGAGGGTTTTCCCCGTAACGAAGTTTTTTGCCTTGGAAATATCCACGTATAGCACTATCGTAAAGACTCGTCACTTCAAAAGCATTGCCTGCGAATTTTTTTCTTTCTTCTAAACTAGTTTCATTACCATTTTCTAGTATTTGCAAAAGTTCTTTATATTGATTCTTTGAAGAAATTACAACTACATCATTAAAATTTTTTGCGGCTGCGCGAATTAATGATATTCCTCCGATGTCTATTTTTTCTATGATTTCTTCTTCATCTGCGCCACTAGCGAGAGTTTCTTCAAAAGGATATAAGTCCACTATTACTAGATCGATATCTTCTATTTTATGCTCTGTTTTTTCTTTTTGATCATTTTGGTTATCCCGGCGATTTAAAATCCCGCCAAAAATTTGCGGTTGCAGTGTTTTTACTCTACCTCCAAATAATGCAGGATAATTTGTGATTTTCTCCACTTCAGTTACCGGCACATTGAGCTTGCGGATAAATTCCGCAGTACCGCCAGTCGAAATAATTTTCACATTATGCTTAGCAAGTAGTTTAACTATTTCTTCCAGTCCATCTTTATTAAAAACTGAAATTAAAGCACTCTGAATTTTTTTTGTTATTTTTTTATTCATAAATTTATTTTTTTACTCAAACTCCGTTGTAGCCGGAGGTTTAGGGGTCATGTCAAAAAATACCCGGACTATGCCTTTATGTTTAGTGAGAGCGTTTGTAATTTCTTCCATCACTACTTCTGGAAAATAGTAACCTTTAGCAGTCATAAAATCTACTGTTTGCACAGCACGAATTGCAATAGAATGACCGTAAACTCGTTCATCTCCTTTTACTCCAACAGAATCGACACCAAGAAGCGCAACAATTAGCTGAGAAATATCTTTGGCGACATCATGTTTTTTTAATATATCTGTTACAGTTTTATCTGCTTCCCGTACGAGTTCGAGTTTTTCTTTAGAAACTGGCGTGCCGACAATTCTCAAAAATAAACCTGGACCTGGGAAAGGGTTACGTTCTGAAATAGCTTTTGGAAGTTTGAGCACTCGAGCAAGCTCTCGAACTTCATATTTAAATAAATTACGAAAAGGATGTAAGTCTTCTACTTTCCAGTTGAGACCTACATTGTGATGCGTTTTGATCATAGCTGACTCCCCTGCTTTTCCACTTTCGATGATGTCAGTCGCTAAAGTTCCTTGAACAATAAATTTTGCGCCTGCTTTTTTTATTTGTTCTTCAAAAATTCTCTTGTAAACAGTACGGAACTTTGCTCTTTTTTTCTCTCCGTCAATTGTTGTACCAATATTTTTTATAAATTCATCTCCGGCTGAAATTATATTTAGATTTTTAATGCCAGTACTTTTAGTATTATTTTTCAATTCTGCTACTTCATTTTGTCTTAAACCTCCGGTATCAATAGCTACACAAATTAATCTTTTGCCCAAAACTGGAGCGAGTACAGCAGCCAAAGTAGTAGAGTCCACTCCGCCAGAAACCCCTAAAATAACTTTTTCTTTCTCGCCCACAATTTCCAAAACTTCTTTTTGAATTTCGTGGATTAAATTTGTGGGGTTCCAGTCTTTTTTACAATTAGCCATATCTAAAAAATTTTGCAATATCTTTTTACCTTCTTTTGTGTCTACGACTTCTGGATGAAATTGAATTCCGAGCACGCGATTAGTCTTGTCACTCATTGCTGCATTCCCGCCGGACGTCGCGATAGAAAAAAAACCTTTTGGAAGTTTCGTGACAGTGTCTCCATGACTTGCCCAGACTTGAGTTTTTTTAGAAACTGTATTAAAAAGAGGATGTGTAGTTTTTAGCGTTACTGTAGCTGGTCCATATTCTCTATGTCCGAGTGGTCGTTCTACTTTGCCTCCCTTTTTATATGCCAAGAGTTGCATACCGTAACATATTCCTAAAATTAAATATTTTTTACCTGTAGTATCAAGTATTTGGGGAATACTTGGTGCTCCTTGGTTGTGAACACTCCAGTTGCTTCCAGAGAGGATAACTGCTTTAGGAGTATTATTTTTTAGCCAGTTGTCCGCTTTATTCGGTGGTAATATTATGCTTCGTATGCCAAGCTCACGCAGAGTTCTACCAATAACCAATGTATATTGCGACCCATAGTCCACAATCAGTATTTGTATATCATTCATAATATGGTAGTATACACGATATATTATGGCTTTGAAAGTAATAAAAAATAAAGTATTAAATAAAGTTAAAAAAGATAAAGAAAACTTTAAAGAAGGTTTGGCTTATGATGATGTTTTACTGGTACCACAATATTCAGAAGTCTTGCCTCGAGATGTAGATATTTCTTCAAAGCTTACTAAAAAAATAACACTCAGCATCCCCATTGTTTCTGCCGCCATGGATATGGTTACTGAAGGAGCGATGGCTATAGCAATGGCTCAAGAAGGAGGCATAGGAATTATTCATAAGAATATGAGTATTGAAAAACAAGCCGCTGAAGTACGCAAAGTGAAACGTTCTGAAAGTGGCATGATTCATGACCCTATAACTTTAACACCGGAATCCTTGCTTAGTGAGGCTTTTTCTATTATGAAGGAAAACAAAATTGGCGGGATTCCAATCGTAGATAAAAATATGGAATTAAAAGGAATTTTGACCAATCGTGATTTACGATTTCAGGAAAATCTAGAACTTTCAGTGGGTGAAATCATGACCAAAGAAAATTTGATAACCGGAAATATTCGCACTGATCTGAAAGAAGCTGAAAAAATATTAACTGAACACAAAGTTGAGAAATTGCCATTGGTTGATAGTAAAAATAAACTTATTGGTCTCATCACTTATAAAGATATAATGAAAGTAAAATCTCGTCCAAAATCTTCTCGAGATAATTTGGGTCGTCTGCGTGTCGGTGCCGCAGTCGGGATATCAAATGATACCTTGGAAAGAGTTAGAGCTTTAGTGCAAAATGGGGTAGATGTGGTAGCTATCGATACTGCTCACGGTCATTCAAAAGGGGTGATCGAAATGTTAAAAAAAATAAAAAAAGAATTTCCTCAATTAGAAGTTATTGCCGGAAATATTGCTACAGGAGAGGCAGCACTGGCTTTAGTCAAAGCTGGAGCAGATGCAGTGAAAGTCGGCATTGGACCAGGATCAATTTGCACTACTAGAGTAATCACTGGCGTGGGTTATCCTCAATTTTCTGCTGTGTATGAAGTAGCACAAGCTTTAAAAGGTACAAATGTGCCAATTATTGCTGATGGAGGTATCAGATATACAGGCGACATTACCAAAGCCATCGCGGCTGGAGCAAGTTCTGTTATGGCTGGTTCCCTCTTTGCTGGAGTTGAAGAATCCCCTGGTGAAATAATTATTTTTGAATCCAGAAAATATAAAACTTATCGTGGCATGGGTTCTATCGAGGCTATGCAGCTCGGCTCTAAAGACCGATATTTTCAAGACATGGAAGAAGATATTAAAAAACTTGTACCCGAAGGAATAGTCGGTAGAGTTTCTTTCAAGGGTGTCTTAGCGGAAGTAATTTATCAGCTTGTTGGAGGCCTCCGTGCTGGCATGGGATATTGTGGAACCGAAAATATAAAAACTCTTCAAGATAATGTAAGATTTGTTCGTATCACTAATTCTGGTATAAAAGAAAGTCATCCTCACGATGTCGTCATTACTAAAGAATCTCCTAACTACAGTGTTGGGCAATAAAGGATTTATCGACGTGGTTGTCGGCCTTCAATGGGGAGACGAAGGAAAAGGTAAAAATATAGACCAACTTTTATCTTCTGGTATCTATTCTGGAGTAGCTCGTTTTCAAGGGGGTGCTAATGCTGGACACACTCTCAAAATAGGCAAAACTACTTTTATTGGGCACATTGTTCCGTCTGGTTGCCTTCACAAAAAAATTGAATTATTTATTGGCAATGGTGTTGTGGTAGATGCTGTGTCTTTGATTTCAGAAATTGCTCAATTAAAAAATTTAGGATTCAATGTTGTTCCTCGTCTTTTTATTTCTAATCGAGCAAAATTAGTTTCATACTTACATCCTTTTTTAGATCAAGCCGAAGAACATCGCCGAAGTAAATTAAACGATAAACTAGGAACAAAGATAGGTACGACATCTAGAGGTATTGGTCCAGCTTATGCTGATGTGCGAAACAGGAGAGCATTTTTGATGGGTGATATATTATTACCGGATTTTGAAAAGAAAGAAAAGATTTTGTCTGAATTTCATATGAATCTTTTGAATATGTACCGAGAAAAATATGGTTTTGAAATTGATCTAAAAAAAATAAAAAAATCAAAGAAAAAATGGTTGAAAGTAGTAAAAGAAATAAAGAAACTTAAAATTTGTGACGTATCATCTTTAATTCAAAAAAGACTGAAAGACGGAAAAAATATTTTAGCCGAAGGCGCACAAGCGGTGATGTTGGATGTTGATTTTGGTGATTATCCTAATGTTACAAGCAGTAATACCCTACCAGCCAACGTTTGCTTGGGTTTGGGCGTGCCTCATACTTATTTGCGAAATATCTATGGAGTGATCAAGGCTTATACTACTAAAGTAGGCGGTGGAAACTTCCCTGCTAGAATAAAAGATGAAGCATTGGAAAAGCTTTTTCAGAATGCGGGGCAAGAATTCGGAGCGACTACTGGCCGTCCGCGGATGTGCGGTTGGCTTGATTTATTTGCTTTGCGCCATGCCATAGAGCTTTCGGGTGCAAATAGAATTTTTATAAACAAAGCTGATATTTGTTTGAGTGATAAAATAAAAGTGGTCACGGGATACAAAGTAAAAGAGAAAAATAAAAATAAAATTTTAAAAGAGTTTCCACTTTATTTAAGTAAAGTAACGAATGTGGTGACAGAAGATATCCACGGCTGGGGAGAAAAAAATTACGGCGTAAACAATAAAAAGAAAGTTTCCAAAGAACTCGTCTCCTATTTAAAATATATAAAAAATAAACTCTCCGACCTTAATATAAAGATCATCTCCGTCGGTACCGGCCCAGACCGAGAACAATTTTTCAATTGGGATAATTAGAAATTTTTTATTTTTAGTGCACCTTTGCCTATATCTTTTCGGTATTGCATACCTTCAAAAGAAATTTTTTCTATGGCTTTGTAAGCTTTTTCAAGCGCTTCTTCTAGGGTGTCGCCAGTAGCAGTAACCCCTAGCACTCGTCCGCCGTTTGTAACAAGCTGATTATTCTGTATTTTTGTACCAGCATGGAAGACTACAATATCTGGTTGCATTTCTGCTTCTTCAATTCCTGAAATTACTTTCCCCTTTTCGTAATTTTCCGGATACCCTCCAGAAGCCAGGACTATCGTGCAAGCAAATTTTTTACTCCAATTTATTTGTATTTGATCGAGCTTCCCATCAACACAGGCGTTAAAAATGTCTAAGATATCCGTATCTAAAAGTCGCATATAGGTTTGTGTTTCTGGGTCACCAAAACGCGCATTATATTCAAGAATTTTAGGACCATTTTGGGTGAGCATGAGTCCGGGATAAATCACACCTAAAAATGGATTGCCGTCTTTGCTCATGGCGTCAACAGTTGGAGCGACGATATTTTTCTCAATATTTTCCAAAAGTTCATCTGTTACAAAAGGAAGTGGTGCAATCGTACCCATTCCGCCGGTATTCAACCCAGTATCATTTTCACCTATTTTCTTATGATCCTGTGAAGTAGGAAACATTTTATAATTCTGACCGTCCGTAAAAGCATGAATAGAAATTTCTGGTCCGATTAAAAATTCTTCTATCACTATGGTAGTGCCAGCATCTCCAAAAACTTTTTTTACAAACATATCCTCGAGCGCTTTATTTGCTTCTTCTAGATTCTGGCAAATGATTACACCTTTGCCTAAGGCCAGACCGCTCGCTTTTATAACAATCGGCATTGATTGCCTTCTAACGTAATCTTTGGCTTTTTCAAAATCACCAAATGTTTCAAATTTTGCAGTTGAAAGATTGTGTCGATGCATAAAGTCTTTGGAAAAAGCCTTTGACCATTCTATTTTGCTGGCATTTTGAGTCGGACCAAAAATACGCAAATTGCTTTTTTTAAATTCGTCTGCAATTCCAAGTGCGAGCGGGTCATCAGGCAAGGCCAATGTCAAATCTATTTTTTCTTTTTGAGCAAATTCTAATAATCCAGAAATATCTGTCGCTTTTATATCTACATTGATGCCGATATCGCTAGTTCCGCCATTTCCAGGGGCGAAAAAGATCTGTCCAGCTTTTGGTGATTGCGCTACTTTCCACCCGATAGCGTGTTCCCTTCCGCCAGAACCTATAATTAAAATTTTTTGCATATTATTCATTTTGACACAATTTTTCTAAAACTTCTATATATAGCTTGTTTTCTTTTTTCTTTAATCTTTCGTATAAGGATTCGATATTGTCACTCTCTTCAATTTTCTCAAAAGTTCTTCCTAGGACTGGCCCAAAATCAAAATTTAAAGTTAAAAAATGGACACTCGAACCGGCAAAAGTAGACTTTTGATCAAAGAAATTCTTGATTGCTTTATTGGTCATCATGCCTTTATTCCAAAGAGCATCTGTCCCATCAGGATTTTTATAGTTTACTTCAACAGTGTCAGGAATTAGTCCAGGGTGTAAATTTAAAATCTTATTTGGAAAAGCGAGAATCACTTCATCTAGAATAATTTGTTTCCAGCCAGCCAAGCAAACATAATCCGACTCTATTTTTTTTAAAAGTGGCAGTAAGTCTTTTTTATTTTCACAAATTTCAATTTTTAAATTATTTGCCTTAGCATGTTCTAGTCCTTTTGCATTTATAGTATCTGAAATTACTGCGCAAATTTCAGCGTTGATTGTACCGGAATTAACTCCATCGATAATAGCTTTTAAATTAGTGCCAGTACCGGCATCAGAAATTAATATTGCCAATTTTATTTTCGTGCCCATAATATTTATTTTTATTCCCTTGAAACATCGTAATCCACTTCATCTTTGCGTTCTTTTAAGTCAATTGGATAAATACCGGTAAAGCACGAAGTAGATAATTTATCTTTTGGTAGTCCAATAGCTTTTATTAATCCATCGAGAGAAAGATAATGGAGTGATGTAGCACCCATGAATTTGCGTACTTCTTCCGTTGTTTTATAAGAAGCAATTAATTCATCTTGGTTAGGAGTATCCATGCCATAAAAGTCTGGAAAACGAACAGGTGGGGAAGAAATTAAAAGATGCACTTCCTTGGCGCCTGATTTAAAAAGTGTTTTAACTAATTTTCTACAGGTATGTCCCCTGACAATAGAATCATCTATTACTATAATTTTTTTACCTTTTAAAATTTGTGGTAAAGGTATGAGTTTGAGTGCCACACTATTTCGTCTGGATTTTTGGTCGGGCTCGATAAAAGTTCTATGAACATAACGATTTTTCACCAAAGCCATCTCCATTGGAATACCTGAAGCTTGACTATACCCTATGGCCACCGGCATTGCCGTATCGGGTACCGGTACGATAATATCAACTTTTTTCTTAAATTCACTAGCTAAAACTTTTCCAAAATTTCTTCTAACATCATAAATTAATTTGCCGTTCAGCACACTATCTGGTCGAGCGAAATAAACATATTCAAATATATCGTGTTTTGGATTGGGTGGTGCGAGTTGGACACTTTTAAGACCACTTTTATTTATAATAATCATTTCTCCAGGTTTTACTTCTCTTAAAAATGTTGCGCCGACAGTTTGAAGAGCGCAAGTCTCGGAAGCAACAACATAACCAAGGCTGAGCTTTCCTATAGCTAGCGGACGCATTCCATAAGCGTCTCGCACGGCGACCAAGGTATCTTTAGTCATCATTACTAAAGAAAAAGCTCCAGTAAATAAAGGAAAGGATTTTTCTACAGATTTTGAAATTGAGTTACCTTCTTTGAGATAAAAATCAATTGCATCAGCCATGAGCTCTGAATCATTGCGATCTTTTTTCAATACTTTTTTTGAAGAGAGAAAATTCTCTAATGCTTTAGTGCTTGGCAAATTGCCATTGTGCGCTAGAGCAAAAGACTTATCATTATTTACAACTGGTTGTGCGTGATTTAGCGCTCCTCCTTTGGAGGTAGAATATCTATTGTGTCCTATGGCTACATATCCAGTCAGTTTTTTGATTGTTTTTTCTGTATATACTTGAGATACGAGCCCTGCTCCTTTATGGGTACGAAACTTTTTACCATCATTTGTGGTTATTCCTGATGCTTCTTGTCCTCTGTGTTGTAATGCAAATAAGGCAAAAAATGCTAACCGAGCAATAGGTAAATCCTTACCGTATATTCCTACGATTCCACACTTTTCTTTTAATTCGCTCATGAATTTAAAAAATAATTAATACCGTTTTTAAAAATTTGTAATCCTACTCCTTCTTTGGAAACTTTTTTATTCATTTGCCACATTGGATTTTGATGTGAAAACATTGCTCTCTCCGGATGTGGCATCATACCTAGAACTCTCCCATTATATGCCAAAACTCCTGCGATGTCATGTTCTGATCCATTTGGGTTTTTTTCTAGGTTTTGAAACTCGCAAATTTCTCCATTTGAGTATATGAAAGCAATTTCATTATTCTCTTTCATTTTTTTGTATTCTTTAGAGGAAATTATATAACGTCCTTCACCATGCGCTATTGGTAATGATATTTTTCCAATATTTTTCAACCAAGGACTATCCCCTTTGGCTTTTAAATCCACCCATCTGTCTAAATATTTTCCTTTTTTATTATAAGTAAGTCCACCAGGCAATATTCCTAAATTAGTTATTATTTGAAATCCATTACAAATACCTAAAGCTAAAGTATCACGAGATAAAAATTCTGCTAATTCTTTTGCTAAATGATTTTTAAATTTATTAGCATAAGCTTTTCCGCTACCTGTATCATCACCAAAAGAAAATCCTCCAGGAAAAACTAAAATTTGATACCCTGAAAGCATTTTAGGTTTTTTTATTAAATCATTAATATGTATGATGTCGGCATTTCCTCCCGCTTTTTCAAAAGCGAATTTTGTTTCTTCTTCACAATTTAATCCATACCCCGACATTATTATTATTTTTGGTTTTTTCATTTTTTTTAATAAACTTCCTGCTGATAACATTTTTCACAATATACTACCTCTTTATTTTCTGGAGCATATCCAGTCTTAAATTTCTCTCTACATGGCTCACCTCCATGAAGATGTTTTACTGTATTTTTATAAATCCCAGTTTCATCTTTAGCACCTGCGCACATACATGACCTTTCGTATAATTTGATAGTCAGCCTATCCTTTATTCTTCTATCATATCTGCAATCATGACACAAATTAGGTAGAGGTAGTTTTTCCTTGCGCAAGAAAATCAATTCATTTTCCATTATGCGATAAGCTTTTTTACAGTTCTCGCATTCTATGATTTCTTTTAGAATCTCATCTTCTTCTGGAATGGAGGTTGGGAGTTCGGAAGACTTAATGGTCATTTTATACTCACTTTGCGGTGCTTCTACCCATAAATATCCTTTCTTTTCTGCCTCTACTTTTGTCAGTGGAAAATGTTGAGGAGCTACAGTATTATTATACCCAAGTTGAGAAAATTCAGCTGGAAAAAATTCTCCGTATTTATAAATAACACCTTGTTTATCTACATAAGGAACTTCATCCATTTGTTCTTTAATTTTTCCCACAATTTTTTGATATTCTTCTTTTGTAAATTGTTTATTAAAAATGCAATATTGCTTTTTTTTCAAACCCACACAACCAAAACAATCTGAACAACTAAAAAGATCCATGCAATATTCACTATCTCTACAGGTGGGCCAGCAATTAAAACTAAATTTCATATTGTAAGAATTTTCACCACATATTGCAGTTTCATAAGAAAGCTCTGTATTTTCTCCCCAAGCAAAAGTATCGTAACAATCTTTATTTGCAGGTACTTGCATGGATTGACAGTAGCGCATATTTTCACCTTCTCGAATTAAATAACCATCATTAACATTTTTACAATTTGTCACAAAAGATCCTGTTGAATTTAAATTTTTAAGTCCTTGGTGATTTTTAATAGGTTGAGTATTCCAAAATACTCTAACTTTCTCTCTCGCTTCTTTTGTGCCTGAAATAGTTTCCAGTTTCATCTTTTCTAATTCTTTTTGGTATTCTTCTTTCGTGTATTGTTTATTAAAAATGCAATAGGAAGACTTACGTAGATTTGCGCAACCAAAACAATCATTACAACCTACGCAATCTCTGCAAAAATACAAATTACGAGAGTCTTCAGATTTTATGGTGAAATAGCATTGATAACATTTATTAAGCCAAAAAGATTCATAGCAACGTTCTGAATGTTGAATATGAGAAGTATCCACACAGTCTCTACAAAAATCATTAGCACTGCCATACATACAGTCCTCAGAATAATTAGAATGAAAACAAAGATAGCAATTCTTTAAGGCTGTTGCATTTCCTGAATATGGGCTGTTGATCATTCTCTGCACATTTAGGTTATAGATAGGCACTTTTTTTTCAAGTTCAAAAAATTGTTCAAAGAATGTTTTAGAAAAATCATAATCTCTCCCATATTCCATAGCATCCCAGCTGTCTCCATACCATTCTTCTTGAGTAATGACTTTTCTGCCACTTTCTGCTGGAAAAAGTGAAAAAATATTTTTACCCGTAAAAGCATCTTTGATTTTAAAAAGTTTACGTTCATTTCTAAAAACAAATCTTCTTTGCGCGCGACATAGCGGACAAAAAGTCGGAGTTGGGACTTTTATTTTTTCGTAAAAATTAAAATCTTCCTGCTCTATCACGAAGTTTTCCTTACAGTTTTGGCATTGCTTAGTTTCAGTTTTCATTTTTGTGAATTAGAAAATTTATGGTAAGCATTGTGTAATTTTTTAACATTCGTTTCTATCACTTTACTTTTACCATTTGTGATTATCAATTTCTCATCTTTAGTTATTTTGCCTAACTTAGTATAAGGAATATTTTTTATTATTTTTTCAAATTCTGAGATATTTCGAGGAGACACAGAAATTAAAACTCTTCCCTGGCTTTCAGAAAATAATTTTACATCTATCCCAAAGGAATTTCCTATATGATCAAGGGAGACTTTGCATCCTACCATTCCTCCGACACAGGCTTTGGAGAGAGCAATCGCAAGTCCGCCAGAATTAAGAGATATGGCTGAAGCAATTAATCCTTTTTGAATTACTTTTTCTAACGCACGATATATTTTTATATTTTTCTTTAAATCTACTTTGGGTACATCTTCCCCTACTACGCCAAACATTTTTAAATACTCTCCTCCGCCTAGTTCATCATTCGTTTCTCCCAATAGATAAATCACATCACCTGTATTTTTAAATTCAGGAGAAATAGTTTTATTTAAATCAGACATGACGCTAATCGCTGAGATGAGAAGTGTCGGTGGAATAGAGACGGCCACAGGATTACCCTTTTCATCATAACCTTTGAAGTCATTAAACATACTATCTTTACCAGAAATAAATGGTGTTCCGTATCCTACAGCGTAGTCGTAGCAAGCCTTTACTGAGTCTATGAGTTGAGCTAAGCGTTTTGGATCATTAGATGAACACCAGCAGAAATTATCTAGAATAGCTAAATGCGAAAGTGTTCCACCAGCGCAAAGAGTATTTCTGATAGCAGTATCTATCGCACAAGCAGCCATGTGATAAGTGCTGATATCTCCATAAGAAGGATAAGTGCTAGAAGATAAAACAGCTCCTTTATTTGAATTTAAAACTGGCTTTAAAACTTGCGCTTCGGTATTGATACGACCCCGTCCGGAAAGAGGTTTTAAAACAGAAGATCCTTGCACTTCGTGATCATACTGCTCGGAAATAAAGGAAAATCCACTAATGTTTTTACTGCTAAGTAAATTTTCCAAAATCTCAGTAAAAGATTTTTTTGTTTCAGGTTTAATTTCATTATTTTTGTAAATAAATGGTTCTGTAACTAAATTTTGTTCCGGCAAGCCATCGTGCAAAAAATCCATAGGGATATCCATTATCTTTTTACTTCTATAATCCACAATACATTTTCCAGAACTTGTGAATTCACCTATCACAGTCGCTTCTACTCCCCGACTATTCATTAATTTTTTAAATACTTCCCATTTTTTCTTGGGTACTGACAAAGTCATACGTTCTTGTGATTCTGAAATCCAAATTTCCCACGGACGAAGATCGGGGTATTTTAACGGAACTTTTTCTAACGAAACTTTTGCTCCTCCGCATTCTTTTGCCATTTCCGCAACCGAACAAGAAATCCCCCCTGCGCCATTGTCTGTGATACTGTTATATAAATTCAGATCTCGCGCTTCTTTGATTATTGCATCGCTTAATTTTTTTTGAGTAATTGGGTCACCGATTTGCACCGCAGTAGCCGGAGAACTCGAATCCATCACTACAGAAGAAAAAGTTGCTCCATGGATGCCATCGAGCCCTACTCTACCTCCGACTACCACAATGTGATCTCCTACTTGCGCCTGTTTTTCGTGTGATGGTCGATTATTCCCTCCAGAGGCGGGTAAATTTCTTGGAATTAATCCTACTGTTCCGGCAAAAACCAAGGGTTTGCCTCTATACCTTTCATCATAATGAACAAAACCAGAAAGCGTCGGTATCCCAGAACAATTTCCGCCTACGTTTATTCCTTTTACTACTCCTTCCATTATGCGTTTAGGTGAAAGCATTTTTTGACTTAAATTTTTATCGCGGAAAAGAGCCCTTTTGTCTTCTGGATTACCAAAACAAAAACCATAAGCATTGGCTACTGGTTTTGCGCCTAGGCCAAAGCCTATAGTATCTCGATTCACCCCCACAATTCCCGTGATAGCTCCTCCAAATGGATCAAGAGCCGAAGGGCTATTGTGTGTTTCAACTTTATGCGTTATTAAATAATCTTTATCAAAAATAATCCCACCGGAATTATCACTAAACACTGAGACACAAAAATCTTTCTTCCCTTTTTGTTTGCGTATTAAATTTGTCGCGCCTTTTATATATGTTTTATACAAACCATCCTTGATGTCTTCGATAGGATTGGCAAAAATAGTGTGCTTGCAATGCTCAGACCATGTTTGCGCTAGAGATTCGAGTTCAATATCAGTCGGATCTCTTTTTAATTTTTTAAAATGTTCTTGGATTACTTTCATTGAAGCCAAGTCTAAAGCGAGCGGGCCCCTTCTTTCTTTTATCTTACTGTTTGTCTTGCCCAAAATCCCTTCTTTACCGATTTTTACAAGTTCCTCATCAGGCACTTTTAGAGAAACATTAATGACAGGGGTATTTTTCTTGAGAATAACTTTTGGAACTTTTAAAGGTAGTCCTTCTTTTTTGATTTCAGCAAAACTAGCGATATAAGAACGTTCAATTAAAGGATTGTGTAGTGTAAGAGCAATTTTTTCTACATCTTCCAATTTAGAATTTGAAACCAAATAAATTTTAGAAGTGTAGACTGCTAAATCATTTTTATCTTTCAGATGCAATAAATCCAGAATAGTTTCCTCCACTGTATGACCTACATTGTCTGTGACCCCGGGTTTAAAACCTATTTCAATAGCATAAGTAAATTTTGATGCCAG
Source organism: Minisyncoccota bacterium (assembly GCA_041662205.1). Lineage (GTDB taxonomy): Bacteria > Patescibacteriota > Minisyncoccia > Phycocordibacterales > UBA9973 > UBA9973. The sequence continues at coordinate 247,055 of JBAZSZ010000001.1, read as the reverse complement.
ATGTCCGACATCGGGAAATTTATTTATAGAAAATTCTTCGAGGATTGGATTCGTCAGAGCTTGAGCTATTTTTAGGATTTTTTCGACTCCCAACTTATGTGAAATTAAGTAAGAATTAATGAAATCAGTTTTTCCTTTAGGTGCCACATATATACGGGAAATCATAGATACATATTATAATATCTAAGAATTAAAGACAAATAAAAATATAGCTTTTTAGGCTATTGTTTTATATCAAGAGTTGTTGTATAGTATAAAAAATTTTAAGGAGGTGTTCTTATGAAAAAGAATGATTATTTTGGTTTAGGACCCATCGCTCAAAAAGCCATGGATCGTTTACCAAAAGCAGAACTACACAGGACCTCCAAAGGAGTAAGAATAGCCTTTTTGAGTCCTGTCACGGGGACAATGTCCCCTGGAGTTTTTTGCCAGTCCAAGGAAAGGGCTGGGGAAAATGCTCTCTCTCGATGGGAAAGAGCGAAAAAAAGAAAGGAAGAAAGTTATATATTTTAATATCGCGCACACTCGTTAGGGAGAGCCTTGCTTTCCCTAACATTTTTTTTATAATTTTTTCCAATTATATTCAAAGATCAATTTTTGAGTATGATAAATTTCTTGATTTTCTATCACTACTCCGACTGGATTCTCTGCATTGTCTAGACTTATATGGGCCACTTTTCCACAATAGATTATTTCATATGTTGATCTTAGATTTTCCTGTCCTTTTGTATCTGGTAATTGCATCCATTTTCTTTCATCAAGGCCAACGGTATCTCCCCCTTCGCCTAGAGCAATAGTTTTTACTTTTATTTTTCTGTGGATTCTTTTATTACTAAAATCCTTCATCGCTTGATGCACATTTTTTCTAACTGTTGAAGAAGAATAGACATAGTAAGTTTTATCTTTGACTCTATCCATACTTTTTAGGACATCTTCGAGAATATGTCGAATACCGATTACTCCTTCGTATAATTTCACCACTGGCTTCCCTCCTTGTTTTTCAAAAATAGTTTTAAATAAAGGTAAACTTTCTTCAATATTTTCTTTTACCTCTTTTAGTTCTTCTTGTTTTTTATCTATTACCGCAAGTAGTGTTTCTGGTCGTTCAGCGATAAAATATTGTTTTGATTCTTTATTGTAATAGGAAATAATTCCAAGATTAATTAAGGATTTCAAAATGTCATAAGTAGTCCCACGATTTATTTTTGCTTTCAGTGATATCGTTCGCACCGAAGAAGCCCCGAGCTCAATCAAAGCCAGATATACCGCTATTTCTTTTTCTGAAAGACCAAAGTTTTTCAGGACTACTTGGATCTGCATATTTTTATATATTATGTTTTTATCGCTAATTTGTCAATTTTTCTCCTACAGTTTGTTGTTATTATATAATTAACCTTTATTTATTAGGTTTTAAACTAAAAACCTAAAGTAAGTTTTCTACACATTTGACACTTTATTTATCTTTTTAGTATTCTAGGCTTAGATTAAAAAGCAAATCGTAAACAAAAGAAAAACAGCCACTTTGGTGGTTGAAGAATACATAAGGAGGAAGTTATGAAAAAAAAAGGAACGTATTACGATGCAGTAGTTGGGGTTTCTGTGAACCCTGAGATGGAATTGACAGTTGAAAACACTGCAGGGCCGAAAAAGACCCTAAGGTGTATGACTTGTTGCTTGAGTGGATCTTCGGGCAACACAGCTACAGCGATTAAGTGTTTAGGAGGATGTCCTCACCTTGTTGGCTTAGTGGGGACGGAGTTTCAGTCTTCAAAAAAGGTTGAAGACATACTTTTACGTAACGTAATAGAAAAAGGTGGTGTGCCGTTCACCCCACTTGAAGTTCTCAGCGAAACAAATCACGCTGTGATTCCAGTTATTAGTGAAAGCAACGGCGAGGTTTGGGGGAAAAAAGGTAACTTAGTTCATTCTGTGGTGTCTGAAACATTACAGGATCTTGCTGGACCAGAAGTAGGTATTGGCCCGAATACCTTCGTCGTTATCACGGGTCTCAGAGCGGTAGAGATGCCGTTTGCTGAAGCACTTCTCTTTCAGGCACAGCCTGGGTATCGCTTGCTGAACGCGAAGGATACTCTTTGCGCAAGCAAAGAGTTCAAGAAGATTCTTCCGTTGGTGGACATTCTCGTGCTGAATAAGCGCGAGTTTGATGAAACTGGTATGGATTTACGCAAAATCCACTCGTACGGGCCACGAATTATAGTGGTCACTGCAGCGGATAAAGGAGGATTATTTTCTTTATCCCCGATACTATGGTCTCATTATTGGGAAGAATGGAAGGCAGTATCTTATCCTGGAGGAATATATGAAACTGGTGCTGGGGACTGGTTCCTAGGCGCCTTAGTCTCTGAGCTGATAAGGCTTAAAGAGTCAGCATCTATTGTGATTAACTCACAAAAATTCTCAGAAATTATTTCATTTGCCGCCAAAGTGGCCGGAAAAAAGGTTACGATCCCAGGCGGAGGGAACGGTCCCTCACGGCACCAACTCCGATAGTTGGAATATCATCACACAATTTAAGCCCACTTTGCACGACTATGTTGTTACAAGTGGGCTTATTTTTTTTATGTTATATTAAATATATGAAATATATTTTTGATTTCGATGATGTTTTATTCCAAACCACTAAACATCGCAAGGAACATATGTTTGTTTTACTGCAAAAAGCTGGTATACCCCTTTTTGAAATTGAAAAGTATTATAAAAAAGCACGACTAGAAGGACTTTCATTAAAAAGTATGTTAGCTCACTTTCTTTCAGATAAAGAAATTCAAGAAAAATTATATGAAGAAATAATGGAGGAAAATAAAAATTTTATAAATACAGAATTGCTTGAAAAAATAAAAAAAATTGGGAAAGAAAATTGTTTTTTGATAACTCATGGTGGTACAGAATTCCAAAATGACAAAATAGAAAGAATTGGTGCTACTCCGCTATTTTCTGAAATTATTATATTGCAAGGAAGTAAAAAAACGGCGGTAGAAAATATATGCGAGAGATTCAGGGAGGAAAAAGTAATATTTATAGATGATAAAGTCCAATATTTTGAAGACCTAGATTTCAAAAAATATCCAAATTTACAAACAATACTTTATGATGAACAAGGTTTAGAGAAACTCATTTCTATTTTACCCCCTCAGTAAGCGCAGGCACTGTATCTGATTGAATGATTTTAAATCTTATAACACCTATCGTTTGACCTTGCTTTGTTTTTACATTCACTCGCCATTTGCCAGTGTCTAGACCATAACGCATTGAATATGTACGGAAACCACCGTCTCTACCACCTATTACAGGCAAATTTATTGTGCTCTCAGTCATCCATTTCTTTCGAACTTCATCATAGTGTTGCCATTCGTGAATGATGGTAAGATTTAAATTCTTTGGAGAAAAAATGGCGCTAAAAGCATATACGGGAACTCCCCCAACTTGGTTGAAGTCTGGATATAAATTAAAATACCCTCTCCAGCCATGGTCTTCATAAGTTACATCATAATTCCCTCTCGTATTTTTTTGGATTGAGTGATACACTACAGCATCTTTTAAGGAAAGCGGGATCGGTGGAATTAAATTGGTAAAATATAGAAAATTAATTAAAATAAAAATCCCTAAAATTAGAGATATAATTAATTTTTTGCTCTCAGAAAACTTGTCTTTGATAAAATGAAACAAAATTAGTAAAAATACCACAATAAAGATTAAACTAAGAAATCCTGAAAGTAGAAATACCCAAGCACCGATCTTATGTAAAATCACTGGGACTAGGAAAATAGCAAAAGAATAAATAGAAAGAAAAAATAAGCTAATCTGAAAACTAAGTCTTATGTAATGCCTTTTTAATGATTCATTAGCAACAAAAGCTAGAACCAGCAGAGCAATAAATGGCCAAGTGACAAAGATGTCCGCGCTACGAAAATAAAAGACTAAATAGGTCGAGAGAATTCCCCCAAAGAAAAACTGTAAAATATTTACATACCAAAAATGCGCTTTTTTAGGATTTCTTTCACCCCCCTCTTCATTTTCTTGAAGATGAATCAAGGTAATAAAAATACCAACGATAAGAAGATGTCCCAGAATCCAAATATTTTCCCAAAGGGTGTCTACCCTCTTGAGCGTGAGCGCGTCAAATACGAAACCCGAAATAAGAGATAAAGAGGAAATCGGGCGCTCAAATCTGCCATAAAAATTACGAATTGGGTGTATGAAAAACATTGCGTTTAATGTTATAAATTTTTGAATAAATATTATCTTGTAAGGTTAATTGATCTAAGAATATTTTGCTAGCAATGTAGCTGTAAGTCATACCACTTCCAGAAAAAGCGAAAGCCTGAAAAATATTACTACTTTTTAATTCCCCAATAAAAGGTAATTCATCAATAGGTTCTGGTATCACTCCAGACCAATGACGAATTTCTTCGTATGATAAATATCCAAACATTTCTTTTGTATAATTTCTTAATTCTATAAAATTTAATTCTCGATCCATTTTCTTTTCATTCAAATGGTCAGCTCCACCTATTATCATTCGATCAAAACCATTTTTTTGATCAATTCTAAAATAATGATATGGCTCTAAATTGTCTTGATAGGTGCCTTGCATAAGAGAATTTGAAGGTATTTTATATTCAAGAACATAAGTGCGATACATTTTGAATTTACGTAATAAATAGGGTGGTTTTCCAAAGGGATTATGGGTAACAGAAAAAACTTTTTTAGCTTTAATTGTTCCACTTTCCTTAACAACTATTTCCACAAAATCTTTTTTATCATTTAAATTTAAAACCTCTGTGTCCTCAGCTATTGTAGCACCATATTTGCTTGCTTTTTTAGCGAGCATGGTTAAATACTTCATCACGTGAAATTTTGCCTGATTAGGCATTTCAATATAACCAAACTTAGAGAATTTTAAATTATTATCTTTTTTATATTCACATTTTACATTTAACTCCAAAAAAGCCTCAGCTATTTTTATAAGTTTTTTTTCTTCCCTTTCACTGTTAGCATAAATATAATTATTACAACGTTCGAATTCACACTCTATCATTTCGGTTTTTATTATATTTTCTATGCTATCAATGGCTTCAAGGTGTGATGCTAAAATATTACGAGCTTTTTCTTTCCCAAACAATTTAATTAATTTAATAGGATCGGTGTCTAACGCTTGCGTCAAAAAACCAGTCGTACAATAAGTAACCCATTCTCCTAATTTTTTCTTTTCTAATAAAACTACTTGTTTTCCCTCTTTTGCTAATAAATATGCACCAGTTACTCCTGTGATACCTCCACCTATGATTAAAATTTCTGTTTCATCAGGCAAAACACCCCGTGGATAATTTGCGCGTTCTAACCCTTCGAGCCAAATTCCATAATCATCATTTGTCATGAATTAATTATAGCACTAGTAGAAACTCTTTACACATAATCTAATTAATGCTATATATAAATCATGGATCGGGAATTATTACAAAACACTTTTTCTTTCACTACTACACTTTTTTGTTGTTGCTCAGCTTTAAATTTAAAAGGCTGATTTTTGAACTGTAAATATAATCTCTAAAAAACTTACAACCCAAACACCAGCCTTTTAAAAAGACTGGTGTTTTCTTGTAAAAACATTGCAAATTGAAAACAAAATAAAAAGGAGGATGAGGGTATGTTCATCAAAAGAGAGATTGAGGCAATTTTTGAGAGGGATCCAGCGGCTCGAACGGTGCTGGAAGTATTATTGTGCTACCCAGGTTTGCACGCGATACTTGGTTATAAAGTATCGCACTGGGTATGGGGAAAAAACTTTAAGCTGATAGCAAGAATAATTTCTCAGTTTATTAGATTCCTAACGGGTGTAGAAATACATCCTGCAGCACAAATAGGCGACGGACTTGTGATTGACCATGGCATGGGTGTGGTCATAGGAGAAACTGCTGAGATCGGAGAGAATTGTCTCATTTACCAAGGGGCAACTCTTGGAGGTACTGGTAAGGAAAAAGGTAAGAGGCATCCTACTCTTGGTAACAATGTTGAAGTTGGAGCCGGTGCAAAGATACTCGGCAATATTAACATTGGGAACAATGTAAAAATCGGAGCCAATGCTGTGGTTCTAAAGAACGTTCTTGATGATTCAACGACAGTCGGCGTACTAGATAGAATTGTCGGGAAAAATAGAAAGGAGGAATAGTATCAAAAGATCAGGGGCTTTTGCAACAATCGCAACAGCCCCTTTTTTATTTAGAATTAATACAACTTCCCTCCTATCACTGCGTTGTCTTTGTCTGGTACCAATAGAACAACTTTGCCTTCTGCGTCAGGCACGCCGAGGGTCAGGGCTTCAGATTCGAAAGATCCGATTTTCCTAATTGGAAAATTTACCACACCTAAGACCAGCTTCCCCATCAAAGCTTCTTTTTCATAAAATATCGCTATTTGAGAAAATGAATTTTTGATTCCAACTTCAGGACCAAAATCTATTTTTAATTTATATCCGGGCTTTCTGGCTTCTGGATGGTCCTCAACCTCAATAATTTTACCAACCCGTATATCTAATTTTTCAAAATCTTCTATCGTTGCCATAACTATTCTAGAATCTTAAGAGCTTCTTTAAAAGCTATGTCATTGTTTGTAAACACTGGGTAATTATATTTTTCAGCTTCTGCTTTAAAATATGGCTGATCACCTAGGAAAAAAGCGGCAGATTGTAATTCTAACTCTGTATTTTCCCAAACAGGTTTGTCTTTATTTTTTTCTACCACCTCTTCAAGGGTAGCACCGGCTATCACCATACAAGGAATATTCAAATCCTTATGTACTAAATGTGGCAAAAAACTAACCCCTTCAAAAATAACAGGTTTTTCTTCATTTGCATAACTATTTATTTTATTCAGCATTCCTTCCCATAATTTTTCAGATTGAGAGACAATATTTTTCCATTGTTGAGCATAGGATGTTTTTATATAATAGGTTCTCTTGTTTTTATTTTTCCAAAAATTTGTAGCATCTGTATATTTTGGGTCTGGCCGAAGCTCGTGGCGAACATCATCAGCGGAAACAAAAATTCCTCCAGTTGCTTCTGCGAGACGTTTGGCTAAACTAGTTTTACCAATAGTAGGAATTCCAGTTATGATTAATCTTTTTCCTTTGTGAGGCAATGCGTTTTTAGGTTCCATTGATAAATTCTAATATAAAAATATAAATATATCAATGCGAGATTGTAATGTTGCAGTGAGAAATATGCGTTGTATAATATATACATATGAAAAACTTTAACAGGGTTCTTGTAGTATTAATATTAATTTTATTAGTGTTTCCTGTTTTAGGGTTTGCTGCCGAGTTCAGAGCTGGGCAACAAATATCTCTCACCTCTTTAGAAAAAACAGAGGGTAATCTTTATATGGCGGGTGGAACTGCTGTTAGTGCTGGAAATGCAAACAAGGATCTTTTAATTGCTGGTGGCACAGTACTCGTATCTGGATTGGTTACAGAAGATCTATTTGTCGTAGGTGGCAATATCACAGTTTCTAATCAAGTTTCTGGAGACGTTCGCATAGGTGGTGGAAATATCATTATAAGTGGAAATGTTTTAGGTGACGTAGTTGTAGGTGGAGGACAGATAATATTATCTGGTAAATCAATAGGTGGAGATCTAACAGTAGCAGGCGGAACAATTAGGATGGATTCTGAAGTTAAAGGAAGTGTAAAAATGGCTGGTGGAGAAATTTACATCAATGCTCCTATAGAAGGCAATGTGAATATTAAAACAAAAAAATTAACCTTAGGGCCAAATGCTAACATAAAAGGCAATCTTAATTATGAGGCAGCAAATCCTATCACTATTGAAGAAAGAGGCAAAGTACGTGGGGAAACTATTTTCACTCAATTAAAGGTAAGTGATAGAGCGAATAAAAATATAGCTACATGGATGCTTGGATTCTTTACCTTTGTACTTATAGCTAAATTCCTTATGTTATTAGCCACAGCCCTCATTGTCGGACTTATTTTCCGACGTTACAGCCAAGAACTCGTAGAAAAAGCTACCGCAAACCCTCTCAAAGAACTAGGACGGGGCATTATTACTATTATCGTTCTTCCTGTGCTTTCAATTATTCTCCTTATTAGCATCATTGGAATCCCCTTCGGTATCCTCGGATTACTTTCTTTCATTATGCTTTTTATCTATACGGGCATAATAACTCCGATATTCCTAGGTGCTCTCATTTACAAATGGATATTTAAAAAATCTGTCTATGTTGTTAATTGGAAAACTATCTTATTGGGTGTAATAATTTGTTCTCTTCTTGGATTAATACCTTTCCTAGGTTGGATTATAATATGCGTTTCCTCAGCCATAACTCTCGGTGCTGCACTTAATATAAAGTGGCAAGTGGTAAAAGGGTGGAGATAAATAGATTTTTATCTAAAATTGTTTTATAAAATAACAATTATTTAACACGTAGAACATAAATAGCTCCAGAACTATCGTCTGAGATATAGGCAGTCCCATTGGGTAGAATTTCTATATCTACGGGACGACCAATTTTCTTTCCTTCATTTGTCATCCAACCAGTAATAAAGTCTTCAACGCCAAGATATTTTCCTTGCGCATCCATTTTTAAGCGAACTATTTTATAGCCAGTGGGTATACTACGATTCCAAGAACCATGATAAGCAACCAAGAGATTGTGTTGGTATTCTTTTGGCCATCCAACTTTAGGTATAAAAGAAAGACCAAGTGGCGCAGAGTGTGCTTGTAAATCTATAAAAGAAGAAGTCTCGAACGGTTCCATACATGGGTTTCTGATATATGTATTTTTATCAAACTTGGTGTCATGAATATTTTTACCATAACAAATAGGCCAACCATAATTATTTCCTTTTTCAATAATATTTATTTCATCTGGTGGTAGATTATCACCTAGATTGTCGCGACCCATTTCCGTGGCAAAAACTTTACCAGAAACAGGATTTAGGGTCATAAATACTGAATTACGAAGCCCCTTCGCATACACTTCTTTTTTCCCCGTTTTTATATTATAAGACAATACCGTCGCGTGCTCAGCATCTTTTTCATGACAGACATCACATGAAGACCCGACAGAAACGAGTAACGTATTCTCGTTTGGTGAAGGTAAAAATAAGAGTGAACGAGTAAAATGTCTATCTCCTAAAGAAGAGCTTATCTCCATAAGTTTTTCTTTGGGTCCGAGAATTAAAGTTTGGGCATCATAAGAATATCTAGATAAAGTGCTAGCCTCAGCGACATATAAGAAACATGCATCATTAAGATTATTACAATTAAACGCTAGACCATGTGGTTTTTCCAAACCACTCAAAAGTGTTTTCTGTTCGTCAGTAATAAAATCATTATTTGTGTCAGAAAGCATGACTATCTTGCCTTCGCCTGTCTCACTTACTACGACACGACCTTTGGGGTCGAGCTCTATCGCTCGAGCTCCAGGAACATTCTTAGCAAAAATACTAAATAAAAAACCTTCCGGTATTTGAAAACCAGGTAAGCTAATTATTGAGCTTTCCGTTGTCGTTGGAGTTCCTTCATTAAAGGGTGTAATTTTTGTTTTGTAATAATAAATAAAAACACCAATGATAATAAAAGCAAGTACTATGATGGTTATCTTTAAATTATTTTTCATATTTAAAGTATAGCATTTTTATTTTACAACTATAATTTTACTCCTTCCTTAACAAGTAGGGCACGTTTCATTTTTATGCCACCCCTACCCGAATATCCACCGAGAGTTCCATCACTTCGGATTACTCTATGACAAGGAATAGAAACGGGTAAAGGATTATAGCTAACAGCATTTGCTACTGCCCTCACAGCGTTAGGTCTACCTATCTTTTTTGCAAGTTCTTTGTATGTAATAGTACTTCCCTTTTTTATTTTAGTTAACGCTACCCAAACTCTTTTTTGAAACGGTGTACCTTTTAATTTTTCAATATCAATTTCCTCAATATTATAACCATTTTCTTCTATTTGTTTTTTAAAGATTTTTATATAATCCCTATTAGGAAAAGCATTTGAGGCGGTAGTGATGTATCCAATTTTTATTTGGTCTTTAGGAATACCAGTTAGACCGTAACCGTATTTGAATAAAAAACTAAAATCTGAACCAAGGATCAGTTTCATAGTTTTATTGTACCTTAATGTAATTAAGGGTTTCTTCGAAAAGTTTTTGTTCAACGCCTTCTTCAATAAATACATGACTAGCACCTTCAACTATTGCAAATTCATTAGCCACCTTTATTTTACTTAAAAATGGTTTCCATACTTCAAGTTTATTATGATTTCCAGCAAAAATAAATTTACAAGGGACATTTATTTTTTCAGCTAAATTACCTATATTAACATCTTGCCACTCCTTAACTAATTCTTTAGAAACAATTATACTTAATCTTGAATTAAAAATATATTTATCTAAATCAGCGTTATATTCAGCATTTTTTTCTTTTAAATTTTTTAATTTACTTGAAGGATCCCACAAAACAATTTTTGAAATATCTGATAAATCAGTATTTAATACAACTATACATCCTAGACTATGTCCAATCAGAATGATGTCATCGTATTTTTCTTTGAAAGTGTCAATAACAAGTTTTAAGTCAGAAATGTGTTCCTGTAAAGAAACTTTACTTAGCAAACGTGCGTTCAACTTACCTCCATAAAAATCAAACCTGAATGTATCAAAACCTTTTTCTGGGAAAAAAGAAGCAGCGTTAAAATAATGGTGTTCATTTCTATGTCCCGTAAATCCATGAACAAAAATCAATAGAGTTTTACTCTTTTGGGCTGAATCGAATGTTCCATAAATAATATGTCCGTCTTTAGTTGTTAATTGAATTTCTTTTCGCATTTTTTTTATTATAATTATTTCTTAATAATCGCAGTTACTTCAATTTCAACCTTCGCACCCTTACGAGTCATTCCCTTAACCTCAACCAAGGTGCTTGCTGGCTTACTTTTCGCAAACCATTTGTCACGGATGGCTGAAACCTTTGGAAGGTCACTTATGTTAGTTAAAAATATCTGGGCTTTTACTACATCATCCATTGAAGCATTAGCAGCTTTTAATATTTTCTCAATAGCCTGAAATACGAGTTCTGTTTGTTCCTCAATATCGTCCGTTATAGCTTCGTGGTTTTCATTTTTCTCAACTTGTTGACCCGACACAAATATTAAAAAAGTACTTCCAAGATCAATCTTTTTGGCTGGTGAATAAATACCTCGTGTTTCTTGCCATTCTTCTGGATAAATGTCTTCAATCATAAAATTACTTTCCATTATTTATTAATTCTAATTTTTTATTTTTCCTTAATTTTTTAATTCTAGCTTCTTCTTTTGAAGCGGTAGATCTATTTTTGAATTTCTTAGAATAAACAATCTTTACCGGTCTTCTAGAAACAGTATATTTTGCTCCCAACCTTGTATTATTATGTTCTACAGCCCTTCTTTTTAAATCTGTGGTAATTTCAGTATATAGAGTTTTGTCAGCACATTCAAGAATATAAAGATAATACATTCTTCTATGGTACTAAAAATAATATTACAAAACAAAACCCCGTATAGACGAGCACGGGGCTTTGTCTAATACGGGGTGATAGGGATCTCTACTTTTTGTTAATCAATTCCGAGATGGAGATTCCGAAAGTTTCCTGGAACTGCTGTTCTGTGGTTACGTAGCTGAGTTCATCTTTCAATGCCTCATGTCCATGTAACCCAACCTCGCTTCCATTACTGAACGGGACATAACAACTCCCGTCCAATAAAACTCCACCGTTGTTCTCAACGTGTTTAGTTAGTGCCCAAAACAACTCAGAGTCGCCCGTAAACCAAGGGGAAACACTCGCACGTTCAGGACGGGTGAACGTAAAGGTTGGAGTACACAAATGCCCAAGTGCAGAACTTATTGCTGTCCTGCGAAGCCTGCGCTCTTCGTACAGTTTTTCTGCATCAGTCTCATCAAACCAAGAACCAATAGCACAATACTTCTGTAAATCCTTATGCGTCTGCTCTGTAACAACAGCTGTAACTCCGTTGTTGCTACATACGTAGAACTTCTTCTTTTCCATGATTCTTTCCTTTCAAAAAACCTCTGATGTTATTTTAAGCCCCACCAGAAAAGGCTAATTTCTATTGGGATTATACACTACCTAATAGCTATTTGTCAATAGCTTGGGTATTTGTTGCAAACCTAGAACCTTAATTCAAACAAAAATAATGACGCGAAGTTGGAACTAAAGTAAACGACCTATCGGGTTTTCAATAGGGATAGTAAAGTTTTTAATATCGTCTTCATTCATTAACCAAATGCCAGGTTTGTTTTTTAAATTACCATACAAAGTAACATGGGTTGGCATATACTTGAGAGGTAGCTCATACTTTTGGTTTATTAAATCGAAGAATTTGTTTAAGTTTGAGACTTCACACATAACAACTACAGTTTTTTTATCATTTCTTGCAACAAACTTGAATTCATTGTTATAACGAACAACTTCTACATTATTTGTCTTTATAAATTCACAAAAATCATTTTCTATTTTATTTAAAAAATCAGGAATTGTGATATTATATTTCTCAATTATTTTTCCAATATAAATTAAACTGACATGAAAAGAGTTAAATAAATACAAAGTTTGTTCTTGAACTTTTATTTCTTCTGGTAGATTACTAAAAGATACTGGTAGATAGATTGTATCTTCTTTTTCACCTCCAATTTTATATTTATTATTTTCACAAATGAATCTACTGCTCATGTATTTATTCTACTAGAATTTGCTGGGAGACTCGAGTTAGAACCAATTGGCTCCTTACCCCATAAGGTGATTGCTAACAATTTTATTATACCAAAACGACGCGTCTCGAGCATCTTGTAATAGTTAAATCTAGTAATATAATATCAAGATAGCTCCTTAATAAACTGACAGAAAGAAAAACTCCTACCCCCTTTTTGTGTGGATCAATCACTTAGAGGGTTCCGGACAGAAACTTGATGTAAATAGGTTTTTGTCCGGGAACCCACTCTAAGGTCGATTTCCCCGTTAGAAGAATAATCTTTAAAGAATTTAAATATATGCACGAAGCAAAATTTGAAATTTATAAAGATAGGTCAGGTGAATATCGTTGGCATCTAAATGCTGGAAACGGCAAAATTATTGCTGATAGCGCTGAGAGTTATACTTCAGAACAATCTGCTTTGAATGGTATCAATTTAGTTAAATCACTTGCGCCTGGAGCTAAAGTCTATAGGTTAAATTATTAATCGAATATAGATTTTAGTAACTTTCTGTCAGTTTACTGTGGGGCTATTTATTTGAATTTCTTGGGTCAAAGTGGTTTTTCTTATTTTCTTCAAATCTTTGTTTTTGAGCTTCCACAACCTCATCTCTTGAACTCCACTTACTATTAATTGATTTCAAACCCTTTCCCTTGCTTATTAATCCTGCATCTGGTCCAGCTCCTTCACAATCTATATAAGTTGAATTAATACCTTCATCTATTACACCTGCTTTTCGTGTGTCCGCACTTTCTTTTTTAGGTTTTCCTATGCCAAAAAGGTAATATAGAATTAATCCTCCTAAAACCGTGACGCCTACTCCAATTGTCCAAGGGTTATTTAAAAAATTTACCATTTAACTTAAAAGTTGGTTAGATTACTAAAATAATTAGTTTTTATATTTTTAATTCTTTTGTCATTGAAAGTTCAATTTTCTTTAATTTTTCTATTAAAATATTTTGATCTTTTATATCAAAAGAAGAACCAGCTCCCAAAGATGTTCGCTTTAGAAGACTTATTGAATTACATAAATCAACCAGCTCCTCTCTTAAAATAGAATTAGAAATTAATAATGCCTCACTAGCTATATTATTGAATTCTAATGTATCTTTTTCTGTTGCTGGTTCTAGTATTATGTTTCTTGTAAGACCTATAAATTTTCCGTAAGAAATTTTTCTTGCTTCAAAAAACAACCTTCCTCTTACAGTTTTTCTTTCAAGAATATGATTTAACACAGACCCAACACTAATACCTAATAGTGTGCTGCCTGTCGATATTATTGCTATTAAGATACTTTGATTCATAAATATTTTTTTATTAACTAATAACTCAATGTATCTCGAGTGAAGCTAAAAGAGATTTTCTTAAAAAGATTGGCTCGAACCCCCGCCTCGCGTCCCGCTCGCTTCTTTTGGATTTCAAAAACCCTTGGCGAATTCTGGCGGAAACTCCATACGCGACGCTTTGCGTCGCTCAAAATTTTTCTAAAAACGATAACTTCCACGCAAAGCTGGGAGACTAGGACCGTGAGTACACTTATCGGTCATTACATGACCAGTATACCTTTTCAATTTACTTTCAGTAAATAATGAAAAGCTTTTCGCTTCCTAGCCATGAGCAAAGAAGTTTGCTCATTTCTCCCATCAAAAACATCGCTGCACTCGTTTTTGCTGCGATGTCTGGTCTGGTACGTACCACACTAGATGTCGTAAGGATATTCTAGCACTAAATACATTAACTAGATGACCCGTCTAGGTCGGCTATTTAATTTGAACATGTCCGTTAAAAATCTCCATCTTTAGGTTTGTTTCCATTTGAGCTAACTGATCTATTGTAAGTCCCATTATTTCCTTATTTACAAAAATCCAGTTTAGCAATTCCTTATTCCTTTCTTTAAATTCATCCCTAACTTTGATAAATGAGTCTCCCTCCATTCCATCAGATTCTCTTCTTAATCGAAAATCTACTCGATCTTCATTTAAGGTTTTATTAATAATCTGACAATTGCCACCATTTAAATATGACTGCAATCGTCTTCCCATTGAGCCCACTGGACCTACGTTAAATATATCTTTTATTTGCATTAGTATATTATATCACTTTCGAATCTTGGACTCTGACCTGTCTAGGTCGGGTCAAAAAGGGTCTAAAAAAGATTGAATATGTCGTTTTTGAAAATAAAAAGTGTTATATTATAAGGATATTATTTAACCTAAATATTTAATCAAATTTAATGCGCTTTCCAAAGAAAAACAAAGATGGCCGTCGTAAGAATGGTGGAGCTCGTGCCGGTGCTGGACGACCCTACAAGGAACAGCGTAGATTTATGAATGAATTCTTTTTGAAAGAAATTGTTGTCAAAGAACAAAGACATGGTCAGGTACGAAGAGTAAAGAAAAAAATTGGGATAATTGTTTTAGATTCTTTGCGTAAACAAGCAATTCAGGGTGATGTCAGATCAGCTAGGATGTACTTTGATCTTACCATGGGTAAAGCTAGAGAGCCAGGTGAAAAAAGTCCCAGATATAGCAAAAAATTACCAACCAAAGCTTTGGCTAAATCTGGCGTATTGAAAAATCTATAATTAGCCTTTAACTTCAAAATGATCCATACAGAAATTAAAGAATATATCATAATTGGCTTTGAAATCTTGTGAGTATTCTGCTTTGATTCTCTTCGGCGGAAAATTATACCCGCTTTCGGCAAAAGCATCTGGGAAAGATGCTCCGACTAAAGGCATCGCATATTCAGCGCACCTTTTTCTAGCGGCACTTACAGAACGAACATTGTAGAGGTACATTATAGGGATAAGTAGGATCGCAACTATCAACACAATAAATTGTTTTTTGGTCATAAAATTAAATTAGTTAGATGCGCGAAGGCCATACACCCATGCACCCGACATTATTAAAAATAAATAAGTTGCTACAGCTAAAATTTGATTGTGGCCATTATCTATCAAACCAGCGAGTAAAAAAGAAGCGAGAGCTATTCCACCTAAGTAATAAATTAATCTTAAAATAAATTCCCAGGTTGGTACTCCAATAAATTCTTTTTTCGCAACTTGTTTAGCTATTGAAAAAACAGCAACGGCAATTGATAGAGTTAAACCAAACAGAACTGCTTTAAATATTCCTTCATAGATCAAGTTCGACATAACTTTTTCTTTTGCGTCTTATTGATAAATACCGGTGATAAGACGCAAAAAGCCCATCACGGGTAGAGACCGAAGCCTCTCATATAGGTTTCCCTATACGGCGTATGAAGCGACCCCATGACGGGTTCTTTATGCTTCATACGACTTTATGACCATACCTTAAATAAATTTAGGGGTTAGGTCGCTTATTAACTTGTAATGAGATTATACCTCCTTTTGGGAGGCTTGTGTAGCCTAGCTTCCTTTTAAATTATTGTGTAGTGAAGTTATCCACTTTATGACTAGACTTAATTTTTGTTCAGAGTATGTTGTTGTTCGTATGGATAAGACAACGCAATATGGAGCCCAAATAGGTTTTCCAGCTACGGTAACACAAGAACGAATCAAGTACTGTTTGTATGCCCGTAAATCAAGCGAAGCCGAAGAAAAGCAGGCATTATCAATAGATTCCCAGATAAAAGAAATGTTGACGATCGCGACTCGAGACAATCTTCAGATCGTGGATATTTATAGAGAATCTCATTCAGCAAAAGATTGTGGGCAACGACCAGTCTTTAACAAAATGCTTATTGATATCCGAGAAGGAAAATTTAATGGAATTCTTGTGTGGCATCCAGACAGACTCAGCAGGAATGCTGGAGACCTTGGTGCGATAGTAGATTTACTGGACCAAAAGAAATTAGTTGAAATAAAAACATACAGCCAACACTTTTCTAATAATCCAAATGAGAAATTCCTTTTAATGATTCTTGGATCCCAAGCTAAACTTGAAAATGATAATAAAAGTATAAATGTAAAGCGTGGACTCAAAACACAATGTGAAATGGGATTATGGCCGAGCGTTGCACCAACTGGATATCTAAATGCTAAAAATAAAGATCAGAAATGCCAAGTATTCGTTGACCCGGATCGAGCACAGGTTATGAAAGAAGTATTTAAGAAAGTGGGACATGAAGCGTGGAGCGGAAGAAAAGTATTCAGGTGGTTAAAGGATGATTTAAAATTTAAAACAAAATCCGGCAAACCTCTAACTCTTAGTAATATTTACATAATTCTTAATAACCATTTTTATTATGGAACATTTGAGTATCCCAAAGGGAGTGGAAGATGGTTTCAAGGTAAACATATACCATTAATTTCTAAAGATTTATTTGATGACGTGCAAAAACAATTGCACCTGCAAGTAAAATCGCACAGCAGAAATAAGGAGTTTGCTTTTACTAGAATGTTTATATGTGGCCGTTGCGGTTCTGGCATCACAGGGCAAGAGAAATATAAAACTCTCAAAGACGGTTCCGTTAATAAATATATTTATTACGGTTGTACTAGAGCCCGAGATATTAATTGCAAAGAGGGATACATTGAAGAAAAAGTATTAATAAACCAACTTACAGAAATCCTTGATCAAATTGATTTGGATAAATCCGGTTTAAAGAAAAAATTGGAAGTTGAAATTGAAAGGCATAAGAAATTCCACTCCGGAATTATGGGCAAGGCTCAAGAGGAATACTACGTGAAGGATGCTGATATAAGAAATTACACCAAATACCTTCTTGTAGAAGGATCAATATTTGAGAAAAGAGATTTACTAGGGTGTCTGAAAAGCAAGCTTGCACTCGAAGAAAAGAAAGTACTACTTTACTTAAAGAATTAATTTTTATTGAGCGAAACCTTCATTCTTCGATTAACTAGTTTGGAATAAATTTTCCTAATATTTTTAATATCTTTATTAGCTAACTTCAGTGTTTTTTTTAAAATCACTCTGTCGGTGTAATCTAAGATAGTGTCAATTGGTTCTTTTTTCCTTAACATCCGATCCAGGTACTCAAAATCTTTTTCTTTAACATCTGAGTAAGGTATTGGTATACTCTTAAACTCGTTTGGGATAAGCTCTAATACGCCTCCTCCATAAAATCTACCCTCAAGCTCAGCAAAAATAAGGCTGAGAGAATTACAGAAGGAAAATGCTAAGCTCTTAATATTATAACCATCTTTCATTGATATACGATAAAAAGCATCAGTGACATTAACTTTTGCCTCATTCGTCATGATTCTTGGAAAGATATTACTTCTTTTAATAAAGACACCTTCTGGAGGCCAAACACTTGGAACGTGATACCAGTGGTTTCTGATCGAGCATTTGTAACCTTTATGAATTCCTTCATCCACTCCACTTTTTATATACTTCTTAACATTTTTAGATAGAAAATCTTCTGGTTTATCAGGAAGAGATAGCAGAAAAACTGGCTTACCTCTTTTCTTGAGTGAGAAAAAATCATTTTTTCTTATCGTTAAAGCCACAGGGACGAAAGAACTTTTTTGTAAAATTGGCGTACAGTTAGAATTGAGCTTGAAGTTTTTTACAATATCTTCATTAATAATAAAAAAGTTATTTACAGCGGTCACAATTCCAACTTGCACCTTTGAGTAATCTCTCACTTCTTTGAGCTTCTTCTTTAGGCTATCAAGAAAAGAAAGCTCTTTTTCAGATAAAATGTAGTTAGTCCATTTATCAAGTGTTTCTCGATCAATGTTTGTATTACCCGGGATAAGATCAGGCTTCTTTAGATCAACTAATTTATTTGCTTGAAAAAAAGAAACGCCCTTATTCTTTGATGATTTTGTTCCAATAATGATTATTACATCCTGTTCAATGCCTTCGAATACGAGCTCATTAAATGCAAATATCTCGATTTTATTAAGAGTATTACGCAAATAATTTCTAAGCTCTTTCGTATATGAGACCTGTAATAATTCGGCTGGTAAGACCAAAGAAATAACACCGTTCTCATTGAGTGATTCTACTGCTCCTATAAGGAATGCTGTCCAAATATTTTTTATTTTTTTATCAGATAGTTTGGCTCTCTTATGAATATTTTCACATAAACTGAGCTGCTTTTTTGATAGATGATTCTTTTTAATATAAGGTGGATTACCGATAATCAGGTCGTATTTATTTTTATTAGTCTTTTCAAACTCAAGATAATCTCTATGGTGAGAAATAATTTTGGTTTGTTTTGACTTTAGTCCATCAGCAATGACTAAGGCTTTCTTTAGTTCTTTGCCTTCTCTCTCTACCACCTCTAGGGTCAGTTTCTTAGTTTTAACTTTGGGGCTACTCAACAGAGAGCGAACGAAGATCCCGTCTCCCACGCTTGATTCTAATACGCTTATGTCTCTGGGCAGAAAGTAGTGTTTATTATCAAAAACTCGCTTAATAATAAAATCAGCGATGATTTCTGGGGTGTAGTATGAACCATTTTCCTTTCGAGTTCTCATGATCTTTGTTTAGTTACGTCACTAATCTCATAAGATGGTATTTTCTTTAGGGTAAGAAACAACTCGTTTAACTTAATGCTAAAATCCGCAAGTTTGGCTAAATATGCAAGTGATCTCTTATCGCTCCTAGTTTTTAGTTCCTTGATTAGGTCTTTATTTTTTTCATTCAGCGAATTAAGTTGCTCGTCAAGAAAATACTGTCGACGTTCCAATATTAACTGTGGGCGGTTAAAATATAGACGTTCAACTATATACTTTGAAGCTACAAATTTTCCGTTAACCGAACCACTCTTTTGGTCAACTTCAAAAAGAATAGCGTAGTCAACTTGAGAAGGATTAGGATATGAACTGTTTCCAAACTTCTTATTTGGTTCTGCTGGCCAATCACTAGATTTAAATCGATTACAGATTGGACAAGAGTAAAAAAGATTATTGAGACTATTAATTAATACTGGGAATCGTCTTTTTGGTTTGTAATGCTCAACATGAAATCCTTGTACTCCACCGAGAGCATTTTCATGTACAGCACAATATACACATCTAAGACCGCCTTCTTGCCTTAAAAATTCTTTGACTCGCTTGTCCTCGTATCCATAGGCTTCGATAGTAGGGTTGGGTGTTTTTTGAATTAAAGTCCATTTCATTTCTTTTTCTTAGTGCTCTTTTTTAAAAACTTTCCTACATCGCTTTGAGTTTTTTTGAGATCAGCAATGACTTTTTCATAGTCATCAATCCATTCTTTCCGACTACCAATCGCTAAAGTTGTAACAGGAATTTCAAGGTTTTTCTGAATGGCTTCGGCTCTTTTCTTTTCTGATCGACTTGCCTTACCTAAAGCTATCTTCTTTGAGATGACAGAAAGCTCGGTTAGCTCTTTTTCATTATCTTCAAGAAAGTTTTTATACGTTCTCAAGAATCGGTCTACATATTGGGCTGCTTTAGAAGTAAAGTCATCTCTTTTTACAACTTCATCAAATAAGGCAAAGTGTTTTTGTAAAGAGCCATCATCAGGGTAGGATGTAACGCCATAGATAGGCATATCCTTATATTGTTTTCTCAATAAATTAACCAGATCACTGCCCTTGTAACTAGCGGCTTTACCCGCATCATCAGGAACCTCACCAAGACGTTCATCAATGATTAAAATTCCAACTTTTTTATCGCTAACCCAATTAAGATAGTCTTTGAGTTTTGGCAAAGGAGACGCTTCCAAAACAGACCATTTATCGGTTATTTCAAGGTTTGTTATAGCATCATCAATGACACTAGCAACAAGTGCTCGTGCATCTACTCTATCGTCTATAACAGCTATCTTGGTTTTTGCCATAGTGATTAATTAGAAGGGAGCCAGATGCGGAACTGGGCTCCTTTCAGTTTAGAATCTTTCAGAACTTCTCTAGTACCTCCAAGTTCTTCAACCGTTGACCTTACGATACTTAAGCCAAGACCAGTACCTTCATCCCTGCCTGTTTTATCTTTTTTTGTCGTAAACAATGGTTCCCAAATCATATCGGCGATAGCACTGTCTACTCCGGGACCACTATCAGCAACAATAATCTCAAAACCCTTAATGGAGTCTTTTGTCTTCTCACTAAGTTCAACTCTAACTTTTCGTTCCTTGGAGATTTGACCGCAGGCCGTATAAGCATTAGTCATAAGGTTAAGTACAATGGATTCAATATCCATAACAAATGCTTTCGCATTAACTTCTTTCAGGTCTTTAATAATTTCAATCTTAATTGCCTTGAAAGCATCGTCAACCTCGTTCAACACTCCCTCAACTGCATTTCTAACGCTGATTTTCTGCCTAGTTCTCTTATCTTTTCTCACACGAGCCATGGCAAATGCGCCCCACGAAGAGACCTGTTTTGCGTATCCAAGAGATGTTTTTAGTTGAGTGAGCGCACGTTTTACATTCGGCCCAGTCTTAAGAGAAAGTGCTGACTGAGCGGCGGAAACAGCAGATCTAAAAAGCGATACTGCTGTTTGTGTTTCGTGACCAAAAACAGCAGCAGCTATTCCAACAGTAGCCAAACCACTTAAAACACGATTATTGTCGAGAAGTTCCTCAACTCGTCGTTTTGTCTCTTCGGTTCTTTGTATTACTTCTGAAAGTTGCTCAAGCGATTTTGCATCCTGTGAACCAGCATCGCTCTCCAGTTTCGTTTTAAGTCCCTCAAGGTTTTTCTGAAAAGTTTCCAAGTCTTGTCTGTAGACCTCAACATCCTCAATCAATCCTTGTTTACCCTTCTTTTCCTCCCTACTCTTTTCCTTTAGTGCTTTTTCGTGTCGATGCTTTTCTAGTAGCGTAACGCATGATAAGGCCAATGCCCTTAAGTCGTAAAATGCATCATTTTCAACAAAGCCTTCTCGTGAAGCTCCATCTCTTAGTTGTGGGTTTGCGTCTCGGGCTATTGATACAGCACCGACAAGTTGATAGGAGGAAACTTTATATGTAGGTCTTAGTAAACCAGCTGGGTCCCGCTCCTTTCTTTGTGCTAGCCCAAGCCAGTCACCGGATGGTTCATTGTTATAACCATAGGGCTTAACGCTGACATTGTCTCTATAGATTTTGATACCGAGATTTTTATCTAAGAATTTCTTGAGACCCGACAAGGTAAGACCTTTTTCCTGAAGTAATGGGTTACTCTTTGTTCTACCGAAAAATAAGATGTCCAGCCTAACAGGGCCACAACTCAACTTGTTATTGAATCCTATGTCAGAATTAACTACTCTTTGGGATAATTTATCCCATGCTATTTCCTCCTCACTGGAAAGCTTTTTGGGATCTGATCTATCTGTTATTTTATACTTTACCTTTTGGGATTTTCCATCAAAAGTTGCCTGGATAGAAACTTCAGCTGTTTCATAATATGAAGACTGTACAGGACCATTCATTTCTTCAAGTAAATAGTTTGAGAAATTTATCTGAAAATCTTTTACTGAAGAAAAGGGTGAAATGAGTGCCGTAAGTTCGCTAAAGACTTGTTCAATGTCCACTTTAAGCCATGTTTGCCGTAGGTTAGATATTACGATTTCCGTACCAGAGTCCCGTTCTGATTTAGGAACTTTTATTGATGTAGTGTCTGATATATCAATTGAGACATCCGACAAACTTTTTCCGTCGACATCAAACTTTTCCCAATCCACGAACAACTTAAGGGGTGAGGTTTTTTCGGATTTTGTGTATAAGGATATTTTTTCTCCTAATCGATCGGTGGACAAACGGCCAATTCCTTTTTCGCCAGTTTTTCGTCTGGATTTTTTGGTAAGCTTTTGAGATCGCTTTTCTGAAAAACCAATGCGTAACCAATTTTGCTCTAATTGTCTTTCTGTCATTCCAGTACCATTGTCGGCGATCCGGATGCTATCTTTATTTATCTCCACTTCGACGATAGTTGCATCAGCGTCGTAACTATTTTTGACTAACTCCAAAAGAGCTGTCGTCGGGTTTTTAATACTATCACGTCCAAGATTGATTATTGTACGAGCATCGATTGTGAATGATTTAGTTTTTGTGTTTTGTCTTACCATAAATAAGAGGCTGATCCTCGGCAGTGTAAATACTACAGTTTTGCCTGAAGAATAAATCTGTAACTTATATTGTCTCATAAATCGTAACTTTTTTCAATCAATATCAAACACGAACTAAAAAGCACCCAAATGGGTGTTTCTTAGTTCTGAATACTGCGCTCAGCAGGTATGTTGTAACTGAATAGTTATCTGTTTAGTTTCTTGACCCCTCTTGGTCGTTCAGAACTAAACTAGACTGCTGGGAGACTAGGAATCGAACCTAGATTAAAGGCTTCAAAGGCCTCTGTCCTACCGTTAGACGATCTCCCAATATCTTTAAAACACATAATTTATAGCACAAATCTCAGCAAAAATCTATATTTTAAGTATAATAAAAATATGAGTTTGTATGATATAATCATATTATGTTAAAAGAAGAACTAAAAATGCAAATCAGAAAACAGACTGCGGGATATGTGACAACTGCCTTGTCTCTCGTGGCGGGTCTCGCTTGGAACGATGCAGTCAAATCTCTTATTGAAATTTTCTTCCCTTTGAATACTTCTGGTGTTTTAATTAAATTCATATACGCTATCATAATTACCCTTGTGGTGGTTATATTAAGCACTTATCTGCTCAAATCCTCGGAAAAAACTACCGAGACATTAAAATAATCATATTTCTTAATAAATTAGAAATTTGCTATAATCAAAAAAATGAACAAATATAGATTATTTTTGTTAGTAATTTTTATAACGGTCTTCGTTTGGTCGGGAATAAATCCCCCATCTTTATCTTATTGGGCACTGGAAAATATTCCAGTAGTATTGGCACTAGTGGCACTTTTTATTTTAGAACGCTACATAAAACTTTCTGACATCACTTACACTTTCTTACTTGCATACATCATATTACCCTTGATAACTTCCCATTATGGAGTGACGCAAGTACCTTTCGGATTTAGTATCGGGCACTTTTTTGGATCATCAATAAATATGTATGATAAATTTACTCATTTTTCTTTTGGATTTTTGGTGTTTTATCCTATACAAGAAATCATAACGCTCTTCAATAAAAATTATGAAAAAGAAAGTTTGTGGAATTATTATATCCCCCTCTCTACAATGTTTGCACTTTCAGGAATTTATGAGATTTTTGAATGGATTGCTTCACTAACGGTCAACCCCTTCCTCGCAGCCTCATTTTATGGTTCAACAGATCTATTTGATGGACAAAAAGATATGATAGTAATTGTAATAGGAGCTTTAATAATGGCTCTTGCTTTATTCCTAATAAGAAAATATATAAACAATAAAAAATATGACATACTTAACATATGAAGGAATTTTTAGTTTTTGGCATTAAACAAGCTCGAGCCTCAATCTTTGCGGGATCTTTTTTCTTACTTCTTTTTCTTTCGAATCATATTCCTCTTTTTGGGCTGGCTCGATATGATTTTCTATTTATAGCCGCCATAGCAATACAGGCAGTCCTTTATTTCACCAAACTTGAAACCAGAGACGAAGTAAAAGTTATTTTTTTGTTCCATATTATCGGACTTGTTTTAGAACTTTACAAGACAAGTCCTGGTGTTGGTTCGTGGAGCTATCCGGAATATGGATTCTTTAAGATTGCCACTGTTCCCCTCTATAGTGGATTTATGTATGCCGCGATCGGAAGCTATATCAGTCAGGCCTGGAAAATATTTAAATTAGAACTCCAAAATTATTCATATTACATTTTTAGTGTTATGCTTTGTTTTTTAATTTATCTTAATTTTTTTACTAATCATTTTATATATGATTTTAGAATATTTTTAATACTCGCAGTTTTTGTTCTATTTTGGAAAGTAAAAGTGAATTTTATTGTAACAAACATCGAACGCCAAATGCCCCTAAACATTGCTTTTCTTTTGATTGCTTTTTTTGTCTGGATTGCTGAAAATATTTCTACTTATTTCGGCGCGTGGCAATATCCTAATCAAATACACGGATGGAGTGTCGTATCTACTCAAAAAATAACTTCTTGGTTTCTGATGGTTATCATCAGTTTTATTCTAGTTGCCTATTTGAAACATTTCAAGAAAGATATATTAAAAAAATAATAGGATCCTATTCTTTCCCTATTATTTCTACCAAAGCAAGCTCGAGTGGTAATTCGGCAACAAATGCATTATCCATATTTTTATATGCTTCTAAAAGAATAGAAAGCGCTCCTGAACGGAGCATCCCTTCTTTGTCTTCCTTTATTAACTCTTTCAAGAAAGCTAAATCAGTTTCTCCTAAATCTCCTACCATTTCTTTTTCTAATTTTGGCGCATAGCGTAAAATTATCACCATTCGGAATTTTTGAATTATTAATTTGAAATATAATTTCATATCCAAATTCATTTCTGAAGCAGTTCGTACAGAGGATATTCCCATTGGTAGATCTTTCTCGGTAATGGCGGAAATAAAATCATTCACTAGGGTCGCCTTCGGTGCCCCAGTTATCTTTTCTACATCTTCTCTTTTTATTTTTTTACTCTTACTAAAGTTGAGAATTTTTTGCAATTCACCTAAACCATCTCGAAACGATCCATCTGCTAAAATAGCCAAGAGTTCCGCACTTCCAGCGTCTAATTCATATCCTTCTGACTTTGCTACATCAAGCAACATCTTCCTACTAACTGTGTCAGAAGCTTTTTTAAAGGTAAAAACCTGACAGCGAGAAATAATAGTCTCGGGAACTTTATGAAGCTCAGTCGTAGCTAAAATAAAAATGACATGTTTAGGAGGTTCTTCTAAAGTTTTCAATAATGCGCCCCAAGCATCCTTGGACAGCATGTGCACCTCATCTATGATGTAAACCTTATATTTTGAATTGAAAGGTAAAACTCGAACACCATCGCGCAATTCTTTCATGTCCTCGATTCCCCTATTTGAGGCAGCATCTATTTCATAAAGATCATTAAGAGATACACCGATACTGGATGCGAAAATCCTAGCCACCGAAGTCTTGCCTGTACCGCGTGAACCGACAAAAAGATACGCATGAGAGACTTTATCCGTCTCCACTGAGCTTTCTAATACTTTTACTATATGATCTTGCCCTAGAACTTCTTTAAAATTCTTTGGTCGATATTTTCTATACAAAGCTAAATCGTGCATAAATTAATTATACCTTTTAATGAATTATTATCAAAAAATTAAGAAAATGAATTAATCATCATCGTCATCATCTCCTGAAGGAGGAGTAGTTGGGTTTGGATTTACCACAGGTGGAGTAGATGGATTGGTTGGAGTTGTATTGACTGTTTGATTTAAATTACCAATAAAATAATTAGCGAGAAGTGCATTAGCAGAAGACGAATGCGTACCAGTACCACCCCTCGTCACATATGCCGTAGTGGCATCAGTACCACAAGTTGGTAAAATAATACTAGCACCTGCAGGATGTTGATTTAAATAAGCAGTAACATCGTAAATTTTACCAGAAACAAGAAGCCAACAGCTTTGGCGGGAATTATGTTTGGCCAATTCGGTCATGGTAAGAGCTAGCGTCGGATTGGGCACAGGGGTCGGAGTAGTTGGAATAGTAGAAGGTTTATTTTGAGTAGGAGGATTTGTATTTGTTGGAGTAGAAGTTTTTTTACCAGATCCAATTTGTAAAGTTTGATTTAGATTACCTATAAAATAATTTGCTAACAGGGCTTCCGCATTACTAGAATGCGGACTACCATTTGGTCTACCTTTGGTATCGTATGCTGTAGTAGCATCAGTACCGCAATTAGGTATTATGGTGCTAGCACCACCAGGGTGCTGATTGATATAAGAAGTAACATCATAAATCTTACCAGAAATAAGGAGCCAACAGTTCTGGCTAGAATTGTGTTTAGCTAGCTCAGCTTTAGACAATACTAAAGTGGTGACTTTAGAATCAATTCCAGAAATATTAGGAGTTTGATTAATTCCATTAGTATTTGGTACTGTTGTTGATGGTTGATTTTTATTATAAGAAATCAAACCTGCCACAACTACTGCAACAGCAATTACCCAAAAAACAAATAACGAAATTGTAATGTATTTTTTCATAATTTTATATTATTTTATACTAAATTCTTCTGAATGAATTTTATTATTAATAAAACCTAACTTTACAAATTCCTCTCTTAAACTTTTCATAAAACCGACTGGTCCGCATAAAAATATTTCAGCCTTATCTATATTCTGACTGTTTTTAGAAATAAAGCTAGTTGAAATACGTCCTTTTTCATCCGAAAAATATTGGTGGAATTTGAAATTCTTATTATTTTTTGAAAACTCAATAAATTCATCTGCAAACGCTGCCTCAGAGGTATTTTTAACTACGTAGTATAAATCTATATCATAAACATTATTTTTTATATTAGTAATGTTTATTTCTCTTGCCATACTCAAAAATGGTGTTATCCCCACGCCTCCAGCTATCCAGATCTGCCTTTTAGAATTTGCCTTTAGATAAGAAAAAGCCCCAAATGGTCCCTCTATTCTACAAACAGCCCCTGGTTTTAATAAATAAATCATGGAAGTATAATCTCCTAATGTTTTTATACTCAAAAATAATTCTTCATCTTCGCTAGACGAGGTTATGGAAAAAGGATGAGATTCTGAAAGAATACTTTTACCTCCAGTCTGTACAGATTCTACAAACCTTAAAAAAACAAATTGCCCAGGTATAAATTTAATTTTTTTTGATAAAGGAGATAATTTTAATTCGACAATAGTATCATTTATTTTTTTCACTTCAGTTAATTTATATTCAAACTCCCCTTCTTTATAAATTCTAAAAATAGTTCTATGAAGATAAGAGTAAATACCTAAAATTAATAATCCTAACATGTAATATCTCAAGATAATATTATTTGAAACATCACTAGGTATATAAAACATATGAAGTCCACTCAACAATAATACAATACCTAAATATTGATGTGAGGTTTTCCAATTTTCATATTTAAAATTAAAATAAAAAGTAATGACCATGAGCACAATCATGGCTAGCAAGGCGAACTCTCCCAAAAGTACTGGAATATTTTGAAATGCTAGAATAAAATCGAAGGAAGCTCTCAAAGATATTAAAATATACTGAATGATTAGAAACACTGGATGAAAAAGCAGGAGACAAAAAGAAATAGCTCCAATAATGTGATGTTTAATATAAACTTGATTTAACCCATTAAATAATTTATCTAAAAATATAAAACGAGCGCCTAATATAAAATTAATGGAGAGAAGCGCCATTCCTAAAAGTCCTGTGATTTGTCCCAAACTTTGAAATGTTGCTCCATTTGAAAAAAATCGATTTGAAATCGGCATCATAAAATACCAGATAAAAAGAGGAAATACCGTTAATACAACTACTAAAATGATACCCAGTCGATTTTTTAAATATTTAATCATCTATATTTATTATACCAAAAAAAGTGTCTTTTTCCACTACGTCTCATTACACTTTGTTAAACTAAAAAAAGATAACCACCCCTGTTTTACCAGTGGTGGTCAAAAGATTCTGATATAATTATTTAATTGTTTCTTTTATGTCCTCGATTCTACCGATAAGTGAATCTAGTTCCGCTAAAACTATTTCTTTGTCTCTCGCGTCTCTGTGAGCAAACATGCTTTTTAAAGCATCTCCGCCCATTTTAAGCAGTCCATCTGCCTTTATGATTGACCCCTTGATGAATACTTTCATAATTTCGTAGTCATCACTTGGTTGCCTACCACGTTTTCCTCTTTTTATTGGCAATCCCTCTTTTTTCAATTCACAACGAATATGCATCTTGGCTGCAGCTGCAGTCATCCGTTCACGAATTATGTCTTCGAGAACTTTCACTTGGAACTCCTTAGGATACTTTCCGAGTTCCGCCGCAGTAGTCATGGAGATTTTTTCTTCCTCAAGCATTTTTCGAATAGAAATCTCCAAATTACCCAACCTTTCATGCTGAATACCCCAGGACCCTGATTTACCAAGTGTCTCAGCAGCCTCTGTGACACCTATTTTATGATCCTTCATTATACGCTTGATCATGTCTAGAGCTTCTAGGGGTGAATGTTCCTCATGACAAAAGTTAGCAATTGCTGATGTTAGATAAGCGTCCTTGTCACTTATCTTTTCCTCGAGCTCCCTTTCTGCCTTGATTAAGCTTACTCTGGCGATAAGAGCAGATATGTATCTTCTCTCTCCATCAATAAGCTCAAAATCAAACCCTTCGGGATCGTCCTCGATCGGTCTAATGATAATCGAGGCTACCTGTCTTTTCTTTCTTGATTTAGCAAGATCAAAAATAGAAGAAAGATTAAAACTGGTCGTCCTCGGCTGGTCGTATCTCGGACGAATACGACCAACATCTATCATACCGACCTCCCCAACATCAAGAACCACCCTCTTGTCAGAGTTTATCCTTTCTTTCAGATACCTTTCCCTTGAACTTTTGGCAAGTTCTCTCCTGTGTTCTACTGTGAGCCTTTTTAGACCTTCGGGTAACGCATCGCTTGAAAAGGCCTGTCGTAACCTTTTCAATAAAGAATGGTCTTCGGCATAGATGACGTGATCTTTGCAAAGTCCGTGAATGGGATCAACCACAGGGTTGTGCCCATTGTGTCCATTTCCAGAAGTTATGCATTTGTGACATTTCCTCCACGGAGACGGACAATTGTACTTTTGGCAGTATTCGAGGTTTTTATGAAACACCTCGCCATGCTCTTTGCAAAAGATTTCATTTACCTTCCCTTGAAAGAAAAAACAATAGATTTCTAACTGCAGTACTTTAGCCCTGGATGCTACTGTTGTTGTTTTCAATTCTTACTACCTCCTTTTAAGTTATTATTGAACATCGTTCTATGTTCAATCTACCAATATATGTATATATGTCAACAACGTGTTAAATTTTTCTTAAAAAATTATTGATTATTTTTTCTACTTGTTTAGCGTTTTCAGTTTCCATCAATTTTACACGAAGTTCTTTGGCGCCAGGAAAATCATTTACGTAAGATTTAAAATGTTTTTTCATCACCGCAAAACTTTTGTGCTTCGGTCCTGAAAGTTCTTTCTCAAAGATCTGGGTATGTTCTACTAAGATTTTTAACCTTTCCGAAATGGACGAAATGTTTTTATTAGCAAAGACAAATGGATTACCAAAAACTCCCCTGCCGATCATCACTCCATCACAGCCATACTCCAAGGCTTTTTCTTCTGCATCTTTTAAATCCCTTACGTCTCCATTGCCGATAAGTGTCACATCTTTTCCGCTTTTTTTTATAAGCTCTTTTATTTTTTTAATATGATTCCAATTTGCCGGCACCAGGGATAACTCTTTAGTAGTACGCAAATGAATCGTCAAAGCAGAAAAGTCTTCTTTTAATAATTCTCCTATCCAAGCATCTATCTCTTCTTTAGAAAAACCAATTCTTGTCTTGACTGATACAGGAATATGTAATCCAGCAGACTCTATACCCTCATGGACCGCTTGGATAATTTTTCTTGCAAGTTTAGGAGTTTTAATCAAACCAGACCCCGCCCCCTGACTCACCACAGATTTATCTGGACAACCCATATTTATATCTATCCCATCAAAACCAAGACTGGCTATATATTGACAGGCTTTTTTCATATTTTCAGGATTAGCACCGAATACTTGAGCTACGATTGGTCTTTCTATTTCTTTAAATTTCAATATGTGTGCTAGTTTTTTTCTGGCAAATTTATTTGCTAGACCATCAGCAGAAATAAATTCTGTCCAAAAAACAATCCTATTTTTATTTTCTCTGTCTTTACCATATTTTGCTAATATAGAACGGAAGGCTATGTCAGTAACATCCGACATCGGAGCTAGGCAAAAAAATGGTTTCTGGAGATTTTTCCAAAAATTGTCTTTATTTGAATTTATCATAAACTTTATTTCCAAAACGTAAATCAATATATTCTAAAGTTGAATATTTATTTTTAAATTTTGATTTTAAGGGTTCAGTGTCTAGGGCAGCCTGTAAATTCTCTGCAACATTTTGAAAATCAGCATCAGCTTTGAGAATTATTTTTGGTGCTGTTTCAAAAGAAGTTCCGCTTAAAAGAAATATCTGAATATCTCCATTATTTGTTACATATAAAGCAACGGGTTTTAATCCAATACCAATAAGTGTATCTTTAAATGAAATAAATTTCTTAAAATTCTCTTTAGAAAAATAAAAATCAGACTGAATACCATAAAACCTAAAATATATATTTCCTGAAAAATATGGTGCTTCATCAAAAATATAACCATCTTCATCTAAAAAAAAGCACTTTCGATCTTCAGCGATGAAACCGCTGGTTTCCAACGGTTTCATCGCTTGGTCTGGCATTTCTCCACACCAAGTATATTTCGCTTCTCTTTCAACTAAAGATATTTCTAAAGTTTTAGTATTTTCAATCACTGAATTTATATTTTTTATTCTTTTAAATTCATTCTGAAGTTCTTTCTCAATAGTATTTTTAGGATATATAAAAATATTAGTCTTAGGAAAAATCCATAAATATTTACCATTTATCTGCTTTTTTACTGCATTTGTTAATATTTCTGTTTCTAGAACTTTATTACCCAAGATATCTACTTTACTTATATTCACACTGTTAAGACGAGAAAGAAAAACTAAAAATAAAAAAATTAACAAAAGTCCAAATAAAAAGACGAGCGTCTTATTTAGAAAAACCTTATTTCTTCTTTTTTTTAATTCTAAAAGACCCGGAGAATTTAAAACATTTCTTTTCATAATATTTGATTCAGTAGAATCACCTACTGAGTTATGAACTCTCTTCCCCCCATATATTTACGCAAAACTTCTGGAATTTTTATCGAACCATCTGCCTGTTGATAATTTTCTACTATCATTATGAGTGGTCTACCAGAAAGCGCAGTATTATTTAAAGAATGAATAAATTTAAGTTTTCCATCATCGTCTCGATAACGAATATTTAATCTGCGAGTCTGAAAATCATGAAAATATGAAGCTGAACCTGTTTCGCGATATTTATTTTCAGATGGCATCCAGACCTCTATGTCGTATTTTTTTACTTGACCTAATCCTAGGTCTCCCCCACAATTTGCTACTACGTGATATGGTAGACCGAGAGCCTCGGTGATTTCTTCTGTATTTCTCTCTATCTCTTCATGAAACTTTACTGATTGCTCATGGGACGCTTCACAAAGTACTACTTGCTCAAATTTATAAAATTCATGAACACGGAGAATCCCTTTCGTATCCTTACCATGACTTCCTGCCTCACGACGAAATGCATCAGAGAATCCAAGCATTTTTATGGGTAAATCTTTTTTATCTAAAATTTCATTCATATAGTGTCCCATCATGGCTACTTCTGCTGTGCCCGCCAAATAATCACCATCTTGTGTTTTATATAAATCTTCTTCTCCTTGGGGAAGATATCCGGTACCTAAAAATACTTCTCGTTTTACTAAGGATGGCACTATCATCGGAACAAAACCCTCCTTCTTTAAAAAGAAATCCTGTACAAACTGCCATAAAGCAAATTCTAGTAAAGCACCATCGCCTTTCAAAAAATATCCACGAAAGCCAGCTACCTTTACACCGCGTTCAACATCAATCATTCTTAAATTTTGCATCAATTCAATATGATTTTTGGGAGTAAAATCAAATTTTGGAATTTCACCCCAAGTTTTTATTTCTTTATTCTCAGCGTCCGTTACGCCATCAGGTACAGACATATCTGGAACATTTGGCACTTGCACCATTATCTTCTGCCACTCTTCTATTGTTGTTTTTAATTTTTCTTCTTTAGCCTTAATATCATCTTTCACAAGGCGCATTTCCTCAATTAATTGAATTTTAGATGCAGGATCCTGATCGCGAGATATGTCATTGGAAACTCTATTTACCTCGCTGCGAAGCTCTTCTACTTCTTTGAGTTCTTTGAGTCGAGTGTCGTCAAGTGCAATGAGTGCATCGATATCTATCTCAATATTTTTTTTCTTCGCGCCCGCCTGCACAATATCTTTATTTTCACGAATAAATTTTATATCTAACATAGATATATAGTATACTATAATTTATGAAAATTCAAAAATTACCAAAAAATAAATTTCCGAAGGCACTTTTAGAAATTCCCCAGCCACCGGAAGATCTTTGGATTATCGGTGAATTGCCAAAAGAAAATTTGATATATCTCTGTGTGGTAGGTTCGAGAAAATTCACCTCTTATGGACGTGAAGCTTGTGAAAAAATAATTGCTGGGTTGAAAGACTACCCTATAGCAATAGTTTCCGGTTTTGCTATGGGTATAGATACTATCGCTCACAAAAAAGCGATGCAAGTAGGACTCAAGACTTTAGTTTTTCCCGGTTCAGGATTATCAGATGAAGCAATGTACCCAAAAACGAACGTCAGACTAATGAATGAAAT
This sequence comes from Minisyncoccota bacterium, assembly GCA_041662205.1. Taxonomy (GTDB): domain Bacteria; phylum Patescibacteriota; class Minisyncoccia; order Phycocordibacterales; family UBA9973; genus UBA9973. Next base: position 213,879 of record JBAZSZ010000001.1, on the reverse strand, counting down.
CGTTGAAAATGGCGGATGTTTAATTTCAGAATTTGAACCTGATTTCAAAGCGACATATTGGAGCTTCCCCATGAGAAACAGGCTGATGGCTGGTATTTCAAAAGCAGTACTCATTATAGAGGCTGAGGAAAGGTCCGGAACACTGATCACAGCTAGGCTCACAACAGAATACAACAGAGATTTATTAGTGGTGCCTGGGTCAATTTTTTCTCCAAATTCAAAAGGAGTAAATAAATTATTACATCAAGGAGCCACACCCGTCACTTGTTCAGAGGATGTCTTAGAAGCATTAGGTTTTGAACTTCCTAAAAATAAAGAGAGGCAAGCTAAATTATTTGTTAATCTATTGCCTGACGAAAAAAAGGTTGCAAGTTTTTTGCGCGAACCAATACCTCGAGATGATTTAATTCGCGCTCTTAAAATGTCGACACCTGCTGCAAATGCCCTTTTATCTATTATGGAAATAAAAGGATTGATTAAGGAAGAAAGTGGTGAAATAAAACTTTTATAAATTTATTAAAAGTTGCATTGAAAAACAATTTCGTGTAATACTTACGCTTAATGAAATTATTAATTGTCGAATCACCATCAAAAGCGAAGACTATCGAGAAATACCTCGAGGGCGCATTTACTGTACGCGCTTCAGTAGGACACATTCGTGATTTACCTAAGTCAAACAAACAAGCCATCGATATCGAGGGAGGTTTTATTCCGCATTATGAAATTTCAAAAGGCAAAGAAAAAATCGTACATGAACTTCAAGGGCTTGCAGAAAAAGCAAATGAAATACTTTTAGCGACAGACCCTGACCGTGAAGGAGAAGCTATTGCTTGGCATATTGAAACACTTCTCAATCAAGACAAAAAAGTAAAAGCGCCAATAGCACGAGTAGCTTTTCATGAAATTACTAAAGAAGCGGTGGAAGAAGCATTAAAACATCCAAGAAAAATTGATACAGATTTACGCAAAGCTCAAGAGGCACGCCGAGTACTCGATAGATTGGTAGGATATGATTTAAGTGGACTTATCTGGAAAAAAGTGAGATATGGACTTTCCGCTGGCCGTGTTCAATCTCCCGCGCTACGTATTATAATGGAACGAGAACGAGAAATTCGTGCTTTTATTCCTGAAAAATTTTGGAAAATATTTGGATTGTTCGAGACGCAAAAAAAAGAGAAAATTACACTCACCTGCTCTGAGGAGCCACGAGACGAGAAATTATTTGAAAAAATAATGACTGAAGGCAAAAAAGGCGCTTGGATAATAAAAGGAGTAAAAGAAACTGAACAAAAACGTTCTTCACGTGCGCCTTTTACTACTTCTACCCTTCAACAGACAGCTAGTTCCCGACTCGGATACTCTCCTTCACGCACGATGCAAATAGCACAAAAACTTTATGAAGCTGGACATATTACTTATATGCGAACAGATAGTACAAACCTTTCTAGTGCCGCTCAAGCCCAAATCATATCTTTTGTAAAAAAAGAATATGGAAATAATTATGCAGAAACTAAAATCTATAAAACAAAATCAAAAAATGCCCAGGAAGCACACGAGGCTATCCGCCCGACTCATGTAGAAAACCTTCACGCTGGGAATGATGATCAGAGCAGATTGTATCGTCTCATCTGGGAACGCGCTGTATCATCACAAATGACAGATGCAAAATTACTTAAAACAAAAGTTACTGCAAATATAAATTCGGACGTTGGACGTCCGGTTTCTGGACGTCCAACGTCCGAATTACCTGACTTCACAGCCACCGGCTCCCGTTTACTTTTCCCTGGTTGGCTTGCGGTAGATACTGGCGCCCGAGGTGAGGATGTGGAACTTCCACTTTGCGTAATGGGAGAAAAATTAAAATTACTTGAATTAAATGGAGAAGAAAAATTTACAGAACCTCCAGGCAGATATTCTGAGGCAGGACTAATTAAAGAGCTGGAAGGAAGAGGCATCGGCAGACCCTCAACTTATGCATCTATCATGAGAACAATCGAAGACAGAGGGTACGTAAAGAAAGAAGGAAAAACATTATTCCCCACAGATGTAGGCGAGGTAGTATCAGACTTCTTAGAAAAACATTTTGCTAATTATATTTCTGATACCTTTACCGCCGAGATGGAAAATGAATTAGATGAAATATCAAGAGGCGAGCGAGAATATGAAAAAACATTAAAGGATTTTTATATCCCGTTCTCAAAAGATGTAAAATCAAAAGAAAAATTAGAAAAAGCGACAAATCTGGGCGAGGCGCCAAAAAATATAAAATGTCCAAAATGTGATAGCTCTATGATTATCAAGCTTTCTCGCGGGGGAAAATTTTATTCCTGTTCAAAATATCCTGATTGTGAAGGAGCTTTAATGCTCGATGGCACAGAATTAAAAGGCCCTGAGGAAACTGGTGAAATGTGTCCAGAGTGTGGAGAAAAAAAAGGCAAGTCAGGTGGAGGCAAGCTCGTGGTACGACAAAGACGCGATGGCACTGGAACTTTTATTTCTTGTTCACGCTATCCTAAATGTAAATTTATAAAAAAAGATGAAGCAGAAGAAGCAAAAAAACGCACTGGGGTAATTTGCCCAGTTTGTAAAAAAGGAGATATCTCCGAGCGACGTGGACGATTTGGAATTTTTTATTCTTGCTCAAATTATCCAGATTGTAAATTTGCCATCAAAGCAAAACCGACCGGCAATATCTGTAAAGAATGTGGGAGTCTAATGATGGAAGGCACAAAAACTATTCCAGAGAGATGTAGTAAAAAAGATTGCCCAAACTTTCGCCCAGACAAAATAAAGAAAATTGAAGACTAAATAAATAAGTGTTATCATTAAAACATGGACCACCATATCAAGGACATACTTGATCTAAATGGAGAAATGAAGCCAAAAGATTTGGCTTTGATTGAGCATGCCTATATTTTTGCGGAAAAAGCGCACACAGGCCAAAAAAGACTTAATGGTGAACCCTATTTCATACATGTCTTAGAAACTGCAAAAATTTTAGCCCAACTTGGAATGGATAGTAAAACTATCGCAGCTGGTTTTCTGCACGATGTGCTCGAAGACACATCTATCACTGAAGAAGAAATGCTGAGAGAATTTGGTGAAGAAATAACTTTTTTAGTAAAAGGAGTTACAAAACTCGGAGCCTTAAAATATCGCGGACATGAAAGGCATGTAGAATCTTTACGTAAGTTTTTTATTGCAATGGCTAATGATTTAAGAGTAGTTATTATTAAATTTGCTGATAGACTACATAATCTGCGCACTTTACAATATGTTAGGGAGGACAAGAGGGCTAGGATAGCTGTAGAGTCTATTGAAGTTTATGCCCCCTTAGCAAATAGACTAGGAATGGGAAAACTCAAAGGTGAGATAGAAGACGCTGCTTTTCCATATGCATATCCGAATGAATATATGAAGACAGAAGAAATGCTGAAAGAAAAAAAAGAACTACATGAAAAAAATTTGAAAGAAGTAAGTGAAAAATTAAAAAAAGAATTAGAAAAAAATAAAATAAAAGTAGAAGAAATTGATTACCGAATAAAACATAAATACAGTTTATATAAAAAACTTCTTAAACATGATAAGGATATAGAAAAAATCTATGATGTAGTCGCTCTTCGAGTAATAGTAAATTCAATAGAGGATTGTTATAGAGTTCTAGGGTTAATCCATTCTATTTGGAATCCATTACCAGGCAGGATCAAGGACTATATAGCTGTTCCCAAACCAAATGGTTATAGATCCTTGCATACTACAATATTTACCGGCGCCGGAGGAACAGCTGAAATACAAATCAGAACAAAGGAGATGCACGAAGAAGCTGAATATGGTATCGCTGCGCATTTTGCCTATAAAGAAAAAGGTGAAAAAAAATCTAGAGAAGATACAAATAAATTTAAATGGATAGAGGAACTAAAGGAACTCAATTATTCCCCTGATGATCCAATGAAATTTATCGAGCGCCTCAGGATGGATTTTTTTAATGATCGTATTTTTATTTTTACACCCAAGGGAGATGTCGTAGATATGCCCGAAGATTCAACCCCAATTGATTTTGCTTATTCAATACATACGGATATAGGAAATCATATTTCTGGAGCTAAAGTAAATAGTAAAATGTCTCAAATTTTTACAAAATTAAAAAATGGAGATATAGTCGAAATAATAACGAAAAAAGATTCCAAACCTTCCAGTAAATGGCTTGAATATGCCAAAACTTCTCTCGCCAGAAAACACATAAAGTCATATTTAGAAAAAAATAGTCTTCTTGCCAAGCTTATATCTTTTGGTCGAAGTTAATTGTCTATTAGACGCTAAAATTGGAAATATTATATAAATCAGCATCACTTTCGTTAGCTTTTTCTATTTCTTCTTTATTTCTATCGTCTAGTGGTATACTCTCATCATTTAAGACACTAGGTTCTTGCGTTATGGACGATGTGTTCTCTTCGTTTGCTATATGATTCTCCAACATTTCACCTGGCTTTTTTTCGACTTCTCCTTTTTTAATCAAGTCTAAAATCGTCCGCAAATCTTCAGTGGAAAAAAAGTCAATTTTAATTTGTCCGCCTAGTTCTTTTCTATCGATATGAACACGAGTACCTAATTTCTCTTGAAATTCTTCTTCTAGCTCAGTGATTTCAGGATCCGGCATAAATTCTTTCTTACGGACTCGATCATAAGCTATTTTTCTCGCTAACCTTTCTGCTTCACGCACTGTGATTTTTTTGTAGACAATTTCTTTAAATAAAACTAATTGTTCCTGAGGATGATCTGCGAGCATCAAAATCGGCCTAGTGTGTCCTTCGGAAATTTTACCCTCAGATAAACCATTCAAAATTTCTTCTGGTAAAGTCAAAATACGCAAAGAATTTGAAACATATTCCCTACTTCTGCCCATTTTTTTTGCAACTTCATTGTGAGTAAATTTAAATTCAGTAACCAAACGAAAAAAAGCTCGAGCCCTATCAATGACATTTAGATCCTCACGTTGCAAATTTTCGATAATAGCAAGCTCTAGCTTCATCAAAGCCGTATCTCCAGTACGAATTACTGCTGGCACTTGCGACACCATTGCGATCTTGGCAGCTCGGAGCCTTCGTTCCCCTGCTATTAATTCATATTCAGTCACTAATCCATCACCGCCTTCCTTTTCTAATTCTACTCGAGAAACTATAAGAGGCTGGAGAACACCGTATTGTTTTATGGATTCTGCTAAATCAGCCAAGCGAGCTTCATCAAAATCCCGCCTTGGCTGAAAAGGATTTGGTTTTATTTTATCGGTATCAATCCAGAAAATTGAATTGGAATATAAATTAGACATGTTTTATTTTAACATAAAAATTTTATTTAAAACAATTGATTTTACTATGTTTTTTATGTAGAATGTGAACATTGCCCAGGTGGCGGAATTGGTAGACGCGATAGACTCAAAATCTATTGATGGCAACATCATGAGAGTTCGATTCTCTCCCTGGGCACAGAGTAAGCAAACTTATTTGCTTACGTGGAGGAATCGAAAGGATTTTCGTTGCTGAATAAAATGAAGCCGAAAATCACCTGGCTATGTAATAGCCGATTCTCTCCCTGGGCACAGAGTAAGTAAAAAAATGGAAAACAAAAAAATACAATTAAGTAATTCCACTGATTTCAAAGTAAATGGCGGGAAGAAATTGAGTGGAAGCATTAAAACTAACTTCTCTAAGAACGGCTCAGTAGGGCTTCTTTGCGCTTCTTTGTTGAATAAAGGCACGACTACCCTGCACGGCATTGCCAAGATTGAAGAAGTTTATAGGGTGATCGAGATACTAGAAAGTATCGATGTGAAAGTTAAATGGCAAGATCAAAATACTGTAATTATCACCCCTCCCAAAAAATTTGATTTAAAAAATATAAACGTCGAGTCAGCTATCAAGACACGTTCGGTTGTCATGCTAATAGGACCACTCATTCACACACTCTCTTCTTTTTCTTTGCCTCACGCACAGGGATGCAATTTAGGAAGACGCACTATCGCTGCCCATATTTACGCTTTGGAAAAACTTGGTGTAAAAATAAAAACTACTGAAGAAAATTATGAAATTAGTTCAAAAAAATTAAACCCGGCAGAGATCATAATGTATGAATCTGGGGATACCGCTTGTGAAAACGTTTTAACTGCAGCCGCTTTGATAGACGGCACGACCACAATAAGTTTCGCTAGCGCAAACTATATGGTACAGGAAATTTGTTTCTTTCTTGAAGCATTGGGTGTGAAAATAGAAGGAATCGGCACCGCCTCTTTGATAGTCCACGGAATCAAAGAAATAAATAAAGATATTGAATACTGGAATAGTGAAGATCCTATTGAATCTATGATGTTTATTTCCGCTTGTATAATTACAGACTCAAGACTCACTATCACTAGATGCCCGATAGATTTTCTTTCGTTGGAACTTGAAAAATTAAAAAGGATGAATTTGAAATATAAAATTCTGAAGAAATATTATTCATACAATGGTAGGACAAAACTTACAGATATTGAAATATTTCCTAGTAAATTAGTAGCTTTAGAGGATAAAATTCATTCAAACCCTTACCCTGGAATAAATATAGATAATCTTCCCTTTTTTGTTCCTATCGCAATTCGTGCAAAGGGCCAAACCATGATCCATGATTGGGTTTATGAAAATCGAGCAATTTATTTTACCGAGCTAAATCGACTAGGAGCAAGTATTACCCTGGCTGACCCTCATCGAGTTTATATTCAAGGTGGAACACCGCTCAAAGCAGCTCAAGTCGTGTGTCCGCCTGCTCTTCGTCCATCTATGGTTATTCTTATTTCTATGTTGGCAGCCCCTGGAACTTCAATACTTCGAAATGTATACATGATAAATCGCGGTTATGAAGGAATAGCCAAGCGACTAAATACAATTGGCGCGGATATTAAAATTTTAAAATAGGCATATGAAGAAAAGAAACTTTTTGCGGAAGCCTAAGATTATTGTAATCTTAGGACAAACAGCTACTGGCAAAAGTGATTTAGCTGTCAAAATCGCCAAGAAGGTTAATGGTGAGATTATTTCTGCTGATTCTAGACAAGTTTATAAAGGTCTTGATATCGGTACGGGAAAAATAACAAAAAAGGAAATGAAGGGTATTCCACATTATTTACTTGACGTGATAAATGTAAAACGTAAATTTACAGTTGCAAAATATAAAGAATTAACGGAAGAAAAAATAAAAGAAATACTAGCTCGTGGCAATACGCCCATCATTTGCGGAGGAACAGGATTTTATATTGACGCTATTACTAAAGGAATCATTTTCCCAGAAGTACCACCAAATATAAAGTTAAGAAAAATTTTAGAAAAAAAATCATTAACAGAATTATTAAAAATATTAAAAAAACTAGATCGAAGGTGCGCTGATAACATAGACACTAAAAATAAAGTCAGACTCATCAGAGCGATAGAAATAGCCAAGACTCTAGGCAAAGTCCCTACGGCGGAGGCAACGCCTCCGCCGTATAAATTTATTAAAATTGGATTATTTTTACCGACAGATAAATTAAAAAAGAAAGTGGAAAAAAGAGTAAAAAAAATGTTTAAGGACGGACTACTTAATGAAATAAAAAAACTTAAAAAAGAGGGTATTTCAGATAAGCGACTAAAAGAATTGGGCTTTGAATACTATAATCCAACACCAGAAACAGTGATTACTGAAACTTTAAAATATGCCAAACGCCAGATAACATGGTTCAAGCGGGATAAGGAAATAAAATGGTTTGACGCATCAAAATCTGTTATAATAAAAAGACTATGAAAACATTAATACATTTTGTTGTTTCGGCTATCGCAATATTAATAACAGCTTATATTTTACCAGGAGTGCATGTCAGTGGTCTTCTGGCTGCTTTTATTCTCGCAGTTGTGCTCGGAGCCATCAATCTAATCCTGCGCCCAATACTCATATTTCTGACTTTGCCTATTACAATCTTCACGCTTGGGCTTTTTATATTAGTTATCAATGGACTATTAGTCATGCTCGCAAGCTATATCGTCCCTGGATTTACAGTAGATAGTTTCTGGTCCGCATTTTTATTTGGTATTATACTTGCAATAGTAAACTGGGTTTTTGAAGTATTCGAGAAAGAAGAATAAATCAAAAAAATATTTATTAAATTTTAAACGGATTAAAATTCGTGTCTTTGTCGTAATAATCTTCTTCTTCTTCCCTCTTTAAGAATTTTACAACTTTATAAGTTACTGGGGTAAACAACACCTCCACCGCAGTTTTGAAAATATAGTTAGAAATTATCAATGTCACAATCAGAGAGTTTGGAAAAATACCCCAAAAAGCTATCAAGATAAAAAGAGTACTGTCCACAAATTCACCTACGACTGTGGACCCGATAGTTCTAGCCCAAAGCATTTTGCCACTAGTCCAGATTTTCATTTTGGCTAAAATATATGAATTAGAAAATTCTCCAGAGAAATAAGCTATCAAGCTAGCTATAACGATTCTTGGGGTTAATCCTAAAATAGCATCATAAGCTACTTGATTATCCCAACCAGAAGCCGCAGGAAGCTTTCCAACTATGATAAATATGACTGACATTAATAAAGCCATAAAAAAACCTAGCCAAATAACATTTCTAGATTTTTTGTAACCATAGACTTCAGTTAAAATGTCTCCAAAAATATAAGAAAGCGGAAAAAGCAAAGTCCCTCCATCAAAAACAAACCATTTTAAATCTACTATCTTGGTTGAAGCCACGTTGGAAATCAATAAAATTGAAACAAAGAATACACTTATAGCTCCTAAATATTTATAATTTTTTTGCATAATTATTTTATTATATTATTTTTTTAATTTACAATATTTTATTACTCTAATTTCCCTTATTAGTATTTTCATCCATTGATTCCAATGCTTCGGTAAAGGTTCGATGGGCGTCAAACAAATTTTCTATTTCCTCTACTAGTATATTTTTATCTGCTATCATACGATCTAGCTCTTTTCGTCCATTCCTAATGGCTACTTCCATGTCCTTCAATTGAGGCAAATGCGGAGATCGTTGTCGCAAACCTTCTGCATGTTTTTCTAATCTCATCATAAATTCTTCACTAGATTCTATTTCCTCATCTAGTTTTTTGAGTATTTTTTGCAGCCGCTCCATTTCTTCATAGGCAACAGAAGCACCCGTCTTTTTGTCGAAGTTTTTATCATGCAATTTTCCTGGATTTAATTTAAAACCATCAATCATATTTTTTTATATATTTACTTTTTAACAAAAACGTTTGCGGGCGATGAGGGGTAATCTTTCCTTACAGAAACAGCATACCTTTTCAATTCAGCTTTGCTGAATTATGAAAAGCTTTTCGCTTCCCTCACACAAGCAAAGCAGTTTGCTTGCTATCGTCCTGCGGGCGATGAGGGAATCGAACCCCCGCCAAAGGATTTGGAGGCCTTCGTTCTACCACTAAACTAATCGCCCTTATAATACTTAACAAAAAAACGACCAACGGCCGTCTTTAGTATAGCAGAAAAACAGATAAAATCTACTTTTTTACTTCTTTATGCTTAGTCTGCTTTCGGCACCATTTGCAATACTTTTTGAGCTCGATTTTTTTAGTGACGAGTTTTTTGTTCTTGCTGGACCAGTAATTTATACGTTTGCAAGTCCCACAGCCAAGTTTTATAAGTCTATCTTGTGACATATACATAGATTAATATAAAAAATAAGAAAATGCAACCCCGAACCAGAACAAGCACGGTACGGGGAAGGGCTTATATAATCACCCTCGGCAATAGCGCACTAATCCTTGTGGTTATCTCATAATTAATAGTATTAATTCTCTCTGCCATCTCTTCTGCTGTTATTTCTTCTTTACCTTGTTTACCCAATATTACAACTTCGTCTTCTATTTTAATTTTAGATAAATGACTCACGTCCACTACAAACATATTCATCGACACTCTGCCTAAAATCCTACACCTAGTACCACCAATCAACACAAAACCATTATTAGAAAAACCTCGATCAAAACCATCTGCATAGCCTTGCGGAATTATTGCAATTTTAGTTTCTTTTTTTGTTTTATAAGTGAGCCCATAGCCGATGGTTCTCCCTTTGTGTAAAATTTTAATTTGGGCAACTTTTGTTTTCCAAGACAACACTGGCTTTAATTTAATTTTATTTTTGTATAAATGTTTTAAATGTTCCGAAGGCCACATACCATACATACCAATACCTAGACGAATAATTGAATTAATTCCTAGATTTTTCTCATAAACCAAAAGTCCTGATGTCGCTGACATATGTGTTTGAAGATTTTTAAAACCATTTTTTTCAACTAATGCCAAGGCTTTTTTATATTCTTCAATTTGTTTACGAGCATGAGAAAAATCTGTCGTGTCTTCAATGTTTGCAAAATGCCCATAAATACCTGTAAGTTTTATAAATCTACATTTCTTTATTTCATTAAAAACTTTCGGTAGCTCACTTAATAAAAATCCCTCCCGTCCTAAATATGCATCTACTGGTAAATGAATTTCTTGTTTTATTCTAATTTTTCCTGCTATTTTATTTATTTCTTTTAATTGTTCTAGTGAAAAAATAGATAAAATGCATTTAAGTTTAATGATATGTATCAAATCAGATTTTTGTACACAACCCAAGACAAGTGTTTCCTTTTTACTTACTTTTCTTAACAATCTCAACTCTTCAAAACTATCAACCTGAAAATAATCTACATTTGGCTCAAGAATTTGAGCCACTTCATTTTGTCCGTGACCATAGGCATTACCTTTAATAGCAACAGAAAATCTTATTCCCGCCTTGGCTAAATCCTTAAATTGCTTGATATTATAAATTAAGTTATTTTTAGAAAGCTCTATGTGCGAAAGAGGTATATTTTTTTTCACAATAAAATTATTTAACTGTTGTTTGTAATTTCTGTTCTTTTTCAAATCTCTCTATCGCAAGCTCGAGCAATTTATCTAAGAGTTTTAACGCAGAGACACCGCTCGCTTCCCATAATTTTGGGTACATACTGATATCAGTAAATCCCGGAATTGTATTTATTTCATTTACTAAAATATCTCCATTTTTTTTAAGGAAAAAATCTACCCGACTCATTCCTTCACAATTAAGCGCTTGAAATGTTTTAATAGCCAACTCTTGAATTCTTTTTGTTGTTTTTTTATCAATTTTAGCTGGAATAACTGCTACAGATCCCTCATCAATATATTTTGCGTTATAAGAATAAAAATCTTGATTAGCGATAATTTCACCTGGTATAGATGCCATAGGCGTATCGTTTCCCAGTAAAGCGCATTCTATTTCGCGTCCTTCTATAAATTCTTCAATAATTACTTTAGTATCAAACTTAAAAGCTTCATTAATAGCTTTTTTAAATTCTTTTTCATTTCGCACCTTACTCACTCCGACTGATGAACCCATATTGGCTGGTTTTATAAAAAGTGGCAAACTAAGTTCTTTTTTAATTTTACTAAAATTTATTTTATCACCCAATTTAATAGTGATAAATTTTCCAATAGGGATACCAGCATCTCGTAAAAGTCTTTTTGCAATGTCTTTATCCATCCCAACCGCTGAACCGAGCACACTAGGACCCACAAAAGGAACACTGGCAAGCCTTAAAAGACCTTGCATACTACCATCTTCACCGAAAGGCCCATGCATTACTGGAAAAATTACATCAAAATTTTTAAGATTATTAAAATCAAATTTCCCATCTTTGTTTATTTTTATCGGGGTTATTATATATTTTGTTTTATCTAATGCCTTGATAACATTATTGGCAGATTTAAGCGACACCTCATGCTCCGCTGATTTTCCCCCCAAAAGCACTCCGATTTTAATCTTTTTATTTTTCATAAGCAATATTATACCTAAATTATTTTAAAATCGCACTCTTTAAATCCTTGGGGGTATTTGTTAAATTCTTATAGCCCTTTTTTGTTATTAAAACCATATCCTCTATTCTCACTCCACCAAATCCTTTAAAATAAAGTCCGGGCTCTACGGTCATTACACATCCTGCAGGAATCAGATCCTCACTTTTTGGTTTAAAATTCGGCCATTCGTGAATGACGGTGCCGACACCATGACCCAAACCATGAGCAAACTTTTTAACACCATACCTTTTACTTAAAAAATCTCTTGCGGCTCTATCTATAATTTTTGCTCTTCGCTCCCCTTTTTTTATTTTACCTAAAGCAAGCTCTTGAGCCCTCAAAACTGCTAAATATATTTTCTTTTGTTTCAAATTTGGCTCTCCGTAAAAGTAAGTCCTCGTCATGTCTGAGCAATAATGATTCACCGTACATCCAAAATCTAACATTATTGTATCCGCCCCGCCACGACGGGTAGGCTTTTTTAGCTTTGTCTTTCCTGGCTCATGATGAACGTTAGCGGTATTTTTACCAAAAGAAACAATAGGGGTAAAAGATAAAATAGGTGCGCCATATTTTACAAAAGATTTTTTAATAAAATTAGCAACTTCAAGTTCGCTTATACCATTTCTTAAATATTTTAAAACATCATATAGAACTTTTTCGCTAATTCTTTGCGCTTTGATAATATTCGCAAGTTCTTTCTTGCTTTTAAATGCTCGAACTTCATGAATTAGTTTTACTTTTGGCATTTCTAAAACAACTTAACTATATCGTGGTAGGTAATGACAATCATAAGCAATATCAAAATACCAAAACCAATCATATTTGCAGTATTTGCTACTTTTGGATTAATACGTGATCCTTTAATTTTTTCAATCAATAAAAAGAAAAGTCGTCCACCGTCGAGAGCTGGAAATGGTATAAAATTTATAATTGCAAGATTTATTGAAATCAGAGCAGCAAAAGATAAAAGATAAACAAAGCCAAATTGATAAGCATCACCTACAATACCCACGATACCCACTGGACCAGTTACTGAAGAAAAACTACCCTGACCTCGCAATCCATCAACAATAAGCGTATAAAGCCCTACAGCAGTATTTTTGGTTGTAAACAGTGTCAGCTTCATTCCCTCAATGAAGGCGGTAAAAAAAGGCAATTTAGCTGTGCCAATCTTATCCATTGAAATTCCAATAGTAAATTCGCCATTATTTTCTTTTGGACTTATTTTTGCGATATTTACCTCAGAATTTTTCCCTCGAATGTATCCAATATCTATTTCTTTTCCTTCACCCTTAGTCACAAAAGATTTTATAGTTTCAGGACTTACGTCAGACGTAAAATTATTATTATTTTTTATATTTATTATTTTATCACCTATTTTGAGTCCAGCATTTTCTGCAGGAGACTTTGGTAGAATAGAAACAATCACTAAATTTACATCTTCTAATTTATAATTAGAGAGTCCACCACCAACTGAAGTAGGAAATCCAGAAATAAAACCTATAGAAAATAATAACCAAGCTAATAAAAAATTTGCAAAAATCCCAGCAAAAAGCACTATCGCTTGTTGCCATTTTGGCTTATTGACAAAACTCCTGTCTGCTTCAGGACCATTAGTGTTTTCACCATCTGGATTCTCACCAAAAATCTTCACAAAGCCACCCAAGGGTAATAAATTAAAACTATATTCAGTCTCCCCTTTTTTGAAACTAAATAATTTCGGCGGAAAACCAAAACCAAATTCATCTACTTTAATACCAAATTTTTTTGCACTAAAAAAATGCCCAAACTCATGGACGAGGACTAACACTAAAAGTATTATGATAAAAATTACAATGCTCATAATATTACCCCATTACTTCTGTTTCTTTTTTCTCAAAAGTAGCTTCTAAATTACCATTTGTTTCATTGACGATTTTTTGTAATTCCTCTTTTGCCCGAAATTTTTCGTCTTCTGTTATCTTACCTTCTTTTTCTTTTGCCTCTATGTCACTCAAAATAGCTTCACGTTCACGACGCACAACAATCCTCTGTTCTTCTAATTTTTCTTTTAAAACTTTTACCAGAGTTTTTCTCGTATCAGTCGTTAATTGTGGGAAAATAACCCTTATCCCTTGATCATCAGTTGCCACAGATAATCCAAGATTTGAGCCGACAATAGCCTTTTCTATCATTTTTACCTGAGACTTGTCCCAAGGAGCTATGCGTAATGTTTTAGGATCTTCAATAGAGACAGAAGCTATATTCTTCAAAGGGACAAATGAACCATATGATTCGACAGACACACTGTCGAGTATCATCGGTGAGGCCCGTCCAATATTGAGCTGACTATACTCCTTGCCTAAAAATTCCTCCACCTTCTTAAGCTCCATTTTAAAATTTGAAAAATTATATTGCATAAATCTATTGTAACATATTTGGTGTAATCAATGCCACCGATTCCATCAGACTTTTTGTTGAACTTCCTGGCATCCGAAGAAATTCTCGAACTTTAAAAAAATGTAAGAAGCAACTTTGTAAAGAGTTTTTCCATTTTACTCCATCCTCCGGATGGAACCTTCCATGTTCAAAATTCTTTACAAAGTTGCTATGCAATGAACTTTCCAGCGTATTTAAAAATTTCAAAGCTTTAGAGCGAGCGGAATCGAGTGGAGAAATGTTCCCTTCTTCTTCAGGCACAACAAGTAATTCTTTTATAAATTCAATTCTATCTTTTAAAGGCAAATTTATAAACTTTTCCACTTCTTTAACTTCTTTTTCATCTAGGCCTTGCCTCGCTCTGATTAAATAAAATCTAGAAATAAAAGTTTTTAAAAGGATATTAATATCTGGAACTATTAAAAAGAAAAACGTATTTTCTATTGGCTCTTCAAACATTTTTAATAAACTATTTTGTGCCTCCAAGAGGAAACTATTGGCGGAGATAATAAATATTTTTTTACTCGAAGAAAGGCCTTTTTGTGTTCCGTAAGATTTTAAATTTCGAGCATCCTCTATTTTAAAGGAATCTAAATTCATATGAATAAAATCAGAATTGCCAACGGTATTTATTCCTAAGTCTTTTAAGAAACCAATGATTTCAGGTATAATTTCATCTTGCTCACCTTCTATCAAATATGCATGATGTAAATTATTCTTATCTAAATATTTCAAAATACTCATATTTCTTAGAACTATTTTTTACTTAAAACTGTTTTTTTATAAACGTCTAAATGTTCCAGAGCGATACCGGTACCTTTTACTACACAAAAAAGAGCATCTTCAGCCAAAGCTGCCTTAACCCCTGTTTTTCTATAAACCAGATCCGGAAGATTCCTCAGTTGAGAAGAACCACCTGTCATAACAATTCCATGGTCAATGATATCAGAAGCGAGTTCGGGAGGAGTTTCTTGCAAGACATCCTTAATAGCTTTTATTATTTGTTTTAATTCATTATCTATCGCTTTAACTATTTCATTAGTCCCGACTTGCGCAGACCTCGGCAATCCTTGAATAAAATCTCTTCCTTTGATAGTCACATGAAGTTCTTCTTCTAAAAGAACCGCGGCACCAATTTTGATTTTTACCTCTTCGGCTGTTCTATCTCCGATCGCTAAATTAAAAGTTTTTTTAATATAATCTGCTATCGCTTGGTCAATTTTATTCCCCGCACACTTCACTGAAGTAGAAGATACAATTCCTCCGAGAGAAATTACTGCTACATCTGTCGTACCTCCACCGATATCTACAACCATATACCCTTTTGATTCATAAATTGGAATTCCTGCACCAATGGCTGCCAATATCGGCTCTTTAACTACATAAGCATTTTTTGCTCCTGCGCGTATCGCTGCCTCGACGACAGCACGTCTTTCCGTAGAGGTCACACCAGCAGGAACAGAGATCATCACATCAGGCTTGAAAAAATTAAATTTACCCATTGCCTTACTTATAAAATAACGGAGCATCGCTTCAGTTACCCGATAATCCGCTATCACTCCATCCTTCATTGGGCAATAAGTGATTATTGATTCTGGGGTTTTACCAATCATATCTTTTGCCTCAAAACCAATCGCTAAAATTTTATTGTCTTGCTCAGAAACCGCTACCACTGAAGGCTCATTTAAAACAATACCTTTCCCAGGTACGAATACCAAAGTATTAGCTGTTCCTAAATCTATCCCTAATTTATGTGAAAAAAAACCCATAAAGGCAATATAACATATTTTTATGCTAGAATGAAATGTAAATTATGAGCTTAAAGCTATATAATTACGAACTTCACTCCACACAACTACGAACTTAACGCCACATAAATTTTATGAAAATTATATCCATCATACCGCTTAAAAAAAGTGCTCCAAAAGGTGATTTAACTTATTTTACTAGCTTGAATATAGCTGTCGGGAATATCGTGTCTGTCCCCATAAGAAACAAAGAAACCTTAGCATTAGTCATATCTAGTGAAGAATTGAAAAAAGAAAAAAGCAATGTGAAGAATATGAATTTTAATCTTAAAAAAGTTACTAAGGATAAAGGTAGTTCTGTTTTTTTACCAGAATTTCTAAATACAATTTTCGATACCAGTAAATATTTTGCTCAAAATAAGAACAACACCATCGCTTCATTGATTCCTAATATTTTTATTGAGGAATACGATAAAATTGCAAAATTAAAAAATCTAGGAGCCGAGCTTTTTGAGAGCTCGGCTTCTAGATTAAAAGCTGAAAAATTATTATTTCAATATCCATTACCGGATCGTATTTCCATATACAAAACTCTTGTACGTGAATCTTTTGCTAGAAATAAATCTATCTTTATAGTTCTGCCAACCGGAATAGATATAGAAAAATTTACGGAGCGGTTATCAAAAGGAATTGAGCAATTCACTTTTTCTATGCATGGTGGAATAAATGCCAAAAAAAATTTGATAACTTATGAAAAAATAATGAATTCTGCTCATCCAGTATTAATCATTTGCACTCCAATATTTCTATCTATTCCAAGAAAAGACATCGGCACCATTATCTTAGAACATGAAAATTCGAATGCTTATAAAATGATGAATAAAACACACATTGATTTAAGGGTTTTTACTGAAATTTATGCTTCAAAAATAAATGCAAAATTTATCATCGCTGCTGAACTCCTACGTTTTGAAACTATTGGAAGAAAAGACATCGATAATTTAAATCCCTTATATCCATCTTCTTTTAGAATTGATTTTCCCGGCACTATAGATATTTTTGGTAAAACTACCCGCCAATTAGTAGCTAGAGAAAAGATAGAAGGAAAAAAATTCCAAATATTTAATGACCAAAGCATAAAAGAAATAATATTGGCATTAGAAAATAAAAAAAGTGTTTTTATTTTTTCTTTAAGAAAAGGTTTGGCAACCATGACTCTTTGTAAGGATTGTAACGAAATAGTAAGCTGTGAAAAATGCAGGTCTCCACTAGTACTTTATACTTCTCATCAAAATAAAAAAAGAATGTTTGCCTGCAATCGATGTGAAATGAATATAGATGGGGATATTGCTTGTGCTTCCTGTAAAAGCTGGAATCTATTACCACTGGGTATTGGTACAGATACAGTGTTTGAAGAAATAGAAAGAATCCTAACTACACAGACAAGTTTCTCAAAAACAAAAATCTTCAAATTAGATAAAGAATCTGCAAAAACAGCTAGCGGTGCTAAGAAAATCATAAAAGAATTCGAAGAAAACCCAGGATCGATATTAGTAGGCACAGAAATGGCATTTTTTTATCTTAAAAACAAAATTCCACTTTCAGTTATCGCTTCTTTTGATTCACTCTGGAGTATCCCAAATTTTAAAATTGGAGAAAAAATTATCCAAATAATACTTTCTGCGATCGAAAATACGACAGACAAACTTATCGTCCAAACTAAGAACGAAAATGATCCTGCAATTCTAGCGATAAAAGCAGGAAATTTATTATCTTTTGTACGAGAAGAATTGGAAGATAGACGCAAGCTCTCCTATCCACCGTACAAACGTTTTATAAAAATTACCTATTTTGGTGATAAAGAACAAACAATAAAAGCAAGAAAAATATTAGAAGAAATTTTTAAAGAATATTCTCCTGAGATTTTTAGCGGATTTATAACTAAAAATAAAGATAAATATGTGACAAATCTATTAATAAAAATAGATACTCAAAAATGGTCCATCCAAGACATTTCTCCTAATTCTTTTATAGATGAAAACCTTCTAACTAAACTTCTTTCTCTCCCTTCAGCTTTTGAAATATCTGTAGATCCCGAAGATCTATTATGAATTTGTTGAAAATTTAAGAAACAATAACCACAAATTCCCCTCTTTGCTTTTCTTTGTTTTTTTGAAAATATTCTAAAACTTCCGTTGGTGTCCCAGTGGTGAATTCTTCATAAATCTTTGTTAACTCTCTCGCAACACAAACCTTCTTATCGGGACAAAATTTTACCAATGATTCTAATGTTTTCAAAATTCTATGCGGGGATTCATAAAACACAAAAGTTCTTTTCGATTGAGAAATTTCTTTGAATAGAGTCTCTCTACCTTTTTTATGAGGCAGAAAACCTAAAAAAGTAAATTCATGGATAGGTAAACCACAGGCAGAAAGTGCGGTGATTAGTGCGGTAGCTCCAGGGATTGGAATAACCTCTACCTTATCAACAAAATGCTCTCTGATTTGAGAAACAAGCAATGCTCCTGGATCAGAAATCCCTGGTGTACCAGCATCAGACACTAGAGCTAAATCTTTTCCTTCTTCTAATAATTCAAAAATTTTATCTGTCTTGGCGAGTTTACTTTGGGCGTGATAACTCATCGTTGGTTTACTAATATCGTATTTATCTAAAAGCTTTTTTGTCTGTCTGGTATCTTCGCACAATATCAGATCTACGCTTTTTAACGTCTCAATAGCTCGAAACGTGATGTCCCCCATATTCCCGATCGGTGTTGCCACCACATAAAATTTAGACATAAAATTATTTCCTATATTTTCTTATTTTCCATTTATCGGCGATTTTTACACGAGTGAGTGAACGCTCGAGTTCGGCTTCGAGGTGTTCAAAGTCTACATGTTCTTTATTTTCCATTTGTTTTTTTAATTCCAAGGAGCGAGCTTTTGCTTTTTCTATTTCAACATCTGAAATTTCAGAAACATGCTCGGCAAAGTCAGCCAACACAGCGACTTCGGTATCCCCTTTTTCATTTTGTTTTATTTCAACAAAACCACCAGCCACAGCCATTGGTATATGTTCACCATTTACAAAACCAACGACATCTCCAGAATTAAGTCCTGTAATTAAAGGAATATGATTAGGTAAAACTGTAATCTCACCCAATGTGGTTGGTAAGCTTACTTGATCCACCATCTCTTCCAAGACAAGACGTTCTGGTGTTACTATTTTTAATTTTAATTGTTTTGACATATGATTGTTTTTGAAAAATTTTTAAATATTGCTTTTAAAAATCATACGAAGGCCGACGGGCCGAAGTCTAAGCAAAAATTCAGTAGAATTTTATGCGGGTTTTTAAAAGTAAATATTAAAAAATTTTAAAGTGCTCCCTTCATGTAAAAATCATTTTCTGGTTTGTCATCATGCTTGCCATTTAATATTTCTCTAAATGAACGAATAGTTTCTGACAATGGAACATACTGCCCTTTTGTTCCGGTAAATTGTTCTGCCACGAAAAATGGCTGAGAAAGAAACTTTTGGATTTTACGAGCGCGAGCCACAAGTTCTTTGTCTGCTTCAGACAATTCTTCCATTCCTAAAATAGCAATAATATCTTGCAAGTCTTTGTAACGCTGAAGGACACGCTGAACTTCACGAGCTACATTGTAATGTTCTAGACCCACGATATTTGGATCCAAAATTGTAGAAGATGAGTCAAGTGGATCTACGGCCGGATAAATACCAATTTCTGAAAGTGAACGATTTAAAACCACTGTAGAGTCTAGGTGAGCAAAAGTCGTAGCTGGAGCTGGGTCAGTCAAGTCATCAGCCGGCACGTAAACAGCCTGCACAGAAGTCACTGAGCCTTTGTCTGTAGAAGTAATACGTTCCTGAAGGATTCCCATTTCTGTACTTAAAGTAGGCTGATACCCCACAGCTGAAGGAATACGTCCAAGCAAAGCAGATACTTCGGATCCTGCTTGCGTAAAACGGAAAATATTGTCAATAAAGAGAAGCACGTCTTTTCCTTCTGCATCACGGAAATGTTCAGCCATAGTAAGAGCAGATAGAGCTACGCGTAGACGTGCACCTGGCGGTTCATTCATTTGTCCGAAGACCATCGCCACCTTTGGAAGCACTCCAGATTCTTTCATTTCATGATATAGGTCATTACCTTCACGAGTACGTTCACCTACTCCAGCGAAAACAGAATAGCCTCCGTGATTTGACGCAATGTTATGAATCAATTCTTGAATCACAACCGTTTTTCCCACACCAGCTCCACCGAAAAGTCCGACTTTACCACCTTTTAAAACAGGACAAATAAGATCTATGACTTTGATACCAGTTTCTAGGATTTCAACTTTTGTCGCTTGTACGACATATTCTGGAGCTTTGCGGTGAATAGGTAATTTCTTGGAATTTTCCAAAATCTTTTCTCCTGTCTGTGCAGGCAAATCATCAATTGCCTCGCCTAAAACATTAAACATACGTCCGAGAGTAGCACTACCCACAGGTACAGAGATAGGTACTCCAGTATTTATTACGGGCATTCCTCGTGAAAGACCATCTGTCGTATCCATAGCCACAGCACGAACGATGCCACCACCTAAATGTTGTTCTACCTCAAGAATTATTTTCTTATTATTCTTTATTACTTCTAATGCAGTATAAATATCTGGCAAGTTATCACCAAAATCTACATCCACCACCGGCCCGATAATTCTTTTGATTGTACCTGTTGTTTTCATAATCTTGTTCGCCTCTGGCGAATTTATTTATAATTTAATAATAATAATTTTTAATTAATTCTTTTCGTTCAGGATTTTTAGCTTACACTCGCCATACCGGCACTAATCTCTGATATTTCTCTTGTAATATTTGCTTGGCGTGCCTTGTTGAATACTAATGTCAGATCATCTATCATCTCTCCTGAAGCTTCACTTGCATTTTTCATAGCTATCATTCGAGACGACTGTTCCGAAGCATTAGATTCAAGAAGCATTTGATAAATTTGCATTCTGGTAATTTTTTCGGCCAGTGATGAAATCAATATATTAAAATCACCTTCAAATAAATAATCTATCTTTTGATCGATATTGGAAGCTTTGTTTTCACTTTGTGAAAGTAAGGCTTCTTTAAATTCATCCTTAGATATTGGTATAATTTGTTTTATATTTGGTTTTTGAGTAAGAGCCGAAACAAAATCAGTATAAGCAATCAAAACCTTATCGTAACGCAAAGAAATATATTCATCCATCACTAATTTTGAAACTGGAAGAATATCGGAAATAGATATCTTGTCTGGCAATTCAGTAAAACTAGCAATAATATTTTTATCAATACGACGCATTGATATGTCTCCCTTTTTTCCAATTGTAACAAAATCTATATTAATTTTTTGCTTTTCTGTTTTCAATAATGCAATAGCTTTTTTTATAACCTGAGCATTATAAGCGCCACAAAGTCCACGATTGGAAGTTATTAAAACAAATAAAATATTCTTTGTTTCTCGCTCTTCAAAAAGCGGACTAGAAATATCATCAATGTTTTTAGCGACTGAGGTGAGAACTTCGGAAGAATATTCCGCATACAAACGTGAAGCTAAAGCAGAAGATACCGCACGCTTCATTTTGGAAGCAGAAACAAGCTCCATCGCCTTGGTGATTTTTTTCGTATTCTTCACACTTTTTATTCTTCTTTTAATCTCTTTTGTTCCTGCCATAAAAAATTAATTTTTACTAAAAGATGAGCTAAAATCTGTAATTACTTTTTTTAATTCTTCTTCACCTTTTTCGTCCCACATTTTTTTCTCAGTAATTTGTTTATAGAAAACTTTTGCATTACGTTCACAATAATCTATGAGACCTTGTTCAAATTCTTTTATCTGGTCTATAGCTACATCATCCATGAAACCTTTTGTCAGAGCATAAAGGGTAACAATTTGATTTTCAATTGGTACAGGCGCGTATTGAAGTTGCTTCAATACTTCCACTGCTCTTTTACCACGTTCGAGCTGACGCTTGGTGGCATCATCGAGATCAGAACCGAATTGGGAAAATGCTTCAAGTTCACGAAATTGCGCCAAGTCAAGCTTTAATGTCCCAGCTACTTTTTTCATAGCTTTTATTTGCGCACTAGAACCAACACGAGAAACAGAAAGACCGACATTCACGGCAGGCCTAATACCTTTATAAAAAAGATCAGTTTCTAGAAAAATTTGTCCATCAGTAATAGAGATAACGTTTGTAGGAATATAGGCAGACACATCACCAGCTTGTGTTTCAATAATGGGTAATGCTGTGATAGAACCTCCGCCATATTCTTTATTTCTTCGACAAGCTCTTTCAAGTAAACGAGAGTGTAAATAAAAAACATCCCCTGGGTATGCTTCACGACCTGGTGGACGACGAAGCAAAAGAGAGATTTCTCGATAAGCGACAGCGTGTTTGGACAAATCATCATAAATAATCAAAACGTCTTTTCCTTGATCCATAAAATATTCTGCAATAGATACCCCAGTATATGGAGCAATATAAGAAAGTGAAGCAGCTTCTGAAGCACCAGCTGAGACAATAACAGTATAAGCCATCGCTCCGCCTTCTTCTAATCTAGCTTCAATCTTTCGAAGCTTGGAATCTTTCTGACCAATAGAGACATACACACAGATCATATCCTGACCTTTTTGGTTAAGAATCGTATCAATAACAATTGCAGTTTTACCAGTCTGGCGGTCACCGATGATGAGCTCGCGTTGTCCACGACCAATAGGAATAATACTGTCGATAACTTTTATACCAGTAGAAAGTGGTTGGTCGACAGATAAACGAGTGATGACACCCGGAGCCACTTTTTCAATTGGATAAGTTTTTAGACCGTCTTTCCCAGCCTTGATAGCACCCTTGCCATCGATAGGCACACCAATAGCATTAACCACTCGCCCTAAAATACTATCACTCACTGGGATTTCAAGAATTTTCCCAGTAGCTTTTACTTCATCGCCTTCTTTAATGGCAGAAAATTCTCCGAGGATAATTACTCCGACTGTATCTTCTTCGAGGTTAAGAGCCACCCCTGTCTCACCATTTGGAAAAGTCACCATTTCAGAAGATTTTATATCTGAAAGTCCTGAAACTTTGGCAATACCATCAAAAACTTCGAGAACTTTTCCCACTTTTTCAATCTTGGTCTCAGCCTTAAAATTTTCTATTTCCTTTTTTAAATTTTCTACGATATAGTTTGACATATATTTCTTTTATTTTTCTTGTATTAAAAATTTTTCTAATTTATCGAGTTTGTTCCTATACGTATTATCAAATACTTCATCTTCAACCTCAATCTTCATTCCACCCAATAATTCTTTTTTTTCAAAAAATTCACTTTTTATATTCTTCGCTTTATATCTTTCTCTGATTTCATCTTCTATTCTTTTTCTTTCATTCAATGCAAGACTCTTTGCAGTTGTTACTTTCATTCTGACAGTACCTGTTTTTTTATCAAAAATATTTTGTAACGCATTATAAATTTCATTTGACTTACCAAGCATTCTCTTATCTCTTATGATTTGAGCCGAACGCTTGAGTACAAATGCCAAATCTTGTCCCGACTTCCCTTCCGTCGCATTGTACACCGCTTCTGCTATATTTTTTGAAGAAATCTTGGTCATTTATTTTATTTTTTTTCTTCCATAATTTTCTTGGCAGCTAACATGGCGAGTGATGCAAGCTCACTTTTTGCTGACTCAACTAAAGCTTTTTTATCAATTTCCATCTGTTCCGTTCTCTTCTTTACCCATTCATTATTGTCTGCCTTTATTCTATCAAGATTTTTTACTCTCAATTGTTCCAACTCTTTATTTAGTTCTTTTTGAGAATCTATTGATATCTGTCTTAATTTTATTGTATTTTGCTTGTATTCTTCGGCAGCTTTTTGCAATAATCCACTCGATTCTTTTGCATCATCTATTCCTTTTGATATTTTTTCACTCCTTTCTGCCATTAATTTAGAAAGTGGTTTGAGGGCAAAAATATACAAAACGACAAAAACAACTCCGAAGTTTATCGCTTGAGCAATAATAATTTTCCAATCTATGTGAAATGTTGAAATAATTGAATCCATGTGGTAATTTTTGAAAATTTAAAATAGCTTCTCTCGAAATGCACACATAAAATTCTGCTGAATTTTTGCTCTGCTCGGCCCAGTCGGCCTGCGCAAGGCATTTCTCAAGAACTATTTTAAATTTTCAAATAATAATTACTTAAATTGAAAATGCAATAACAAGCGCATAAATAGCAATTGCTTCTGCGAAAGCACAAGCCAAAAGCATAGGCACAAGGATCTTACCGGCTGCTTCTGGGTTACGTCCGATTGATTCCATAGCTTTTGATCCGATCAAACCAATGGCGATACCAGGACCGATAGAACCTAAACCAATTGATAACGCTTTTGCAAGAGTTGTTATATCCATATATTTTTTTATTAAATAATAATAATTAAACTAATAATTTCGACTAATAATTTATAATAAATTAAACTGCGACTACTGTATGCTCCTCTTGTTCATGCTCATGTTCATCATGATCCGTAGCTCCAATCGTAAAGTAAACCACCAACAAAATTGAAAAAATCAATGCTTGGATAACACCCACAAGCAATTCAAGGAAAAGAAAAGGTATCGGAACGACATAGGCCACGAGGGCTGCCATCGATACCAAGAGCACTTCCCCAGCGAATACATTACCAAAGAGACGAAATGAGAGTGAGGCAACTTTCGCAAATTCACCGATAATCTCAATCAAACCGACAAAGAACGTGATCGGAGCTACAATAATTACAGTTTTATCCTCTCTTATTTTTGTAAATATCTGTCCGAGCACTTTTAGATTAACATATTTGTTAAAAGTTTTCCAGAGGCCAATAGAAAAAACTCCAAAAATATTTGCCCCGATGACTGCCATGACTGCGAGAGCAACAGTGGTATTTATATCAGCTGTCCCTCCGCGCAAAAAAGGAATAAAAGTCAAACCTTCTGCGCTCTTTTCTATGATCCCAAATCCCCCCAGAGGAAGTATTCCAAGCCAATTATTTATTAAAATAAAGAAAAAAACTGAAATAGCTATTGGGAAAATTTTTATGGAAAGAGCTCGGCTGTTTGTCACTTGGTCACAAAGACTAAGCGCATTCTCTATTACTAGTTCAAAAATATTTTGTAACTTTCCGGGAACTGTTTGGAGCCTAGAACGTAAAACGAAAGATAAGACAATGATGATGATAACCACCACCCAAGACGTCAGAAGCGCATTGGTCACACTAAAATTTCCAAAATGAAATATTGGTTCAGCAAAAAGTGTAATTTTTTCAGATATCTGTTCTTCCATAAGTTAATTATTTCTTCCCTATCTCCTGTAATTTTTTAATATAATTCTTCACAACTCGATACATACCAAAACAAGTAACTAAAAATCCAAATCCGGCAAACACTAAAAAAATAATTGGCTTTGTCCCATAATGCGTATCGAGCATTTTACCGAAAACCAATGCTAAAACGATAGGCACGACAATCCAAGTCGAAACCTCGCTTAATATCTCCATCGCTGGTTTCCACCAAGGACCCTCGTTAAAATTCTTTTTTTCTTCATTCATCCCAGTACTAAAATTTTAAATAATAATCTTTATCCTTATGTGCCGTAATCAAAAATTTAGTACGGGACAAGTAAAAACAAAAAGCCTCGTGGCTTTCTCTTATAATAATATAAAGAAGATTAGGATGCAAATTTATGCCCAATTTAGAAATAAGGCTTGTAAATTATAAAAAATATGATAAATTCTAAACAAATCTAGGTTCTTCGAAAGGAGGTGATAATATGGACTTTTGTGTAGTTTGTCACCAGGTACAAATAAGAGAAAAATGGCAAACACCCAGTAAAGATGAACTGCGTTTGATTAATGAAGGGCGAGCAAACGAAATAGTTTGCCCACCTTGTAGTGAAATTACTGATTCATTAGGAGATGCGAATGAGATACAGATGCAGTAAAAAAGGTTTTCGTCTCACTGCCCGCAAGGCTGAGAGATGTAAGAGGATAAAGTGTCCTCATCTGAAAAAAAGAGTCTGAGACTTCGGCTCAAGAGTGCCAGTCCTCTATCTGACTGGCATAATTTTTAATCAAACATTATAAATAATAGGAGTAAAAAAACTATTTTAATATAACAAAAAAATTTGAATCAGTTCTATCCTTTACGTAAGATTATTCCTGTTTTGTTGCCTCGATATCTAAAATTACTCTTTCCATACCTCCAATAGTAGAATCTATACTTTCCCTTATTGATCTTAAATTTATTAATAAAACTTGTCTTTTGTATTCATCTTCTGTTAAACCTTTTAATAATGCAGCATTCATTCCACCACCGAGAGAACTGTACACACTCTCAGAGGGTTTTGCTGTCCTACTAAACCTATCTGATATCTTCATGTCTCTTACTTCTGCTTCTAGATCTTCTATCACCCTAATAGCTTCATTTAATCTAGCTCTTTCAATCAATGAGCTCGCCCTAGCTTCTGCATTTAGTAAGCCTTCACTTTTAAAAACTTTACCTAAAATTGACCCTTTTTCTCCCTCCGGTTTTCCATTTTCCATAGTCATAATAATGAAATTATAGATCTTTAATACTTTATACGCAAATTGACCTTATGTACAAATGAGAAAGCCGCGGAACGTCTTGCGGACATTCTCACGGCTTGATATTTACTTTCTGAAAGTCATGTATTTGGCCGCATGACTTACTTCTTCGGGTGTCAGATAACCTATAGATCTAATCTCATAAGGATTGCCAGAGATGCTAGGTTCTGCTGTTTGGCAACCTGTCACGTAAAAATCTCTGAACCCAAGCAACATAGCAGTTAAATCGACTGCTATTTCATGCATTCTCAAAGGATGCTTAATAGCATCGAGAACTATATGGCTAAGTTCATGAGAAATAGCCAATACTGCTTCCTCAAAATTGCCATTTCGTAGGAATGTTTTTCGGAGATACACTACTACAGTGGTCTGTCGAAATTCTGAGGAATTGTAAAACGGCATATCAATTGGTCTTTCCACCCATGCTGGTGCATCTTTTGGTCCACCTTTGCTTACGTAGCCCAAACGGATTTTCATGTCTAGTCTCAAGGTTTCTTGGATATGGCTGACCATACCACCGAAGTTTCTTGAGTCGTATAGATCACGCAACTTTTCTTCTTCAACTGGTGGCTTAATAAGCCCTAAAGACTTTTGAAGCATATCAATATAGGACTCAATGAGATTCGTGCGCATATATCCCCCCCCTTTTTTTTATTTTTTTGAATTTAAATTTAAAAATGAGCAAGGCTCGATCTGCCTTTTTTATATCATGATTTATTTATTCTGTCAACCATATTATCTAATCCAGTTTCAACAAAAAGCTCTTGAAGTTCCCCTGCTCCCTTTCTCATAATCCATCCTTATCTATTTTTGAATATTTAATCCAACTTCATTATTATCTAATTTTTTTTCTTCTTACCCTGATCTTTTGGAAAATTATTTAAAAAATTAAAATTACCTATTTAAAAAAGTGACAGTTAATTGCAGAATAGTCGCAAATGATACCCAGAGAAGATAAGGAATTTGAATATAAACAATCCACATTATACTAGACCCTCCTACGCTTACAAGCTCCTGCGAGGCAAAGTATATCGCAATCATACCCCAGATGAGAGTTCCTAAAACTAAAAGAATATCTACTGCTGCTAAAAAATTATTTTGTAATCCAAATTGTAAAGGAGTAAAAGCAAAATTAAAAATTAGATTCAATAAAAAAGGTAAGGCAACGAGAAGCGTAATCTGTTTTTGCCATGCCATCCAAAATACTTTTCCGAATGACACAGCAATCAAAACATAAAGAAAAGTCCACACCGGACCAAAGAGCCAGCTTGGTGGAGCCCAAGTAGGTTTTATTAATTGCGAATACCAAGAGTAAGTGTTGTTCATAATTTTATTATATCATTTTAAATTATTTCTTCTTGCCCTTATCTTTTGGAAAATTATTTAAAAAATTCTGCAAGTTAAAAGCTTTTTCTAAAGCCTCAGGGGTTGGATTTCCATTTCTCATAAGTTTGCATATTTCACAATCATCATCTTTAAAATCTTTATCTTTTGCTTTTGCTTTTGCTTTTTTTCCTTTTTGCATCGGTTTATTTTAACCTTTTTACAACTCTTGCTAAAGTTTCGTGAGCTTCGCCTCCTTTGGATATTAGTTTTCTTTTTGGAATCTTTCGTAGGCTTGTTGGATTATATAAACTGAGTACTCAAGTTCTTTTTCATTATTTATCTCGATAGATGATATGTGCTGTTTGTAGTATTTCATACTACTTTCGTTGTAAAAAACTTTCTTTTCAGGATCTTTGAAATCCTTAGGTTCACTCCTTGTAAAGTCTAAACGAATTTTGTTACCCGATACGTGACAATAAAATATATTGCGCCAATTATTTGGCCACT
Source organism: Minisyncoccota bacterium (assembly GCA_041662205.1). GTDB lineage: Bacteria > Patescibacteriota > Minisyncoccia > Phycocordibacterales > UBA9973 > UBA9973. Next base: position 185,295 of record JBAZSZ010000001.1, on the reverse strand, counting down.
GAAATGATATATAGGATTTAGTTGGGTTTATAACAATATTAGAATCAATAACTGCGACTTTTTCTTTAATTTTTTCATAGAACTTTCTACCATTTCCATTTGGCTTATTGTTTAAATATTCCTCTTCAGAATAAGTTCTTACCTCTTTTGAAATTTTACGCACTTCGCTATTTGAAATACCGAGGGTCTCGATAGAGGCCTTGGCTCCGGAACGCTTGGTTTGTGAATACTGAATAAGATCCCCTTCATAACGGGTCACTTCCCATAACTCAATAGGTAAATCCCTAAAGTTAATTGCTTCCAATTGGTGAACTGTAAACGATCTAGTCAAAAACAGGACTCTCATTTGAGACCAATCGAAATCTGCTTTCCCTTTTTTCTCTTGAAATTTTTTATTAAACTCCAAAACAAATTCTGCTTGATTGTTTAAAATAAGCGAAAGATAAGCAAAACCCTGATCAATCACACTAAAGCTCTTTTCCCTCTTGTATTCAATAACTACAAAAGTATTCAAGCTAGAATCATACGCCAAAGTATCTATACGTAAACCATTATGCTGAAATTCAGTCGCAACAAATTCTAACCCAAATATCTCCTTTATATTATGTTCCGTAATGCTTTGTAACTCTTTTTCTAATGCAAAAAGCTTTTCTTTTACTAGGCTTATATTTCCATTTTGTTTTTTAAAAAGTGACATATTTATATTTTACACCAATTCCCCGCTAAAAGCTTCTCGCAAATATACTTTTTCTAATTTTTTAAAATCAACTGAGCTATTGAATTTATTTCATTTTTTTCCACCATTTCAAAATGATATTTTTCTCCTGCAATTTTTGTCCATACATCTCCTAATTCTTTTTTGTATTTACTGTCATCATTTGTCACCAATTGATCACCTTTATACTCGAGAACAAAGTAATTTCCTTTTTGTGTTTTTACGATAAAATCGGGACGAAATTTATTACCCATCCATCCTTGTATATAAAAACCGTTTTGTTCAGGATTTCGCAACCACCATTCCACAGATTCGATACTATTAATTACATCAGCAAGTTTTTGTTCTTCAGTGTTCATCTGTCCCACACCTGTAAAAATATGTTTATTGTAGATTATCCCTGAAATAATTTGATTATATTCAATTTTATTACCGACCTCCCACGCAACTTTAGAATTCGTAAGAATATGTTTGCTTTTTAAAAATTGAAAAAATTGTTTATAGGTATGTTCATTAACTATCCCATCAACTAGTTCATTGATTCTTTCGAGCAAAAGGTAGCGTTTTCGGTTAGCATTATTTATAGAAATCTTTTTGGGAATCAGCAACTTCACGGCTTTAACTATAAATTCTTCTATGTCTGTAAGAGAGAGAAAAGACCGACTAATTTTTTTTAATAACCATTCAACTAATTGTTCTATGGAAAATTCTACGTCTGCGTTTGTTGAATATGAATTTTCTGCTTGCTCCCGAACCAAATCTCCTTTCGTATTAATATCAATCAGAGCGACCCCTGTATCTTCCCTCCCACTCAGGTCAATTGTAGGATTTATCTTATTAAGAATAGAGACATCTCCAATCAAGTCGGCGCTATAATCTAGCTCTCTTATCTCGCCTTCGGCATTAAAAGCTATTAACGGCAGCTTCACTTCACCTTTTTTATTTCTGGAATATTCAGTTTTTATAGTATTAATAGTTTTTTTATTTAAATTAGTTGGATCTATATCGTATCCATTTGCTTTCAAACCATCTATAACTAACCTTGCAGCATCTTGAAAATTGGGAGCGCTAGCATATACATAGGCCTGATTGAACTCTTTAAATTTATGTTCGATCGCATAGGGAGACCGGAGTATACGACCAATTAATTGCTTTACAGCAACGGGAGCCCCAAGGTTCTTCACTGATGCAAGAACATATGCAAATGAACAGTCCCAGCCTTCTTTTAATGCATCCACTGTTATGATATATCTAATCTTTACTTCTAAGCTAAAAAGGTTTTTATTTTCAATTTCATTCTGCTTCCCGGTTCGAATAGCTATCTCATTACGATCAATCTTTAATTCTTGTTCAAGATATTCAAGAACTTTACCTACATATATCCTGGTGGGAGATTCAATTTCTTGTTCGGCCTGGATAAGCAAAATAGGGCGAATATAGGAATCTTTCGTTTGCTTTTGGGAAATTTTTTCTAACTCGTTCCTTTTTTCATAAGCTAATTTTATAGCATCTTGCCAAATCGTCTTGGTTTCTAGGAAAATAGGCATCTTAATCATGTGCTCCATTTTCAACTCAGTCGCTGGAACAGAAACAAAAACATTACTCAAGCTTCTTGGTGTCGCGGTAAATTCTACAATCATACAGGGATTTAAATCCTTAAACATATCGAGGGAAAGGCTTGTTTGTGCATTGTGCCCTTCGTCGACGATAACTAACGGAGTATTTTTTTTTATAACCTCTATCACAGAATATTTTTGATTTTCATCTTCAGTTTGATTCTCAAAGTGAGTCATTAAAGCTCCATTATTTTGAAAAACTTTTAATCCTTCTGTTTCTTCCCTTTTAAATGAAGCAAAAGTAGCCACAACAATAGTTATGTTTTCGCTTATATCACTTTTCTTAATACTTCTAGCTTCTAAAATATCTAAAACTACAACTTTATTATTAAAGCGTTCATCGAGCACTTCACGAACTGGATCATTTTTGTCTCGTAATTTTTGAAGCGTCTGAGTTCTTATGGCATCGCTAGGCACAAGCCACAAAACTAAGCCCGTATCGTTCTTTTGTTGAGTTTTTTCGAAATGAGTATATGCACTGTCTATAATATGTGAAGCAATGAAAGTTTTTCCGCCTCCTGTCGGGACTTGCACACAGAGAAAAGGTGTCTCAGCGAGCTCATCTGGGAGTTCTTTGTAGGGCACCTTTGTTAAAGACATGAAAGCAAAAGCGGCTGCCTGATTTTTATTCGGTATTGATTTTGCCGTTTTCAAAAATAGCTCAAACTTATCTATAACCTCTTTTTGATATCGTTTTAGTTCCATAACTAATATGTTTTTACTGAATAAGGAATTTGTTTAAAAATGATCCCCCACTTGTTAAGTATGTCTTGGTCCAATAAACACTTGTCTGCATATACAATTTTAGACAATTTTGATTTTCCTATCTTGGAAAGAGTGGACCTATTAAAAATGTTTTTATCCTTGTCTTTAAATAATAGGTAAAACTCCTGTCCATTATATTCGCCAATAAAATTACCTTTTATTTTCTTTGGATTAATGTTGGTGTGGGTTTCCGTGAAATAAATATAAGAAGCAAGGTCTTTAAAACTCACTTTTGGATTAATTGCGCCAGAACTTTCAAAAAGTGCATCACCCAGCGCTACATACTCAAAATCCCCACCTATTTTCTCTGCTACTCTACGTACCCTTTCCTGTGTAATTTTACGGGCAATTTTTTCTTCCAACTCAACTAAAATAAACTTGCGATTGCCTCCATCTTCTTTATTTAACTCTAAAACTGCTTGTCCAGTTGTACCAGAACCAACGAAAGAATCCATGACTAGGTCGTTTTCTTTTGTTGCAAGTTGAAAAATTCTTTTAAGCAAACGAGTTGGTTTGGGAGTTTCAAAAGGAACCTCTTGTTTGAGTATTTGTTTTATCTCTTGCTTTGCTTCCTGGTTATGCCCAACTTCTTGATGTGTCCATATAGTCATGGGCACAATACCTTGTTGCACTTCCGAAAGAAATCTTTTTTGCCTAGGCATATTATCACCTTTTTCTCCCCACCAAATTCTTTTTTCTTTTTGATACTCTTCAAATCTTTCTTTTGTAACAACCCAACATCGTCCTGACGGAGGAATAAATATTTTTCCACTAGGAGAAACAACTTTATAAAGTTTTTCTCTAATTATTGGTCCCACAGTTAAATCACTTGATGTCCAAGCACCTCTCGGATCATTGTCTAGATTTTTATATCTTTCATTGTTTTCTTTTCCTCGAACTAATAAATTTAAATTCAAATTAACTCTATTCCTTGCATATACGATTATGAAGTCATGATTACTAGAAAAATTTTTCCTTAAATTAATAGGGGAGAAGGATTTTTGCCAAATAATGTTTGTCACAAAATTTTCTTCTCCAAAAAGCTCATCCATGATAAATCTAAGATTATGTTGCTCATTATCATCTATGGAAATAAAAATCACACCATCGTCTCGAAGTAGGTCGCGTAATAATTTCAAACGTGGATACATCATACAAAGCCATTTATCGTGCCGAGTTAAATCCTCTCCTTCTGGTCCCACCGCTCTCCCTAGCCATTCCTTTATTTTAGGAGAATTCACTTTGTCATTATAAACCCACCCCTCATTACCAGTGTTGTAAGGAGGATCAATGTAAATACATTTTACTTTTCCGGCATAATGAGGCATCAACGCTTTTAATGCCTCGAGGTTATCTCCTTCCACAATCAAATTCTCACTACTTTTTCCTAGCGACAACTTCTCATTCTTTTTTAAAAGTCGAAAAGCGACATCTTTGTCGTGATTCTCAATCTTATCTTTTCCAATCCAGTTTAAAGATGGCATGTCATTATTTCAAACAATTATTCAATCCTCTATACCATATACAGGTTTTAAAATCAGTCCACTGACTATCAGTTTGGTGTTGGGTGTAAAAATTTTCTTCTAACTCTTGCTTTAAAATATAATCAGAATCAATTATTTTTGATTGTCCAAAAAGAGCAACACCACCCAATATTGTTAATCCAATCATACATTTCAAAAACATAGAGGGGTTAAATTTTTTGTCGATAAGAGAAACTATCAACACAACAAAAAATGTTAGGGTGCCTAATAAAATTAAGGATAAACTCGCAGCTGCTTCCCATGAAGAAAATGATCGGAAAATTTGAAATTCTATGGAAACAAAAGTAAAAAGAGCTACAAAAATAGCCAGGGTTTCAATGGTGTTAAGATTTGAGTCCCTTATTTTATCTTCTACTTTATCTATTCTTTTTTCTACCCTATCGGCAGTTTTTTCTAAGTTTTTTGTTCTATTATCTAGAAGCGTCCAAGCTTCATCCTGATTAAAATTAACCTTGGTCTCTTCCACTGTACCTTTCTGGGTTCCTGTTTTTATACGACTACTCTCTACCTCTTCAATTTGTGTATTCTGTTCGGACATAACTTTATTTAGAAGATTTTACATCAAAAAATAAGTTTTTCGATTCTCCTTCTATGGAAAGCATAATTTCATATTTTCCTTCTGTCTCTAAAATTAAGGGAGAAAATTTAATATAAAGTCTCCCTTCTCCTGTATCTTCGGGAATTATAATCTTATTTGGTAGTACCTGTTCACGAACAACAATTTTGCCGGTAGTTTTGTTTTCAATTTTTATACTTACTGGATACTCTCCTTTTATTCCGCGTCCACCAACTACAACATACATTTGCGAATAAACTGCTGGAAAATTGGATGAGGTTATTTGGTTAAAAATGTTTATGAGACTTAAGTTCCCATTTTTAGCATCGATAACATTTTCGCAAATATGAGTAAAATCAATATAAATATTTTTTTCCATTTTATTTCCACCCTTGTTCCACTATTCTAATTGCGACTTGTTCTTGAGATACTTGCGCGCCGTTGGGTTGAGCTACTATACCCTGGTGGCGCTTGAATTCCATTGTTAATTGATATACTTTTGAAAGAATGGCACTTTCTACAAAAGCTACTTTGTATTCTTTTACATTTTGACTTGCGTTTGCTCCAAGCTCGTTTTGAGGATTCCAAACGTTGTTCTGTAATTCCATTTCTTTAACATATTCAAAGTAAAGTTGAGACATGAGGTCTGAAAGTGCAGCGTCTGCTTCTGTAACTGATTTAACTCCCAATTCTTCTTTGGCTTCTTTCCTTCCAATAAAATATGTGTGCGAATAAAGTTTTTCAGTAAAAAATTCAACAACTTTTTCTATCTGCTCTTCTTTCATTGGATCTTTGTGACTCTTGAGTAAACGCTTTGCAATCAAACGAATAAGATTGTGTATACGATTTACGTTGCCAAGAGCGAGAGGATGAATTTGTGGATTTGATTCAACAAATTTATTAAAAACTTTTGTTAAGTCTTCATCGCTCTTTATTCCAAATTTATTTTTTGCTAAATCAAAATAAGCAATAACATCTTCCACTGAGATAGGAATTTTATTTTGTGGATTAGCTGGATCTGTGGGGTTAAAGACATTTGCTGTAGAAGGATCAATAGGAGAAATTTCTGACAAGTCGCTCATCAATATTTCATCTGCGCCTAGAGCAATCATTGTTCCTGCACTATGGGCCTTATAAGGCACAAGCACAGAAAAAGTATCACAATATTCACGAATCATAGAAACTAAACGCCAAGGAACCATCGTATCTCCCCCCGCCGTATAAAGGAAAAGATCGATTTTATTTACCTTTCCAATTTTACGAAGTTGTTCACTAATAATAGGAATAATATCCATTGCTACCCTAGCACCAACAGGGCCTTGCCTATCGCTAGTAATATAAGAAATAACTTTGGAACCTCGTTTTTCTTCAATTTTTTTAATTAGTTCTATCTTTAACATACATTCATTATACCATATTTTTGATAAAATTTCACCCTTTTTTATTTCAAAAGTAACTCCGAAATTTATACAAGTGAGCGTGGATGGAATCAGACCATCGACCTCTGTCTTATAAACGGCAGTGAGCTGTATGTAAAAAATAAATGTATTTCATGTGTGTCTGGAAGGAATCGGACCTTCGACCTCTGTCTTATCAGGACAGCGTTCTACCACTGAACTACAGACACATTTGTTTTTATAATCGGCGAGCGAACCGTTTATATTGTATTCGTTATATCAGGACAGCGTTCTACCACTGAACTACACGCTCATATATTATTTTTTTAACATCATCCCCGTAGCATCCTATACTGAACTACACGCTCAATAAAAAAACTATAACAAAATATCTTAACTTCAGCAAACTTTTTAGGACATAACTTTTGAGGGGTTTCGAGGCTGACGAGCCGAGAACTTCAGGATTTTTTAAGCTTCAAAAAATCCGTACCGGAAAAAGTTATGTTTAAAAAGTTGAGCAAACAAAAAACCACCTATAACGGTGGTTTTTTGTTTTTAAGGTAAAAGAAAAAGAATTAATATTCTCGGCGTCCACCTCCATTGTTGCCGTATCCTCCTCGATCACCGCCGTTTGAACGTGGTGGACGAGCTTCCATAGGGCGAGCTTCGTTGACAGTAAGTTTTCGTCCTTCAAATTCTTGATCATTAAACATAGAAATAGCTTTTCCAGCTTCATCCTGAGATGACATTTCTACGAAACCAAAACCTTTTGAACGACCAGACATTTTGTCCATGATAATCACAGCAGAAACAACGTTTCCAGCTTGTGCGAAGAGCTCTTTAAGAGCATCCTCTTGAGTGCTGTAAGGGAGTCCCCCTACATATAGCTTTGTAGCCATACTTATATTTCTCCCGTTTTAAAAAATCGGGCAAAAACTATTTATAAACGTAGAAACTCTATTTCGCTAGATGAGATTCTACCTGATAATCATACCACATCTAAAACCAAAAGCAATTTCTTGTGAACTGTGAATTATGAAACTTGTCGCAGGCGCAGTTTTCTGGAAGCATTGCGCAGGCGGGCGCGCCGAGCATAGCAAAAAATCAGTAGATTTTTATGTGTGCTGACAGAAAACCTGTGCCAAGAAAAAGTTTCGTAATTCACAGTTGTAAAGTTGGATTACTCTTCCTCATCCCCCACTGCGCCAGATTCAATAGATTCAATGATATCCTCTATTCCCCCTTCTAGAATTTTTGGTAAATTATGCCAAGATTTCTTGATACGGTGATCCGTCACACGGTCTTGAGAGAAATTATAAGTACGAATCTTTTCGGAACGATCACCAGTACCTATTTGGCCCTTACGAATACCAGCATGCTTGCTCGCCTCTTTTTCTTCTTCTAGTTGTTGAAGCTTCGCTGTCAAAATCATCATCGCTTTTTCCCGATTCGCAAGCTGGCTTCGCTCATTGGTGGAACGCACATCTAGGCCCGTCGGCTTGTGAATAATACGCACCGCCGTCTCCACCTTGTTCACATTCTGCCCGCCCTTTCCTCCAGAACGGGAATATTCCATATCAAAATCAGCTGGATTAATTTGAAAATTTACTTTTTTCCTAATCGGAAGTACTGCCACAGAAGCAGTAGAAGTATGCACTCGGCCATTTTTCTCAGTCGCTGGGATTCTCTGCACTCGATGCACACCTGTCTCATAGCGAAGCTTTTTAAAAACGTCTTTGCCTTTTATTTCAAAACTCGCTTCTTTGTAGCCATTCAAATCACTTTTAGATTCATAATTTACCCTCCATTGCCAGCCTTGTATTTCAGAGAATTTTTCATACATATGCGCGAGCTCCCAAGCAAAAAGTGAAGCTTCGTCCCCGCCTGCTCCTGCCCGCACCTCCAGCACTATTTCATTTGGTGATTCATTCGCCTCTCTATCTTGCTCTTCTTCTTTTTTAAGAATATCTTGTACCTGTTTCTCTATTCTTTCTTTTTCTTCTTGTATAAATTTAAGTTCCTTGGCAGCCATTTCATGCAGACTTTCATCACTATCGAGCATTTCCCGCACTTCGGCTTCCTCACGCGCCAAGCGTTCTAACTCACCAGCCAAGTAGCTAGTATTGTGATTCTTTTTAAGTTCTTCTAAGTCTAAAGGCATAAGGTTAATAACAAAACAAACTCTTTCTTGGCATACTTTTTATAATGCAATCTATCTGGGCTTGCTAGCCCAGCGAACTGCTCGGCTCGTCAGCCTGCGCAAGGCATTCTAAAAAGTACGCCTGCAACAAGTTTGTTTTGTTATTTTTTAACTTTCGTTTTAGTAGTAGCAGCCGCTCGCTTTTTGAAACGTTCTACACGTCCTGCGGTGTCCATTATTTTTTCATTTCCTGTATAGAAAGGATGGCACTGACTGCAGATTTCCATTGCAATGGCTGGCATAGTAGAACCGACTTCAAAGACAGCTCCGCAAGCACAGGTGGCTTTTGTTTTTAAATCATATTTTGGATGAATATCTTTTTTCATAACTTGTACAGATTATCACGATTTTTATTTTAAAGCAAATCAATATTGGCTTGAATCGTAGCTTTTAATTTCGCAACGCTTCTACTATAAGAACAAGTAGCGCCTCCAGAACCGTAATATTTGCAGGCAGCCTTATTTTGCGCGCTAGCGCTAGTGCCCACAGCCCCTAAGTCCGTGAGGTACATTCCTGAAGCCATAAAAGAATCACGGGGAGACCAAGGATTAGCAAAATGACCTAAAGTATTTTTTAAACGAGTGGCAAACAATTTCCAAGTCGAAGGAATAAATTGGGCTGGCCCCATAGCACCACCATACCCTGCCACCCCAGCAATAGGACAAGACACCGCGGTTTGAAATGCATTCAAACCTAGAGCTGAAGTTATATCCAAAAACGGTTGTACATCACGCGTCGGTTTCATTACATTAGAAAATGGTGTTCCAGTATTTTTTCCTACTCCAGCTCCAGTATCAGGATTGGTTAAATAACACTGTCCGACATTCGCTCCGAGGTTGCTTTCTTGAGTGAGAATAGCAAGCAAAAATGCTGGATCAACACCCGTGGCATTTTTTACTTCATTGGCATAACCTAGGGCTGTTCCAAAGTCGATCTTGGTAGAAATACCAGCAAGTGGAAATAAGGCAGCACGTATTTTGTCTGCCTGAGCTTTTTTTTGAGCTGCGAGTTTTTGATAAGCTGCCTCTTTATCTTTAGAAATAGCTAAAAGTTGTTTTTTGTCTGCTTCTGCTTTAGAAGTACTTTTTTGTGCACTCTCTAGTTCCGCTTTGGCATCCGTCTCAGCATCTTGTTTTTTTTCCAAGCTCTGCTTTTCGACTTCAGTTTGAGTTTTCACTCCATTGATAATATCAACGGAATCTTTTACAGCTTTTTTGATTGAATTATAAGATTCTAAATCACTATAAAAATCTGAAATACTATTATCAGATAATAAGAAAATTAATGAATTTTGACTGTCAAATTCATCAGTATTTCTAAGTAATTGAGAAAGCGAAGCATGTTCGCGAGCGATCTTGCTAGAAAGAGAATTAATGGTACTAACTTTTTCTTTAATATCTATTTTGAGTTTAGTGATAGCGAGCGCTCGAGCTTTTATTTTTGTTTTCAAAGCGTTGATCTCTGCAGTCAGGAAGGCGACATCACCCTTCAGCGTACCTGTAGCTTTTTGTTGCTCTTTCTGTTTATTTATCAGGTTTGCAAGTTCTGCTTCTATTTGGGTTAATTCATTTCTACAATAATCTTTATCAGACTGACTAGAGGATGCCACTAGAGTCAAACAATCAAAAGCAGCCTTTGCTTTTTGCGCAAAAAATGATGAAAAAACTAACGTAAAAATAATTATAGAAACAAAAAAAGTTACGACTGTCTTCTTCGTCATAACTTTATTATATCACAAAATTATTTAATTTTTCTATTTTGGCTCTCCTTCGGGAGCTTCCTCAGCAGGTACTTCTTTCTTACCTTTCTTTTCTACTTCAATCGCAGATAGATCTACCGGTACAGCCTCTTCTTCTTTTTCTTCCACTTGTTCTACAACAGAAACCACCACTTCAGTCGGCTCATTGATGACAACAACTCCAGCTGGAAGTTTGATGTCAGAGACAAAAATTTGATCATCAAGGGTTTTTAGTTTAGAAATATCAACCACGAGATTGTGAGGCAAATCTGCAGGCAAAGCTTCAATTTCAAATTCATGCATAACTTTAACCAAATTCCCAATTCCAGTTTTGACTGCTTCTGAGATACCCTCAAATTCGAGTGGAACATTGACACGTATTTTCTTTTTCATGTCGATCGCTAAAAAGTCTGCATGTATTGGCTCGCCATTTACTGGGTCTACTTGCACTTCATGAATAAGTACATCGATATTTTTATCTGGCATCTGAACTTGGATAGCTGAAGATTCCCCCGCGTCTCGCCAAACTTTCTTGAATTCAACAGTAGGTACTGAGATAGAAGTAGTTTCTTTCCCTGCTCCGTAAAAAACAGCTGGGATTTCACCAGATTTTCTTAAGAAATCTAATTTTAGACCTTCGTCTCTTTTTTTAGCTTTAATAGCAAACATAATTCAAAGTATACAGAAAAAATTTAAAAAAGCAAATTTATGTACAGTTTAATTGACTTTTATGTAAACCAATGCTAATTTTTTGATAAATATGCACAAAAAATAAAAAATGAAATAAAAGAAAGGAGGTGAATGCAATGTTTGACATAACAGGTCTTTTAGGTAAAAAGGTCTCATTCATTAGAGATTTTCCCCGGGAAAACGACACCCACAACGAAGGTGAAGTTGTGGGTGCAACAGAGACATCAAGTAGCTATTTAGAATTACTGGTGTCTTGCGAAGATGGAATCCACCCAGTTTCCTTGGATAAACAAGTCAAGGTTTTGGGTTCTTGACATAAACAGAAGAGTTATCGTTATATTCGGGGGCGACATTTTGTCGCCCCTTTTTTTATTTAATCCCATTAAAAAGCTTCAATCTTGCTTCAACTATTTTTTCCACATCTTCTTGCGCTAGACTTGATACTTTGTATGGCACGACTTCGTCAGGATTTGTAGCAATAGATTCTTTGAGACCTTCCACATAAGCTACCCGGATTTCAGTATTGATATGCACGACTGAGATTCCAGAAGCGATTGCATTAGTGAAATCCACATCACGCAATCCTGAGCCACCATGAAGCACGAGCGGTATTCCTGTAATTTTTCCAATTTCAGATACCAACTCTGCATTTATATGAGGCTTGCCACTCTTGATCAATCCATGAATACTACCGACAGACGGTGCAAATAGATCTATCCCTGTCATCTCTACAAATTTTTTCGCATCTTCGGGCTTAGTTAAAATCCCCGCTCCTTCTGGAATTGTTTCTTTAATATTAGAACCTTCACCGATGTAGCCGAGTTCTGCTTCCACTAATATATCTCGGCCAGTTACTTTTGTCACACTGTGTGCATAATCCACACATTCTTTGGTGATTTTTACATTTTCTTCAAAACTTAATTTTGTTCCATCGATAATCACTGCATCAAATCCAGCATCAATACAAGCTTTTAAAGAAATAAAACTATGATGATGGTCGGCATTTAGAAAAATTGGAAAATTATCTCGCTCACGTATCGCTCGCACCAGCGCCACAGCTTCCTCACGGCCGACGAATGACTCTTCTCCTTCTGAAAGACCGATGATAACTGGGACGTTTAATTTTTTTGCCGCTTGATAAATAGCATGGAAACCTTCTAAATTTGAAATATTAAAATGCCCGATCGCTACCTTTTTTTCTTCTGCTTCTTTGATATATTCTCTTAATGTTTTCATATTTATTTCAGCATTTCTTTTAATAATTTAATAACAATTTGAGGATTAGCAGAACCTTTGGATTCTTTTATAATTTTACCAACTAAAGACATTATTGCGTTTTCTTTTCCGGATTTATATACAGCGACTATTTCAGGACTTTCGGAAATTATTTTTTCTACTATTTGTTTTAACGCATTTTCGTCATTACTCTGAAGTAAATTCTTTTCTGTTGCAATTTTAAATGGGGATTCATCATTTATCACAATCATTGCTAAAATATCCTTGGTAGCACGAGAAGAAATTTTATTCTCTGAAACTAAATTTATAAGTTCAACAAAATTTTTAACACTTGGTAACTTAACATCTGGATTATTCTTTTTTAATCCAAGATAATCTGAAGTAATATAATTTGAAAGAATTTTTACACTTTCTTTTTTAATTAAATTTTTAGCCACTTCCTCAAACCAAGATCCTAATACTGGATCATTGATATAACTTTCTATATCTTCATCTTTAATTCCAAAATCATTTTTATATCTTGCTCGCTTTGAAGCTGGCAATTCTGGTAATTCTTTTCTAATTTTTTCTAAATCAAAAGCCTCATGGAGTTTCATCTTTGGCAAATCAGGATCTGGAAAATATCGATAGTCTGCGCTTCCTTCTTTTTTTCTCTGAGAAAATGTTTTCTGCTTATTTTCATCCCAGCCTCGTGTCTCCTGCACTATTTCATCTCCTTTTCCATTTTCCAAAAGTTCTGTCATTCTATCGATTTCGTATTTTATAGCGCGTTCTACGCTGCGAAAAGAATTAAGATTTTTTACTTCTACTTTTGTCCCGAGAACTTTCGGATCGGTAGAAATTGAAATATTCGCTTCCACTCGCATCTCCCCTTTTTCCATATTTGCTTCCGATACGCCGAGATACCAAAGTATCAGCTGTAATTCTTTGGCAAAATTAGTCGCTTTCTTGGCAGTTTCCTCGGCAGTTTCAAAAGTGTGCGGTTCAGTCACTAGCTCCATAAGTGGCACCCCCGCGCGATTGAAATCAATCAATGAATATCCTTCTTTGTGTTTATTATTTGCTGTATCTTCTTCAAGGTGAATACGGGTGACGTCCATCTCCGCCAAATGTCCACCAGAAACTATCGGATATTTATATTGAGAAATCTGATAACCTTTTGGAATATCTGGATAAAAATAATTCTTACGATCAAACTCTGAAAAGTCTGCGATCTTACCGCTAATAGCTAAACCGACTTTTATCACATTTTCAATAGCTTTTTTATTAGCTACTGGCAAAGCCCCGGGATGCGCCATGCAAACAGGACAAATATTAACATTAGGTTTTTTTTCATCTGGATCATTCTTGCAGCCACAAAACATTTTTGTTTGTGTTTTCAATTCCGCATGAATTTCAAGCCCAATAGTCGGATAATACTTATTTGCCATGATTTATTTTTTCTTTAATATCTTTACTAATTCATCTCTGAATTTCTTTACCATTTTATCATCAAACAAAGATAAAACGAAAACTTTTCCCCCAAGCTTCTCAAATTTCTTTACTTCTCTTTCAATGATTTTATCATCTTCAATAACATCACTTTTTGTCAGTATTATTATTTCTTCTTTTTCCTCCAAACCTTCGTTCCCTAATTTTAATTTTTTATCATATTTTTCTAGCTCTTTACGAATTTCTTTATAAACTTTCATCATGCCAGTCGAACCCTTGGACAAATTTTCAAAAGACACGAGATGTGCGAGCATCTTGGTGCGTTTGATATGTCGTAAAAATTTTACACCGAGACCTTTGCCTTCTGATGCTCCTTCGATGATTCCAGGAATATCGGCAATGATATAACCATAAAATTCCCCCAGATTCGGATCGAGAGTAGTGAAAGCATAATCCCCGACTCTCGCTTCTGCATTAGTTAATGAATTGAGTAGTGAAGTCTTCCCAGCATTCGGAAGTCCAATAAATCCCACATCAGCAAAAATCTCTAGCTCTATTTTAAAATTTCCTTTTTCGCCTTCCTGCCCTTCTTTTGATTCTTTCGGAGTTGTATTAGTCGAGCTTTTAAAATGCTCATTTCCAAAACCACCATAGCCACCCCTTAAAATCATAAATTTTTGTCCTTCTTCGGTAAGTTGCCAACTTTCATCGGTTTCGAGATTGGTAATGATAGAACCAATTGGTAATTCAAGATAAAAATCCTCGCCATTCGCTCCATGGAGACTTTTATTCCCACCATCTTCTCCGCGCCCAGCAGAGAAACTCTTTTTCGCTTTATATTTTGAAAGTATATGAATATCACGCACTGCGATAACATAAAAATTCCCTCCGCGACCAGCGTCTCCTCCAGCCGGTCCACCTTTAGGGATAAATTTCTCTTGGCGCCAACGCACGACACCGTTCCCACCACGGCCGGCCGACGCTTCTATTTTCATTTCATCGATAAATGCCATTCTTAAGATTCTACCGCAATTTGCGCTAATTTGATAGCCCCTTCTTTAGATTTTGCCACAGCTAAAAATAAACCACGATGACAAAATATTGCATCCCGAACTCCAGTGACATTCTGAAGCTCTTCATTTCTGAGTCCTGCCCAAAGCTTAGGAAAATTTTTTCTATTTACAAAAGTTTTAGGATCCTGCCTGACTGCTCTTACCCCCCAAGACCCATCTTTTTCTCTTGGATAAATCACATATAAAGGCTCAGGAAAATTATTCAAAGTATATTCACAAGGATAATTTTTATCTAAAATAATAATTTTTTTATCTTCTGTGTTTTTATAAATATTAATCACTTTTTCCTCTGCGAGTAGCGCGTCTTGCACTTGAATAATTTCTCGCATTAAAATCTCTTTCGCTATTGCTACACATTTTAAAAACATTTCATCTTCGCTTAAATCTATTTCTCGCCAAGTCGGACGCATCGCATTAAAAGCATGTTGAATAAAATAAGGTGATGTTTCAAATTTATTTTCCACTAAATCAAAACCATTGTCCCCAGCGTCAATCGGTGCAAAAAGTCTTTCATCTAATGAAACAACAGATTTCTGAGATCCACAAAGTTCTAAGCCAAACTTTTTCCAAACTAAACCGCAAGAAGAATATTCTATGCCGTTTACTCTCTTGCCCGCTCCACCGACCTGATGATGATCAAATCTGTTTTGTTCTGGATCATATATTCCTCCAACATCAAAGATATAATCAGCACCCTTGATAATTCCTTCATCTCTAGTGCGAATTATCTCAAAAGTTTCTCCTTTCTTTTCAAGAAAAATCGAAAGTATGGCAGCTGCAAAAATATCATCTGCGTGAAAAGAACCATTGTGCGTAACTAATTTTTTATTATTTGTCATCATAGAATTCTTCAAATATCTCATAAAGCCAACTAACTAATTTATCAAAAAAGAAAAACAATATAAATAAGACTAAAATAGTCGCCGAGAATTTCCAAATCTCCTGACTAATATGTAATGCAGTATAACCAAAAAAGTAACCAAGCGACAGCAGAGCTGGGGCCCAAATAAGAGTGGCAACAATCTCTGCCTTCAAGAATTGTTTATAATTTATCTTTTCATATCCGCAAAAAATAATTACTAAATAATTTATTCCCATAATAAACTTTGAAGCAAAGATGGACCAAAATGGTTTTGTTTTAAATCTCGGTAAAACATTATAAACACGTTTTTGAATATATTGGAAAAATTTATGATGATTAAGCTTTTTATATAGATATCCCCCTAAGGCATAACCAAGAAATGTTTTAGTTATCGCGCCAAAAAAAATAAAAAGCAAAGCAAAATAAAAATTTAAAGCACCGAGATGAGATAAAATTCCAGTAAAAATCACAAAAAATTCTCCCTCAAAAATCAACCCGAAATAAATTAAAATATAAGCGAGGATTTGATGATTTTCCACTAAGCTAGTTAAAAGATTTACTGTATGCATAAATTAAAATAAGGAATCCACAACCTCTTTTACTGTCATTCCATCTGCTTTGCCTTTTAGATCCTTCATGAGAGCAGACATTAACATTCCCTTTTTGGTGGCATCAGTGATTCCGAGTTCATCTTTTTTAGCTTGAGCGATCTTTTCTACCTCGCTCTTGTCCATCAATTTTGGCAAATAAGTTTCAAAAATGGCCAGCTCTTCTTGTTCTTCTTTTACTAAATCCTCACGGTTCCCCTTGGTGAATTGCTCGATAGAGTCTTTCCTTTGTTTTGCTAGTCTAGTGATAACAGTAATGGCTTCTTCATCAGCCAGCATGTCTTGCGGTTTTTTATTCTTAGCCACCAGTTCATTTGTAAAAGCCGAAGACATCGCACGAAAAGCCTTTAGGCGCAAAGCATCTTTGGCCATCATCGCTTCTTTTATTCCATTTTTTATTTGTTCATGTAACATATTAATTTAAATAGAAATGTTGTTTTTAAAAAGCCTTGCGCAGGCTGACGAGCCGAGCAGTTCGCTGGCGCAACAGCGCCAGATAGATTGCTTTTTAAAAATTACATTTCTTTTTAAATCATACCAAAAGTATGTTAAAATAGCACTATGTCTAAATTAATTTTTTTTGATACGGAGACCACTGGCAACACAGAGAAAGATTTCTTAGTTCAGATTGCTTATAAAAGTAATGATGAAAGCTTTATGGGTCTCTATAAACCCGAAATGAAAATACCTCCCGAAGCTTCAGCGGTGCACCACATCACAAACAAAATGGTAGCCAATAAACCTACTTTCAAAGAAAGCACGGATCAGGCAATAATTAAAAAACTTTTTGAAGATAACGATTCTGTTGTAGTCGCTCACAATGCTCCCTTTGACTTGGCGATAATAAAAAAAGAAGACATCTTTCCAGCTAATTTCATTTGCACGCTCAGACTCGCTAGATATCTAGACAAAGAGGAAAAAATAGATCGGTACAATCTGCAATATTTGCGCTATCTGCTCGACATAGAAGTAGATGCGACAGCGCATGATGCCATGGGAGATGTTTTAGTTTTAGAAAAACTATTTGAAAGATTAAAAAATAAAATGGTAAAGGAAAATAACATAGGGGAAGATGAAGCCATAAAAAAAATGATGGAAATTTCTTCCCATCCTTCCCTACTACATACTTTTAAATTCGGGAAACATAATGGCAAAAGAATCGAAGAAGTGGTGAAAATAGACAGAGGCTACTTGCAATGGCTACTAGACCAAAAGCTAAACGGCGAAGGCATTGATGAAGATTGGATTTATACTTTGAAACATTATTTAGAAAAATAAAAAAAGATGGAAAATATTTTAATAATTATAATCGTGATTTTAATTGGAGGCATTGTTGCTTATTTTGTATTTGGTAAAAAGAAAGAAAATACGACAAAAGACGACATCGGCTTAAATCTTATTTTGACCCAAATAAATGAACTCTCTAGGACGGTAGATAGTAAAATCGGTGAATCACACAAACAAGTCAACGAAAGTTTAAAATTCCACTCTTCTGAATCAAATAAAATAATTCGTGATGTGACCGAAAGACTCACTCGCCTTGATGAGACGAATAAACAAGTCATCTCTTTTGCCGACCAACTCCAAAGCTTGGAAAATATTTTAAAGAATCCAAAACAGCGTGGAATCCTAGGTGAATATTATTTAGAGACAGTTTTGAAAAATGTGCTTCCACCAGGAAGCTACCAAATGCAATACCCTTTTCCAGATGGCACGATCGTAGACGCAGTCGTTTTTGTTAAAGACAAAATCATTCCGATAGATTCAAAATTCTCATTGGAAAATTATAATAAAATGGTTGAAGAGCGAGACGGTGCAGAAAAGAAACGACTAGAAACAATTTTCGTAAATGATTTAAAGAATCGTATTACTGAAACAGCTAAATATATCCAGCCGACCAAAGGCACTACCGACTTTGCTTTTATGTTTATCCCCCACGAAGCCATCTACTATGATTTGATTACCAATAAAGTGGGTGCAAGTGATGACAATGAGAATCTAATCCAACGTGCCGCCGGAAAATACAAAGTCATCATCACAAGCCCTACTTCTTTCCTCGCATATTTACAAACTGTCTTGCAAGGGCTCAAGGCTCTCCAAATAGAAGAATCCGCCAAAGAAATAATAAAAAAAGTGGAAGACCTCGGAAAACATTTAAAATCTTATGATGAATACCACAACAAACTTGGCAATGCCTTAGGGACAGTCGTGAATCATTACAATGCTTCAAATAAAGAACTTAAAAAGATAGACAAAGATGTCCTCCGCATAGCCGGCAGTTCCCCCGAGCTAGCGCTACTTGAAGTAGAAAAACCAAAAATTGAGGAATAAATTTTATTCTCCAAAAAAAACAGGTATCACAAGTTCATCGTCATATTGAGCAAGTCCGGATGGATTGTCTTTCATTAAGATCAATTTTCCCTTTCCGGCTTTTTGTAGAGGAAAAGTGATAATTTGTTCAAAGGGGACAAAATCGGTTGTCATCCAATTTGCTGTAGTCATGATGTACCCCTGTGAAAGAGGAACTTCCTTGCCTTCGGTATTAATCAATTTAATGGGGAATGATGCTTCAAAAAACCAATTTCCTCTCGCTTCACCTTTTATAACAAGCGGGCTTTTTATCACATCATTGGGCTTGGGCAAGGATACTCGAATCAGATCTTTTTTCTCTTCAGCGTTTCCTGTGTCTACAATAATTACTGGGCTCGGCTCCGGAGCCGTTTCTTTTTTAACATTTAACTGCCAAAATAAAACCACGATTACAATAACATGAATAATTATTATAGCTGGGATAAATTTTTTCATACAAGTATTATAGCATAAATAGCAAGAACGGTTATTGCTATTTAAATAATTTTTCTTTAGTTTTTTACCAAAAAATGCTATATTTTCTTTGTTGTTATTTCAAAGGCCCTATCGTCTAACGGTTAGGACACATCCTTCTCAAGGATGGAATCGCGGTTCGATTCCGCGTAGGGTCACAAACGGCGCAAAGCCAAATAAACTGCTTTATTTGCGAGCCGTTTGTGAAGGCGCAGGCATAATTTTTCAGAAGAAAAATAGCCGAGCCGGGGTCAGCAAGTACTTACATTTTTTATAATTTTAAGAAATAAAAAATTTAGTAACTTGTGACCACGTAAACTTTACACGCGAAGCGTTCCCCGTAATCTTTGTCAGCTGTCAGCGGTTGGACCGCTGACAGCAGGTTGAAATGTTTTAGCTTTAATGTCATCATTGTTATTAGTTATGATAAAAAAAGAACATCATTTTTTATATATATCGATTGCACTACTAATATTAGTGGTTATATGCATTATTGGATGCGTCATCTTGATTGAAAAAGGTAACAACAAAAACTATAATCATTTTGGTAATAATCCAGTCGCATGTACGATGGAAGCGAAACTGTGCGGAGATGGTTCTTATGTAGGACGTTCAGGGCCTAATTGTGACTTTACTGCTTGCCCTGAAATTACAACGCCAAGTAATAATGGATCACAGAGCATTCTTCCATATAAGTCAGGGGTGAAAGGAAAAGTTGTATTAGGACCAACATGCCCAGTAGAGCGCAACCCACCTGATCCAAATTGCACTGACAAGCCGTATAAAACCACAGTTGTAGTATTTCGTTCAAATGATCTAGTGCATCCATTTGTAATAACTACCAGTGACGCAAATGGAAGTTTCTCAGCTTCCCTGCCGCCAGGAAAATACACTTTAGGCGCAGGAGAAAGTAATTTACCAAGGTGTGATCATCTAGAGATTACTGTGAATATAAATATTTTTACATCCGCAACTATTTCTTGTGATACAGGTATAAGGTAAAACAAAAACTTTAAAAAATTATTTTATTGTTTTTCGACTTCATTTATTTTTGCTTTCTTTTTTAGAATTTGTTTTATCTCAGTAGTTGGAATTTTTTGATCAAATTTAATTTGTACGGTTTTACTTCCAGTTTTGTAACCTTTTTTTTCAAGCATTTCACGGTCTTTCTTTTCAAACACAAAAGCAAGACCAAAACTAACATGTTTTTTAAATACCGCAAATCCACCCAAAAGACCGTGATATTTGTAGAATGGAACTCCCCAGCTTATTCCCTCTTCTACTTTTGGAATAGTTGATTTTATTATTTTTCGAAGCTCCTTCAAATGTGGGCGAGCTTCTTTCTCTGAACTAGCAATATAAGAATCGACATCTTTTGCATTATAGTTTCTCATTTATGTATTTTGGCCAAATTTTCGCGCTTTTGCAAGCCCTTCCTAAACTCCTAACACTCGTGCATATATAAGGATAGTCTTTGCATATTTACATTTTCAATTTCTCAACAAGCACACCGGATAATACTATTAAAGTTCCTCCAAGAAGTTGTAAGTAGGTTACAGATTCTTTTAAAAAAGTAACAGCTAAAATAAAGACAATAACAGGTGTAAATGAATAAACCATAGCCACATAAGAAGCTGTGGCGTTTTGATATGCCTTAAATCTGAAAAGGGTTCCAACTGTAGAAAAAATTGCAGCTAGAATTATTAAGTATATTGAATGCGGTATTTCTAATTTATGAAGATATAAAACAATTATTGTTATGGGTAATACTCCAACTAAAAAACTGACTGAGGCGCTCAACCCTGAACTCATCCTTTTTACAGCAATTTTCCCTAATATCGTATTTCCGAAAGAAACGAGAGCGGCGTCTATTAGAGTCAATATATCCCCTGTTGTTAAAATTATTTTTTGACCCTTAGTTGTGAGGAAAAAAGCGCCTATCAAAATCATAGTAGCTAAAATAATCTTTTTTAGAGTAATTTTTTCTCCTAAAAAAATAAAAGAGAAGAATATGGTAAAAATAATACTGGTTCTAATTAAAAAGGAATAATTTATGGCCTGACTGTATTTTATTGCAAAAAAATCTACTATGTTGAGAAGAACCATACTAATCAAACCGATACTAAGTAATAAGATATAATCTTGTTTGGTAATTTTTTTTAATTCACCAAAATTTCTAGATAAAATAAATATCCAAAAAGGGGTGGCGAAAATAATTACCCAAAAAGTGAAATTAAACACATTTTCTCCCCTGAGAAAAATAAATTTTGTTGTAATAATACCTAATGCCCAGAAAAATGCAGCTCCAAAGGTGAGATAGAACCCTTTACTAAGTTTCATGAAATAAATTATAACAAAAAACCTTAGATAAGCATAAGAAATTTAAATTGACTTTCCGAGTTATTTCACTAGAATCATCTTAGATCAACAATACCCTACTTTGTAGGGAATCAAAGTTCATGGAGGGCAAACGATGGGAACAATAGATTTTCAGGGCAAACAAATCGAGGTTGATGATGAAGGCTATCTCCTTAATCTCTATGATTGGACGGCAGACTTAGCGACACTCATGGCAAAGCAGGATAACATCGATCTTACGCCGGATCACTGGGAGATTATCAATTTTCTCAGAGAATATTATGAGGTACGCAAGACTGTTCCTTTGTTCTCTAGTATTATAAGGAGAACAATTAAGGCTTTAGGGCCAGAAAAAGGAAATACGAGATATCTTTATAAGCTTTATCCTAAAGGTCCTGTAAAACAGTCCTGTAAATATGCTGGACTTCAGAAACCTTCAGGCTGTATGTAATAGTTAAATGATTAGGGGCTGGCTACTTTTTTCTTAAGTAACCAGCCCTATTTTTTTTATTCTATTGTCTTCCCTACAAACTTATCAAATCAAAGATAGTATAATAGCTAAATGCCCACCAAGTCAGAAAACCTTTTTCTCCACGCAGACGGAGACTCATTCTTTGTAGCCTGCGAGCTAACTGTCCAGCCAGAGCTACGAGGACTACCTGTGATCGTAGGTGGTGACAGAGGTATCGCTGTGGCCATGAGCCCTGAGGCCAAGAAACTCGGAGTGACGAGAGGGATGCCGGTATTTAAAATAAAAAAAATATATCCAGAAGTCATCATTCTCAATCATCATTTTGATTTATATAAAAATATTCAAGAGAAAATGCACCAAATACTTTTATCTTATTTTGGGACAATAGAAGAATATAGTATCGATGAATGTTTCGCCCTAGTGGAACCCGCTGAAGTTAAATACTTTGGCGGAGAAAAACAACTACTTACTGCCTTAAAAAAAGAAATAGAAGAAAAACTCAAGGTAACTTATTCTCTAGGATTAGCTCGCACCAAAGCACTTGCCAAGCAAGCTTCAAAACTTGAAAAACCCAATGGGATGGTTTTATTGCTTTCGAAAGAAGATGAAATTCGTGCACTAAAAGCTACACCGATAGATGATATTTGGGGTATCGGCAGAAAAACAGTTCCAGATTTACAAAATCTAGGTATCAGAAATGCTTATGATTTTATGATGTATGAAAATAAAGAAATTGAAAAAAGATTTTCTCGGCCACTTCTTGTTCTAAAGAAAGAACTTGCCGGAGAAAATATTTTAGAAGTTGAAAATAATGTCGATCCTCGAAGTCAAAAATCAATTCAAGCCACTGGCACTTTTCATCCTGCCTCTACTCACCCCAAAGTTATTTGGAGGGAAATTGCTGAAAATGCAGAACATGCCTGCGAGAGAGCTAGATCCATCCACCTAGTCAGTAATAAAATATCTTTTTTCGTAAAAACCAGTGAATTTAAATATTATTTTGATGAGGTAAAATTATCTTTTTATACAGCAGATCCAGGAGTGATATTAAATGCCCTTGAGCCAATGTTGCCTAAAATTCTAAAGAGTAAAGAGCGAATTCGCTCAACTGGGGTAATCCTACACAACTTAACCAGAGAAGAAGAAATTCCTATGGATCTCTTTGGAAAACAAGAAAAAGAACTTCAAAAACTTATCGTAGAAGAAGTCGCAGATAAAATCAGAAAAAAACATGGAAACAACACAATTAAAAGAGCGTCTTCTGTAAAATTTAAATAGGATGCTATAATGCATTAACGATGAGAAAAAAAATAAAAAAAATACTAATCTTAACTTTTGGAATCGGATTTATTCTGTTCGGATTAATTGGTCTATTGATACCTTTTTTGCAAGGAATTATTTTCTTATTGATTGGGATAGCGCTTCTCTCCTTTTATTTCCCGCAAACTACTACCATTCTAAAAAGATATTTACACAAACACCCGCATTTAGTAGCAAAAATAGAAAAGACTGAAAAAAAAGTAAGAAAATTTATTGAAGAAATTTAAATTATTTTTTCTCTAGCCATTCTGCCTCTTGGCGGACCAATAATTTATTTTTATTTTCTTGATCTAAGAGAATCTCTCCGACGACTCGTTCCATTCGCATACCTTGTGAACCCTTCACTAAAACAATATCATTTTTTTGCACGAAGGTTTTTATAAAATCCCCTGCTTCATTAGAATTCAAAAATTGAATGATATTTTTTTTATTCATGCCTGCTTCTATCGCTCCTTCTTTTATTTTTTCTGCCCTTTGACCAACCACAAATAAAATATCCGCATTGTCGTTGGCAATTCTTCCTATATTCATGTGGGCTTCACTAGTATGCTTACCAAGCTCGAGCATATCACCCAAAACTGCGATTTTCCTGCTTTCTCTATCTTCATTCTTTATTTCTCTTAAAGTTTTTAGTGCAAACTCGCAAGCAAAAGGAGAAGAATTATAAGTATCGTCAATAATCAAACTATCATTTATCCCTTTGTGTAATCTCATGCGTCCAGGCGCCACATCATAATTTTTGAGCGCATCTACAGCTGTCAACATATTAAATTTTAAACCAAAAGATAAAGCCAAGGCGGAGAGCGCAGCATAGATATGATTTCGCCCAAAAACTTTTTCAATCACAACAGGCAAACTATTTCCTCCTTCATCTACTCTAAAAATTACTCCTTCCGGTTCATTGTCTTTATTGTAAAAAATAGTATCACCGGAACCTAAAACATCCGCTCCTTCTTTAAATCCATACGTAATCGTGCGATGCTTACTTTTTTCTTTCATATTAAGGGTTATTTGATCATCAGCATTTAGTACCAAAATACCGTCTTTTTTTAAAGTTTTTATAATTTGGCTTTTTTCTTCAACAAGATGTTTATGTGAAATAAAAAATTCAACATGGGGAGGAGTATCACCTATCGCAGTCACAATAACAGCATCAGTTTTAAGCCAAGAAGCAGTTTTTTTCATATCTCCAGGCTTGCCTATCCCGACTTCAAGTACCAGCCATTTAGGGTATTTATCAAAATTAAAAGGATTAAGAAAAAGCCAGAGACCTTTTAAAAAATTGTGGAACCAGACAAAATAATTATTCCAGCCATTTGGAACCCCTAAAATAGTAAGAGGTAAACCTATTTCACTATTAAAACTTTTTTCACTTTTTCGAACGTAAGATATTTTTGAAAGCACAGCATAAACTGCATCTTTGGTAGAAGTCTTGCCTACTGATCCTGTGACTGCGATAATTTTGGGTTTATATTTTAAAAGCACGAGCCGTGACTCGATTCTTAAAATATAAATAATTATTTTTCTAAAAGTTGTTTTCATAATTTCTCCCTCTCCTTAATAAAGAGAGGGCTGGGGTGAGGTTATCTATCTGGTGGAACATTATAATAATTTAATAAAAATTTTGTAATTTCTAAAAAAGGATCGGTCCAAGTCGTCGCAGAATAGAGTACCCCTTTAGGATTAATGGCATAAAGAAAAACAATAAACTTTGGGTCATAAGCTGGGAAATAACCTACAAAAGAATGATTGTGCCTGTCTTCATAATATCCCCCATTTACATTATCCGCAACTTGCGCCGTACCTGTTTTTGCCGCTATGCTAAAATGATCAAGCTTTTTTTGGTCTCCAGCAATTCCTTTATCCATTGCTTTCACAAGCATTCTTGTGATCTCTTCGGAGGTGGCTTTTGAAATTTTTGTAGATGTTGTTTGATAAGTAATTTTTTTAGAAGTACCATCGGTATAATTTATTTTTTGAACAAGATGAGGAACAACCAAATTTCCACCATTACTGAGAGAGGCTAACGCTCGAATTAATTCAAATGAAGTAAGAGCAATTCCTTGACCGAAAGCGGCATTGGCATATTCAATTTCACGTGGACTCGTCAGTATGCCTGAAACAAGTCCCGAAGTTTCATTTGGTAAATCAATTCCTGTTTTTTCTTTAATACCAAAACCTAACAAATAATCTCGCAATTTTACTTTACCCAATCTCTGTTCTACGAAAACCATCCCAGTATTTAGAGACTGATTGAGAACTTCTTGCATAGTAGTACCCGGTCCCCTTCCTTTTTTGTCAAAATTAAATATTTGATGTTTTTCAACAATGACTTCGCCTTTGTCATTGTATGTAGTATCAGCATTGACCACTCCTGCATCAATAGCCCCAGCCATCACCAAAGGCTTGACCACAGAACCAAACTCTAAGACATTTTCTACTAATGGATTTGAAAAAACTGAAACTGTTTTATTTTGGTTAAAACTATTTGGATCAAAAGAAGGGAAAGCACCTAATGCATAAATGGAGCCATCAATGGGATTCATAATTATTCCACCAATAGAATCAACTTGATATTTATTTTTTACTTCCATTAATTTTTTTTCTAAGAAACTTTGAACTTGGGGCTCAATCGTCGTTACAATATCTCCTTCAGCTACTTTTTCGGAAAATAAAGTTTCATTTATATTAGAAAAAACTTCAGCAAAAAAATTAATGTAAGGATTGTCTACATTGCGAGCCAAAATAGAATCATATTGTCTCTCGAGTCCATAGCGTCCTCCTAATTCATTACCCTTGTAACCCACAAAACCAATAGAATGAGCGGCTAGGCTACCTCCGGGGTAAAAACGCCATTTTTCTTTAAAAATATTTACTCCGGGAATTTTTAATTTAGAAATAATATCAGCTTGTTCCTTAGAAAGATGGTTTGCTATTTCTTCATAAGGATCAGCCTTTTGTCCAACTTTTAGTACAAAATTGTCATAATCAAAAGTTAATATTTTTGACAATTTCTTATACACGGCCTCTCCATTATTAATTTTACTAGGATTAATAGCCATTTTAAAACCAGCAGTTTGGGTAGCGGCAGAAACGAGTTCTCCATCCTTACGTTCAAAATAAATAGTTCCACGTTCATAAATATTTGATGAAGGTGTTGAATATTGGCGATCTGCTGTCTCGGAATATGTACCACTATGCACAAATTGCACGAAAAAAAGTTTTGCTATAAGTATGGCGACAAAAATTAAAACAAAAAAAAGAATTATTCTGGATCGAAAAACAAAACTAGATTTCATTGAGAGATTTTTTTATGTTTCCAAGATATGCACCACCCGTATTAAATCCGAGAGTTTTACGAGTAGCGAAAGTCGCTTTAGTTTCTTTAAATCCCATAGTAGATGAGAGATTCATATCGACACTGCTGGTGACTGCCAAATAAGAAACCTCTAATCTACTTATTTCACTTGAAAGAGAAAGCATTTCTTTTTCCAAAGTCCTCCTCTCCACGATGCTAAAAACCATATTCCCTAAAATCAACACATAAAAAAGTGCCAAAGCCATTAAAATAAAAATCATTGTATAAAAAATATTTTTTTCAACTTCAATATTATTGTTCATAATATTTACATGTGATATACGTGTCTTGAATTGTAAGGTTGCTTGTCTCATGTTTATTTTTTCTCTAAAATTCTCAATTTTGCGCTTCTTGCTCGCGGATTACTTTTTAATTCTTTATCACTTGCTAAAATAAGTTCCTTGTTTATTAATTTTGCTTTTCCCTCTTTTTCTAACTCTTTATAAAATCTTTTTACTATTCTGTCTTCTAGACTATGAAAAGAAATCACTGACATCCTACCTCCAATCCCTAACTTACTAAATCCTTTTTCTAACCCATCTTTTAAAACTCCTAATTCATCATTGACTGCTATACGTAATGCTTGAAATGTTCTAGTGGCAAAATGCAACCTACCTCTCCTGTATCCTGCTGGGACTACTTCGCTGATTATTCTCACTAAATCAAAAGTCGTCTTTATTTCCCCCTTTTTTCTTACTTCCACAATCCCTTTAGCAATTCTTCTGCTATATTTTTCTTCTCCATAACCGAAAATAATATCAGCCAAACTTTTTTCACTCCAGGTATTTATGATGTCGTGTGCAGTAAGGTCTTCAGGAAGAGGATTTTCTTTCATGGTCATCAAAAGTGGCTCATCCTTCATAAAAGAAAATCCTCTTCCTGAATTCTCCAGCTGATCTGAACTCAAACCTAGATCAAAAATAATACCGTCTACCTTCTCTGAAAAAACTTTTTCTAAATCTCTAAAATTCGCATTTATAAAAACAATTCTATCTTCTAGCCCCTTAAACTTTTCTTTCGCTTTTTCAAAAGCACCTTTATCTTGATCGAGCGCAATGATTTTTACTTTGGGAAATCTTCTCAAAATCTCTAGGCTATGTCCGCCTCCTCCAAAAGTACAATCCAAAACGATAGAATTTATTTTTAAATTTAAACCTTCTATTGTTTCATTTAAAAGAACTGTCTGGTGTATACTTTCCATTTATTTTGCAAGCTTCTCTGCCAATGCTTCTGCTTGCTTCTCTGCTAATGCTTTTTCTTCCGACCACTTCTTTTCATTCCAAACTTCCACTCTATCTTTGACCCCCACAATGGCTGCTGTATTTTTGAGTCCGATTCTTTCTTTTAGGAAATCTGGTATTAAAATTCTGCCGATCGAATCTATCTCTACCTCTGCTGCCCGTCCAAACATATATCTATTGAAATTCCTTTGATCCGCTTTTAAAAATGAAAGATCGTTGTCTGAATCAGAAAGTTTTTTACTTACCTTCTCCCATTCCTTATTTGTAAAAATAAATAAACATTGTCCGAGTCCTGGAGTGATAATTATTTTCTTGCCGAGCTCCTTGCGAAATTTTACAGGCAAAGACATTCTATTTTTCTCGTCTATTGTATGAATGTATTCGCCGATCAACATATTATTATTCAAAAAATCATTAATATACTTTTTTAAAATTTCCCACTTTTTCCCACCTGATATACATTATAAACCACTACAAAAATACCTCCAAGCCCTCCCCTGTGGATAACTAGGTATATTGACTAAATGCCCCTAGACATAGCAAAAATTATATGTTTATATATAGACAGAAAGGGGGTGAATATATGAAAATCTGGTGTGATTCCTTTAAAGAAGATTTCGACAAATTGGGCAGACTAAACAACTGTTCAAGTTTGTGCGATGGGGAGTGTGTTGTTGAAATAGAAAAACCTTCCACAGAAGGGAGTGAACCTGAAGCCGACACAGAGGGTCTCGGCCTCGCCTAATATCTAAATCCTCGATTGCGAGGTAAGGAGGGATTTTCCCTCCTTTATTTTTTTAGTTTAGTTTTAAAATCTTACAAAAATCCGACTTCCGCAAACTTCTCTTGTGAATAATTTTAAGACCCTAGACAAAGTAAAAATTATATGTTTATATATAGATAGACTAAGAGGAGAAGTTCTCTGTTAACCTTTAACATTTAAGGAGGCTGTTATGAAGAAGTTGGTGAAAGTTCTTGTTGCTCTTGTTTTAATTCTTGCTCTTGTCGGCTGCATCACAACAACCGAACAAAGAGGAAACAACCTTGATGGTGCGTCCAGCATCATCAAGGGGGTAAGCACTAAGACTGAAGTTTTTAGTATTCTTGGAGAACCCAACCAAGAAGTGACCCTTGATGACGGGACCCAGGTTTGCACATGGGTAACAGTCAAGGAAAAGCACGACATAATATGGGGTGCCCTAATTTCCAAGGGCATCGATAGTACTTCTCAAGAGAGACAAAATAGTCTCGTCGGGAGGGAGGTACGACAGGTTAGTGTAACCTTCTCTTCCACTGGTGTTGTTGTATCAATCAGCACCAGTAAAACAGGTAAAATTTGATCATCCTCTGGTGTCGCACTTTTTAGGGCGACACCAGACTCTTTTTAATTTCGTTTTATAAAAATGGCATTAAAAAGGGTAGATTTGTAAATCTAAAGATCTCTCCACTAAGAAAGACCTAACAGAGTTATTTATTCTTCTTTCGGTTTCATTAATGGAAACATTTGTGTCTCGCGAATAGGTTTATCAGCCAAGAAAGCAAAAAGCATTTCTCCAAATCCAAAACCGCAAGTCGGAGGCATGCCATATTCAAGCATTTCCACAAATTCATCATCTGGCATCATAGCTTCTTTATCACCTGCTTTTATGAGTTCTTGTTGGGTTTCAAATCTTTCTGCCTGACCAATTGGATCATTTAATTCAGAATATCCATTTCCTACTTCCGAACCAGCAATTATAATCTGAAATCTTTCTGTTAGCTCACTATTTTCTGTCATTGATTTTGAAAGCGGGGAAACAAGCTTTGGGTGTCCAGTTAAAAATATAGGACCAGAGATTTTTCTTCGGCAGTATTTCCAAAGAGTATCCACTAATCGTTCCATCGTATTACCATCATAGACCAATTTTAATTCATCCAATTTATTTTTTACTTCATCGTAAGTGGTATCTAAAATATCTATACCTGTTTCTTTTTTCACAGTCTCCCGATAATCAACCACCCCCCACTTTTCTGCAAAATTAAATTTATGTCCCCTTGTTTCAAATTGCATTGTGCCAAAAACATCTTGCGCTATTTTTTTATAAAGCTCCTCCGCTAATTTCATTCCATCTTTATAATTAGCATAAGCCCAATAAAATTCTAGATTAGTAAATTCTTGTAAATGATTAGCATCAGAACCTTCGTTTCTATAAGCCTTGCCTATTTCAAAAGTCTTCGCAAAACCCGCCGCCATCAACCTTTTCTGCCAAAGTTCTCCTACTGAAATACGCAAGTAAAGCGGAAGTTTAAAATCTTCATTGTAAGTTTTAAAAGGTGTAGCTTCAGCTCCCCCAGTCGTAATTTCTAGACTTGGAGTCTCCACTTCCAAGAATCCATTATCTTTCATAAAATCCCTAGCTGTATCCCAAAATTTAGCTTTCTTTTCAAAAAGATCTTTTATCTCTGGATTCATTAGTATATCCAAATATCTTTTTCGGAATCTCTCTTCTACATCTACCAATCCATGCCATTTTTCTGGAAGCGGACGTAAGCTTTTAGAAAGCATCCTCCAATCTTTCGCCTCTAATGTTTTCTCTCCTCTTTTGGTTGTGAAAAAAATTCCTTGTATTTCTACAAAGTCTCCAATGTCCACCACCTCATTCCAAAAATCAAACTTCTCATCTCCGAGAACATCTTTCTTTAAAAGTCCTTGAAAAGTTCCTGTGCCATCATTAAGGGTAATAAAAATAATCGCTCCTTGTCCACGGATAGACATTATTCTACCAGCAATCCATTTTGTTTCTTTACTTTTTTCTAAGTTTTCAAAACTATCAACTGTATCTTTTAAAGAAATCTCTCTTTTGGAGTCCGCTGGATACGCTTCATGCCCCTTCTTTTTTAGAAGTTCAAGTTTTTTTATTCTGACGTCTCTAATTTCATCAATCGAGGACATTAATTTATTAGCCTAGGGCTAGGATACACTTATGATTTTATAATTAACTAAGCCGTTCGGAGTTTGAAATGAAGCAGTGTCATCTTTCTTTTTACCAAAAAGAGCAATACCCACAGGAGACCGATTAGAAATTTTCCCTGATGCCATATCTGCTTCCTCTGACCCAACAATGATATATTTTTTCTCTTCTTTCGTGCCAATCTTTTGCACGGTAACGTTAGAACCTATTTCAATCACCTCTCCTCCTCCACCTTTTACAACTTTAGAGGATTGCAAAATCTGTTCTATTTTTACAATACGCGCCTCGAGTTTGCCTTGATCTTCACGAGATTGATGATATTCTGCATTTTCTGATAAATCACCCAAAGATTTAGCATACTCTAAATTTTGCAAAATTTCTTTTCTTTTTGGACCCTTTAAATCTTTCAGCTCCGCCAAAAGCATTTGTCTTTTTTCTTCAGTTATGTAATCTTCTGCTTGTTGCATAATTTAAATATCTTATCTTTTTTTGACAAAAGAGTCAATAATATGATAATGTATTTATATGGCAAAAACAGTAATCGAGGTAAGGAAAAATCCAAATGAAAACAATTCAAGTGTTTTGCGTCGTTTTTCGCGCAAGATCCAAGAATCTGGTATTGTTCGCAAAGTTAAAGGCTCTCGCTACAATCTCAGACAAGAATCGAAACTTAAAATAAAAAGAAGTGCTCTTAAAAGACTCAGTAGAAGAAAAGAAATAGAAAAACTTCGAAAATTAGGCAAGATGGCATCTAAGTAAAAATATGCAGGATAATTTTTCTTTAATAAATGAAACAAAAGGCAAGCTTCCCCGCTTGCCTTTTGTGCTTTTAAAAGAAGAAATCCTAGGAAAAAAATATTCTCTGTCTATCGCTTTTGTTAGTAAAAATAAATCTCAAGAAATAAATAAAAAATATAGAAATAAAAATAATCCCACTAATATATTGTCCTTTCTGTTGAGTAAAGAAAAAGGAGAAATTATAATGTGCCCAGATCTTATAAAAAAAGAAGCTAAAAATTTTGAAAGAACTTTCAACCAATTTTTAGGTTTTTTAGTTATCCACGGAATGCTTCATTTGAAAGGTCACGAACATAGTAGTACAATGGAATTATTAGAAAAAAAATATGATCAGAAATATTTCAGTAGGGATAGACGTGGGGTCGTCCATGACGCGAGTCGTGGTCGGAGAATTCATCAAAGGAGAAAAAAATCCTAAAATTATTGGTATGGGAGAAAGCCTGACGTTTGGCATGCGACATGGCTATGTAGTAAATTCCTCTCTGGTAACTACTTCAATAAAATCTGCCGTGACGGCAGCTGAAAAAACTTCTGGTTTAAAGATTAAACGATGTTTTGTTTCACTTTCTGGTGCGACTTTGCGTAGTGAAATAAGTTCAGGTGAGACAATAGTATCAAAAGCCAATGGTGAAGTAACGGCTCTCGATATCAATAAAGCTATTACTGATTGTGAAAACAATTTAAACCTTAATAATAAAAAAATTATTCATGTCTACCCTCAGACTTTTCGACTTGATGGAAAAGAAGTTTTAGGAAGACTAGAAGGAATGTATGGAACAAAATTAGAAGTAAAGACTCTTTTTATCACTTATTCTAATGTATATTTAGAAGATTTAATCAAAGCAATAGCAGAAGCCGGTATAGAAACAATAGATGTAATAGCTTCCCCAGTGGCTATCAGTAGCATCGCCTTGTCTGAGCGACAAAAGATCGTAGGAGTAGCCTTGGTGGACATCGGAGATCAGACGACCTCCCTTTCTGTTTTTGAAAATGGATTGTTGGTATCGTTGACGACTTTTTTAATAGGCTCCACTAAAATAACTAATGACATTGCTCTTGGTTTTAAAATCCCATTAGAAAAAGCAGAAGCTTTAAAACTTGGAAATGATGTAGGGGAATTTTCAAAAAAGAAACTTGATGAAATAATTGAAGCGCGATTATGTGATATTTTTGAATCAATAGAAAATAATTTAAAAAAAATAAAAAGATCAGAACTTTTGCCAGCAGGCATAGTGTTCGTAGGTGGTGGCGCGAATACTCCTCTTTTGACAGAATTATCAAAATCAATACTCAAGCTTCCCTCTAATATTGGCGCCACAGAAATTTTTGGCAACACAAAAACAAAACTTCGTGATCCATCTTATTTCACTGCATTAGGTCTTCTATCTTCTGGTAAAGAAAGTGGCAATTATTCAGATAGTTCTCTGGGAAATCTTTTTAAAGACTTAAAAAACATCCTAAAATCAAACCTAAAACAGCTCATGCCATAAATTTGCTTTTTTTTAGGCTAGTGCTAGTATGGTTTTATATAAACCTAATTATTTTTAAGTAAAAAAATGCCAAAAATAAATCAAGAAATACAAAGTTTTGCTCGGATTATGGTCATCGGAATCGGGGGGTCAGGGAAAAATGCCGTCAATCATATGATAAATTCCAAGGTTAAAGGTGTTTCTTTTATTGTTATGAATACCGACACCCAAGACTTGCACCACTCCTTGGCTGAGAAAAAAATTCATATCGGGAAAAATCTTACCAAAGGTCTCGGCGCAGGCATGGACCCAGAAGTCGGGAAAAAGGCAGCCGAAGAAACAAAATCTGAAATCCAAGACGTCATCAAAGGAGCAGACATGATCTTTCTTGCATGTGGAATGGGGGGAGGCACTGGTACAGGAGCTGCCCCTATCGTCGCTCGTGCGGCGAGAGAACAAGGGATATTGACTGTAGCTGTCACTACCAAGCCTTTCTTCTTTGAAGGAAATCACCGCATGAAAATAGCGGAAAAAGGAATTGAAGATCTAGCTAAAGAAGTAGATGCTATAATAATAATTCCCAACGACAAATTGCTCCAGCTTTCTGATAAAAGCACTAATTTCAAAGATGCTTTCGTCAGATGTGACGATGTATTACGTCAAGCAGTAGAAGGTATTTCTGATCTCATTACCACCCCTGGTGTTATAAATGTAGACTTCGCAGATATCAAAGCCATCATGTCAAATGCGGGCTCAGCCTTGATGGGTATCGGTAGCGCCTCTGGTGAAAAACGTGCTGAAAAAGCAGCCCTAGCAGCCATCAATTCTCCCCTGCTTGAAGTTTCTATTCATGGCGCCAAAGGAGTGTTATTTGCTATTTCTGGTGGTGATGACTTAACTATCAATGAAATCCAAGAAGCTGCCAAGATAATCACTGAATCGATCGACAAAGATGCCAAAGTAATCTTTGGAACAATTCGCGATGAAAAATTGAAAAAGGGAGAAATAAAAGTCACCGTTATTGCAACCTCCTTCCCTGCCGATATGCCTCGAAAAAGTCTTTTTAGTGGTGCGCAAGCAGGCCAGCTCCTAAAAGAAGAAACTCCAGCAATAGTAAAAAAAGAAATACACAATACCATTCAAAGCAATCTGCATAACACACATAATACAAACATACACAATAATGATTTTATAAAAAAAATAGAAAAGAAAGAATCTAAAGAAGAGATAATAATAGAAGATGATGGTGATGACTGGAGCGCTGTTCCAGCATTCTTGAGAAGGAATAAGAAATAGGCTTCAGGCGCTAGGCATTAGCTAGTAATTCAAATATATTTTTGATAAACTAAAGCCTAAGGCCTAGTTGCCTAGAGCCTGAATTTATATGATTTACGATTTGATAATTATTGGAGGTGGACCAGCTGGTAGTGCAGCGGCTGTCTATGCGGCCAGGAAGAAACTTAAAACTCTTTTGATTATTTCAGAATGGGGCGGACAAAGCATGGTATCAGAACATATTTACAATTGGATTGGTTCCCCTGCTATCACCGGAGCAGAGCTTGCGGAAAATTTTAAAAAACATGTCTTAGAGAATGTGGGAGAAAGCTTAGAAATAAAAGAAGGCCATAAGGTAAATAATATACTGAAAAAAGATGGTAATTTTTTAGTGAAAACAGACGGAAACGAAGAATTTGAAACCAAAACAATTCTAATAGGAAGTGGCAGCGGACGTAGAAAACTCACCGCTCTCAATGCAGACAAGCTAGAACACAAAGGACTCACTTACTGTGCTAGCTGTGACGGACCCCTTTTTGCAGACATGGATGTAGTAGTGATGGGCGGAGGCAATGCCGCTTTTGAATCAGCTTCTCAACTTCTAGCATATTGTAAATCTGTCACTCTCATACACCGGAGTGAAAATTTTCGTGCTGACGAAATTACAATTGACAAAGTTTCTAAAAATCCAAAATTTTCAATCATTAAAAATGCGGAAATTTTAGAAATAAAAGGTGAAAAATTTGTGGAAGGATTAACTTACAAAGACAAAATTTCTGGAGAACAAAAAGAGTTAAAAGTTTCAGGTATTTTTGTAGAAATCGGACAAATTCCAAATACTGACTTTGTAAAAGATTTAGTTCCCTTAGATGAAATAGGTAAAGTAAAAATAGACGCTTGGTCTCAAAAGACAGAAGTTTCAGGAATCTGGGCTGCTGGCGACTGCACCAATATTCACTACCACCAAAACCTCATAGCAGCCGGCGACGCTGTCCGCGCCATAGAGGATATTTATCTAGCATTGCACACAAAATAATTGCGGAGATGGTGAGATTTGAACTCACGATACCTTGCGGTATGCCGATTTTCGAAACCGGTGCATTAAACCTCTCTGCCACATCTCCGTATTTTTAATCTAACATTTTTTGCAGTTTTTTCAAAAATAATATAAGATAATAAAACTAGCCCCATCGTCTAACGGTTGGGGCAACGATTTTTAATCATAAAAATCTGTGTTAGGATATTAATAATTTGGCCCCATCGTCTAACGGTTAGGACATCGGGTTTTCAATCCGGTAATCAGAGTTCGATTCTCTGTGGGGTCACAAAAGCGCGAGTTTAAAAAGACTAGACTGCTATAGTCTTTTTCGCTTTTGTGAAGGCACAGGCAAAATTTTTGAGTACAAAAATAGCCGAGCCGGGGTCGGCAAGTACTTACATTTTTTATGATTTTAAGAAATAAAAAATTTAGTAACTTGTGACCACATAATCTTTGAATGCAAAGCATACCAATTCGGACGTTGGACGTCCGTAGCTAAAGCAAATTATTGTGGACCACATAAACTTTGCACGCAAAGCGTTCAAAATAAGAACTTCCCCATTTGAAAACCTTCACCTATTCTGCTATCATTAAGCACCATATGGATAAAAATAAAATAAAAATAATAATTTTAGCTGCTGGAAAAGGCACAAGAATGAAAAGCGACTTACCTAAAGTTTTAGAAACAGTAAAAGGTAAACCAATAATAAAATACTTACTCGAATCTATCGAGAAATCAGACATAAATGGTAGGCCTGTTATTGTCGTCGGTTACGGCAAGGAAAAAGTAATGGAAACACTTGGCAATAATTATGACTACGCAATTCAAGAAGAACAACTCGGCACAGGGCATGCAGTAGCAATTACTCAAAAAATACTTGAAAATAACACAGATCATATAATGGTCCTATATGGAGACCATCCGCTCATCAGTCCTGAAACTATAAAAAAATTAAAAGATACTCACTTAGCCTCCAATAAAA
This sequence comes from Minisyncoccota bacterium, assembly GCA_041662205.1. Classification (GTDB taxonomy): domain Bacteria; phylum Patescibacteriota; class Minisyncoccia; order Phycocordibacterales; family UBA9973; genus UBA9973. The sequence continues at coordinate 148,777 of JBAZSZ010000001.1, read as the reverse complement.
AAATAACCATGGCCACTTTTACTGTTCCAGATTTTGACGACTGGCGAGCAGTATTTTACAAAAATTTCTCTCGCATAATTCGAGACCCCAATGGAGATATCATAAAAGATGTTCAATTTAAAGATACTAATGATGAAGAAAAAAAGGTAAAAGAGTTGAATCCTTGTTACTTTTGTTTTGAAGCAAGATGGCTTTGGGAAAATCTTAAAAGGCTAAATACTGATAATGCTCAGAAAGAATATTATTTAACTGATTTGGTAAAAATAGCCATGAAAGAAAAAGATCAAATTCAATCAATAAACATAGATCCACATGAAGCTTTAGGCATAAATTCCAAAGAAGAACTTGAAACATTAGAGAAATTGGTAGTATAGTAAATAAATGCGCGGTTAGCTCAGTGGTAGAGCGACCCCTTGACGTGGGGTAGGCCGGGGGTTCAATCCCCTCACCGCGCACACACAAATATGACAATGAAAATCTTAAGCATAGAAACGAGTTGCGACGATACAGCAATAAGTATAATGGAAGTGAAAAGAAGCATTACAAATGCTTCTTTTAGGGTATTGGCGAATAGTTCAAATTCTCAAATAGAAACGCATATTCCTTATGGCGGTGTTTTTCCGAAACTGGCTAAACTAGAACATGAAAAAAATCTGCCTATTTTATTAGAAGCTTGCTTAAAGAAAGCAAAATTAGAAAAAAAGAAAAAACCAGTAGACGCAATAATGGTGACTTATGGACCAGGACTAGAAATGTCCCTGTGGACTGGAATCACTTTTGCAAAAGATCTCGCGCAAAAATGGAAAGTTCCTTTAGTGCCAGTCAATCATATGGAGGGACATATTCTTTCAGTCTTTGGAAAAAATAAAGGAACTTTTGAAATTCCAATACAAAAAAACAGATTAAAAACACCGATACTTACGCTCATCGTATCTGGTGGGCACACACAATTAGTGCTTTCAAAGAAATTCATGAATTACGAAATCATTGGGGAGACGCTTGATGATGCCGTCGGAGAGGCTTTCGACAAGGTGGCAAGAATGCTTGACCTACCCTACCCTGGAGGTCCACAAATCTCAAAACTAGCAGAAGAAGAAAGAAAACACTTCAAAGAACTAGAAAATTTTTCAGGTCCTCGGTCCCCTCTGTCCCTATCCCAGCCAGACCATGAAAAATCTTCCAGTTCTTCTCATGTCAAAATAGTTCTCCCTCGCCCAATGCTCCACAGTAAAGATTTTAATTTTTCTTTTTCAGGACTCAAAACAGCAGTTTTATATTTGATAAGAGATTTAGGTGGTATTGAAAAAATCAGCGAAACAACAAAAAAACAAATTGCACTAGAATTTGAAAATGCCGCTATCGAATGTCTGACTCATAAAACAAAAAAAGCTATAGAAAAATACAATATAAAAACTCTCATCGTTGCGGGCGGAGTCGTAGCAAATAAACATCTGCAAAATGAAATTAAAAAAATAACTAAAAAAACTACTAAAATTTTGTTGCCTAAAAAAGAACTTATGGGAGACAACTCTATTATGATCGGTATCGCCGGATATTTAAATTATATAAAAAACAAAAAGAAAGTTCCAAAATTAAGTAATATAAAAGCAACAGGTAATTTAAGGCTTTAGTCCTTCTTGAGTCAGGATAAATGTGATATTATCTATTAATGGACGAAAAGTTACTCAAGCCTTACGACCCTAAAAACACAGAAAAAAGAATTTACAAGCTTTGGGAAGAAAGCGGTTTTTTTAACCCTGACAACCTTCCTGCACTGGCAGGTCTACCAAGGAAAGAAGCCTTCACTATCATGATGCCTCCGCCAAATGCCACAGGCACACTACATATGGGGCATGCGCTTTTTTTAACACTTGAAGACATCATGATACGTTATAAACGTATGCAAGGCTATAAAACTCTCTGGTTGCCAGGAACAGACCACGCCTCTATTGCCACCCAATCAAAAGTTGAAAAAGAAATTCAAAAAAAAGAAAGCCTTTCTCGACATGATTTAGGAAGAGAAGAATTATTGAAACGTATTGATGAATTTGTGGAAAAAAATAGGAATATCATGACAACGCAAATGAGGACGATGGGAGCATCTTGCGATTGGTCTCGTGAAGCTTTCACCTTGGACGAAAAAAGAAATCTTGCGGTAAACACTATTTTTAAAAAAATGTATGATGATGGTTTAATTTACAGAGGAAATAGAATCGTAAACTGGGACCCAAAAGGACAAACGACTATCTCTGATGATGAGATAGTCTACGAGGAACGCAATGCCAAGCTTTATACTTTTAAGTATAGTAAAGATTTCCCTATCTCAATTTCTACCACTCGTCCTGAAACAAAAATTGGAGATGTGGCGGTCGCAGTCCACCCTGAGGATTCTAGGTATAAAAATTACATAGGAAATTCCTATGTGGTAAAAAATTTTTGCGGGGTAGAATTAAACATTAAAATTATTGCTGATAAAGAAGTCGATCCAGAATTCGGTACTGGTGCCCTTGGTGTCACTCCTGCTCACTCTATGATTGATTGGGAGATGGCTGACAGGCATGACTTACCTCGCCCACAAGTTATAAATGAATACGCAAAAATGTCCGTTGGTGGTGATAACTTAATTGGAAAAAAAACAACTGAAGCAAGAGAAATTGTTGTAGAATGGCTTCGTTCTGAAAATTTGCTCGAAAAAGAAGAAGAAACAAAACAAAACATAGCTACCGCTGAACGTACTGGAGGGATCGTAGAACCGCTTCCTAAACTGCAATGGTTTATAAATGTAAATAAACCTATCAAAGAACGTGGCGATAAAACTCTCAAAGACTTAATGCGTGAACCATTTGAGAAAGGTGAGATAAAAATCATTCCAGATTATTTTTCAAAAACATATTTCCATTGGATAGAAAATCTACATGATTGGTGTATTTCAAGACAAATTTGGTATGGTCACAGGGTCCCAGTTTGGTATAAAGGCAAGGAAATTTATTGTGATATTGAAGCTCCAAAAGATGAAGGATGGGTTCAAGATGAAGACACTTTAGATACTTGGTTTTCTTCTGGTCTTTGGACTTTTTCTGCATTAGGTTGGCCTGAAAAAACAAAAGATATGGAAACCTATCATCCTACTGATGTCCTAGAAACAGGATATGACATACTCCCATTTTGGGTAGCAAGGATGATATTGATGTCAGAATACGCTTTAGGAGAAATACCATTTAAAAATATCTTCCTGCATGGAACTGTTCGTGATGCCAAAGGAAGAAAAATGTCTAAATCTTTAAATAATGGACTGGATCCGATAGATATTGCAGACAAATTCGGTGCTGATGCTGGACGTATGGCGCTTATTGTCGGCACAGCTCCCGGCACCGATAGTAAAATTTCTGAAGATAAAATAAAGGGCTATAAAAATTTTGCAAATAAAATTTGGAATATCACTCGTTTTATTTTAGACAATACAGATGAAAATAGTTTTGGGAAAAATGTGAAAAATAAACTAACAAAAGAATTTGACGAGACTGTTGAAGATATAACAAGTGATATGGAAAATTATCGTTTTCATTTAGCTTCAGAGAAAATTTATCAATACATTTGGCATAGATTCGCAGATGAAATAATAGAAGAATCAAAAGAAATAATTAAAACAAAAGGAGAAAAGGCAGAAGAAAGGAAAATAGCGTTAGTTTTGATTTGGATTGATTGTCTAAAAATACTCCACCCTTTTATGCCTTTTGTCTCAGAAGAAATATGGCAAATTATAAATTCCCGACAGAAGTCGGGACTATTAATGGTTGAAAAATGGCCATCTTAACGAGTGATCCAAAAACTTTAATTGTGGCATTTTTAGGAGGCATTATTCCTTCTCTTTTCTGGCTTTGGTTTTGGTTGAAAGAAGACGAAGAACACCCTGAACCAAAAGGATTAATCACAATAGTATTTATTATGGGCATGATAGCGGTCGTCTTCGTACTTCCAGTTCAAAAATTTATTCAGGACAATATAAGCTCATATGAGGGAAAGCTTATATTGTGGGCTAGTGTAGAAGAAATATTAAAGTATCTTGCGGTATTAATAATCTTGTGTAAAACAGATAATACTGATGAACCAATAGATTGGCCTATTTATATGGTTACCGCAGCTTTAGGTTTTGCTGCTCTTGAAAATATGTTATTTCTTCTTAAAGTTCTTCCCTCATCAATAGGAACTTTTGTAGGTTTAAATACAGGCAATCTAAGATTTCTTGGAGCTAATCTCCTTCATACTATCTCTAGTGGAGTAATAGGTATCTCAATTGGAATCTCTTTTTTCATGAAGAGATGGGAGAGAAATAGTTTTCTTTTTGTTGGTTTTTTGGTTGCTATTACCTTGCATAGCGCCTTTAATTTTTTTATAATAAGAAATGATGGAAATGATTTCTTGAAAGTATTGGGATTTTTATGGGTCGTTACAATTATAATTATGTTACTTTTTGAAAAAGTAAGAAGAATGAGTAAAAATTATTAATAATTAAACATAATCAATTATGGAAAATAGAAAAAGAAGTTTTTTTGAAAGACTAACCGGAAGTGTCAATAATGATGAAGAAGAAATAACGTTTAAGAAAAATTATTTGGGTAAAAATTTAAAAGAAAATAACGGAGACAAAAAAAATAGTAATTGGATTGAAGAAGAAAATGAGGAAGCAGAATTATCAGTCGATGTTTATCAAACACCAACTGATATTGTCATACAAACAATGATAGCTGGAGTCAGGCCAGAAGATTTAGAATTATCAGTTGCTCGAGATATTATCACTATATCAGGCAAACGTGAAGAAAATAGAAATATAGATGAAGAAAATTACTTTACTAGAGAACTCTATTGGGGTAAATTTTCACGCACAATCTCCCTCCCCGTAGAAGTAGAACCAGAAGAAGTTGAGGCAACAGAAAAACACGGCCTCGTTACTGTCAAAATCAAAAAGGTAGACAAAGAAAAGAAAAATACTGTCAAAGTAAAATCAATCTAGAAAAACAAAACCCGCTTAAAAAAGCAGGTTTTGTTTTTCTAGGTGCCTGGGGGGTGGATCGCACACCCGACCTGTCCCTCTTCAGGGGAACGCTCTACTACTGAGCTACCCAGGCAATATTTAATTTGAAAAATTATCTAATATAGAACCAAAATTATCCAAACCACTTTTTGCTCCACCGTATATACCCATCAATTGATCGACATAAGGCTGAATAAGATAATAAGCACCCAAAGCAGAGCCAATAATGAGTAACCAATACATAATGCTCATAATACGAGAAATACGCATAGAGCGTACTACAGAATGAAGCATTTTATTATTCTCTTCCGCAAGAGCAAAAGTGTCTTCTAATAACTTTTTGGATTCAGAATCCATAGGTATAATTTAGCATAAAATTTAAAAAAATAAAAGTAAAAAACTTAGAATATTATTTACTCTTTAATAGTTCTTTATCTTTATACATTTCTAAATCAGCATCGTGAAGCAGTTCTTTTACATTTTTAGTATTACCTCTTTCTACCACTACATATCCCATTGAAGCAGAAAACGAGAATTTAGTTCCATTAGAAACTTTAACAAATAAATTATCATTCACTTTTTTATGAAGTCTTTGAAAAATTGTTTCATAAAGTTCTTGAGTAATAGCGTCTTCTGTATTTTCAATAGGAAGTACCATCACAAACTCATCACCATGAGGTCGAAATAAAATATCCTTTCCCTCTTTTGAAACTGTTTGAAGACGCTCAGCAAAAAGAGTTAACGCCTCATCTCCAGCAGCATGACCATAAGTATCATTTAAAGTTTTGAAACGATTTAAATCCATAGTAACTACCATAACTGAACGTAAGGCAAATTGTTCAGGTTTTAATTCTTTGGAAAATTCTAGTCTTTTTATTAATCTTCCCAATCTTGGCTCTACATCTTTTAAAAGACCAGTCAGGGAATCAATATTGAGTCTATGATCTAAATTTTCAATAATATTTTTTAGCTCTTCGTTTTCGGCCCTTAGTTTTTCTATCTCTGCTTTGGTTTCCTTGCCTATCACCTCCATCTCTGCCTTAACTTCCATTAAAGTTTTTTCTGGTTCTTGATCATCTTTTATTGATATACTCTCCATAATACTATAATATCACATCTATTTTTGAAACCCAATTCCAAAAAAACTCTTTATATGATAGATTATAAACACTGCCCTCGTAGTTCAATGGATAGAACAGTTCCGTCCTAAGGAATAGATGCACGTTCGATTCGTACCGAGGGCACACAAGTATAAAACATGCACTGCTGCATGTTTTTACGTTAGTGTGCCGACCGCAACGATATTTTGTGAGAACACAAAATTGCGAGGGGTGGGCTGCGAAAATTTCGAGCGACGGCGAGAAATTATTTGTAGCCACACAAACTAGAGACCTAATAATTGAGAGATTTTAGGTTTATCAAAACCTACGATGATTTCATCACCAATCATAATAACCGGCACACCCATTTGTCCGCTTTTTTCCATCATTTCTTTTCTTTTTTCTATATCAGTTCCTACATTGTATTCAGTAAAAACTACACTATTTGCAGTAAAGAAATCTTTTGCCAAGTGGCAAAAATGACAGGTATCGGTTGAATAAATTGTTACATTTTTCATAATATTTTTATAATTAATTTCTAATATTTCAATTATAGCACACTTGTCAAGCATCTAAAATAAAGCTATATTTTCTTATATGCGGGATTGGTTTAGTGGTAAAATGAGTATTTCTAAGTCTACTAAGATATTTTGAAAACATAATATGCGGGATTGGTTTAGTGGTAGAATGAGTCCTTCCCAAGGATTAGACGCGAGTTCGATTCTCGCATCCCGCACCAAGATTATTTATTTCCTTTTCCTAGCGCCATAATTATTTTAATAATTGTGTCAGGATTAAGTGACATACTTTCTATTCCTTCATCTACTAAAAATTGAGCAAAATCTGGATAATCTGACGGAGCTTGACCACAAATACCGATATACTTCCCTCTTTCTTTACATTTCTTAATAATTTGAGCTACAAGCTTTTTAACTGCCGGACTATTTTCATTTGAAATATGAGTAACTATACCAGAATCACGATCGAGCCCAAGAGTAAGCTGAGTCAAATCATTAGAACCAATCGACATACCATCAAAAATATCAAGAAATTCATCAGCTAAAAGAATATTTGAAGGAATTTCACACATTACATAAACTTTCAATTCTTTATCTTTTGCTCGATCTAAGTTATTTTCTTTCATAACTTCTATGACCTTTTTCCCTTCTTCGGGTGTTCGACAAAATGGAATCATTGGAATAACATTTGAAAGACCCATGTCTTCGCGAACAATTTTCATTGCCTTACACTCAAGACCAAAAGCTTCTTTAAATTTTGGATCATAATAACGTGATGCTCCACGCCAACCAAGCATTGGATTCTCTTCTGCTGGTTCATATAATTCTCCTCCTATGAGAGTTCTGTATTCATTCGTTTTAAAATCAGAAAAACGAATAATGACTGGATGAGGAAAAAACGTAGCACCAATTTTCCCGATACCTCGCGCAAGTTCATCTACATAAAATTGTGTTTTGTCTTCGTATGCATATGCTAAATTATCAATTTCTTTTATGAGTTTTGCAATATACGGGGTCTTCTTTTCAGTTTTTAATTTTTTATAATTGATTAATGCATTTGGATGAATACGAACATGCGAAGCAATAATAAATTCAAGCCTACCTAACCCAACCCCTTGTGCTGGTAAATGGCAACTCTTGAATGCCTCATCAGGAGAACCGATATTCACCATGATTTTCGTTTCTATCTTTGGCATATTATCTAAACGCTGTTCATTTACTTTAAATGGAAGAATTCCATCGTAAACTTTTCCTACTTGACCAGAAGAAGAATCAACAGTCACATCTTGCCCATTCTTTAATATCTTTGTTGCATTATTTGACCCCACTATACAAGGAATGCCGAGCTCACGAGAAACAATAGCAGCATGCGATGTACGTCCACCCTTATCTGTAACAATAGCACTAGCGATTTTCATAATTGGCTCCCAATCCGGATCAGTAATTTGGGTTACTAACACTTCTCCTTTTTTAAAAGAATTAATATTTTTTGCGCTACTCAAAACACGAACGCTTCCTGCTCCAATTTTTGAACCTACAGCAATTCCTTCAATTAAAACTTTACTAGTTTTTTCTAATCGATATTCTTTTAATACATTTCTATCTTGTCCTGACACAACCGTCTCTGGGCGTGCCTGCACAATAAAAAGTTCACCAGTTTTTCCATCCTTTGCCCATTCGATATCCATCGGCTGATAATGACTATGTTTTTTGGAAAAATATTTTTCTATTTGAAAACACCATTTTGCAAGCTTTACAGCCTCTTCGTCTGTAATAGAAAATTTCTGCTCTTCTTGTGCTGAAACTTTTTCCTGTTTTGTGCCGTCTTTAGCATAAATAAGTTTAATATTTTTCTTACCAATATTTTTTCCAATAATAGGATTTTTACAATTATTTTCTAAACTGGGTTTAAAAATTATAAATTCATCTGGGATAACTTTTCCTTGCACGATAAATTCACCAAGACCGTAAATACCATTTATTACTACTACTTTATCAAAACCTGTTTCGGTATCTATGGTAAAAGCTACTCCCGAGGAAGAAAGGTCAGAACGAACCATACACTGAATACCTACAGAAAGAGCAGCATCAAAATGTGAAAATCCTTTATCCGCTCTGTAAGAAATAGCTCGATCAGTAAAAAGCGAAGCAATACACTTTTTTGTTGAAATAAGAATATTTTCAATACCGTGTACGTTTAAATACGTCTCCTGCTGACCAGCAAAAGAAGCACCAGGAAGGTCCTCGGCTGTAGCAGAAGAACGAACTGCCACATCATTATTTTTCCCATATTTTTCTCCCATCTCCTTATATGACTTAGCAATTGCATCTTGCAAGTCCTGTGGTAAATTTGCTTTCAAAATAACTTCACGAACTTTTTTACCCCGAACTTGAAGGTTGCGAATATCTTTTGTGTTCAAATCAGAAAGAATTTCCTTTATTTTTTCATCTAGTCCTGTATCCTTGAAAAAATGACGATAAGCGTCTGCTGTCAGTGCAAAACCATCCGGTATATTTATGCCAAGTGGCACAAGATTAGAATACATTTCTCCCAGAGCAGCATTTTTACCACCGACACTTCCGATATCATCAATTCCTACCTCATTAAACCACTTTATAAAAACTTCTTTTTTAACTTCTGCCATAAATAATTCTTATTTACTACTAATAATTTATAATCTTTATTAATCTCTCATATTTTACCATTCTTTCTATTTTTGTGGGAGCGCCAGATTTTAAACCAAAACAATGAAAAGCAAAAGCCAAATCTGCAATAAAGTCATCATTTGTTTCCCCGCTTCGGTGACTAATAATCAATTCTACATCATGTTCTCGAGCTAATTTCATGGTTTCTAATGTCTCTGAAAGTGTTCCGATCTGATTCGGCTTAATAATCATAGCATTAATGCTTTTATGCTCTATCGCTTTTTTAAGAAGTAAAACATTTGTCACAGTTAAATCATCCCCCACTACATAAAGATCATCATTTTGTTCTTTTAATTTTGCGAAACTTTCAAAATCTTCTTCATTGAATGGATCTTCAATCGAAAGTAAATTAAATTCTTTAAAAAGAGAAATATAAATATCCAATAATTCTTCTTTTAATACATCCTTACCATCAATTTTATAAAAATTATTTTTGTAAAAAGAAGAAGAAGCCACATCTAAAGCCAGTCTTACTTTTTCTTCTAAATTATTTTGTTTGATCGCCTCTCTTAAATAAAAAAGTGGTTTTCTAATATCTGAAATTTGCGGGGCGAAACCTCCCTCGTCACCCATGACCAAAGATCCTTCCCCTAAATCTTTCAAGATTATTTCCTTTAACGTATTGTCTATGTTTTTTCCGATTTCTATAGCCTCTTTTATATTTTCTGTATTAGGTACAATATGATATTCTTGGAAGGCTAAATTATTTTTTGCGTGTTTCCCACCATTAATTAAATTCATATACAAATACGGCGTTTTGCGGGAAGGTTTTATTTCTGCTTGTGCCTGCCCCAAGCTCAGTCTAAGGGTTCTCAAATATTCAAAAGTTTCTAAACCAGAAACTTTCGCTGCAACCTTAGCACAAGCAATAGAAACTCCAATCATTGAGTTTCCGCCTAATTTGTCTTTATTAGGTGTACCATCTAATTCAATCATGATTCTGTCTATTTCTTTTTGATTTGAAACATCTTGACCAACCAAAGCTGGAGCGATTACATTATTTACTTGCTCTAAAGCATTCTGTACACCCTTACCATCTAAATCACGTAATTCATGAGCTTCATGAATGCCTGTCGAAGCTCCAGATGGGTCAGAAAAATCATCTTCCGTATTGCCTACAAATACCTTAACCTTCAAAGTCGGATTCCCTCTCGAATCTTTTATTTCTTCAGCTATTATTTTTGTAATTTTATTTTCCATTTCATTTTTTATTTAACAAAATCATTAAATCAGAAACATTCGCCCCTGTCGGACCAGTAATAATCATATCACCAGTTTTTTGGAAAAAATCATAAGAATCAAACCTTTTTAAATAATCATCAACATTTAAACCTAGCTTTTCAGCTTTTTTAATGGTTTCTACATCCACTATGGCTCCAGCGACATCGCTATTGTCCATACCATCACTCGCAAAAGAGATAAAAACAGAGTCATCGTTCACCGTTTTCATTTTAATAACTTCCAATCCCATATGTAGATTCCTGCCTCCTTTGCCTCCACAAGAAGAAATTTTGATACTCGGCTCGCCAGCAGCAAGTTGGACAAAACCAATGAAGGGTTTTTGAATGGTCTGGCCGGGATAGGGACCCTGAAAACCGAGGACCTGAGAAAACCCTTCATTGGTTTTGTCTTGATTGGAAAATATTTTTTTTATCGCTTTTTCATCTTCATCATACAAATTAGTTGAAATAATATTAGTTTTAAAATTAAATTCTTGCGCAGCTTTAGCCATGGCTTCCACGGCAGTTTTATTTGAAACTAAAACAAAATTATGAACTTTCTCAAAATATTTATCTTCTTTTGGAGTTTCAATTAAAATAAATTCTCCTAAATTATTTTCGTTAATAATTTTTTTTACATCCTCTATGGTAGTTTCATCTTTATAGGTTGCCCCCGAAGCCACATCACTAAAATCATCCCCAGGAACATCAGAAAAGATAAGACCGATAACTGTCGCAGGATAAGCTAACTTTGCTAAACCACCACCCTTTAAAAGAGATAAATGCTTTCTGATTGTGTTCATCTCTTTTATTGTTTTCCCGCATTCTAAAAATGAATCATAAAGCTTTGCCCCTTCTGTATATTCACTCTCAGGATAACAAAGAAGAGCTGAACCGCCGCCAGAAACAAGGACAATGATCAAATCATCAACATTCGAATCTTTTATTATTTCATATATTTTTTTTCCAGCAGAAACATTTACCTCACTCGGCCTAGGATGTGTCCCCACAAAAGTCTCGATATGCAGAGTGTTCACTTTGCAAAGCCCTATAACTGCTCCTTCTTTTATCCTAGATCCTAAAATTTCTTCTAATGCCAGAGCCCCATCGCAAGAGGATTTACCGAAACCAACAATTTTTATATTTTTGAATTTATTTAAATCAAAATTCTCACCATTTACAGTTAAAATATTATTTTCAAGTTTTATTTTGTTTTTTATCACTTTCCTTGTATTGATAGCATCAAGACCAGCTTCCATTATCTCTAGCGCATTTTTCCTATTTTCAGTCATTGCTAACTGATCAAAATTTTTAATCCAATGATTAGTCATAGGGTTTATTTTACCAAATTTATTGGACTCCCTGCCAAAAAACTTTTGATATTATCTATGGTCGTTTGTTTTATTGAAGCCACAGCTTCACGAGTATAAAAAGCAACATGAGGAGTGATAATTACATTAGGCATTTTCATCAATTCATGATTAAAATTAATTATCTTTTTTTCTTCCTCTGTTGCTTTGCCACTTGTCAAAAAACCTAACCCTTCTTTCATCGGCTTCTCGTCTTCTAATACATCTGCCCCAAAACCAGCAATGATTCCCTCTTTTAAACCAGAGACAAGTGCCTCAGTATCTACGAGTTCCCCACGAGCTGTATTGATTAAAAACACTCCTTTTTTCATCAAAGAAATATTTTCTTTATTTATTAAATAACCAGCACCTTTACTATAAGGAGTGTGTAAGGTTATGATATCAGAGAGAGAGACGACTTCTCTTAAACTTTTATAAGTAAAATTATTTTCTTTAGCAAAAGCTAAGTCTGGATATACGTCATAAGCAACGACATTCATATTAAAACCTTTGGCGATTTTTGCTACATTTTTTCCTATCTTTCCTGTACCGATTATACCAAGCGTCTTTTCATTTAAATCAAAACCTTCCATATATGGAAAATAATTAAAATCTAAAGATTCTGTGATGTAGTTATTTGCTTTTATAATATTTCTCGAAAGACCTAGCATTAAAGTGAAAGCAAACTCTGCCACAGTGTGAGAACCGTAAGCAGACACATTAGAAACCTTTATTCCTTTAGTTTCCGCATAGGCACAATCTATGTGGTCAAATCCTGTCGAACGAGTAGCAATAAACTTTAAATTTGGTATTGCATCTATGACATTTTTATTTACAGTAGAAGCAACAAAAACAGAGATAATATCCGCCTCTTTTGCTTTTTCAATACTATTTTCATTTAATTTTTCTTCAAAAAAAGAAACCTCCATCCCACTAAAAGATTGAGAAAAAAAAGCCTGATCTATCTTCGGTACTTCAAAAAATATTATTTTCATAACTTTATTATATCATGAATATTATTTAAACAAATTTGTAAAAAAGGACCAAAATCCTGAAGATATTGGTTTTGAAGTAATGGGTGGGTTTTTATCTTCAACTACTACGGTCACACCTTCTCCTTCCTTTACTAAACCTAAATTTTCACGAAAAAACTTCTCTTTACCTTCTATTGTATTTAAACTATTTATTTCAGAAGATATTTCTCCTTTTTGTTTTTCTAATAAAGCAATTTTATCTTCAACTATTTTTTTATTTTTTACCGTTTCTTGCATTTTATTCCAAAAAGTAAAAACATTCCAAGAAAAAAATAGTATCACAATACCAAAAAGTATCAAAAACGGTTTTGATTGGACTATATTTCTCCAACCTCTTTTTTCTTGAAAATTTCTCATAATATGATATATTCAGTATATGCTTTTCAACAAAAAACATCAAAAGAAAATACAAATAGCTTGGGCAGTCGTGAGCATCCTCATTATAATCAGTATGATATTGCTCTACTCGCCAATTTTTAGATAAATTCTTCCCCCCACCCCAGGGATAGGGGAATTCCCCTATCCCTGGGGTGGGGGTTTATTTTTCTCCGGATCGCATCATCTTCAAAAATACATCCTGAGGAATATTTACTCGTCCTCTTTCCTTCATTTTCTTTTTACCTTTCTTTTGTTTTTCTCGAAGTTTCATTTTTCGAGTGATATCTCCTCCATACATATGTTGAGTTACATCTTTTTTCATACCAGAAAGTGTGCGAGAAGAAATAATGCGCCCTAATGCCTTACCTTGAATTTTCAAAGTGAACATCTGTCTTGGTAGCAACTCTTCTAATTTCAAAACTGCATTTTCCGCCTCAATCTCAGCCCTCTTTTTAGAAACAACCCTAGAAAAGGCCGGAACTATTTCATCTGCTACTAAAATATCTAATCTAGTCACATCAGCTCTCCTGTTTTCATTTAATTTATAAGAAATTGAAGCATAACCTGAGGAAGCACTTTTCAATTCATCAAAAAAATTACGCATCAGTTCACGCAAAGGCATTTTAACACTGATTGACGACCTATTATCTCCAAAATTATCCGTCTCCCCTACCTCTGCTTCGTGCTCAAATAAAAGTTGCATAATGGCTCCAATGTATGGAGAAGGACTAATTATTTTTATATCCACCCAAGGCTCTTGCACATCTTCAATATTTCCATCATCTGGAAAAAAATAAGGAGAATATATTTTTTCTTTTTTACCTTGCTTATTAGTTACTTCATAAGTAATAGATGGGGTTGTAACGACAAGTTCTAAATTAAATTCTCTTTTGAGTCTTTCAGTAATTATTTCCAAATGGAGCATCCCTAAAAAACCACATCTAAATCCACGGCCTAAAGAGCCAGAAGATTCTTCTTCATATGAAAATGCTGAATCAGAAAGTTTTAATTTCCCTAAAGCAAGTTTTAATTCCGCAAAATCATCTGCATCTTCTGGAAAAACGCTCGCCCACACTACAGGTAAGGGTTGCATATAGCCCTCGAAGGCCAACAGAGGATTTTTAGACATAGTAATAGTATCCCCAACGGAGGCTATGCCGGGCTTCTTTATACCAGTAACAATATAACCCGTATCTCCAGAAGAAAGAAAATCACGAGAGGTTTCCTCTGGAGAAAAAGTTCCAACTTCAAGAGCAGTAAATTTCTCACCGGAAACTGCAAACATTAGGCTGTCACCCTTTGCAACTTTTCCATCAAAAATTCGCACAAAAACTATCACCCCTCGATGATTTGAATATTTAAAATCAAAAACTAATGCACGAACTATTTCAGATGCCCCGCGTCCAGAGTCCGGATGTCCAAACAGAATAGTTTCTTTTGGTTCTGGGATTCGCTTGATAACTTCTTGTAAAAGCTCGGGTACTCCTGCACCAGTGCGTCCGGAAACTAATAAAATCTCATCTGGGTCACAATTCAAAAGCTCCACTACTTCCTCTTTCACCTCGGAAACTCTAGATAGTGGTGAATCAATTTTAGAAAGTACAGGGATAAGCTTGAGTCCGCTGTCGCGAGCCATAGCGAGCGTGGTGAGTGTTTGCGCTTGTACTCCTTGAGTCGAGTCGACGAGCAAGATTGATCCCTCCACAGCCTTCAAGGCTCGGGATACTTCATAGGAAAAATCAATGTGGCCTGGAGTGTCGATAAGGTTTAAAATGTATTTTTGACCTTCCAGCTCATACTCCATGCGAACTGGTTGCATTTTGATAGTAATTCCTCTTTCACGCTCAAGATCCATAGAATCTAAAACCTGATCCCGCATTTTACGTGTTTCTATCGTATGTGTGATCTCCAACATTCTATCAGCCAAAGTACTTTTGCCGTGGTCAATGTGAGCGATGATACTAAAATTTCGAATGTGTTTTAAATCCATAAATAAAATTATTTAATCTAAAAATCCCCCCGCTTGAAGATCCCACAATTTTTTATAAAATCCATCTTTTTTATTTATTAGCTCATCGTGAACCCCATCTTCGACTATTTTCCCATTCTCTAACACAATAATCCTATCCATTTGTCTAATGGTGGAAAGTCGATGGGCAATAACGATAGTAGTTTTATTATCAATAAGTTTTGTAAGAGCATCTTGAATTAAGGATTCAGAATGAGAATCCAGAGAAGATGTCGCTTCATCTAAAATAAGAATCGGGGCATTTTTAATAATGGCGCGAGCGATGGCTACCCGCTGACGCTCTCCACCAGAAAGTTTTATCCCCCGTTCCCCTACATATGTCTCATAGCGAAAGGGCAAAGATTCGATAAACTCATCACAATGCGCAAGTGTGGCAGCTTTTAAAACTTCTTCATCTGTAGCGTCTCGTCTGCCATAACGTATATTTTCCATTAAAGTGCGATGAAAAAGAACGGGGTCTTGCGGAACAAAAGATATTTGTTCTCGAAGATTTTCTTGAGAAATTTTACTAATATTAATTCCGTCGATCATAATCTCTCCAGAAGAAATATTAAATAATCTCATAAGAAGACGAACGAGTGTCGTTTTCCCTGCCCCCGAAGAACCAACAACAGCAATCTTCTGCCCTCTCGGTATAGTTAAAGAAAAATTATCCAATACCTTATTATCATTATTCTTGTATGAGTATGTCACATTATTAAAAACAATTTCTCCTTTTATATTTTCGGCAACTTTTTCCACATTATCACTGATATCATATGGTTTATTTAACACAAGAGCCATTTCTTGGGCATCAGCAAAACTATTATAAAAAGTACGAACGATGCCTCCAAAGCTCCATAAGCTATCAACCAAACGTACTAAGTAACTTTGAAGTAACACGATAAAAGGTAAAGTAACAATAGAAAGCATCCAGTCACCAAGCGCAACCCAAAAAATAATGAAATTAATAATAACTGTATAAAAGCCCTGAATAGCATTAAGTCCTTCCCATAAATACCAATTAAAAACAGTGGCTTTGCGTTGTTTTTGTATTATGTCTTTAGTGCGATTTTCTTCATATAAATGACCAGTGAAAATTTGGATTGAAGAATGATTGCCAACAGCATCAGCTAAAACTCCAGTGGTTTTAGTATCAGCCAAAGCAGCAATCACATCATATTTAATTTTAAATCGAATATAAATAAAAGCGGTTATTAAAAAAACTAAGCAAAATATTCCTAATATATAAGCATATTTCGGAATTAAAGAGTAAACTGCAAAAAATGTACCAATACCACGAACAAAAAGTGGCAACCCATCAGCGGCCATTTTATCTGTTAATCTTTCAAAAGCACCGGCATATTTGTTTATTTTTCTGGTTAATGAACCTGCAAAATTATTGGCAAAAAAAGAATGAGAATGGCCAATCATATAAGAAAATGCTTGTTCTCGTAAACCTGCCATTACTCCAGCCTCAAAATAAGATAAACAAAATCCAGAAGATCTAGCAAGAGCCCAACGGACTAATCCTAAAATCAGGATTAAAATAATTATTGACTTAGCTGTTGAAATGACAGCAAAATTATTAGTACTTAAAACATTCCAAAGCTTTAAAAATTGAAGTGGTATATAAATATCAAGAATAGAATAAAGTGTCGTAAATATAAAAACACAAAAAAAGGAAAATTTAAAATTCCTAATTACTTGCCAATAATATTTAAGCACTAGTCCGATGTGCAAATTTGAATAATCTCTTTCCATATAAAAAAGGACAATTTATGTCCTATAATGATTCTAACAAAAAAAACCCTTATTTCAAAGCCTTATTCATCTAAAATTTCAAAATCATCTCCACTCTCTCTTATAACTTTTTTTCGACGAATAAAATAAACTGCAGAAGCCGAAGCTCCGATAAAAATAAAAGAAGCAATAGGAATAATAGGCATAGATGATGTGCTTGTACTTTCACTATTTATAACGTTACTCTGCAAAACCTCAGCTCCCAGCGGTTCAAATGCTGGAGAAATAACCCCTCCCAACCTCCCCTTATCAGAGGAGGAAATTCCAGTAGAAAGTCCCCTCGATAAGGGAGATTTAGGGGGTTGTATTCCTATGTTGTAGTCATATATTAATTCACCCGTTCCAGAATAAAGTTTTAAATTATTTTGATCTCCATAATTAAATCCAGTTATCCTACCAGAAATAGTCATTTGTTTTTTAGACATAATCACACTATTTTTAGGCAAAATAAAAATTTTTCCATTTGCATTTATAACCCAACTTGAAATATCTATATCTGAACTGGCATTATTTGAAAGTTCGATAAAAAAATCTTTTACATCCCCCACCTTGGAAATAGTAACAGTCGTGGGAAGTACTTTTATTATCATTTTACTTATAGCCTCAGGAGTTTTTGAAAAACTATTTTGATAATATTCCAAAAATAAAACATACTCACCTGGATAATAATAAATATGAGAAAACTTTACAAAATTATTTATTTGATCAAATGAACCACCATCACCAAAATTCCAAGAAGCCCTACCAAGAACAACATTTTCATTTGAAAATCCAAAAACATTAGTTTTTATTTCAAGAGGTTGCCCAGTAAAAGCTAAAGCATTGGCTAAAATTTTTACTTTCATGGTGGGATTTTCATATACTTTGGGTTTTGATTGCATTGCAGGAGAATCATCGTTGGACGCTGTAATATCGGAATCTGAAGAAGAAGTTTCAATTGCCGGCACAGAAGATGAAGTATGATCAGCCATAAGGATACTTTCACCTGAAGCTGGATTAAGATTACTACAACTATCCACCTCTCCCCAACAAACTTTATCAACGACTTCACCGTTTGAGTTTTTAAGTTGGATGACATTTGATTCAGTAAGTGTCAAACCATCAATAACAATATCAGAATTCTCTATTTGGGTACGAGAAATTAAAAAATAACCATTTGCACTAATTTTTTTGTTTTCAAAATAAGTCTTTGTAACTAAAGAATTAAAACTGGTTCCAGTTTGTGTTTTTCTTTGTATATACCAATTTGTTAAATCAACTTCAGTATTGTCTTGATTGTAAAGCTTAATAAATCTATCTTCGGTCGGTGATATTTTTACTTCGTTTATAATTACATTAGCATTTACTAATTTACATCCTAAAAATAAAAAGATAAAACTCGAAAGAGTTAAAATTAGTTTTTTCATAAATTTTTTATAATATGTTAGAATAGTATCATGAGTGAAAATAATAATAAAATAGATTTCTTGGCGATTGGGGATATTGTAATAGATGTTTTTATAAAATTAAAAGATGCAAGTATCGTCGGTACTCCAGATGAAAAAGATTACAAAATATGTCTGCCTTTTGCTGACAAAGTTCCGTACGAAGAAGTTTACGTTCTTCCAGCTGTAGGTAATGCAGGCAATGTCGCTGTCGCAGCTGCTCGGCTTGGACTTCAAACTAAACTCGTTTCTAATATTGGTGATGATCAAGCAGGCAAAGATTGTTTGAATTCCTTGAAAAAGGATAATGTTGGCACTGAGTTAATAAAAATAAATACCGGAATAAAAACTAATCAGCATTTTGTATTGTGGTACGAAGCAGAAAGAACTATTTTAATAAAACATGAGGTTTATCCATATAGCCTACCAGAATTTGATGAACCAAAATGGATTTATTTTAGTTCCGTTAACGAAACAGCCTTCCCTTTTCATTACACTATCGCCGACTACTTAGATGCTCATCCAGAAACAAAATTTGCTTTCGAACCGGGTAAATTTGAAATAAAATTAGGAAAAGAAAAATTACAAAGACTTTATGAACATACAGACATGTTTTTCTGTAATGTTGAAGAAGCTAGAAAAATATTAGGGCTTGAAAGTGGAGAAATAAAGGAACTACTCGAAAAAATCCATAGTTTAGGCCCTAAAACTGTAGTAATCACAGACGGACCCAAGGGTGCTTACACTTATGATGGTACAGAATATTTATTCATGCCCCCCTATCCTGACCCAAAACCTCCATATGAACGCACTGGCGCCGGAGATGCTTTTTCTGCTACTATAGTAATAGCAAATATTTTAAATAAAACTATGACCGAAGGCCTAGCTTGGGCAGGAATAAATTCAATGTCAGTAGTCCAAGAAGTCGGCGCCCAAAGTGGACTCCTTTCTAAAGAAAAATTAGAAGAATATCTCAAAAACGCACCAGAAAGTTATAAAGCTAGCAAAATATAAAAAATAGTTTTAGAATGTTTTTATTACTTTTTCTATATTTTTCTTTCTAATACTTTTTTTACCGCTTCTTTGATAGAATTTTTACTCATACCATAATGCTCAATGAGCTCTCTGGGTGTGCCAGACTGACCAAAGCGGTCATGGACTCCGATGAATTCCATTGGTACCGGAAAATTTTGGGCTAACACTTCTGCCACGGCTCCACCCATTCCTCCAGCTATTTGATGTTCTTCTACTGTTACTATTGCCTTGCATTCTTTTGCCAGAGCGATAATTGCTTCAGAATCTATGGGTTTAATACTTGATAAATTCATCACTTTTGTTTTTACTCCTTCTTGTTCTAATTCTTTAGCAGCCAAAAGCGCTTGATACACGAGTCCACCAGTAGAAATTATTCCTACTTGCGCCAGTCCTATCTCTGGCATCCAGTAAATTTCAGCTTTGCCTATTTGCAAAGGGGTTTCCTCTGTGGTAATGATTGGGGTTTTCTCCCGAACCAAACGTAAATATACTGGTCTTTTTGTTCTTGCCAATAGAAATGTAATTTTTTTTGCTTCGATAGCATCACAAGGAGAAAAAACATCCATATTTGGCATCACTCTCATCAAAGCAATATCTTCAAGGGCTTGATGCGTACCACCATCAGGACCTACAGAAATACCTGAATGTGAACCCACAATTTTCACTGGTCTATCATTATAAGCAATCGTAGTTCTTATTTGCTCCCAGTTTCTACCAGGGGAAAACATCGCATAAGAAGAACAAAAAGGAATCTTGCCCATCGCTGCCATACCTGAAGCCACTGTTACTAAATTCTGCTCAGCGACTCCAATTTGTATAAATCTATTCGGAAACTTATCAGCAAATAAATTCATCTGGGTACTTTCTGTTAAGTCAGCGCAAAGTCCCACGACATTTTCATCCGCCTCGCCCGCAAGCAACAATCCCTGCCCGAAACCTTTTCGAATAGGTACCTGTTCGACATCGTCGTTGAAAATTTTTGGATTAAGTTTTAGTTTAGGATTTAACATAAATACATCTTATTTATGACGCATAAGTTTTACAACACGAATGATTAAAAAAATAATTAAAGCAAGTAATATAACACAAATGAGGAGTGGTAAAGGATCTCCCCACGCTGCCCCCAACAGACTAGCTCCCATAGAACCAAAGAAACTTATCCCAAAGAATATGATAGCAATCCAATAGATAATAATTTTAAATGTATTAGACATATATTTTCAATATAAATTAATAATAATTAATGTTCATTTTTTATTTTAAAATCTTTTTGCCTGTAATTCTTTTAACGCCATCTCTCCTTCTTCTTTAGAAGGAGGTTTCCCGTGCCATTTATAATTTCTTTCAAATTCTTTCACCCCTTTGCCTGGTATCGTATGCGCAATAATGACCGTAGGTTTTTCAAAGATAGCTTGCGCTTCCTCGACTACTTCATTTAAAGATCTAAAATCATGCCCAGAAACTTCGATCACATGCCAATTAAAACTTTTCCATTTACTATGAAAAGGTTCAAGGGGCATCACATCTTCAGTGAATCCTTCAATCTGAATATTATTTCTATCAACAACAGCTATTAAGTTTCTTAATTTATGTTTTCCAGCAAGCATAATTGCCTCCCAAGTGTTCCCTTCATCCATCTCTCCATCAGACATAAAACAATAAATAAATCTATCTTTATCTTTCTTGTCTATTTTGTCTGCGAGCGCCATACCTACAGCTTGCGAAAGACCAGAGCCAAGCGGACCAGATGAATTTTCAACATAAGGCAAATATTCCCGATGCGGGTGCCCCTGAAGTCTAGTACCAAATTTTCTTAAAGTTTTTAATTCTTCAACTGGAAAATATCCAGCATGCGCCATCGTTGAATATAATACTGGACAAATATGACCATTAGAAAGTATGAGTCTGTCCCTTTCTTCCCAGGCTGGATTTTTGGGGTCATGTTTTAAAATATGAAAATAAAAAAGTGTAAAAATATCAGCCATACCGAGAGGGCCTGCAGTATGTCCACTCCCCGCCTCTACTAACATCTCAATAATAGAGATACGAATCTCATTTGCCTTCTTCGCCAACTCTAAAATTTTTTCTTCAGTGAGAATCATTAATTTAATTATAACAATAAACAAAGAGTATAAACAAGTTTTTGTGTTACAATAAAAATATCATGAAAAATTGGGAATATTTTCATAAAATATTTGGTATTATTCTTATAATTATTGGAATAATAACGTATCTAACTCCAATACCAGGATCTACATTACTGATCGTCTTGGGTTTTATTTGGTTAATAGGAAAAAAAAGAACTTCATATTTTTTTAAAGAAATCCTAGGTAAAAAATTATTTAATTTTTTAAAAATAAAAAGTCTCGTTAAGAAACTATAAGCTTTCAAATTCTTCTATCGTTCCAATAATATCATCAGTTTTAAAAATAGCAGAGCCAGCAACAAGTTTCGTTGCCCCTCTTTCAATTAACAATGGCGCTGTTGTCTCATTGACACCAATATCGACTGCAATCGGTAAATCAGGATATTTTTCTCTCAAAATTACAATTTTTTTATAAACTTGTTCATCGAGCAGCATCCCTTTGTGTCCAATCTTATCATTCCCCATACATTGCACAAAATCTATAGAAGAAATAATTGGAAAAATCTGTTCAGATGGCGTAGATGGATTTATGGCAACACCTATTTCAATACTATCTCTAACATACATATCTATTCCTTCTAAAAAATGATGGAAACTTTCAAGCTCCCCCACAGCTTCAATATGAAATATTATTCTCTTTGGTCCGAGTTTAGTGTAAATATTAAAATTCTCCACAGCATCAGCCACCATTAGGTCAAACTCAAAATCAATATCTTCCCAAAAAGGCATTCCTTCTTCTTCACTTAAAATTCTCCCTAAATGTTCATCTGCTCCTCCGCCTGAAGAAAACGGCCAAGTACGAGTGGGTACAAAAATTCCATCACAAAAATCTATTTGCACGATGGGCACCACCCCTCGCACTAATGCAATTTTGTCCTTCAAATCTTCGTAATCTTTTTCTAAAATTGCGGGAATTATTTCTGCCATAATTTTATTTATCCGGTAGTGAGCTTTGCTCTACTACTGGGAATCTATTTTTATTGCGTCTATTTTTGCCAAACGACGTATATGTCTTTCTCCACCACTATAAGGAGCGTTCAACCAAAAATTAACGATTTCTGCTAGGTCTGCCTCAGTAAAATATCTAGCACCCAAAGAAAGAATATTTGCATCATTGTGCTCTCTTGATCTGTGTAGAATACCAGACTCGGCTTCCACTATTGGAGTTGCTTTTCCATAATAAACAATAGCTCTAACGTGAGGAAATCTATTCGCTACTATCGCCTCCCCTTGTCCAGTACCACCGAGAATGATACCTCTAACTTTTGTAGAATCATGTACATCTTCGGAAACAGCTCGAGCAACTTTTGAGATAAAATCTGGATAATCATCATCCTCATCATAAGTATATGCACCCTCGTCTATAACTTCATGTCCTTGAGCTTTTAAGAAACCCACCAGTGCCTCCTTTAATACATACCCCGCGTGATCTGTCCCAATATATATTTTCATATTCTAATTTTATTATTTATAATATCGTACTTCCTGTTTTAATTACGTGATCTACTAAAGTATGTGTGTACCCCATTTCATTATCGTACCATGCCATTACTTTTACCAAATTACCTCCTACCACACGTGTCATGGCAAGGTCCGCAATTGAAGCATACTTACTTCCTAAAATATCAGAAGACACGAGAGGCTCGTCTGTTACTGAAAAAATATTTTTCCACCTATCTAAACTCGATGCTTTTTTTAATATTGTATTTATTTCTTCCACACTAGTATTTTTCTTTGCAATAAACGTAACGTCTACGATTGATCCAGCTGGCACCGGAACACGAATAGAAATGCCGTCAAATAAACCCGTCAAGGCAGGGAATGCTTCCGTCACCGCGACAGCCGCGCCTGTAGAAGAAGGAATAATATTTTCCGCAGCTGCTCTCCCTTCACGTAAATCTTTTTTACTTGGTCCATCGACAAGTGCTTGCGAGGCAGTATATCCATGCACAGTATTTAAAATTGCTTTCTCTATACCAATCTCTTCAAAAAGAATTGCAATTAGGGGGCTGGCTGCATTGGTTGTGCAGGAAGCGTTTGAGGTAATATCACAAGTACCGAATTTCTCTTCATTCACACCCATTAAAATAGTCTCGCCATGAGCCGAACCAACTTCTCCTTTGGATGGCGCCGTAATCACCACCTTCTTTGCTCCTTGATCAAGATGAAACTTTGCTTTTTCAAAAGAAGTAAAAAGCCCCGTAGACTCTACTACTAAATCAATTTCAAGTTCTTTCCAAGGAAGCTTTGAGGTATCTTTCAAAGACAAAAATTTGACCATCCTGCCATCGATAATAATATTTCCAGCGTCATGCTTCACCTCATGGTCCCAGGTCTTGTAAACAGTGTCATATTTTAATAAATAAGAAAGACTTTCAAGAGACCCTAAATCATTCACTGCCACAATCTCAATCTCAGGTCTCTCCCAAGCAAGTTTCAAAAAAGCCCTACCAATTCTCCCAAAACCATTAATCCCAACTCGTATTTTTTTCATAATTATATTGTACCAAAAACAAACAAAACAACAAAACTCAAATTTTGAAAATTCATGTTATTATTGAAAAATGGAAAAAGAAACCGAAACTAAATTCGTACACCTCCACACTCACTCTCACTATTCACTTTTAGATGGGCTTTCCAAGCTCGAAGATTTAGTGGATATAGCAAAAAAAAATGGAATGCCAGCTCTGGCTATCACCGACCATGGCAATATGTACGGCGCAATTGAATTCTATAAATTAGCTAAAAAAGCTGGAATCAAACCCATCCTAGGAGTAGAAGCTTATATGACTGCTGGTTCACGAAAAGACAAAACAACGCAAAACGGGACAAAACGCTATTATCACCTCACTCTTCTAGCAAAAAACTTGCAAGGTTATAAAAATTTGATGCGGCTCGTGACTATTTCAAATTTGGAAGGATATTATTACAAGCCTCGAATGGATAAAGAAATACTGAGACAGTATTCTGAAGGGGTAATTGCTCTTTCTGGATGTCTCGGTGGAGAACTTGCTCAGTCACTAATAAATAAAGACGAAGAGAAAGCGGAAAAAATAATACAAGAGTACCAAGAAATTTTTGGTAAAGAAAATTATTTTCTAGAAGTTCAAAGACATCCAAAGTCCCCCAACGATGAAGAAGTTCACAAAAAAATTATTGCTCTTGGAAAAAAATTTAATATTCCCTTAGTGGGGACGATTGATTCACACTACCCTTGTAATGATGATCGCAAAGCGCACGAAACTTTGCTCGCCATTCAAACAAACTCTGATATAAAAGATGAAAATAAATTTTCTTTTGGTGAAGATGATTATTTTTTTGTAGACACTGAACAAGCAAAAGAGCTTTTTAAAGAGACGCCGGAAGCTGTAACCAATACTATGAAAATAGCGGAAATGTGTAGTGTAGAATTAGAATTAGGACGTTGGGTATTCCCCGATTTTAAAATTGAGGATGGAAAAACTCCCGACGAAAAACTTCGGGAACTCACTTACCTTGGTTTTGAAAGATTAAATCTAAAAGAAACTCCAGAAATTAAAGAACGAGTAGAGTATGAATTAAAAGTTATTCGTGATAAAGGCTACTCCCCTTATTTCCTAGTGGTTGGTGACCTCTTAAATTACGCTAAAGAAAATGGTATTTTGAGCGCTATCCGAGGTTCCGTCGCAGGCTCTATGGTCACTTATCTTTTAGGCATTACCAATATAAACCCCATTGAATACAAACTTCCCTTTGAAAGATTCTTGAATCCATTTCGTCCTTCGCCTCCTGATATTGATATGGATTATGCCGACAACAGACGCGATGAAATGATTGAGTATGTAAAAATAAAATATGGAGAAGATAAAGTTGCTCAAATTGGAACTTTTGGTACGATGATGGCCAAAGGAGCTATCCGAGATGTCGCTCGAGCACTCGCCCACCCTTACACTATTGGGGATAGAATTTCAAAAATGATTCCGCTCGGTTCCCAAGGTATGCCCATGACCATAGATCATGCGATGGAGATAGTACCAGAATTAAAAGAAGCCTACGAAAAAGAAAAAGATACAAAAGAAATAATAGATCTAGCAAAAAAATTAGAAGGCTGTGTTAGACACATTTCTGTGCATGCTGCTGGAGTAGTCATTGCTCCGCATCCGATCTATGAATACATGCCGACTCAATTTGACCCGAAGGGTGCGAGAGATAATGGAAAAATAATTACCCAATATGACATGTATAGTGCTGAAGATGCGGGATTACTGAAATTCGATTTCCTAGGAATTCGCAATTTAGCCATTCTTTCTGATGCAATAAATTTAGTAAAAAAATTCTACAACATAGATATAGATATAGATCGTATCCCGCTTGATGATAAAAAAACTTTTTCCCTCCTTGCGTCGGGGCAAACAGAAGGTTTATTCCAATTAAACGGTAGCGGTATGACCAGATATCTTAAAGAATTAAAACCTACTTCTATCCATGACATCAATGCAATGGTCGCACTTTATCGTCCAGGACCTATGGAATCAATTCCAGAATACATAAAACGTAAACATAATCCCCAACTCGTAAAATATTTAGATCCAAGAATGAAGAAATTTTTGAGTGAGTCCTACGGGCTCATCGTTTATCAAGATGATTTACTTTTCTCGGCCATCGAACTCGCTGGCTATAACTGGGAAGAAGTAGATAAGTTTCGTAAGGCTGTCGGTAAAAAAATTCCAAAAGAAATGGCAGAACAGAGAGAGAAATTTACCAAAGGCATAATCGATAACGGCCAAACACCAGAATTTGCCGAAAAATTATGGAGACTTTTTGAACCATTTCAGGCATATGGTTTCAATAAAGCACACGCAGCTTCATATGGAAAAGTCGCTTATCAAACAGCTTATATGAAAGCGCATTACCCTGTCGAATATATGGCCTCCATCCTTACTGCTGAATCCGGTGACGTAGAAAAAATAGGAGAAATAATAGAAGAATGTAAAAAAATGAATATTCCGATTCTTCCACCAAACATCAATGAAAGCTATGGGGGGTTTACCTGCCTGCCACATGAAAAAAATACTGAAATAAATAATGAAAACAAAAGTGAGAAAATCAGATTCGGATTTTATACTATTAAAAATTTAGGAACTGATATTTCTGATGC
This sequence comes from Minisyncoccota bacterium, assembly GCA_041662205.1. Lineage (GTDB taxonomy): Bacteria > Patescibacteriota > Minisyncoccia > Phycocordibacterales > UBA9973 > UBA9973. The sequence continues at coordinate 121,887 of JBAZSZ010000001.1, read as the reverse complement.
AATTATTGCAGAAAGAAAAAATGGAAAATTTAAATCAATTACTGACTTCTTAAATAGAATCAAACATAAAAATTTAAATAAAAAATCAATGGAAGCCTTAATCAAATCTGGATGTATGGATGATTGGGAAGATCGTGGAATGCTTCTTGCTAATCTAGAAGGAATGCTGGAATACAACCATGAAAATTCTAAGCAAAATGAAAATCAAATTTCTCTTTTTGGCGGAGTTGCTTCTATTAAAACTCCAGAATTTAAATTACAAACTGGGAAAGTCGCCAATCAAGCAGAAAAATTACTTTGGGAAAAAGAATTATTAGGGCTTTATATTTCAGGGCATCCACTTGACCGTTTACGAGAAAAACTCGAAAAAAGAACTGTAAATATAAAAAAAATAAAAGAAGAATTCGGTAACGGTATGCAGATCACAATTGCTGGCATTATAGAAGCCTCAAGACAAGTAGTGACAAAAAATAATGAACGTATGGCTTTTCTTAAAATTGCTGACCTGACAGATTCAATAGAAGCTGTCGCTTTTCCTTCTCTCTTTAAAGAATCTATCGATATCCTTGTTGCTGAAAAATGTATCGCCCTTACAGGAAAAGTCTCAAACAAAAACGGTGAAAAAAGCATCATCATCGAAGCAGTGAAGGAAATTTAATTATAAATTGACATCGCTTTTTCTTTGCTTTCGGTGAAAATCATTTCTACTGCTTCGGCGACTTTTTTGGAAAGCTTTTTGATTATTTCCAGTTCTGGCTTTTTAAATTCACCAAGTAGAAAATTTAAAACAGCCTTCTCTCCTTTTGGTTTTTTTACTACACCCTTTGGAGTCGATCCCGAAATACCAACTCTGATTCTTATAAATTCTTGTGATTTTAATTTCTTAATAACAGATTCGAGACCATTATGTCCACCAGAAGAACGGTTAAAAGAAATTTTAATTTTCCCAAGTGGTAAATCAATATCATCATAAATTACTACTAAGTCTTTTAAATCTTTTTTACTTTTTATCAAAGAAACGACAGCTTTTCCAGAATTATTCATAAAAGTATCTGGTGTAAGAAATTTTATCTTACTGTCTGTTAATTTTTTCTCAATAAGATTAATCAAAATGCGCCCAGTATTGTGCCTAGTATTTTCATATTCTTTGCCTGGATTTCCTAAACCAACAACTAATTTCATAAACACATAATATCATATCCCCTACACCAGGAGAAGGGGAATTCCCCTTCTCCTGGTGTAGGGGAAAAACATATTACCCAACAAATTTTACCAACATGTCAAGGATTTTTTATGTTATATTATAACAATGAAAGAACAAATAATGGATCAAAAAGAAACTGAGGAGAAAAAAACTAAATGGCAATCGTTTAAGGAGCTTTTACGTTTTGCCTTTATTGCATTAATTATAGTCGTTCCCATTAGGGCTTTTGTCGCTGAGCCATTTATAGTCTCAGGAGGTTCTATGATTCCGACATTTACAAACGGAGATTATTTAATAATAGATAAAATATCTTATGAATTAAGTAATCCAAAAAGAGATGACGTAGTAGTTTTTCGATATCCTGGTGACACCACAAAATTTTTTATTAAGAGAGTCATAGGTTTGCCAAATGAAACAGTAGACATAAAAGGAAATGATGTAACTATCACAAATAACGAACATCCAGAATCTTTCAAATTGGATCAGCCTTTCGTAAAAAATATTTCCAACAACGAAGAGCATATAGTGTTAAAAAGTGATGAATATTTTGTGATGGGTGACAATAGAAGCGCAAGCTCTGATTCGAGAGCTTGGGGACCAGTAAAAAGAGAACTATTTACAGGAAAAGCATTTTTACGATTATTGCCACTAAATAAAATAGACTTACTACCAGGGAATTATAAACAAGCAGAATAAAACTGAAAATGAAAAAAATAAATAAAAATAAAACAATGGAAGTGTCCTCCTCTAAGGGGATGAGAGATTTAATGAATGAAGAATATTATTCTTTCCAAGGATTTTTTGAAAAAGCACAGGAAGTGGCAGTGCATTATGGTTTCAAGCCAATAGATACTCCAATCTTGGAAAATGAAGAAATTTTTTCTAGAACAATTGGTCTCGGAACAGATATCGTAGACAAAGAAATGTACACACTCAAAACCAAAGGTGGAGATCATTTAGCGCTTCGACCTGAACACACCGCTCCCCTAATGCGCGCTTATATCGAACATGGAATGCAAACCATGCCTCAACCTGTAATGTTTTATCAATATGGACCAGTCTTTAGACATGATAAACCTCAAAAAGGACGGTACAGACAGTTTTGGCAATTTGATTTAGATTGTCTTGGTAACGATAAAAGTATTATGGATGCTTTAGTCATAAAAGTAGGAATGAGTATCTTGGAAGAAGCAGGGGCAACGAATTTATCAATTGATATAAATTCAATTGGTGACAAAGAGTGCAGAAATACATACTTAAAAGAACTTACAAATTATTACAAAAAACATATAAACAATTTAGGAACAATAGATAGGGAACGCTTAAAAACAAACCCGCTTCGGATTTTAGATTCAAAAGATCCAAAAACAAAAGAAATAAATGAAAATGCTCCAGATTCAGTTTCTTTTCTTTGTGCTTCTTGTAAAAAACATTTCAAAGAAGTATTAGAATATTTAGAAGAAATGGGCATACCTTACAATGTAAATAAAAATTTAGTACGCGGAATATCTTATTACACTCGTACTGTTTTTGAAATCATCGAACAGACAGGGAGTGAAGACGGCACCCCCCTCACATTGGTCGCTGGTGGACGCTATGATTACTTGGCTCGCCAGATAGGCAGCAAACGCGATGTGCCAGCTGTTGGAATATCTATCGGAGTAGATCGAATTGTTGCTTCTCCTTGGTACAAAAAACTTTCACCTCGTATTTTAAAGAAACCAAAAATTTATTTTATCCAATTAGGCCCTGAAGCAAAACTAAAAAGTCTAAATATAATCGAAATCCTACGTAAGGCGCGTATTCCTATCGCCCAATCACTCTCGAAAGATAGCTTGGGATCTCAATTAGCCATTGCTGAAAAGCTCTCTATCCCCCATGCTATAATTTTCGGACTAAAAGAAGCTCTGGATAATTCTGTTATTGTACGAGATATGTCCAACAGATCACAGGAAACAGTGAAGCTCGCTAAACTTCTAGAATATTTAAAAGAACTAAAATAAAAAACGAAATGAAGAAAATTCTTCAAATAAAAGAAAAAGTTCTACGTGAGCACGCAAAAGAAATACCGACACAAGAAATTACAACTCCCAAAATAAAAAAAGTTTTAAAAGAAATGTCTCTTGCCCTTGGTAGCCAAGATGATGGTGTCGCCATAGCAGCACCTCAGATCGGATATAATTTGCGAATCTTTATTGTATCTGGAAAAATATTTCGGGCAGATTTTGGGAAAGAAAAACTTAAAGAAAAAATACCCCCTCAAAAAGAGGAGGTAAAAATTAAAGACCTAATTTTTATCAATCCAAAAATTTCAAAACTTTCTCGAGATAAAGAATGGCTACCCGAAGGGTGCCTCTCGGTCCGCTGGCTCTATGGCAATACTTTTAGATCTAAAAAGGCTACCATTACAGCCTATGATGAAAAAGGCAAGAAATTTACTCGGGGAGCCTCAGGACTCCTAGCCCAAATCTTCCAACACGAAACAGACCACCTAAACGGTATTCTATTTATCGATCATGCAAAGGACATAAGAGAAGAATTACCTAGGTAAAATACCAAGATTTCCCCTTGGTATTTGAGGTTGACAGGTTATTATTTTCCTGTTAATTTGCTTAAAGATAAAAATTTTGTACAAAACTAAAATTATGCATGAAGGGAGGTGAAGGTATGAAAATTTTATGGGGAGCTGATCAAATCTTGAAGCTGTGTAAAGCACTTACCCTAAAGTCCCTTGAAGAAATTATTATGAAAGACTTAGGAATAGGTCCCGATAATAAAGTATTTGTTATCGGAGGTATACTTTACGACAGTGAGGAAGAAACACAGGAAAAAGTCCATGACACACTCCTAACAGTGTTTCGAGGATGCTACGGCAATCATCATTTTGTTTCTGATGTTATTGCCGGAAAAGACATTGTTGTTGCCTACGAACTCGATTAATAGAGCCCACTCGCCCTGCTGACCACAAATCAGCAGGGTAATTTTTTTATATAAATAATGTATAATTAATCCGATAAGCAATATAAGATAAATTCATGCAAAATAAAGATTTAAAATTCGTATTTTTGGGAACACCAGAGCTGGCTGTGTATGTGCTTGAAGAGCTAGCAGAAGCTCATTATTTCCCTTCTCTTGTTGTAACAGCTCCAGACTTAAAAGTTGGACGGGGAAATCATTTTGAAGCTCCCCCAGTTAAAAAATGGGCGGCGGCTCACGACGTACCTGTTCTCCAGCCAAAAATCATCGATGAATCTTTTATAAAAATTTTACAAGAAGAAGAATATGATGTTTTTATCTTAACGGCTTATGGAAAGATGTTACCAAAAAAAATTCTAAGCATACCTAAACATGGAATCTTGAACATCCATCCTTCCTTACTCCCGCGACTTCGTGGTCCTTCCCCAGTGAGATCAGCAATACTAAACAATGAAAGAAATACAGGAACAACGATAATAGTTTTGGATGAAAAAATGGATCACGGTCCTATTGTCACACAGGAAAGTGTTGAGATAAATGACATAGATTGGCCTCCCCTTTTGCCAATTTTAGAGGAAAAACTTTTCCGTAAAGGTGGAAAGTTATTAGTGCAAGCAATAGAAGATTACATGAAAGGAAAAATCACCCTAAAACCTCAAGATGAAACAAAAACGACTTACTGTGAAAAAATTAAGAAAGAAGACGGTTTAGTAGATTTGTTAAATGATTCACCAAAAGAAACTTATACTAAATATTGCGCTCTCTATGGCTGGCCTGGAATATATTTTATAAAAAATGGAAAAAGAATAAAAATCACCGAAGTAAATTTCTCTAAAGGGAAATTATTTATCAAAAAAGTTCTCCCTGAGGGCAAAAAAGAAATAAAATATGAGGACTTCTTGAGAATTTCTTGAAACTAATATTTCGAAGTAAAAGGATTTCTCTTAGAAAGACCTTTGAGCATTTTTTTCACGCTGGCTGCCCCACGTTTATAGAGAGTTTGATCACGATCTTTACTTTTACTAATTTCGTTAAAAAGAGTTTCTTTCACTTCATCTATCGCGCCATACAAATCCTCATTATTGCTTTCACTATAAAACTTTTTACCATCTACTCTAAGAATACAGCTAGCATGAAAAATCTCCCCTGCCTTGTGGTGATTCGTAGTCTTTACCACTTCAAAATTTACCATCGCTTCTCCTTTTTCTGCCTCAATCCTAGAAAGTAATTTCTCTAGGTTGGTAACCCTCTTGAGAACATAATCTTTAATTGATTCTGTTAATTCGATTCCCTTTCCTTGTAAATTTATTTGCATATCTTTATTATACTCTCGATTTTTTAGCTTTGCAAAAGCTAAAAAATCGCAGTCCTGTAAGGGATATATTTTATTTTTTCTTTCCACCTCTATCTGTAAGTTTGGTGTCTCGAGTAAGGGCTTTAAGTATAATATCAATTTCCATTGTCGCTACCCCCACTACAGTATCCGCTCCTCCATAATATATAAAGAGTGTCCCATCTTTCTCTACCATTCCACACGGAAAAACAACATTATTAACAATGCCAACTTTTTCATAAGGTTCTTCTGGTTCAAAAATAGGATCTGAAATACGAGAAAGAACCGTGGCTGGATCTTTGAGATCAAGCAAGACCGCTCCAATACGATAAGTATTGTGATTTTTTGAAATACCATGGTAGAGGAGCAACCATCCGTATTTTGTTTTGATGGGAGGCGCCGAAATTCCAACTTTAGCATTATCCCACTTGTTTATTCTTGGTCCTATAATCCTAATACATTTTCGGATAGTTTCAGTTTTAAAATTAAGTGATTTTAAATAATCTCCACATATTTCATTTCCCACTCGGTGTAAAACAAAATATTTCCCATTAGTTTTTTCAGGAAAAATACAGGTGTCTTTATCATCAAAACCTTTCGGAGTGATTAAAATAGGCTTTTCCCATTGCCAATTTTTTTTTAAAAAGTTTTTTTCTGTTATAGAAGTAACGGCAACTCTTGGTGGACCGATACCATCAAAGGCCGTGTAACACATATAAATAGTCTTACCTATTTTTGTTAATCGTGGATCTTCACAACCAGAATTTCCTCCAGCTATTTTTTTTAATTCAAAACTTTCTCTAGGAATATATATTGGGTCAGGATCTCTTTCGTCTATGGAAATACCATCTTTAGAAGAAGCATAGCCTATAGAAGAAGTATTATCATCTGAGAGTGCCCGATATAATATATGAATTGTATTTTTTATCCGTAAAGCAGCTGGATTAAATGTGGCTTTTGCTTCCCATGGATGTGTTTCATTTCTGGTAATAATAGGATTTTTTACATAGCGTTTAAAATGCCATTTAGCGGATGTCGTCGGACGCATAGTACCCACAAGATCTATTATATTCACATGTGCCATGCAAGTAGTAGTGTCAGTTGCTCCGTAATAAATAAAAAGAGTATCTTTTTCTAAAATTGCCCCAGAAGGAAAAACTATATTAGGAACATGTCCCATAAGTTCATATGGCTCTCTAGGAACTAAGATAGGACCTTTTGTTCGTCCGACAATTTTAAAAGGATTATTTAGATCAAGAAGTATCGCCTCAATACCAAATACACGATCACCTCCACCAAAATAATTTTGAATATGGGAATATAAAAAAAGCCATCCATAAGGAGTTTTGATTGGCGCAGTCCCAACCTCAGTATGGTCAGTCGAAAATCTTTTCAAATCAAGAACATTTTTATCTAAATTCGCATACCATTTTTCCCAAAATTTTTGATTCCATAAATCTTCTATTTTTTCCAACTGTGCAACTGCAATTTTAGACGGAGGCATATCTGTATTCACTGTCACAATCACAGTAATTTTACCATTTATACGTTTTGAAAAAAGTGTCATAGCTTTAGCATTAAAAGGTGTTACCAAATGACGCTCATCAACTTTTTTAAGATCCTTCGAAATTGCTACCGCTACCTTGATTCCACTGGCTTCAAATGGGTATTTGGAAAGTGCTGTATAAAATGTGTAGTAATTTCCTTCAAAAAAAGTAATGCGAGGATCTTCACAACCGTATTTTTCCCATTCTTCGATAGGTTCAATAAATGGCGTACACTTTTCAAAATGAGTCTTGTCCTTACTGGTACCTAAACCAATAATAGAAATCTGCTCTGGTATACGCAGTTTATCAACGGCTCCGATAGCACGGTAAGCGCCATAAAAAATATTACCTTTTTTTATTACACTCATATTAAAGGTCGCAAAAGATTCCCAGTAATGATCTCGATATGGAACAAGAATAGGATTATGATGTGATCTTTTTGTTGCGTACATAAAATTTATTTTATTTGATTATTTTTTTTGAAAAAATTGCATGCTCCTTATTTTTGAGCTTTTGAATAAAATCCTCAAAATTCGTATAAGCTACAGCGATGTGTTTGTCCCCTGCGCCATAATAAAGGAAAAGGACTCCGTCTTTTACGACTGCACCACTCGCATACACAATACCAGGTTTCCAATCATTTTCATACCATTCATCTGGTTGTAATAATGGATAAGCGGACCTATAAAGAACTTTCGTAGGATCTTTTAAATCAAGCAAAAGTGCTCCAACTTTATATCGATGATGTTCACCTTTTTCCATCGCATGATAAAAAAGAAGCCAGCCATCTGGGGTTTTTATGGGTGGAGCGGAAGCACTACGAGTACGATTGTGCCAGGCCACTTCATGATCTGGTAACATTTGAGGATCTGGAGCTTCTTTCATTGAAGGAGTTTTATACATATCGAGCTCGTCCACATATGCTATGTGAACTCTCGAAGGAACTCCTTTATCTAAATTATGAAAAATAGCAAACTTGCCGTTAAACTTTTCAGGAAATAAAACCCAATTCTTTTGCCTATCTCCAGGACGAGTAAGATAAGCAAATTTACTCCAATTCCATTTCTTATTCTTTAAATCTTCTCCATCAATAGAAGTAAAAGCGACTCGCATTGATTCCCACCCATTAAACATATTAAAGGTTAAATATATTCGATCACCTATCTTTACGGCTCGTGGGTCTTCACATCCACCCCAACCACCACCAGAGGCAAATAAAACAGTGTTATAAACAAGACGCGCAGGAGAAGTAAAAGAAAAATGATCTTTTGCTTCTTTTATATTTTCTGCAACAAAAACTGGATAAGGAATTCTTTCTTCAAAAGAGATACCGTCTTTGCTCGACATATATCCAATACGAGACATACCATCATTTCCAAGAGCGCGATAAAAAAGATGCACCCGCCCATCTTGCACCACCGCAGCGGGATTAAAAACTGCTTGTGATTCCCAAGTTGAATTGCTGGTAGGACCTATTATTGGATTGCCTTCATATTTTTTAAGTAAAGATAAGGATTTTTTTCTTAATAATTTAGATTTAATAGATATTTTTTTTCTTTTTTGAACTGTTTTTTTCACTAATGTCTTTTTCTTAACAGTTTTTAATATCTTCTTTTTTATAGAAAACTTTTTTACTACTTTCCCGCCACGGTGGGCAGGCTTTTTTATTATTTTTTTGTTATTTAACACGGCCATATTTATCTTCTAACCTAACAATGTCCTCTTCGTCAAAGTTATTATCGTAAGCAATTTCTAGAATTTGCACAGCATCATCTTCAGTTGCAAGACGATGAATCTGTTTAATTTTCACTATAAACTCATCACCTGGATTTGCTCTTATAACATTTTCTCCAATTGTTACTAAAGGATGACCTGAAAGTACTCGCCAAAATTCTGCTCGGTGATTATGATATTGCAAACTTAAAGTGCTATTTGGATTAATTGAAATAATTTTAACCGTAGTTGTCTCACTCTTTGTAAATTGTTCAAATTTACCCCAACATCTTTCTACAATAAATGATTTCATGAGAGTTCTAAAATCTTCTGCATTAGTTCGTCTGCAGGAAGAAACTTACCTTTTAATGGAACATAGAATTTTCCTTGAACTCTTGTTTTATCAGCTGATATAGGCATTCCGCTTTCTTCCAATAATTCTTGGTCATTATAATTATCCCCTATGGCCAGCACATTTTCTTTCTTTAATTTAAAAAGTTTCATGGTATGTCTTAGACCGAGAGCTTTTGTCTGGTCTTTTTTTATCAAAACATCATACGCTTCACCGTTCCAATAAGTTACAAGGTCCTTCTTTCTCTTTACCATATCCTCAATTTCTTTGATCTGTTTTTTACAATGAATTGTTATGATAAACTCTTTGGGTTCAAACCCTTTAAAATTTTTATTTTTAATTGCTACTTTCTTTAATTTCGGCAAGATATCTTTCAAGCGATCGAAACTGTTTATATGTTGATAAATTTTTCCTTTATACCAAGTAGCACTACCACATTCATAAGTAAGACTAATAAAAGGCAAAATATCTCGGAACATTTCTTGCAACATATACAAGCCTCTACCAGAACTAATATTTATTAAAAATCCTTGTTTATAAAGTTCTTCAATTTGTTTTATTTGCTTGGGTGCGATAACTTTCGTCTCTAGAGTGGTTGTATTTCCAACCTGTTTTATTTTAGTTCCTCTTGGCACTATTACCCCATCAACATCAAAAACAACTAATTTAATCTTACTGATATCTTTTGTTGACATCTCATTCAAAGGTTTCATTTTTATTTTTTTCCATCACGTCGGACTGGCTTTTTTATTTTTAATTTCTTTTTTTGTACTTGTTTTACTAAATCAGACGAGCTTCTGACTTTTCCCCCGTGTCCAATATTGTATACCATTTTTATGCCAAGTTCTTCGCATACTGCCACTTCTGGCACTGGATCCCAATCTGGTTTTCTGTCTCCTCCATTAGCAAAAATATGTGGTTTGATTTTACGTAACTCTTCGCAAATACTTATGTCTTTTGTATTTTTTGAATGCCTTGTTAATACTACTTTATCCACAGCACCGATAGCCTCAATGATTTCTTTGCGTTCCTGCTCTGGCATAAAAGCATAGCCTTTTTTAAAATTTAACCAATTATCATTGTTCATAACAACCACCAGCTCATCACCTAATTTTTTGGCTTCATTAAACATCCGCACATGACCAATATGCACAGGATCAAATCCCCCACTAACCATGACAATTTTTTTATTTCCTATCTGCGCAGGCAGGATTTTCTTTTGTTTTTTTAATTTCTTTGACATTAATTTAACAGAAACCTAAGCGTAGAAACTACGCGTATCTTTTTAAATTCAGGAGAACCGGGGTCTTTGTCAGAGATATCAAATACGCCTTGATTGCCCCGTGCCACACTCCCTAAACGAGCACCGGACTCTTTCGCAAATTGGGCAGCGGTGTCTTTCGCATTCTTAATAGCTTCAGCTAGCATTTCTGGCTTCACACTATTGATATCTGAAAATTGAAAAACAATTGAGTTTTGACTCATCGTAATTCCCTTTTTTACTAAAAATAAAGTATCTTTGGATGTGGATTTAACTAAATCAACTTTTTTGGTATAAACAGATAATTGTGTACTGGAATTATATCTAAATAATGAATCCCTGAATGTATCTTGATAAATATTCACTGGAGCGACATTTATTTCAGAATCTTCAAAACCTTTACTTGTGAGAAATGATTTAATGGTATCGATATTCGTCTGAATGCTAGCATACAGTGAATCAACATCATTGGATTTAACATCAAAATTGATTGACCAAATAGCTACATCCGCTTTGACTATTTTTTCCGACAAACCTTTAACTTCAACGTAAGACTGTTGTTTAGAAAAATTCCTCGCAGCAAAAAAACAAAGAATAGAAAAAACTAAAAATACTCCCCCAATAATCAAAACCCAGTTATTTTTTATGTTTTCCATGGTGCAAATATTATACCACTTTTTAAAAAAGCCCGCCCGCCTTTGATGGAAAAAGATAAACGAAAACAACCAAAGCGACAAGAGCTACAAATGCTGCAAAAACAAAGGCATATATTGGGTTTAAAACCCAAAGTATGCCTGCAAAAACTGAAGCTAAAAGATAAATTAAGCCTGTAATAAAATTATAAGCTCCGATAGCTGTGGCTCTTCGATCTTTTTCTAGATCGGTAATAAATGCTTTGCTCTGAGCTTCATCTATACTGTAAAAGATACCAAATAAAATAAACAAAATGACTACCTCCCATTTTTCTTTTACAAAAATAAAACCAAGAGTCATAAAGATATAAATTAAATATTCTAAAATGATAATATACCTTCGGCCGATAAAATCCCCAAGTTTACCTATGGGTATAGACATCACAACAAAAGAAACATTAAAAAGTGCATAGAGTAATACCACATCAGTTATAGCAAAACCGAGAACATAAGCTCGAAGCAATAAAAATCCAAAGCTAAAATATGCCAAAGAAAAAATTCCAGCGGGAATAAGAAACTTTTTAAATTCTGGACACAGTGTCCCCCAAGCTTTGAAAATATTTTCTCTTTCATGTGGAGTCCCTGGACGATCTTTCATCAAGGAAAGCACTAACACCGCCCCCACTGCCCCAATCACTGAAATGAAAAAAATCAGACGAAAAGTACTTAGACTCTGTCCGAAATAAATAAGAAAAAAGTATGCAACGAGTGGACCTAAGACAGCTCCCATTTTATCCATCGCTTTGTGCAAACCAAAAATGTACCCCCTCGTACCTTTTTCCGCGACAGAAGAGAGCCAAGCATCTCTCGGCGGACCACGAAAACTTTTTCCCACACGTTCAATAATTCTAAAAAAAGAAAGAGTTACTACCGAGGTACCTAATAAAAGCATAAACTTCGCTAAAGTAGAAAACCCATAACCCATCAAAGCCAAATCTTTCCTTTTTCCAAACTTATCTGACAGCCAGCCGGAAAAATAATCCAAAGAAGATGCAGAAAAATCTGAAAAACCTTCTACGATACCAAGCAGTGTTGCGGAAGCACCAGTAAATACAGTAAAGAATATAGAGAAAACTGAAAAAATTGCTTCAGAGCTAATATCAGTAAGAAAACTTACGAAACCCAGCTTGAGAACATCCGAGTCTACATTTAAGAATCTTTTTTCCATATATTTAATTTCACAAGAAAAGTTCTTGCGAAATGTTAACCTTTGTTGGAAGTTTTTCTGAGGGCCCTTTTCGCAATCATTACTCTCTTCACAGCTAAACGTTTTGCTGTTTTGTGTGAACGTCTTGATTTATTTTTTGGACTAAGTGTGGTTCCTCTTTTTGCCATATATTTTATATTTTTATTATTAATAAACTGTTTTTTAGTATACTTTAATTTTTCTTAAAAAACAATATGATTATATCCCAACCACTCCGAGAAGTTTTCCAATACCGAATGTCACAGCCATCGCCAACATACCACCAAATACTAAACGAAAGACTGCTGTCTTTTTATTTGCTCCCCCAACATAAGCGCTAAGCGCTCCAGTAATAATTAAAGCAACTAAAACACCAAAAAAAGTAACGGGGATACGCCAAGTGACAGAAGGAATGAGAATCATGGCAAGAGGAATAATACCCCCACAAACAAAAGCGATAACAGACACATAAGCTGCGTGCCACGGATCGACGAGATCATGCGGGTCAATACCAAGCTCTGCATCAAGATGCGCTATTAATGCTCCATGGTTAGTGAGTTCTTCCGCTACTTTATGAGCAGTCTCGGAAGACAATCCTTTGTGAATATAAATTTCTACAAGTTCCTTAAATTCAATTGTCGGACTATCAATATGCTCTTGGCGTTCTTTTTCTATGAGAGCTTTTTCACTGTCACACTGAGAGCTGACAGAGACATATTCACCTACTCCCATTGAGATCGCACCAGCTACTAGACCAGCCACTCCGGCAGTCAAAATAAAACTAGAAGAATTAGAAGCTCCAGCAACACCGACCACCAAAGCAGCAGTAGACACGATACCATCATTTGCACCCAAAACAGCTGCTCTTAATCGATTTAATTTTTGCCCCAATTTTTTCGTATGTGGCTCAATCTGTTTTATAGAATTTTGAGGATTCATCTGTTGCTATTTTTTGGAAATACTGTCAATAAAATAATGATATTTTTGATCTTCTTTTCCAATGTGATTTATCCACCATTCTCCGAGATAGGTTTCCACTTCCATGATCAAATCATTCGCATTTTCTCCACTATTTAATTTACCCAAAAAAGCAACGTAACTTTTTATAAATTCATCGTGTTTTTTTATATGCTCTTCTACGTGAGGATAACTATATTCATGCATATAGTATTCTTCATAAGAAAAATGTTCTTTTATGTATTCATCAAAAAAACCAATAGCTTCAGATGTTTCTTTAGATTTTACTCCTATGGTTATAGCATCAATAATTTTATTAAGTTGCGACAGCAATTTCTTGTGCTGTTCGTCGATATGATTTTCCCCAACTGACATACTTTTTGTCCATTCAAAATGAATTGCCATATAAATTTTAATAATTAATTTTTAATAAAGTTAATACAACCACTTTTATATCATATCACATTATCTAGTGGAAAATCTGATATGTCTTATATCGGTCGAACCTCAACCACACCGCCACTAAAAGGAACACGTTTCGCCCAATTTATCGCTTCCTCTTTTGATTTAACATCGATAATCCAAAAACCTTCGATTAAATCCTCTGGATTTGAGCATGGATCTTCCATTGCGATAGGCTCTTTATTGCTTAAATAAGAAAGTCGCACACCCTTTGAACTCGGCTGAAGACCATCTAACGTGACCAACACTTTAGCTTTTTCTAGCTTATTATTAAATTTTGTCATATCAGCAAAGACCTTCGCATCAAGCAAAGCATCTCTCTCAACATCCTCTTTGCATTTTACAAACATTATAAATTTCATTAATTATTCACTTTAAAAATAAAATATAAATATTGACCTATGGACACCCATAGATTATAAAATAGATAAATTAATTTAAGATTAAAATTTAGAGAGGTAAGGAAATTGAGAAAGTGCTGCCTTTATCTTCTTTTGATTTAACAGAGATTTTATAGCCACTTTGTTCCGCTAAATTTTTAACTAGATAAAGACCTAGTCCTGAACTTACATTGGCATGCTCTGAAACATTTCTCGCCCGAAACATTTTTGTAAATATCTTATCTTGATCTTTTTTGGGAATACCAATACCATTGTCTGTAACTTCGATGATAATATTATTGGTAGTTTCTTTTGCTAGGAGCATTATCTGGCCACCTATTTTTGAATATTTTATAGCATTCGAAAGGAAATTTTCTAAGATAATTCTGATAATTCTTCTGTCTAAATTCATAGTTGGTAGATTTTTATTATATTGTTTCTTGAAACGGATTTTCTTCTTATCGATCTGTGGCAGTATTTCTTCCGCTATTTCGTCTATTATCCCGAATAATTTTACCGGCTCTAGCTCTATTTCGAATTTGTCCAGTTCGATACGGGAAATATTCAAAAACGTTTGGATTGTTTCTGTCATACCTTTTACTTCTTTTAAAATATTTTTTAAATATTTTTTATTCTCCTTGCTCATATTGCCCACCATACTCCTCATTAACATTTCTGTGGTAAGAGAAATAGTGGTGAGTGGCGTGCGAAGTTGATGTGAAGCAAAAGAAATAAACTCGCTTTTCGCTTTATCGACTTCCTTTTCATGGGTTATATCACGCCAGACAACCACCGCTCCTTTAATCTCGCCATTAATCACGAGCGGTGCTGAGCTGATCGAGAGTGGGACCATTCGTTTATCTTTCTTATTGATAAGATGAAAGGTCGTCGCAGTTGAGACCAAGGATACATTATTTTTTTTATCGGCATCTAGTGCAATATAAAGTGGCCGTTTCTCTTTCGGCACGCGTCTCCCAAGCTCATCGAAAAATGGAATCTTTTCATCCAAATCATGGTACAACAATTCCCAGGACTTCACACCGCAAAGCTCTTCAAGCGCTTTGTTGATGTAAGTAATTTTACCGAACGTGTCGGTTACCAAAATGCCATCAGCGATACTCAAGAGAAGTGCGTCGTCGAATGCTTTGCCTTCCTCCATTTTTTGAGCATAATCACGGAGCTTTTGTTCTGTAGCTCGATAAGGGCCAACATCTCGGGCGATGGCTGTGTGAAATTGTTTCTCACCAACTTTCCATGATGAATACGACACTTTCAAGGGGAATTCTTTACCGTTTTTCCGCACCCCTCGCATCTCGACTGACGTATTTTTCTCTATGTTCCAGTCATTTTTATTTTTATCCATACCAAGAATAAATGGTTTTCCGAGGACCTCACTTTCGTCATAACCGAATATTCGTTTGGCGCTCTTATTCCAGTACACCACGAGTCCAGCGTCGTCAAACATGATGATCGCGTTATTTACCGATTCCGCTATCAAGCGGAACTTTTGTTCGCTCTCGGTGATTTCTAATTGATGCAACCGGACATACTCAAGGGCAAAGATATATTGCCAGATTGTAGTGAGAATCCTTCCGATTCTCGAAAGTATTTTTTTATATAGTATGCGCGCCATGTTAATTATTATGAATAGTTCTATAAAAATAGCAAATCCCCGCTCCGACATAGGTCGAAACGGGGATTATTTGATCTAAGATATTGCCCTAATTAATTCTTCGGGCAAGACTGGTCTGACGAAAAAATTGTCAAACCCCTCTTTTTCAGCGGGGAAAACCTCCGCACCGCTGATTAAAATAAATTTTGAATACTTAACAGACTCTAACACCTGTACTTTCTTGAGGAGCCCTGATCCCGAGATGTAGGGCATGTTCTGGTCGGTGATCAAAGCATGAACGTATATGGTTGAGTTCTCCAACCATCTCAAAGCCTCTCTTGGGTCTGAGAATATAAAGACCCGATACCCCTCAGCTAAAAGCATCTTTCTGACGGTGAGTATTGTGTATTCATCGTCATCAACCATAACAATGATTTTTTCAAACTCCACCTGTTGATTAGAGAGTTTGTCAGAGTCAGGGATCTTGTTAATTAAATCAAGGAGGGGGTTATTTTTTTCTAGTCCCTTCTTTAGGTCAAGGAGAGTAAACCGATCGCAGCCTCGCAGGGCTGCTTCATACAGTATTGACTCAAAGTGGTATTGGCATTTCGTAAAGAATGACCGGTCTTTTTTTTCCCTCAAAGAGTCGATAGCTCGAATGGCCATCGGTGTCAAAATAAGACTACTGGTAGCCTCGATACTCCACCATCTAGTCTCAGAAATTTTCTCCTTTAAGAGAAAGCCTGGGGGTCTCTCGTCATAGCAATGTCCGACATCGACGTCGAACATATATAACCCCTTTTGTCTTACTTCATCGGCTCTAAAAAGTCTCTTTTTTCCGGTTATTTCTTTCAGTTGAGCCTCTTCCTCAACTTCCCGGGTAGCAGCACCCTCCCTACTTCCATCAGTGGGTTCAACATGCCCACCAAGAAGCCCCCAGATATTCCCCATCCGGGCAAGTAAAACTTCCCCTTTTGCGTTCAAAAGCAGGATTAGTGCAATATAATGCAGTTTCAGTTCCAATTCCATAACTCCTCCTCGCCCTAGGCTATTTTATATTATTTATTCCGACATTTTAATTTATCGGTTTTGGATATCACAAAGTGCATCCATCGATATATTACCATTCAAAGCTGAATTGTCAATATTGCTGTAATGGGTTCAATAGCTTGATATCACTTACGTTTGAATCTGTTTATTTTAATCTTAAATTAAGAAAACAAATGTATATATTAAATATTATAAATTATTAATATTTTTTTAAATTTAAAATATAAATATGAATAAAAATATCACAGTAGTAGTTAGTGTAATTTTTCTTTTAGTCGTTATCGTAGGAAGTTGGTATATCATAACCAATAATTCTACCCTAAAATCCCAAAAGAAAATGACTTTTTTTGTCACGAGTGTTAACCCTGGCTCTGGGGCTGATTTAGGAGGCATAGCGGGAGCGGACAAATACTGCCAAACCCTGGCTGAAAATGCAGGGTCTGCTGGTCTAACTTGGCATGCCTATTTAAGTACGAATACCACTGACGGCACACCAGCCATTAATGCCCGAGATCGTATTGGGAATGGTCCATGGGTTAATTTCGCTGGAATCGTTATCGCAAACAATCTCACAGAATTACATGAGAATAATAATCTAAATAAACAAACTGCCTTAACTGAAAAAGGAGAAATTATTAATGGGCGAGGAGATACGCCGAATATGCATGACATGCTCACAGGTTCAGACCCTGAAGGTAGTGCGATTATTTCTGATACTGATGCAACATGTAAAAATTGGACATCAAGCAACGAAGGATCTGCTATGCTCGGGCATCACGATAGAGTGGGACTGCAAAATGATATTCCTTCAAAATCTTGGAACTCCTCTCACCTCTCACGTGGTTGTAGCTTAGAAAATCTAAAAAGTACCGGTGGTGCTGGTCTTTTTTATTGTTTCGCATTATAAAAACATTTGTAAAGTCTAAAACAGCGTAAAAATCGTCTTTTTGGTGATTTTTACGCTGTTTCTTAATACTTATATTGTAATATTTTTTTAAAAAGAATTAAGATTTATCGTTCAAGTATTTACCAGCAACACTTAATGCAAATGAGGGTAATATGATACAAACAGTTATCAAAAGAAGTTGGTGCAACCTCTGGTTCAACAATGTAGGGTTATTTCCATCAGGTCCTCCGACCAAAATTAATAAAATTCCTATAACCCCAAAAGCAATTGATGAATAAATAAAAACACGTGTGGCTATTTTTTGCATAGTTATAGTATATCACAATCTAATTTATTTTATTAAAATTTTACTAAAAAACTTTGAAAGATTTTAGAATTTCTTTAATAGACTAGGCTTCAACTATCGGCTTAAAACCTCCAGAAGCAAAACGCCTCATATCAAAGGGCATAGTAGAAGGATCAAAATTATTCATGCTTGGGTCACTCATTACTTTTTTATTCACTTGATCTCTATGGGCACGAGATTTATATATAATCCAAGAGAACACAACAATTTCATCAGCCTTCAGCCCTGCAAGTTTAATAAAGCCTTTCTGTGGCATACCTTTTTTAACTTTTAGATCATCTCCTATGCACTCAAAATATTCCAAGGCGCCATTCTTCTTCCACATACGAGCTCCCCATTCTGCCATCTTCTTGTAAGCTACTAAATCCTTCTTTTTTATTGGTATCACAAACCCATCAACATATTTTTTACTATTTGTTTTCATATTATTTTTGTTAAAAAATTAATAATCAACCACCTACTAATTTTAACATAAAACAAAATAAGCTAAAATAAATTAGAAAAATCTCTGGCTCCGGGGGTAGGGTGATCTTTCCTTGCAGGAACAGTATACCTTTTGTACTTTTTTCAAATAAATTTTCAATGGGATGAAGATCACATAACTATTATGGAAAATAAGGATTAAAAAAATTAAACTGCTGGAGAAATAAATCTATAAATTTTAAATGCAAAATAGGCAAGAAATAAAGCCACAATCCCAACAGAATACTCAAGTAAGGTATAACCAAAGGATGCAATTTCAGGTTGCATAAGGTGTAATTGGTCAGCAAAGATTTGTAAAATATTTAAAATAGCTGCACAGATGGCGAATTTCACACCAAGTCTGGGATGTTTTAAAATTAGTGAGACAGTTACTATCTCAGTTATTAAAATAATAAGAAAAAAAATCAACCAAAGTATAGAAACATTGTCTTGTGGCCTAGTTTCAAAACCAATAGGAGATGGAAATTCTAATATTGTGAGAATTAAAATTATGACGATAGACCAAACCACTCCTCTTTTCGCCCATTTAAGATTTAGCATATTGTTTTTAAATCTATAGAAATTTTAAAATTTAAAAAATTCAAACAATTTGTATATCAAAAAAGCTGGCCAAGTTATGGCCTTCAGAACTCCCAATGCCCCGACCCAGAAGTTATCTGCGTGTTGTATAAAATAAACAAGTGCACCAATAAAACCTAAACCATATATAGTCCCAGGTGTTCCACACACGTTTTTATTTTTACATTTATTATTAATTGAACTAACAATTGTTGTTTCTTTTTCCATATTTTAATTTTATCAAATAAAATAAAACAATCAAAATCTTATCTATTTATAAGAATTAAAAAAATGCTCCGGGGGTAGGGATCGAACCTACGACCAATCGCTTACACTTTGTCTCCTATTACTAGAAGTGTGGACTATATCATCTCCATATTCTTAAAATGATTTTAAGAACTTAGGAGCAAGGCGCTTCCACCGACGATTTGCCGATGTACTCCAATAAATGGATAGTCTCTACACCTTCCTCAATATTATATTGAGGCTTGGCTCGGGATTACCCCATAAGGGCTTCCCCGAATTCACCTTGTTTTTCAACCTAAGTTTTCTTAGGAAGCTGCGTAATGCTGACACAGGCGACCGCTCTACCGCTGAGCTACCCCGGAATTTATTTTCTTCAAAGAACTTTTTTTATATTAGCAGAAAACAAAGAAAAAAACAAAAAAACCGGAGGACTAATCCGGTTTTTTTGTTTAGCTTAAAGAAGCTGATAATTTACTTATTGATTGAGAACTGCGCGGGTTAGAGGTCCTACGATTCCATCCCCTTTTAGCCCGTTTGCTATTTGGAATTTAAGAACAGCTTCTTTAGTCTTTTTCCCAAATTTTCCATCAATTACTAATGGACCATATTTAGTAGTGTTTAAGAATTTCTGAAGCTCCATAACTTCATCTCCTTTTGAACCTTGCTTTAGGAATAGTGTGAAAATAAATTTTTCAGCACCGAGCACTTGTTCATCTGCTCCAGTATTTCCAATACAAGATTGACCAGTAGTTATACTAAATCCAGTTGTTCTATTGCCACATCCGAGAATTTGACCCTCTGATCCAGTGTTTCCAACACAAGACTGACCAGAAGTTACACTAAATCCAGTTGTTCTATTGCCACATCCTGCAATTGGTCCCGTGAAAGCACCTAATACTTGACCAACAATAATGGGTCTTATAAAACTACCACCACCTCCACTAGATTGAGGCACCGCTGTCACCGTCACCAAAGTTGTTCCTGTCACCGCGCCACTCGTAGCAGTAATTGTGGTAGTGCCTACTGCGACCGCGGTAAACATTCCGGTAGTAACATCAATAGTGCCAACTGCTGTATTTGAACTAGACCAAGTTACAGTTGCTGCAATCGGTGCTCCGTTTTGATCTAAAGTAGTTGCTGTCATTTGTTGAGTATTGCCTACTACTACGGATGGGGTGACGGGAGTAACGTTGATGGTAGTGAGGACAGGAGCAGGAGTTACTGTTACTAAAGTTGTTCCTGTCACCGCGCCACTCGTAGCAGTAATTGTGGTAGTGCCTACTGCGACCGCGGTAAACATTCCGGTAGTAACATCAATAGTGCCAACTGCTGTATTTGAACTAGACCAAGTTACAGTTGCTGCAATCGGTGCTCCGTTTTGATCTAAAGTAGTTGCTGTCATTTGTTGAGTATTTCCTACTACTACGGATGGGGTGACGGGAGTAACGTTGATGGTAGTGAGGACAGGAGTTACTGGATTAGCGGTTATTGTGATTGTCGCGGTTCCTGTTACAGTAATAGCTCCTGAAGTCGCTGTTGCTGTGATTGTTGTTGTTCCAACTGCGACACCTGTTACTAAGCCGTTATTATCAACTGTGGCAATTGTAGAATCACTTGAAGACCAGGCTATTGCAGCACCGTTAAAGGCAATTCCATTTTGATCTAAAGGATTTGCTGTTAGTTGCTGAGTTGCTCCAACTATAATTGATGGTGTAGGTGGAGCTACTGTGACCGAAGTCAAAACTGGAACTGCTGTAACTGTTAAGGTAGCTGTACCAGAAACTGCTCCAGAGGTAGCAGTAATGAGAACTGGTCCACCTGCGACGATGCCCTGAGCAAGGCCTGATGCATCTATGGTGGTAACTATATTATTTCCTGATGTCCATGTGAAAACCGGTTGAGTGACTAAGGCAATTCCATTTTGATCCTTAGCAACTGCGGTAAATTGTTGGGTAGTTCCAGCCTGTATTGATGGTGCTGATGGTGTAACGGTGATAGTTGTGAGGACTGGAGTTGCAATAAAGCTGGCAGCGATTGTATGGTTAGCAGTGATATTTGTGAAGGTGAAAGTAGTGACGGCTCCAACTGAAAATCCATCAACTAAAACATCTAATACTTGAAAACCTGCACTTGGAGAAATTGTGTATGTTGCATTGGTGCCTCCGGCAAAACTTAGGGCGCCAAGAGGAGCTATGTTACCATTTATTCCTGCAGAAGAAGTTATCGTGAATGAACCTACCGGAATTGATGCGAAACTAGCTGAAATAGTATGGTTAGCTGTTACGTTTGTAAATGTGAAAGTAGCAACAGCTCCAACTGAAGATCCATCAACTAAAACATCCTGAATATTAAATCCTGCATTTGGTGTGATGGTAAATGTTTGGTTCGCTCCAGAATTTAAAGTAACTACTCCTGCTGTACCTGTTGGTGTAATGGTACCATTTGCTCCGGAAGTTACATTTATTGTAAACGTTACAGGTGTTGCGGTTACTGTTACCAAAGTTGTTCCCATAACTGCTCCGTTCATTGCCATTACAGTTGTAGTTCCAGCAGAAACCGCGGTAAACATTCCGGTAGTAACATCAATAGTGCCAACTGCTGTATTTGAACTAGACCAAGTTACAGTTGCTGCAATCGGTGCTCCGTTTTGATCTAAAGTAGTTGCTGTCATTTGTTGAGTATTGCCTACTACTACGGATGGGGTGACGGAAGTAACGTTGATGGTGGTGAGGACTGGAACTACCGGAGCAGGTGCTACCGTTACCGATGTGCTTCCTGTTATTGGAGAGGATACTGGGTTTGCTAATGTGGCAAATACTCCTGAGAAATTATTTATTCCTGATGCTGAAGCTGGTACAGAGATTGTATATTGCTCTGTTCCGGTTGCAGCTACATTCAGTCTCAAAATACCGTCTGCTCCTACTGTTCCTGTTCCAGGATTTGTGATGACCCAGCCCACAGGAGCTGTTTCTTCAATCAATGTTAGAATGTCTGCAGGATTCATTGCTACAGCCAGAGAAACTGTTAAAGATGTTCCTGCTGCTGGCGTGAGAGTGGAGAAGCTACGTGTGACGGTGGCGGTTACTGGTGGAACAACTACTGCTACTACATTAACTGTTCTTGTTACTTGAGTTGCAGGATTTCCAGCTGCGTCAGATACATTGTAAGTGACTGTGTATGTTCCTAAAATTGCAGTATTTACAGGGTTTACTGTTGTAATGTTGGCTGTGATGTTTCCGTCAACATTATCTGAAGCAGTAGCTCCTGCATCAGTGTAGGTTGTGTTTTGGGTTACATCTATTGGAGAAGTTCCGAGTAAGTTGATTGTAGGTGGAGTTATGTCAACTACCGGAGCAGGTGCTACCGTTACCGATGTGCTTCCTGTTATTGGAGAGGATACTGGGTTTGCTAATGTGGCAAATACTCCTGAGAAATTATTTATTCCTGATGCTGAAGCTGGTACAGAGATTGTATATTGCTCTGTTCCGGTTGCAGCTACATTCAGTCTCAAAATACCGTCTGCTCCTACTGTTCCTGTTCCAGGATTTGTGATGACCCAGCCCACAGGAGCTGTTTCTTCAATCAATGTTAGAATGTCTGCAGGATTCATTGCTACAGCCAGAGAAACTGTTAAAGATGTTCCTGCTGCTGGCGTGAGAGTGGAGAAGCTACGTGTGACGGTGGCGGCAGAAGCTGCTTGAGCACCTATTCCCACAAAGAATGTCAGCACAGCTATGAACATTCCCGCTTTGATTATTGATTTAAAGTATTTCATAATTTTTTATTTTAAAATTTGTAATTCTAATAATTTTTCGACACTTTTAACAACCTACTGCAGCTTTCCAAAAACCTATTGCTTGTAATAAAGTTGAAAAAACTACGTTGCCGGCTTTCCAGCTTGTAATATAGCTTAGAACTTCCGCAAAGCTTATAGTTCCGCTACCATCTATATCAGCTGCTGTCTGGCAAACTGAAGCTGCCGTCACTGTGATTGCCGAAGTACCTGCAACATTTATTAATCCATCAGTTGTGGCTGTAATCGTGGCAGTACCGAGAGCGACTGCAGTAACTAGGCCTGAACTATTAACTGTTGCAATATTGTTATTACTAGAAGACCAAGTAAAAGTTGGTTGGGTAGTTAGTGGATTATTAAATTGATCGAGAGCTGATGCTGAGAGTTGTTGAGTTAATCCTGTATTTATTGAAGCAGTTGGTGGAGTGACATTCACTCCAGATAAAACAGTGACAGCGAGAGAATGATTAGTTGTTACAGGATTGCTTCCATCGGTAGCTGTAATAGGAATATTAAATAATCCTGCTCTATTCAAATTTGGTAGAATAAGTGCCCATGTGCCGTCTGTTGCTGTACCGGCATTCCTGATCATAGTTACTGTGTTTGGGGTAGGAATTATTTGTCCGCGAATTTCACCGTTAGGAAATAAAGTTGTGTGAATATTTACATAAGTCCTTCCTGCTAAAATTTCTGGTTCCATTGCTTCAGGATAATTCCAGGTTCCACTTGCCGGAAGAGTCGTACCTAAGCTAAAAGCAATTGCTGAATTTTGACCTATAGCTCCATCTGGAGGAACAGCAGATCCGTGAATATGCATTCCGGTGATTGCTCCACCTTGCAAACCTGAAGCACTAATATTATAAGTTAATGTATTTGCATTTGCATCAATAGTAAATGCTCCAGTTCCTGTTGCAGTACTTACGGTTGCAGGAACTTCCTGTGTATTATTAAGAGTAGCAGAAAAAGTGTTGCTTAATGCTCCTAAATCAGCTGTAACTCCAGTCACTCCTAAGTCGTCAGTAATGTTTGCGCTTAAAACAACATTAGAAGAATTTACTGGTACAGAGGCAGGAGTAGTTGAAACAATTACTGGTGCGACAGTGTCAATGATTGCTATTTTCCCAGAAATTGAAAATTGATCAGTGGACATTTCATCTATGCCGACTCCCCCAACACTTGTTCCTGTAACAGAAATATTATTCCTAATTGGTCCACCGATAATTGTGTGTGTTACATTAGGATCACCGATAAATCCAGCTGGGGCAAGAGGTAAAACCGCAGGATCCCATTTTAGAAATGGCCCCATATTTGTTTGAGTCCCCGGTAAGATTAATGAAAAATTACATAGAGTTCCAACGTTGCAGACTACTATGTCCTCAAATCTTGTTCTCCCTCCACCGATATCATCAGCAACCACACTAATCGGTCCGTAAGGAGTATTGACAGTATAAGTTTCTCCGGGGATTAAACCAGCTATATCAACTTGAGTTCTTAAAAACATGCTTTGTGCTCCAGGAGTTATTCCGGCCAAAAAGGCTTGCTCTAAAGCAGCCCCCCACAAAATTTTGATATCCTGATTTCTTCCAGGAAGTCTAACATTGTCAGGACTTAAGTCTGCGCTAGCGGCAAAGTAAAATGATTCATCTGGAAAATCCCCGCTAAGAACTGTTCCAATTGGAATTGCTGGAATGCCAGGTGTTATTAATGGGTCTGGATCAAATTCCGCAGTCAAGAGACATGGTTGGAATAGGTCGGTTGGTAAATTTTGTACCAGACATAATTCCAAAGCTAATCCTGTTTGATCTTGGAAATATGTAGGATATCCATTATTTACAGGATCTCCTATTGGCCCGACAGCTTGCAACGCAGCTTGTGCCACTCCAGCGCTAAATACTAAAGTAAACATAAAAACACCTGTCAACAGAGACGCGCTAAATTTATATTTAACTTTTCTATTCATTTTTGCAAACAACAACACATATAACGCTTTAATACTTTTTTTATTCATAATTTTTATTCTTTATTTTTATAATATTTTTATATTCGACTAACTATTCGACCCTTCGCTTCACTCAAATCCTTATAATAAAATTATACTTACATGTTAAAAGTTAAAGTTAAATTTATTATTAAAAACTAAACAAATGAAGTAAGGCCTGCTTTTTAATTTTTTTAACAACCTGTTCCTATTTTCCAAAAACTGATTGCTTGCATAAGAAGTTGCATTGTGACATTTCCTGCTTTCCACCTACTTATGTAGGCTAGTAATTCTGCTATGGTGATAATTCCGTTTCCACTAGTATCGGCTCCAGTTTGGCAAACTGTGCCGGTTATAGATACTGTTCTTGGTGCTGAAGATGCATCTCCTGCTGCATTGAATGCAACCACTCGATAGCTATAAGTTGTACTAGATGCTATAGCAGTGTCTGTAAAAGTTGTAGAATTGGCGATACCTTTTCCGATCTCTGTGTATATGCCAGGGTTACCACCAGTCACAATAGCTCTCTCAACACGAAAACCAACTTCATTAGCAGGATTACCGAGGGTAGTTGGATTACTTACAGGAGTTCCATCTGTCCATGTTAGATTTACTTGATTTCCTACTTTAGTAGCATTTAAACCAGGTGTAATTGGAAGCGTACTTGCAACGTTAAATTTAATCGGACGCATCATATCCATTTCTTCATGGCTCAAAATATGGCAGTGCCAAACATATTCCCACCCAAAGTTCGCTAGCTCATTTGTAACTGTTATCGGATTGCCGTTTGCGTCTACTCCTTTAAACTGAGCAGTTGTTCCAAGTGGCATTGTTGGATCAAGCGGTCTTACACTTTCTGGTATTCCAAAAGGTTGTTTTGGTGAAACCGGTCTTAGAGCAACTATGGCGTCTTCAAGGGGATTCATCCGCACTGTTTCTTTCCAGCCGAGCTCATTAGGTTCTGGTGGTTTTACTACACCAGCCCAATCCACCCGATTTACGAGCTGGACATTAAATAAGTGGAAATGTATAGGATGAGTATCTACTCCGTTATGTGTTATTTTCCATATCTGGGTACCATCGCCAAGTGTTCCTATTTGTGCCGTTGATATATTATTAGTATCATTTATAATTTCAGAAGTCGGATCTTGATAATCGTAAAAAATTGTTGTCTGATTTCCACCATTAGTAAATGGAAGTTCGAGCCCTAGGAATCCGCTCATACGCCCATAGACACTTTCGAATTCTTCAGCGATAGCTTTAGGCGCAAAAGGAATTGTTACTGGTGTTGTTCCGCCAAGCGGAGTGAAAGTTAATGAAGTGTCTTGAATTCTAGCATAAGCATTCCTATTATTTGGGAAATTTCCGTTATATACAGCATTATATCCTTCCTGAGGTACTATGATTTGATCTTGTGATGATGCGAATGCTGCTGGTAAAGCGGTATTTAAAGGAGTTAGATTAAAAGGAATGGGAGTACCTGCAGCTATTTTGATTTGCATGATAGTCCTAGTATTTGGTCCAAAACCAGCCAAAGTAGAAGTCGTTCCACCAGTGGTTGTCATATCAGGATTACCAGTATAATAATCCAATCGCGGGTCACTAGCAGGAAAAGCAGCCGGAGCGTCATTATAAAGAATCAAAGTTTTTCCAGCGTAAGCAGAAAAATCAACTATGACATCTGCTCTTTCGGCTGGGCCTAATAGTAAATTATGTTCTTTGACATTACCCACTGTAATACTTTTCCCATCCATATCAAATCCAATAGGAATATTATTGTGAGTCACAGGAGCTGGTAGAAATCCGCCTTCTGTACCGATCTGAGTCATGACCGGACCCCTAGTCGTCGGATCAGGCACTCCCCCATCTCTAGTATCTGGTGTCGGATATCCAGCTGGCCAAGTCGTACTGGTCGTAAATGGCACCACTTTTACATCAGTATTAGCGCGACCATCTGAAGAAATAACAGTTGGGTCTGCTTGAATGAGTTGTAAATTCCAAAATCTGTCATTAGCAGCATTTAAAATACGGAATCTATAAGCTTTCGGTTGAAGTGTTAAACTTGGATAAGCCGTCCCATTTACAAGTGGAGTGTCATTGAATGCTTCCATACCCATCGAAACATCTGGGACATTGGGAACTTCTGTTCCATCTGCTTTCGTAATTGGAGCATTCACAGCCGGCCAAGGAGGCCAGAACCAAGGACCATAATCCCAACGTCCAAAAGGATTTACACCGTTATTACTATTAGGATTCTGATTAGGCATATAAACATGTGGAATCCAAAGATCACCAGAATGAGGTGTACCTGGAGTTGGACCCCAGTTCCATGTTGGATCGGTTGCTCTAATTGTTGTGGCATCAACAAAAGTTTTATCCTGAATAATTAGAGGAATTTGATCAGATGGTATTACTCCAGTTGAAATTAAATTTTGTTCCGTAGCATCTGTTAATAAATATCCAGCCGCTTCACCAGCATAAACATTAAGTCGAGTGATACCAAACGCATGGTCATGATAAAACATCAAACGCGCGCTTTGCTGATTGCTATAAAAAAATGTTAGAGATCCTACTCCTGGGTCTGGCATATCTGGCACATTAGACACACTCACCCCCTCTGGATATTGGGTGTTTTCTCCGGCTGGAGTAGTCCATTGATGCGGAGTACCATCGGAAATCCACGGAGTATTTCCTCCATGAAGATGGAGAGTTGCTCTATTTTGAGTATAATCTTCTTTCATTCCTGGCATTCCTGGCATATCTAAAGGACCCATGCCAGCTCCCATCACCGAAGTATCAACTGGTATAAAAAGATTGCCTCCTGTCCCAGTAGGAAGAAAATTTGTAAATTTAATGCGCGTAGGTTTATCTTTTTGAGCTACAATTGTAGGCCCAAGATAATGAGGATTGTCAAAACCAAAAACTTGAGCTCCGCTAGAATTTAAAATCGGATTACCATTAGGATATTTCAAAGCGATATGTTTGCTGGCAGAAGCGTTAACAGATGTCTCTAGCTGAACATATCCTCGCAAAGTTGTCACCGGTAAATCTGAATGCATTTTTTCCGTGTATTGCACTAATCCTATTTCATAATAATCTGATCCTGGATATGTAGCAGTATCCGCAGCAGCAATTGGAATATATTGTCCTAAATTATTTGTATTAGCTGAACCAAGACCAGGGAGGGTATCAACGAATTTTCTTAAAAGCGGAGTATAAGCCCAGTTAGGTTCCGGACCAAAATAATTTGGGGTTCCCCCTGGCGCTGGTACAGTCACCGCAGCTACGAGCGGAGCGGTTATAGTCATCATCGGAGCTATGATTCCACCAAGAACCTTGGAAGAACTGGAAATGCTTACGCCTGTATTTTGAGCATCGGCTGCCGCTTGTCTTTGTTCTTGCGTCACCCGATTTTTTCTCTTATCTAAAATAGAAGTTACATTTTTATTTTCCACACCATCTACCACGCTGGCATCCGGTGTTAGTATGGCCGCTTCTACACTACTAATATTTTCGAGTGGAAAAATGAGAACAGATAGAATTATAAAAATTTTTCCTAAGTTTTTTAAATAACTATAACTAGTTTCCATATATTTAAATATATTTAATAATAAATACTAATAAAAAAATCGACTTTTAATAATAGGCAAATATTGACAAGAAAAATTAAATTTAGTATTAAAGACATAAAGAAAGAGCATAAAGGACATCAAAAACCTAAGGGACATCTTATTAATTTCCAAAAAAAGCTTGTATTTTATGAAGGAAATATAACTGTTCCCCACATCAAAAAAAAGAAGATTTCTCTATTATTAAAAGAGTGATTCGTGGTAAAAATAAATTTAAACTTTTAATTTGTATCCTACTCCGCGAATTGTTTGAATCATTTTTTCTTTTCTGCCTTTATCTACTTTATTCCTTAAGCGATTTATATACACATCCACCGTATTAGAAAATGAATCTTGATCAAAATCCCAAAGGTTATCCACCAAGTCAACTCTCTCTACTACTTGGTTGGGACGACGCATAAAATATTCTAAGAGTCTGAATTCTTTTAAAGTAAGATTTAAATCTTTTTTGTTTCTAAAAACCTTTTTATCTTTCGCAGATAAAACCAGATCACTTATTTTCAATTCTACCGGCAGAGAAACTTTGGGTCGTCGAGTCAAAGCTCTGATTCTGGCAAATAATTCTGCAAGTTCGAACGGTTTTGACATATAGTCATCGGCTCCGATATCGAGCAAAGATACTTTGCTGACTGAATCACATTTCGCAGTTAACACTAAAACCGGAGTAGAAATATCCATCTCTCTCATACTGTGGCAAATCTCCTTTCCAGATTTCAAAGGAAGCATCAAATCCAAAATTATTAAATCATAATCTTGATGATGCATTAAAATACGATTTTGCCCAGACTCCCCATCCGTCAAGTAATCAACAGCATAACCCTCAGATTCGAGACCCTTTTTTAAAAGTTTAGCAATATTTTCTTCATCTTCAACAATCAGAATCTTCATATATAATTACATTTGAGATATAATCTCTAATCATACACCATCTTCCTAAACCGTCAACTATTTCAAATATAAAATTTGCATTATTGGTAAAATAAGATAGAATAGTTTTATTGAGTAAGTACCCATAGCTCAACAATAAATATTGGGCCCATAGCTCATCTGGTAGAGCGCCTCATTTGCAATGAGGAGGTAAGGAGTTCGAGTCTCCTTGGGTCCACGCGTAGAAAAATGAGTCGTCCTTTGGACGGCTTTTTTCTTGCGTGGACCCAAAGTGAAGCAACTGCTTGCTTCACGTGGAGACGAGAAAGGATTTTCTTTGCGTAGCTAGAAAATCACCTGGCTACGTGGTAGCCGAATCTCAACAAAAAAAACAATCAAAACAAAAAAACACCTTGCGGTGTTTTTTTGCGGCACTTATGTTGTTTACGATTAATGTAAGGTAAACTTACACTCACAAAGAAATCATAGCATACTTGCAAAAAAAATGCAAGCAATAAGCAAGTATGATATAATAAAAAGGTAGGTATCGGATAGCTACTCTAACCTTTAGGATAGAGAGGAAAGTCCGAACACAAACCAGTTTAATCTGGAAAAGTAGAGGGTAATTCCCTCCCATAGTGATATGGAGTTGCGAACAGTGACGAACCGATTTAGTTCGGGTGAAACGGCTAAATACTTACTCTTGTGCAAGATCGTGATCCGACTTAGGTCGGATAGAATCGCTTGAGCCTGTCAGTAATGAGAGGCCTAGACAAATTGCTGTCACTCCGACCTTGGTCGGAGAACAAAATTCGGCTTATAGATACCTACAAAAAAAATGAGAGTCCCCTGCCTACAAGCGGGGGATTTTCTATTACTTATATTTTTCAGGAGAGTCTTTCCTTAAAATCTTGATATCCAAATTTTTTTACAAGTTTAAATTTCCCTGATAATTTTCTAAGAAAAATTGATGGCAGCCTGATACCGTTAAAAGTATTGGTTTTAACCATAGTGTAAATCGCCATATTTAAAAATATCATTTTATCACCGATAGCTAATTTCTTTTTAAAAGTATAATTACCGATAACATCTCCAGCTAGACAAGAAGGGCCACCAAGACGATAAAGATGAGGATATTTTTTTCCCGTATCAGCTCCTAGGATAGTCGGCTTGTATGGCATCTCGAGAATATCTGGCACATGCGCAGCAGCCGAAAAATCAAGAATAGCTATATTCATGTCATTATCAATAATATCTTCCACTGAGGTTACCAAAACCCCAGCATTTAACCCTACGGCTTCACCTGGTTCCAAATAAACTTGCAAATGAGGATGTCGCTTTTTAAAAGCTTTAATTGTTTTAATTAAAAGATCAACATCATAATCACGGCGGGTAATATGGTGTCCGCCACCGAAGTTCACCCATTTCATTCTCGGTAAAAATTCCCCAAATTTTTCTTCAAATGCTTCAAGGGTTCGTACCATCGCATCAGCATTCAGCTGACAAAGATTGTGGTAATGCAAACCTTCTATGCCACCCAATTCCTGTTCTTCAAAATTTTTTCTAATTATGCCTAATCGAGAATTCGGTCCGCAGGGATCATACATGGGTGTGCCTGTTTCGCAATGCTCGGGATTGACCCGCAAGCCACAAGAAACCTTCCCATGCCTACCGGCAGGCAGGTTTTTACTTTTTAAAATTATCGGTCGGATTCTTTTCCACTGAGAGAAAGAATTAAAAATAAGATGATCAGAATATTTTATATAATCAGCAATATTTTTTTCTGTGTAAGCAGGCGAAAAAGTATGCGTTTCACCGCTAAATTCTTCACAGCCTAATCGTGCTTCATCAATAGAGCTAGCTTCAGTTCCGGATAAATATTTTTTTACTAGTGGAGAAACACTAAACATTGAAAATCCTTTCAAGGCGAGCAGAATTTTACAGCCAGCTTGTTTCTGGACTCTGCTTAGTATCTTTAGGTTGTGTTCTATCTTCTTTTCGTCTACCACAAAACAAGGAGTTTCTAGATTTACAAAATCTTCTGCTTTCCATCCTTTACCAGTACTCCAAGGTTCGGTTGTTGGCTCTCCGTGACCCAGATGATTCTCTGTCTTTATTAGACATGTTTGATTAGCCATTTACAATATTAGCAACTTGATTAATAATTTTTCTTCAGTTGGAGAGGAAGATCTTTTAGTTTTTTAACGACCCAAGGCAAACCCATTTTATCCATCTCTTCTAAAAATACCTTTGAATCGAGAGTTTTGTCCTCGGGAACCTTTACGCCGCTACCACCCCACTTACCCTCTAGCATCAGCTTGGCGCATGCGACTGTAGGGACAGCTGTATTGTATCCTATTCCATTGCCACCAGTTTCTAAAAATGCCTTATGATGATCGGTAACATTATAAACATAAACTACTTTTTTCTTACCATCCTTAACTCCAGAAATAATATCACCGGCAATAGTTTTGCCTTTATAACCTTCATTGAAATCGTCCCCCGTAGGCAAGAGAGCTTTCAAGAATTTTACTGGGACAACTTCGCAACCATTATATTTAACTGGATCAATTCTGGTCATACCAACATCAAACAATACTCGCAAGTAAGAAAGATAAACCGGTGAAAAGGTCATCCAAAATCTTGCTCTTTTTAGATGTGGAATGCGAGAAACCAAAGTTTCCAATTCCTCATGATACATCAAATAGGGAGTAAACTTGCCAGTCTCTGGAAAATCAAATTCAAAAAAAGATGCGTCTTCGTCGATCAAACGTCCGCGTTTCTGCCACTTCCCTTTTTCCCAAAAAGAAATCGGTAAAATTAATTCTCGTAAATTAATTTCTGGATTAAAATTCGGAGCAAATTTTATTTTTTTATCTTTCGAACCACCATTGCAATCAATGATATCAATGGTGTCTATTTTATCAAAAAGATAATCTCGCGCGTAAGCAGCAAAAATATTTGTTACCCCCGGAGCAAATCCTAAACCAGTAACTGCTAGCAATCCTTTTTTCTTAAAATCTTTGTCTTTGGCTAATTGCAATTTGTAAGAAAAACCGTATTTTTTAGGATCTTCATAACAACAGGTATCGATATAATTCACACCCATTTCCAAGCAAACATCCATAATGACTAAATTGTCATAGGACAGCCCAAAATGCACCAAGATATCAGGCTTCACTTTTTTAAAAAGCTCTAGTAAAAATTTCTTGTCCCCAGCGTCTCCTTGGTGTACATTTATTTTTACTTTCCCGCGTGTCTTTTTTAAAATTGAAGCCTTCACTGCTTCAGAGTTTTTAGTGGTACGACTGACTACATGAATATC
Source organism: Minisyncoccota bacterium (assembly GCA_041662205.1). GTDB lineage: Bacteria > Patescibacteriota > Minisyncoccia > Phycocordibacterales > UBA9973 > UBA9973. The sequence goes on along the minus strand of JBAZSZ010000001.1, from coordinate 89,030 downwards.
AGAAAAAATTTCAGGATATTGAGCCATCTTATGCAAACCCACTCTGCCCACATTCCCAGAACCTATTACAAGTATTTTAGCCATATTTTTTTTAAAAAAATAATAAAATTATAATAAGAATAGTTTACTACTTACCACCTTAAAGTCAATCTTTTTTTTCTTTGTTTTTTGAAGAAAATAAGGTATATTGAAAAAACTTAGTTTTATTTCAAATAAATGCCCAAAAAAATAATCGTTAATAAATTCGGAGGAGGTATTTTAATTAAAAATTTTATTCCTCTAATGGTGGAACGTTTACGTGAACAAATAAAAGATGGCTATCAACCAGTCGTGGTAATTTCAGCCTTACCCGGAGTCACGAATGAACTTTTAACAATTAAAGATAGAGCTTTTTTAAGAAAATTCAAAAAGACAAATTTTCAAGTAATGATAGATCTAGGATTCAAAAAAGAATGGCAGAAAAAGGCCAAAAATGAATTAAATAAATTATTTGACAATATGGAAAAAGATCTTGAATTGGACAAAACTATATCCGCAAACGAGGATAAAATTGTAGCTTATGGAGAAAAATTGTCTGCCACTATTTTTACCTTTTATCTAGAGATGCTTGGATTGCCAGCCAGAAGATTCTTGGCAGAAGAAATCCCTATAATGACTGATGATAATTTTAGAAATGCCAATATTATTTACAAAATCTCCCAAAAAAATGTTCAAGAAAAAATTAATGATCTAAAAGAAATTCCAGTCATTCCCGGCTTTACCGGTAAAACAAAAGAAGGTAAAACCACAACTCTAGGAAGAGGTGGTACAGATACTACGGCTTGCTTTGTCGGTTCTGCTTTGCGAGCAAAAAAAATAATTCTTTGGAAAGATGTCGGTGGAGTTTTTTCTGCTGATCCCAAAATTGCTCCAGAAGCAAAGAATCTCCCAACTATTAGCTATCGAGAGGCAGAAAAGGCTGGAAGAATAATCCACGATAAAGCAATTCAATATGCTAAATTATTCAATACTCCACTAGAAATAACTTCTCTTATAAATCCCAAATTAAAGACAAAAGTTGGTAAAATCGTGTATAATTAATTTATTAAATAAATAAATAAAAAAAACTATGAAGAAATTAAAAGTTGGAATTCTGGGCGCCACCGGGATGGTGGGTCAAAATTATATTCGCTTATTGGAAAATCATCCTTATTTTGAAGTGGTATATTTAGCAGCTTCGGCTAATTCTGCTAATAAAAATTACAGCACAGCTGTCAAAAATCGCTGGCAGATGAATTCCGCAATTCCGGAAAATGTAAAAAATATTTTAGTGGCTGATGTGGCTGATATAGAAAAAGCTAAAAAAACATGTGATTTTGTTTTTTCAGCATTTGAAATTCCTAATAAAGAAGCAATTAAGGAAATAGAAGAAAAATATGCCGAAGCCGGAATCCCAGTGGTTTCTAATGCTTCCGCCAATCGCCCTACTTTAGATGTACCAATGCTTATTCCAGAAATTAATGGAGAACATTTAGAAATGATTGAGATACAAAAGAAAAACCACAATTGGAAAAAAGGTTTTATCGTGGTGAAGCCAAACTGTAGTCTACAAAGCTACCTGACTCCTATTTTTGCTTTAGAAAAAGCAGGCTATCCAATTAAAAAAATATTTATCACTACGCTCCAAGCTGTCTCTGGAGCAGGCTACCCCGGAGTCCCCAGCTTGGATATGATCGATAATGTCGTTCCTTATATTGGAGGCGAAGAAGAAAAAACAGAAATAGAACCCTTAAAAATTTTAGGTAGTATCAAAAATGGAAAATTTATTCAAAAAAAAGATCTAGAAATATCTGCTCACTGCACCAGAGTGCCGGTAACTGATGGGCACTTGGCTTGTATTAATATTTTATTTAAAAACAAAAAACCAACAGCAGAAAAAATTATAGAAATTTGGAGAAAATTTAAAGGATTACCTCAGGAATTAAAACTTCCTTCTGCTCCTATTTGTCCTATTATTTATAAAGAAGAAGAAAATCGTCCCCAGCCAAAAAAGGATAGAGATAATGATAAAGGGATGGCGGTAACTGTAGGACGTTTAAGAAAATGCAAAATTTTTGATTACAAATTCATGTCTTTGAGCCATAACACTGTTCGCGGAGCTGCTGGTGGAGGAATTTTAAACGCTGAACTTCTATTCAAGAAAAACTATTTAAAATAATATGTAGTATTTGCTTGACATAGTTTCTATTTGCTCTACAATAACTGAACTATTTAAATAATATTTTTTCAGTTAGAAAAAAATGAACACCCAACAAAAAAAACAATTACAAGAACTCGCAGCCAAACATGGTACTCCGCTTTTAGTGGTGGATCATGAAAAACTGAGACAGAACTATTTAGAATTCAAGGAAAAATTGCCAACAGTTCAAGCGTATTTTGCCGTCAAATCTAACTCTGACACTGATATCATAAAAACCATGTATGACATGGGGGCTAGTTTTGATGTGGCTTCTTTTCAGGAATTTATGAAAGTTTACAACAATATCAAACACTTGGGAGAAAAAGAAAGACAACAATATATCTGGGATAATATTATTTATGCCAATACTATTAAGCCGGCTTCAATTTTAAAAAAGTTGAATATTTACAAACCCTTAGTTACTTTTGATAACATTGAAGAATTAAAAAAAATAAAGAAAAATGCTCCAGATGTGCGTTTAGTACTTCGAATTCGCGTACCTAACACTGGCTCCATGGTGGAGCTTTCAAGTAAATTCGGTGTTCACCCAGGAGAAGCAGTAGACTTGATGAGCGAGGCAATAGGTATGGGGCTAGGTGTGGAAGGCATCAGCTTTCATGTCGGTAGCCAATGTAATAATTTTGAAAATTACGTTTTAGCTCTTTCTTTAGCTTCTTCAATTTTTAAAGAAGCAAAATTGAGAGGTCTCGACATAGGCTTCATAGATAAAGACGGCAAGAAAATGAAAGTCCTCGATATCGGTGGTGGGTTCCCTGTCAAATATACACCGGACGTAAAACCTTTTCCGATGTTAGCTAGAAAAATAAACTCAGAAATCAAAAGAATGTTTAATGGAGATGTAGATGTTATCGCTGAGCCAGGAAGATTCATGGTAGCGAACACCTGCACTTTAGTAACAAAAATTATCGGTAAATCCATCCGTGATGGAAAGACTTGCTACTATCTAGATGACGGAGTTTACAATACTTTTTCTGGACAAATTTACGACCATCAAAGCTATCCTCTTCATTCATTTAAAGATGGAGAAAAAAAAGTTTGTGCTACTTTCGGCCCTACTTGTGATGCTTTTGACACTATTTCCCTAGCAGATGAATTACCAGAGGATTTAGAAATAGATGATTTGCTTTATGCCGAAAATATCGGTGCTTATACTACCGCTTCTTCTTCTTTCTTTAATGGATTCAAACCTACAAGAATTGTTTCGATAAATAAATGCGCTCCAGATGAACTCTGTTCCTGCGGGAGTAGCAAAAAATTCAAAGATTGCGGAATCTTAAATACCGACGAACACAAATCACTTCATCATTTAATATCAAAAGATACTAATAGTAAGGATCCTAAAGAAACAAAGACTAAATAAGAAATTCTATACTTCTATCGGTAAGTCTTAATGCTATTTTTAGTAAAAAATGCGAAAGGGGCTAAAAATACGAAAACCCGACGAACCGGCATAAAAAGAAAATATAGAAGAGGAAGGGGCTCCCGTATAAGTTAGAATAAGTGAACCATTCCCACCGTCAGTATCAAAAGCACCACCAGTTCCACCGCCATATTGTGTTGTAAGAGCGGGATAATTACTACCCCCTCCTATGCCCCCTGATCCACCATTATTATAAGCACAAGCTCCACCATAATCTGATGATTTTCCCCCATCTCCTCCTTTTGCCTCAACAAGCCTAGTGGTGTTTCTTTTTATTCCACTGGATCCGCCTGCGCCTGCGCCACCATATGCCCATTCATCTGCATCAGAATCTCCACAATACCCATAGTATTCCCCGTTTCCACCAGTACCGCCATTTGTATATCCTGCTCCTCCGGCACTACCAGAACCATCATTAACACCTTTTATCCCGCCACCAGCAACAATAATTGTCAGTGTTTCTAAGGGCGTAACACTGACTGTGGTTGTAGCCAAATCACCGTTAATGCCAACGGTTTGATTGCCTGAATTATCACTGCCACCACCGCCTCCGCCAGCTCCTTTTGCAGTCACGCTAATCGAATTAACTCCCGCCGGAACCGTCCAATTTTCTAAACTTCCAGTAAAAGAAAAAGTGCAAGTGATCGTGCTGGTGCCAGTACACGAATAAGCTTGCGCTGTCAAAGTACCACCAAAAATAATAAGGAAAGAAAATACACACGTTAAGATAAAGACTATTTTTTTTATGTGTTTCATTTGCTTTTTTAATTAAAAAAAATTAATTACTATCTACTCAATATTATATCATGCACTTTCATAAACACAGATACAACGTATTTTCATTTTTACGGCACTATTTCAGCTGGAATTGGAACACAAACTCCTCCAGTGTCTATGTCAGTTTCATCTTGGTTTTGAATGCCATCAGAACAAGTGACTACCGGAGACTCGATTGCTGGATCCATGCAAACATTATTTACTAAAGTTTGAGGATCGACACACGTCGGAATTTCTGGCGCTGGAACAGGTACCGACTCGCCCGCTGAAGCAGGAGGCGGGGTGGTCGTCGGATGCGCGAGTAAAAGCAAGGCGTGAATATCATCCTTCGTTAAGCATTCCCCATCTACACAGATTTTTTCTTTAGCATTAAATACATTTGCGAAAACATCTGTCACTCCATTTGTAGCATCTGCGAGCCATGTGCCGATGGTATTTTTAATATTACTAAAGAATACATTCACAAAAGATTCGGAAGCAGATCCAGTAAGTGGAGTGACGGTACCTGCAACAGCTTCAAAATTTAAATTTAGTTCCTGAATTGCTTTAATCAACACCGGTGCGAACATTGAATACTGCACCGTTTCTGGCTGTCCTTGGTCATTATAGCTCACAAACAGCGGATTGACCTTGTCTACTTCTTCAGCAATAAGTCCATATTGCTTTCGTCCCAACGAATCATTTTTATACACATAATTGACTGGGCGCAAATCATACAGCCAAGAAATATTTTCCATATTAGAAATATCTTTTTTATAACGCTCGGCGGAAGAAACATAACCAATCTTACCAGTATTATCTATATACAGATCACGATTAGTCGCACCTACTGTTACAGAATATGTTGGTAGTATGAGAACATTACCAGAAGAATCTATAGAAAATGCTAATGTACCAGCAGTATTACCAACATCTACACTACCAGTGCCTTTGGCTTTAATATTCAAAGATACATTTGTTTCACCAGAAGCGGAAATTGTTGGGCTGGCAGTTGTAGCTGCGTTTGCTAGCGTGATTTCATTAACAGCAGAAGTCACTGTATCAAAAATAATCATTTCGTTACCATTAGCATCCGCAATAAAACCAAGATCGACAAACTTTGGCGCAGTAAGTGTTGTGCCACTCGGCAGAGTAACTGTACCAGTAAAAGTCGGGGAAGCAAGTGGGGCATAGTTAGCAATTGTCGCAAAAGCACCTGTACCCAACGTTCCCCCGCCACTTGGAATTGTTAAAGTCGGTGCACCAGTTGGCCATGTGATTGTGCCACCTGTACCGCCGTTAACCGTCAACGCCGTAGTAAAGGTGCCGTTGGTGACATGACCAGCAGTCAAGTTAGCCGCCGTACCAGAAATATTAGTACCAGTAAAAGTCGGAGTGGTAGACCAAGATGGGGCCACCCCAACACCACCAGAGATTAAGACACTTCCAGTTGCTACATCTGCTAGTCTTCCATAAGCAGTGGCGCTAGTTGCGTAAGCTAAATCTCCGATTGCTTGGGAAGCAAAAGTCCAGTTGGAACCATTAGCGGCAGCGGCACCTAGGCCTGCTAAAGTCTGATCCCCGGTATTACTTCCAGAAACTGAAACTGCTCCAGCTCCGATAGTGAGAACAGAAGTGTTGGCAGCGTTGGCAGTCAAAGTGAGGGTTCCAGTATTGACCGTCAGCGCCGTGGTAAAGGTAGCGTTAGTGACGGTCCCCGCGTTACCTGAAACAGATGTCTGAGTAATATCTCCACTACCGAGAAGAGAAGTGCCATTAACAGTTTTGATATTTGAATTTGAAACTAAAGGAGCTTGATAATTGGTCCCAGCCACAAAGTTGGCAGCACGGTAATCATTGGCATAGGTGGAGTTCGCCGCATTGTTGCCAGAGTTGGTGCCGGAGGTATTACCGAGGACAACGAGTTGTGCATCGGTGACATAATTGTCATCGGCTCCGAGGGCAGCAGCAAAATCCGTCGTCGCACTGTTGGCGGCTGAGCCGAAGGTACGGTAAGCAAGAACATCAGTACCAATGACTAAACCTAAACTAGTGGGCGTGACTGCGGCGGCTGAGCCGGCAGCATCATAAGAAGTACTAGCCGTAAAAGCAGCTGATCCTAACACTCCCGTTACCGAATTCAAATTAGTAATAGAAGCAGTGAGACCAGTCAAGTTCGTAGCGGTGTCGGCATTCCCAGTCGTACTCTGGTTGAGCGTGGGGAAAGAAGTGAGGAGAGCGGCGGAGCCATTCGGTGCCAAGTAATTGGTCCCAGCCACAAAGTTGGCAGCACGGTAATCATTGGCATAGGTGGAGTTCGCCGCATTGTTGCCAGAGTTGGTGCCGGAGGTATTACCGAGGACAACGAGTTGTGCATCGGTGACATAATTGTCATCGGCTCCGAGGGCAGCAGCAAAATCCGTCGTCGCACTGTTGGCGGCTGAGCCGAAGGTACGGTAAGCAAGAACATCAGTACCAATGACTAAACCTAAACTAGTGGGCGTGACTGCGGCGGCTGAGCCGGCAGCATCATAAGAAGTACTAGCCGTAAAAGCAGCTGATCCTAACACTCCCGTTACCGAATTCAAATTAGTAATAGAAGCAGTGAGACCAGTCAAGTTCGTAGCGGTGTCGGCATTCCCAGTCGTACTCTGGTTGAGCGTGGGGAAAGAAGTGAGGAGAGCGGCGGAGCCATTCGGTGCCAAGTAATTGGTCCCAGCCACAAAGTTGGCAGCACGGTAATCATTGGCATAGGTGGAGTTCGCCGCATTGTTGCCAGAGTTGGTGCCAGACAAATTAGAAAGATCGGTAATGTTTTGAGCAGAAATATTGTGCGCTTGCGAAGCAAGAAAAACTGGATCCGTTTCGGTGTAGGAAGTTAAATAATTTCCAGCTGGTTGCTTCTCATTGAAAGTATTCCAGTCAGTATTCGACAAAGCTCCAGTAGTAGAAGTGGAAGCTAGGGCTAAACTTAAAACCTGAGTGGAAAGAGAAAGACCATTCGCGGTGCCGAGAGTGACAGCATCGTGACCGCCGGGCAAAGCAGAAATTACATCATAAATTGCGTTTTTGCTTGCAGTATTAGTTATATCCCCATTCCAACCAGCCCCATAGGCAGTGTCATCAATATTGGTAGAAGTCAAATAACCCAGTGCAGTCCAAGGAGTACCTGTGACCGCAGGCAAAACATCACAATCAATTTGTGAGGGTAAGCATTCTGGATTATTTGTTTCTCCTGGATCATAAGGAGCACCATCCCAAATAGCAAAAGTTGTATTAGAAAAAAAAGAAATAAAAAAAATAAAAATGGAAAAGATAATTATTTTTTTATTTAATATTGTTTTCATCTTTTTAAGAGGTATCTTCATCTAATTATACTACATATAAGCTTAAATTATTATTACAACATCTTTCCATCTTTTCTATTTTTTACAAAACTTAAATAAACATCAATAATTAAAATCAATATTAGAATAAGCATAATTATAATGAATATCCACATTTCAAAGGTAATACCAAAAATATTATTATTGATTTTGGCTACAATTGCATTTGAAGCTTCGCTAGCTGTTTTATCCTCTTTAATCATAGTTGCTGTAACAGCATATGAACCAGGTTTTAATAAATTAGGAACAAGGACACTGAAATTACCTTGATTGTCTGCAACACTAGGAATAAGTATTTTTGTTCCAATTTGAGATACGAATGTTATAAATACTTCCGCTTGCGGATAATCTGCTGAAGAACCGATGACAGACATTACACCGTCTTTTATACTAAGCATAATTTCCGGAGCCTTCAGAATAGGAAATGGTTTTAGTGTTTCTTCTGACACAGATGTTGGTGCTGGTGTAGATACTATTTTAGGAACGTTTTTTGGTAAAGATTTTATTATTGGTGTTGATATTGGTGCAGGAGTTGGAGAAGGTGCTACCTTATTAATAACATAGAATATAGCACCAGTTAAATTACCAGAAATATTTGTGCCAAAGCCATCATTTTCTCGAATAACTCCATTTGTAAAAATAACAGGAACAGTTCCTTGTTTCTTGGCTTTAAAAGTAACAGAGAGTATATTCCCATTTTGTCCAACGAAACCCGGAGTCGGTACTCCCCCATTAAAATTTATTTTACCGGTAACATTAGAAAAACTTGGCTCTTCTACCCATAAAGAAAAAATTGAAGAATTTTTACTAAGAGAGAGAACTTCCAGCATCTCTACTGGAAATTGGATTATGCCTTCGGTATTATTAATTGACTTACCTAAAGTATTTATATTTATTTTTACAGCGAAAGTATCACCGACAAAAACATTTGCAGTACTAGGTGAAATAGATAAAGTAGCGGCATTAGTTTTTTGTGGAAAAATAAAACAAAATACTATTAAAACTAATATGAGTATTTTATTTTGAATAAAATGCTTTAAAACTTTATTTTTCATTTTTTTTATTTCGAAACTTTAAAAATAATCTAAATGCTATAAAGAAAATAATGAAAATGAATATCAACACTTCTATATATTTGAGAAAATGATTTACTTTCTTATTAATAAATAAGGACAGTGGTTTGAACCATGGATTTATTTTGGTTCCTTTCCCATCATTGATAAAAATAGAAAAAATATCTTTAAAACCAATAAAGGCAGAACCTGCTTGTTTGGCCAAAAAGGTAATTCTTAAAATCTGACCATCTCTATTATGGAAACCTTCTGGTGATCCTCCAGTAAAACTCAATTCTCCTGTTTCATTGTTAAAAGCTGGTTCTTTAACCCAAAGAGAAAGTAACGAATTGTTTGTTGTTACTTCTTTTATTGCTAATTTATCTTTATCGTAGATGATGGTTCCGTCTATGACGTTTATTTCTTTCGTCGAAGATATTTTCAAATCTATTAAGAATGTGTCACCCTTTGTTATTTCTTTTAAATCTTTTTGAAAATAAATTTCAGTAGTAGCACAAGAAAATGACGCAAATAAAAAGAAAAATAAAAAAGACATAAGTATTACAAATAAGGTTTCTATTCTTTTGTTTATTTTTTTTATCATACGCTTCTTTTGCCCCACTCTGAAAGCATAATAGAAAAATCAACTGAATTGACGTTTCCATCTTTATTAATATCTACATAAATATTGCTAAATGGAGATTCCTTTTTCCAAAAAAATAACAAAATAGAAAAATCAACTGAATCTACTACATGATCAATGTTAAAATCAGCTGTATCGTAATGAGTGTTATTTGTTGAAAATATTATTGTTTCTCCACCCCCTCCGCTACCACCTCCAGGTCCACCGTCAGAGACAGCAGTAAATACTTGCGAGGCAACAGAATAATTTATTCCATAATAAACAACAATTTTAAAATAATAAGTTCCGATGCTTGGCACTGTGGCAATTTTGTCTGTCGTCCAACTTTGTCCAACTGTGAGAAGTTTGGCCGCAGAAGAATAAAAAACATCATCCCCACCGCCACAAGAATTATCTATGTCAGAAACCACACACCATTCATATTGATATTCAGTATCGACAGATCCTTCATTGGTTATATTTATATTTGCAGAAATTGAAGCAATAATATTATCAGTAATTGAATTTATTAATACCTGAGCTGGGGATTCCCGTAGAGCGCATTGAAGCCAATCGGTAGAAACATCACAATTATCACAACTAAAATTAATTCTCCCTGCTTTGGTCCCAGGAGTACCTGCCATTCCGATAAATTTTCCAGCGGCATTAATTACTGCCCCAGAAAAATCTACCCAGCCTAATGATTTTGACCAAGCTTTGCCACCCAATTCACCTGCACAGTTATTTGTTACTCCGCCTCCACTCGGAGATAAATTTATCCATCCATATTGAGAACTCCAAGCATATCCACTCAATCCAGTATCTGTAATATGAACATTGCAATTATCGCAACTAAAATTAATCCAACCTAAATTCTCCCCAAAAGCATATTGAGAACTAGAAGAAATTGTTCCATCATTTTCTGAAGCTAAAATATGAGACGCGAAAAAAATTATAGAAATAAAAATTCCTAAAATAAACAACTTTCCCCTAACTGGATTATTCAACATAAATTGATTCAGCTAAATCATCCCGCGTAAGTCAATTAAGGCGTGGCGACACTTATATTGTATCAATAATGAAGGGTTAATTCAAATATTCTTTTAGAAATTCTTCCTTAAACTCAAAAAATTTGTTATCTAGAATTGATTGCCGAATTTTTTTAACCAAGTTGACTATAAAGTACAAATTGTGAGTCGAGGCCAAGGTGCCGGCGAGCATTTCTTTGCCGTGAAAAAGGTGAGCAATGTATGCCCTAGTGTAATTTTTGCAGGTATAACATTCACAATCTTTTTCAATGGGCAAAAAATCATTCCTATATCTCGTATTCATAATAATTATTTTTCCTTTTTTTGTATAAATTGTTCCATTTCTACCAAGACGCGTCGGAGCAACGCAATCAAAAAGATCTACTCCATTTTCAATTCCCATAAAAAGATCTTCTGGTTCGCCTATACCGAGTAAGTGACGGGGTTTTTCTTCAGGCAGTATTTCATTGACCCATTTTACCGCGGTAGACATGTCCTCTTTGGCAAAACTCCCACCAATACCGAAGCCATCAAAATCTAAACTACTAATAAATTTTGCAGATTGCTTGCGTAAATTTTCATCTCGCCCACCTTGCACAATACCAAACAAAGCCTGGGGAAAATCAGAAACAAGCTCGGGTGAATGGTCTGGCCGGGGTTGGGGACCCGGAGAACCGAGGACCTGAGAACGAGCTTGTTTCTGATTTTCCAATTTTTGATGCTCTTTCAAACTCCTCTCCGCCCAGCGATGCGTCCGCTCAAGCGCTTCTTCTTGATATTTTAAATCCTCTGTCGGACTAGTGCATTCATCAAAAGCAAAAATTATATCCGCGCCTAAATTGTGCTGAATCTGAATTGATTTCTCTGGAGTAATGTAATGAATAGAGCCATCGAGATGAGACTTGAAAGAAACACCATCTTGTCCGATTTTCGCCAAACGTGGTGCATCACTATCATCAAAACGTTCAGGAATTAAAAGTGATGGATCAGTAATTTTTAAAAGTTTTGAGATATCTTTTCCATATGCGACACCAAGAGAGAATACTTGGAAACCGCCAGAGTCAGTCATCGTCGGCCCTTGCCAATTCATAAACTTCCCTATTCCACCAGCATCTCGTACTATTTCATCCCCCGGCTGTAAATATAAATGATAAGTATTTCCGAGTACTACTTGGGTACCAGCTTCCTTCACCTGTTCTGGATTTAAGGATTTCACAGTGGCCTTGGTCCCCACCGCCACAAAAGCCGGAGTCAAAATATCTCCATGTGGAGTCGTCAAAACCCCCACCCGTCCTAAGCTATTCTTTAGTTTTTTTTCTATTTTAAATTGCATTTGATTTTGCGAAATCACGTCGTGTAAGTCGATTGAGCGCAACGCTTCTACAACTCCACTTCCACAAATTTTAACTCTTGAATATTCACAGGACTCGAAAGCAATGCTTTTATGAAAGGATCTCGAGGGTCAGAAATTATTGTTTCCACAACTGCTAAAACATATGGATTAATGCCCGGCATTATCACCTGATCCCCTTTTTGTAAAACAAAATCTCTAGGTAAAATAATTTCAAAATTGCATCCACCTCGTCCTACTAATTCCATAAAAATATCTTTTCCTGCAATAACCCCCTGAGTTTTTTCCCCTGCATTTGAAAACAAAATCACCCTAGAGGAACTATCATAAACTAAATCCACTCGCCCAATCGGCATATTCCCATAGGCAAAAACTTTATTGCCTATTTTAATTCCTTGTGCTGTGCCTGCATCAATAATCAAAGTATCATAAACACTCTGATTCGGCTTCGTTAAAATTACTGCTAATACCATTCTTACTTTTTCATTTTTTCTACCTAAAATTTCCTTTAATTTATTATTTTCATCAACAACTGAAAAATAATTAGCGCGATCCGCCGCACTTTCAGATATCTGAGTTTTGAGATTTTGGTTTTCTAAAGAAAGAGAATTTTTAAAATAAAAATATGCACCCAGGCTTCCAAATTTTTCACCAATATTCTTCCCTACAATAAAAACAGGGCGAAAAAATCCTTGGCTGACAGAAGAAAGTCCATTAAAAATACCGGATCTAAAATAAAATAAAATAATTAAAAAAATAACACCTAAGGTAATTTTAATAATCCTGTTTCTTTGTATTTTTTTATCTAGGAGGTAGCTCATCTTGATTCCCGATCAAAACATCTTTATAAAACGGAAGATTATCTAAAATAACTCCTGTTCCTCGAGCCACGGCTGAAAGCGGATCTTCTACAACATAAACTGGAATTTTTAGAACTTTTTGCAAAAGTTGATTGAGTCCAGGGAGTAAAGCTCCTCCGCCCGAAAGAGTAATTCCGCGGTGCATTATGTCTGACAAAATCTCCGGCGGAGTTGATTCCAACATGTCTTTTACACCCTCTACTAAACCCTTTATTGATAAAGAAATTGCTTCACGAATATCAGAATCCGTAACCACCACTTCACGAGGAAGCCCAGTCAGAAGATCTCGCCCGTGAACTTCTGTTTCCATATATTCTCCTGGTATTACGGAGCCAATGGCAATTTTTACCATCTCAGCAGTACGCTCTCCAATTAAAATTTTAAATTCATCTCGCATATAAGAAATAATATCATTATTCAATCGGTCACCAGCAATTTTTAAATTCTTTGACTTTACGATTCCTCCCAAAGAAATAACAGCGATATCCGTCGTACCGCCACCGATATCTATAATCATCGAGCCGACTGGTTCTTTAATAGGAAGCCTTATCCCAATAGCAGCTGCCATCGGCTCTTCTACTAAAAAAACTTCTCTCGCTCCAGCGCTCCTAGCAGCATCATATACAGCTCGCGTCTCCACGTTGGTCGTACCAGATGGAACACCTACCAAGACTCTCGGTCGCGCTAATTTTTTAGATATTTTATCCGCTTTGTTTATTAAATAAGAAAGCATTTCTTCAGTAACTTCAAAATCGGAAATAACACCATCAACAAGCGGACGAATAGCTTTGATGTGTCCAGGGGTACGTCCGAGCATTTCTTTGGCTTGTGTGCCCACCGCCAAAATTTGATTCGTCTTAATATTTACAGCTACGACAGACGGCTCATTAATTACAATTCCATGACCTTTCAAATATACCAAAGTATTAGAAGTACCTAGGTCTATCCCGATATCATTTGAAATTAATTTGTAGAATTTGTCGAACATAATTTTATTAATTCATCAAGCGTTACAATTTTCCCTTTTTCTTCAGTACGTTTTTTTAATTCTATGCCTCCAGAAGATAAATCTTTCATACTTCGAGCTGAAACGACTGCACGCCAAGGCATACCAAGCAAATCCGCATCAGAAAATTTCTCTCCAGCTGACACACTCATACGATCATCAAATAAAACTTCAACTCCTGCTTTTTCTAGGCTTTTATAAACTTTCTCAGCTTCTTTTAAAACTATCTCATCCTCTCCCAAAACAAGAAGATGCACATTAAATGGCGCGATAGATTCCGGCCAAACTATTCCTTTATCATCAGAAAGAATTTCTACTACTGTCCCCATTAATCTACTAAGCCCAATACCATAACTACCCATTATCACTAATTTTTCCTCTCCATTTTCATTCTTATATTTTAAATCAAAAGGAGCAGAAAATTTTGTTCCAAGTGAAAAAATATTTCCAACCTCTATTGCTCTTTTTTCTATTAAATCCTCCTTTTTAAATCCCAAAGATTCTAACACTTTGTCAGTGTAAACTTCTTTGTTAACAGCTATGTTTTTGCTTTCATTTACATAAATAGTATCTTCACCAGATCCAGATAAAGCCTGAAACTCATGCGAAAATTTTGAAAAAGTTCCCCCAGAAGCAAAAGTGATATAAGTCAGATGTCCAATACCAACCCTCTGGAAAATATTTTTATAAGCAGCTTTTGATTTTTCATAAAATTCATTGTGCTCTGCCTCATCTTTTGAAAAAGAATAAAGAGCTTTCCAGTGAAACTCTCTTCCTCTTAAAATTCCAGATTTACTTCTTGTCTCATTTCTAAAAATATTTTTGAAATCATATGGATAAATTGGTAAATCTTTATAAGAATTTATATACTGCCTTAAAATATTTGAGTGGGCTTCTTCATTAGTAAAAGACAAACCGATCTCTCCCCCATTTTTTAATTCTGTTTTAAACCAATTATCTACGATTTTATCATCCCATCTGTTAGATTTTTCCCAAACTTCTTTGTTTTGAAAAACAGAGGTTCGCATCTCTATTCCACCGATCACATTCATTTCTTCACGAATTATATTTTCAATTTTTTGCAACACTCTTAACCCAAGTGGTAAATAGCTATAAACCCCAGCCATCTCTTTATAAACAAACCCAGCACGGATTAGGAGCTCTGCATTTTTTGATACTTCGTCTGCTGGAGCCTCCTTCCTTGTTTTTGTAAAAAGTTTAGATTGTCTCATATATAATAGACATCTTACCCGAAAAAAGTTCTTTTAGCAAAAGAATACATTCAACCCCCTAAATCCCCCTTGTCAGGGGAACTCCTTAATTTTTTCCTCCCCTGACAAGGGGAGGTCAGGAGGGGTTGTATTTCTTAATTCTTTCTGCTATATTGTCCTTATGCAAAAAGTAGAAAACAAGAAAGAATTAGATACGGCAGTAGAAAAAATGTTCAAGGCTGGAGCACATTATGGCTACAGTAAAACCCGAAGACATCCTTCTGTCTCAAAGTATATATACACTACCAAAAACAAGGGAGACATAATTAATCTTGAAAAAACAAGCGCTCTTTTAGATGAAGCGACAGAATTTATCAAAAATCTGGGAGCAAAAAATAAAGTGATTCTTTTTGTTGGCACCAAACCTGAAGCCAAAGTTGCGACAAAAGATGCTGCAGAAACACTCAAGATGCCTTATGTCGTAGAAAGATGGATCGGTGGGACTCTTTCAAATTTTACAGAAATAAAAAAAAGAATCACTGAATTGGAAACTTACCAAAAAGACAGTATCGGGGGTGGACTTGATAAATATACTAAAAAAGAACGAGTGGTAATGGCAAAAAAAATGGAAAAATTAGCGAGATATTACACTGGCTTATTGGGGTTAAAAAAAGCTCCAGACGCTCTATTTATCATAGACGCAAAAAGTGAACACATAGCCGCCACTGAAGCCAGAAAGTCTGGTATAAAAGTAATTTCTTTGGTAAATTCTGATTCAAATATAAAAGAGATTGATTACCCCATTGTTGCTAACGATTCAGGGATACCTTCTATTAAATTTTTTACTAATGCTATTGTCAATGCCTATAGAGAAGGTCTATCTACTATAGAAAAATCATAAATAATATGTCTATTAAAATAACTACAGAGCAAATCAAAGAGCTCCGAGACGCCACGGGTATTTCTGTAATGCAATGCAAGCACGCCCTCGAAGAGGCTCTCGGTGATATGAAAAAAGCCATCGCTATCTTAAAAAAGACTAGTTCTGACATCGCTCTTAAAAAAATTAATCGTGAAGTAAAAGATGGCAGAGTCTCAATCAAAACAGAAGGAGAAAAAGCAATTTTGGTATCCTTGCATTGTGAGACTGATTTCGTTGCTAAAAATGAAGACTTTGCTACCCTGCTCGAAGCTCTTACTACCAAAGCTATAAAAGAAGGAGTGGAAAAAATGAGAACAGAAGCAAAAGAGATGATAGATCCCATTATTCAAAAAACTGGAGAAAATATTCAATTAGGTGATATCTATGAAGTAGTAGGAAATGTGTTGGGAATTTATGTACACAATAATAAAACAGGCGTTATCGTTTCACTAGAAGGAGGAAATCCAGAACTCGCCAGAGACATAGCTATGCACATCACCGCCATGAAGCCAGAATATATGACAGAAACAGAAATAACTGACGACACAAGGAAAACCATGCAGGAAATTTTTGAAAAAGAAGTTGCAAATATCGATAAGCCTGAAGAAATAAAGAAAAAAATGTTGGATGGAAAGATAACAACCTTTTTCAAAGAAAAAACTTTAATTAATCAAACTTTTATAAAAGACGGAGAGATGACTGTGGGAAAATTGCTAGAAAAAAATAATGCAAAAATCAAGGAAGTAAAAGTTTATTCAATTTAAAAAAAATATGTATTTTATTTTAATTTTGTTTTTTAGCTCACTTTTTGGAATAACTTTTATGATTGGAAGAAAGTTATTACTGCTTCAAAATGGACAGATAACATATAAGGATAATATAGAAACTTTCTTAAAAGAACAATATTTTGAAGAATTAAAACATTCAGCCATCAAAACAATCAAGAAACATCGATACACCGGATTAGTAACGATAGTCAGATTATATGTTAAATCTTCTAATTTTATAGAAAATAAATATGAGCAAATAAAAATTAAAATTAAAGATATATATCATAATAAAATAAATAACGGTAATACAATAAAAGAAAAACGAGAAGTTCCTAAATTCTTAAAAGTTATTTCAGAATATAAAAACAAAATCAGAGAAATAAAGCACAAAATAAAAGAGGAAGAGAATTTGTAAAAATGTAACGAAAAATTAATAATGCCGCCTTAGCTCAGTTGGTAGAGCAACACTTTTGTAAAGTGAAGGTCCTCGGTTCGAATCCGAGAGGCGGCTCAATAGGTTAATATAGATTCAAAACGAGAGGCGGCTCAGCAATTAAATAATTATTTTTGAGGAATAGAAACTTTTTGGGTAGCTGGTTCTTGAAGTTTAAAAGATTCTTGAACGCGAGTTTCGAGTTCTGTTAAACTATGGAAACCAGTTAATACTTCATCATCAATAACCAAGGCTGGAAGCTCTGTGTCTTTTATTTTATAAATTTGAAGCATTGAGGTAACTGCTGAAAGATCAGTACTGTAATCAAAAGAATATACACGAAGTTCTGGATATTCTGCTCGAAGAGTGGAAAGTACCATACTCTCTTGCCCGCACAAGCTACAATTTGATGCAGTAGTGTAAAAATAAAGGATAAAGGCAGACTTTGTTTTACATTTAGAAGAAATCTTTTTTGTTAACAAATAATCCTTAATTTGAAGTAAAGAATAATATTTCTTCAAATATGTAACCTCATCTGAGGAACCTAGATTATTTTCACTCCATTCTAGCTTGCTACCAAGCTCTCCGAGCTCACTTGAAAATACAGAGTCAGAAATACTTTTACAAGAAAGTTCAGAAAGCAAAGAAAATTGAGTTTCAGAAGAAAGTATATCAATGGCAATATTGTCTTGAATTGTTTTTAATTGATTGATTTTTTTATCACCAAAATAATTACTAAGGTAAATGGCAGTCACAAAAAGCCCCACCGTAATAAATAAAACAATTAAATATTTTTTCCAATCAATGTTGTTTGAACCCATAATTTAATTCGTAATTAATAATTTTTAATTAATCCTATCTCCAGGCGGGCTTTCTTTGTAAAAAAGTATTATAAACTGCTTTCATGAGCCAAAACGGAGCAATAATAGTAAAAATTGGGAAAAAATAAAACATATCAAGAGACAAACCCCACTTTCCTTCAGTCATTTTTCGCCCCAAAATCATTGCAAGAATTACTAAAAAATAAATACAAAAAATTAAAAATATAAAAGATTGAGTATTTATAAAAAATGGATCAAAAATAAAACTTTTTACTTTGAAACTAAAGCCAACTGTTTCTAATTGAATAATTTTTGAATAGAAAAAATTTCCTAAATTATAAACTATTCTACTAAAAAGATAGATTACAGAAAAAACAGAAATAACCCCCATGGGTAAAGTGAATACAGCAAAATTTCCATATTTTTTTCTAAATAAAACTTTTCGGTAATCAATTGTATTGTTTATAAAACCATAAATCCAACGTAACCTTTGTTTATAAAGCTTTTTAGCTGTTTTAGGTGTATTGGTATAAATATAAGAATCATTACAATGTTCTATTTTGTAGTTATTTTTCTGCATACGATAAGCAATTTCCATATCTTCTGTATTATGACCATGACAATACCCCCCTAAATTATCAAATACTTTTTTCTTAAAAATAGTCATCGGCCCCGGAGTGACATTGATAGCTCCCAAGAAACCAAGCATTTTCTTAAAATAAACACCCATATTATATTCAGCTTTTTGCGCCTTTTTAAAAATGTTTTTTGAGTTAGATATTATTACCGATGGAGCAACTGCCATGAGACTAGGATCTTTTTCAAAATAACTCATAATACGAACAAGAGATTCAGGATCTGCAAATGAATCAGCATCGAGACCACCAAAAAAATCAGTCTCGCAGTGTTTGAGTCCTAAATTAAGTGCAGTAAACTTTCCACCATTTTCTTTGTGAAAAACTTTAATATTTGGAAAATTTTTAAATTTATTTATTACGTTTAATGTATTATCTATGGAACCATCATCTATCAAAAATATATTGAGCTTATCTTTTGGATAATTTAAATTAAGTACAGAATTCACTGTTTTCTCAACTGTATTTTCTTCATTCCAACAAGGTACAACAATAGTTACAGCTGGATAAGTCTCCAGTTTCACTTTTCCATTTCTGATCACTATTTTTTTTCTATTCTCAATAAAAGTAACAAGAAAAAAAACCTGTACATAAACAGATAAAAAAATCAGAATATAAAATATAAGGTCAAAAATTGATATCATATGCTCTTATCAAGATAGCATTTTTGGAGCTAAATGTAAACGAAAAATCCTTATAAGCACAACAAAACAAAACCTAAATTATTAGGTTTTGTTTTGTAAAAAATGTCTATAAATTACATCTTTTCTTCCATTTTTTCAGTTCCACAACAAGCAACACCTGCTTCCATACTTTTCTTACATCTGCAACCAAAAATCTTCATAAGAGCAGCGATACCTACAAGTACATAAATTATTGCTTCAACAGTTGGCATAGAACCAAAAACCATATTCACAACATTCCATGCTTCACTGCTATTACCCATTAACATTCCGACACCGACTAAACCCCAATTCAAACCTCCGATGATCAGTAAAATTTTACCAATCTTGGAACAAATACACATACCTCCGTATTTATTCATATCCATATATTTTAAAAAATTATTATTAATACACCAATTATACTACTTTTTACAAAATATGCTACAATGGTATATTACAATTTATAATATATAGATTATATGCAAAACGACAATCAAAAATCAATTATTAGCGCAATAATGATCGTAGGAGTCTTGATAGCTGGAGCAATTTTGTTAAAAGGTAGCTCGGCACCTGTAGCTAAAAATCAAAAAACACCAATTGAAAATGGAATCCCAGTAACAACTGCGACCTTGGCACCAGTCGGTAAAGATGACAGAACCCTTGGAAACCCAAATGCAAAAGTCACTCTAATCATGTATGAAGATTTTCAATGCCCATTTTGCGCAGCAGTTACCGGAATAAATACAGATTCTCCTTCCATGAAACAGGTAATGGATTACTTAAGAAAAAATGATCCTACTTGGACTCCTTTTATGCCTACAATCATAAATGATTATGTAAAAAATGGAAAAGTATTGTTAGTATATAGAGACTTTACTTTCCTAGGTCAAGAATCAGTCAAAGCCTCTGAGGCTGCAAGATGTGCAGGAGATCAAGGAAAATTTTGGGAATATCATGACTATCTTTATGGGCATCATGCTGGAGAGAACGCAGGAGGCTTCGCAGATCTTAAATTAAAATCTTTTGCAAAAATACTTAAACTAAATACGACTGACTTCGATAAATGCTTAGATAGTGGCAAATACACCCAAGCTGTTATAAATTCTAAAAATGAAGGAGCTACTGCTGGAGTCACTGGCACACCAAAAGGATTTATCTTAAAAGATGGAAAAATCGCAGGCACTATCGATGGAGCTGAATCACTAAGCTCAGTAAAACCAAAGATTGACGTTGCGTTACAATAAGAATTAAAATAAAAAAATACCTTTTTAGGGGGTTTCGAGGCTGACGAGCCAAGAACTTCAGGATTTTTTAAGCTTCAAAAAATCTGTACCCTAAAAAAGGTATTTTTATTTTAATTCTAACTAATCAAAATAGTTTTTCAAACGAGCGATTTTTTCATGTTGTCGGAGTTTTTCGTGGACCTTCGCTTCAATCTGACGAATACGCTCTCGAGTTACTCCAAACTCTTCCCCTACTCTCTCTAGAGTGTGCTGAATACCATCGAGCAAACCATAACGCATTTCTAAAATTTTGCGCTCTTTAGGATTCAACTCATCTAGCACTTCCCGAATCTGGTCGGAAAGAATCCTCCTAGAAGACTCTTGATCTGGGCGTAAAATCTTGTCATCTGGAATAAAATTCTCTAAAGTCGATTTATCATCATCATCTCCGACAGGCTGTTCTAAAGATACTGTATCTTGGGAAATATTTTCAATAACATGGATTTTTTCAACCGGAATACCCATCTCAGTCGCAATCTCTTCGGCTAGTGGTTCCCTGCCTAGGTCCTGACTAAGCCTGCGATGAGTTTGTTTATATTTAGAAATTGTTTCTACCATATGCACTGGAATACGAATAGTTCTAGACTGATCAGCAAGTGCACGAGTGATAGATTGACGAATCCACCAAGTCGCATAAGTAGAAAATTTATATCCCTTAGTCCAATCAAATTTCTCAACCGCTTTAAATAACCCAAGATTTCCTTCTTGAATTAAATCAAGTAGAGTTAAGTTCGCGGACCTACCCACATATTTTTTTGCGATAGAAACAACTAAACGCAAGTTCGCGCGCGCCAATAGATTCTTTGCTTCAATATCTCCACGCTCAATCCTTTTAGCTAAATCTTTTTCATCACTCGCATAAATTAAAGGATATTGTCCAATTTCTTTCAAGTACATTTGAATAGAATCATGCATATTACCCTTATTCAAATCCTTATCATTCAAATCAATATCTAAATTGAGCAAATTCCCACCTTCTAATACATCAATAGAAGCTGTTGAAAACTTTTCATAAAGCTCATCTAAAAATAAAATATTATTTTCTATATCAGGAAAAGTTTTCAATATTTCATCATAAGTAATAAACCCACGCTTTCTTCCTTTCTCAATAAGACTATTTGCTAAAACATCCAATTTTTCAGCCTTTTTCTCTGCAAAAGATAATTTTTTTATTTTTTCTTTTTTAATAATTTTCTTGGCTTTTTTTACTATTTTTTTACCGCTGATAGCGCTATGCGTAGTCTTGCGGGCAGATATCTTTTTCTTTTTCTGGATCTTCTTGACCTTCTTTACAACCTTTTTTGCTACTTTCTTTATTTTTTTATTTTTCATAATGTTTATTTTTTTATACGACTATTTTTAATATCTTCTTTTCTTTTATTTATCTCATTTATTTTTTTAAAAATTTCTATCTCTTCTTCTTTGCCTTTTAAATTCTGTAATTCCATCATTTGTTTTACCAATTCTTCATTTAAATACTCTTCTTCGATGTTTAACAACATTTCATGCACATCTTTTTCCAGATTTTCATTATTTGAATAAAATTCTTCTACTTCATAAATCAAATCTTCTTTTATATCTTTATATTTTTCTCTAACATTTTCTTTTGCTTTTTCTAACTTTTTAAAAATCAATTCTGGGTCTATTTTTTTATTTGGAACACTTTCTTGCCAAAAAGCTATTCCTAAAAGTTTTCGCTCGATTGGATCTTTCCTTAATTTTTTCTCCACATTTTCTTTAGCTATTTTTGTATCCTCTTTTTCATATTTTAATTCAAGTTCTACCTTTTTTAAATCTTCCATCAAAGCACTTTCAGATATACCTATTTTATTACTAATCAATGTAATAAAATGTGATTTTTCTATCGAACTTTCTAGCTCATTCACAAAAGGAAGCAAACGTTCTTTTATTTCTCTACCAGCTTTTCTACTATCAGAATTAGAATCCTTTAAAATTCTCATAAGCATAAATTCAATAAAGTGTTTTGAATTTCTTATTGCTTCACGCCACGCATCCACCCCAACTTTTGAAATCAAATCTGCTGGATCCATGTCATCTTTTATGTCCGCCACTTTTACATCCATATCTAAAGATAGTGCAATCTTAGCGAAACGATTTGTCGCATTTACTCCCGCACGGTCAGCATCATAAGCGAGAACGATATTTTTTGATAATCTAGTAATAAGTCCAAGATTATTTATAATATTTTCTTTTGATATTATAGAATCAGTCATAGCTGTTCCAGACGAAGCCACTGTATTTTTAAATCCTGCTTGATGAGATAAAATTAAATCCATTTGGCCTTCAACTAAAATAGAAAAATCATTTTTCCTAATTGCTTCTTTGGCTTTATCTATACCAAAAAGTACAGAAGATTTATTAAAGATGGTAGTCTCTGGGCTATTTAAATATTTGGCAGATTTTTCGTCATCAACAAAAATACGACCAGAAAAAGCAATGATGCGCCCACTGGAGTCTCCAATAGGAAACATAATCCGTCCACGAAATCTATCATAGAAGCCTTTCTCTGTTTTCTTTATTAATCCGGCTTTTTCTAATTCGTTATCAGTAAAACCTTTTCCCGTAAGATGTGTGTATAATTCTCTCCAATCATTTTTTACAAAACCAATATGAAAATTCTTTATACTTTCGTCATTCAGTCCTCTTGATTTAAGATAAGATAAAACTTCTGTATTATTTTTTAAATTTTTTTCAAAAAACAAAGAAGCTTCTTCCATAACCTTATACAACCTTTCCTTTTCACTCTGTTTTTTTTGATCTTTTAAATTATAAGACTCTAAAACAATTCCCGCTCTACCAGCGAGTAATTTAAGCGCTCCTCTAAAATCAAGACCCTCAAATTCTTCTACGAAAGTAAAAATATCACCTTTCACCCCGCAACCGAAACAGTAGTAAGTGCCTCGGTCAGGGGAAATAAAAAAGGAGGGGGTTTTCTCATTATGAAATGGACATCTCGCCTTTAGGTTTGATCCTATCTTTTCAAGCTTGATATAAGAAGAAACTACTTCTTCAATTGATAGCTTCTCCTTAATTTGTTGAACAGGAGAATTCATAAATATTATTATTTTTCTTCTATTACAGAAAGCTTATTCTTGAATCCGGTTCCTGCTGGGATTAGGCGTCCAATGATAACATTTTCTTTTAGACCTCGAAGTGAATCTACTCCGCCTTTGATTGCATTTTCTATCAAGACACGGTTAGTGTTTTGGAAGGATGCCGCTGAGAGCCAGCTCTTGGTACGCAGAGAAACTTCAGTAATACCGAGCACAACTATTTCCGCTTTTGCTTCTTTCCCATTTATTTCTTTTACTCTAACATTTTCTTCAATAAAGGCGGTATTTTCAACAAGATCTCCAGTAGAGAAATTAGTTTCACCGGCATCTTTTATTTTTCTACGAGAAAACATTTGGCGAATAATAATTTCAGTATGTTTTCTAGAGATTGAAGCACTTTGAAGCTCATAAACTTTATTTATTTCCTCAATAATATATTCTTCGACTAATTCTTTATTTCCTAATTTGAACATCTCAGTAATATCAGCTGATCCGTCAGTCAAAAGCTGTCCTTTTTTTACAGAATCTCCGACTTTCACAATAGGCACTCTACGAAAAGCCACCATATATTCCACTTCATTTGGTTTGCCATCAACTTTACTATCAGACAACACTTTAATTACTTTTTCTCTGATATTTTCTTTTCCTTCTTTATTGGTAATAGAAATCACCTCACCATCAGTAAGAGAGATAATAGCAGGATTTTTAGGAATACGTCTTTCAAAAATTTCTTCAACACGTGGTAGACCTGTAGTGATATCTGTTCCAGCCACACCTCCAGCATGGAAGGTACGAAGCGTCAACTGAGTACCTGGTTCTCCGATAGCTTGAGCAGCAATAATACCAACAGCTTCACCGAGTTCCACTAAATGATTTCGCCCCAAATCAAGCCCATAACAATTAACACAAAGACCATGCACTGTTTTACAGGTAAGCGGAGAACGTACAAATACTTCAGTAAAACCTGCTCCTTCAATGTTATAAGCTTCCTCTTTCGTGATCAAAAATCCTCTACTGTAAACAACATTTCCATCTTTGTCTTTTAAGTCTCTAGCTAGAATTCGTCCACGAATATTTTTAGAAAGCGGAATTTCAATTCCTGAAATATTTTCTTTGGTGACTATTTTACCTTCTTTGGTACCGCAATCTTCTTCCGTAATGACAACATCTTGAGCCACATCCACCAATCTTCGTGTCAAATATCCAGCTTTAGCAGTGTTGAGAGCAGTATCAGATGCTCCCTTACGAGCACCATGAGTAATAACGAAATATTCAATTGGGGAAAGACCTTCAAAATAAGAAGGTATAATTGGAAACTCTAAAATTTTACCTTGGTTGTTTTGAATAAGTCCAATCATTCCGACTAACTGAGTCAAGGAACCCATATTACCTCTAGCTTTAGAAGTAAATAAATCATAAGCAGAACCATTTTTATCAAGAGTCTTTGGTAAAACTTTTTCTAAATTCTTCTTTGTTAATGTCCAAACTTCAATAATTTTTTGATATTTTTCTTCTTCAGACAAAAGACCATCACTCCACTGAGATAAGATTTCTTCTTCAAGTTTTTTTCCTTGAGCAATAATTTCAGGCTTCAAAGGTGAAAGAGCAATATTGTCCAATCCCCAAGTAGTACCAGAAACAGTTGAGTATTTGAAACCGAATGATTTAATCTTATCTAAGATTGCTGGAGTATCATCCACACCATAATGAATGATCAGCTCATCCAAAAGAGCAGATAATCTATCATGAGTCATTTCATCACTGATGTAAGAAAAATCATTTGGTAAAATGCTGTTAAAAAGAAGTTTACCGACAGAAGTTTCAAAAACTCCTCCATCGAATCTTTTATATTTATGCGTATCAGTTGCTAGAACTTTTATTTTTGCCCGTAATGTTATGATCCCATAATCAAAAGCAGTAATAGCGGTGTTGGGGCTAGAAAAATATTTACCTTCCCCTTCTTCTCCATCAACTACTTTTGTCATCCAGTATGATCCTAGAACCATATCCATTCTTGGGTTCACTATAGGATCTCCGTTTTGTGGTTTAAGTAAATTTTTACTAGATGCCATTAATTCTTTTGCTTCCCATTGAGCTTCCTCGAGTAGTGGCACATACACAGCCATCTGATCTCCGTCGAAGTCTGCGTTGAAAGCCTGACAAACAAGTGGGTGAACTTGAATAGCATTTCCTTCAATCAAAATTGGATTAAAAGCTTGAATTCCCAAACGGTGCAAAGTAGGAGCACGGTTTAATAGCACAAATTTACCCTGAATAACTTCTTCCAAGATTGCCCAAACTTCAGCGGAACGTTCCTCTATGAGTTTATTTGCTCCGCGAATATTAAATGCGAGTTCTGCTTGTAAAATTTTTGAAATTACAAATGGTCGGAAAAGTTCGAGAGCCATGTGTTTTGGTAATCCACATTGATTCAACTTAAGTTCAGGACCAACGACGATAACACTACGGCCTGAGTAGTCTACTCGTTTTCCCAAAAGATTTTGGCGGAAAAGTCCTTGCTTAGATTTTAGATTATCGGAAAGTGATTTGAGAGGACGTTTTTGAGACTGGCTCATTGCCACAGAGTCATTTTGTTTAGCAATTGAGTTATCAATAAGAGCATCGACTGCTTCTTGAATAATACGTTTTTCGTTTCTTAAAATAACATCGGGAGCATTGATTTCTTTTAATTTCTTTAAACGATTATTTCTATTTATCACCCGACGATATAGATCATTTAAATCACTGGTTGCATGACGTCCGCCATCCAAAGCCACCATCGGACGCAAAACTGGAGGGATAACTGGAATAACAGTCAAAAACATCCATTCTGGACGGATGCCTGCATAAGTCATAGCGCGAATCAAAGAAAGTCTTTTTTGTAATTTCTCTTTTTCAACTACACTGGCCTTTTCAAGCATTTTTTCGGTAAGAAGTTTTAATTTATTTAAATCAAGATTCTTAAAAATAGAATAAATAGCTTCAGCCCCAATATTGGCTTCAAAACAAGTACCGTATTTCAAAGAATAATGATGAAAAGAAATTTCATTTAAAACTTTTCCTTCATAAATTTCTCCTATTTCTTTCTTAGTGATAGAAAGCAAGGTCTTTAATTTCTCTCGAGTTTCCTCATCAGATGAATTTTTTAATTTTGTTTTATATTCCTTGTCTAAACCAGAAAGAATAGTTTCTTTTTCTTCTTCATGGACTTTAGTGATGATATATCCTGCAAAATAAATTACCTTTTCAAGATCTGATACAGATATATTTAAAAGGATACTCATCCTAGAAGGAACCCCACGTAAAAACCAAATATGGGAAACTGGAGTAGAAAGTTCTATATGCCCCATGCGTTCTCTTCTCACTATCGAACGAGTGACTTCTACTCCACACTTTTCACAAATAATATCTTTATAACGAATTCGGCGATATTTTCCACAGTAACATTCATAATCCTTTTCTGGACCAAAGATTTTCTCATCAAACAAGCCTCCTCTTTCAGATCTACCTGTGCGATAGTTTATCGTTTCCGGCTTAGTGACTTCTCCAAAAGACCATTCCTTGATCTGCTCTGGAGATGCAAGTCTAATAGCAATTTGATCAAATTCAGTTGTGTTTAAAGTTTTCATATTATTTATTTTCCTTTTTTAAATCTATATCAAGAGCCAGACCTCGCAAGTAATTCAATAAAACATTAAAGGATGCAGGAGAATTTGGTGGTCTAATGATCTCATTTTTAATAATAGAATCAAAGGCTGCAGAACGACCAAGAATGTCATCGGATTTAATGGTGAGCATTTCACGGAGAGTATAAGCGGCACCATAGCCTTCAAGTGCCCAGACTTCCATTTCTCCAAATCTTTGTCCTCCGCCTTGAGCTTTTCCGCCGAGAGGTTGTTGAGTGATGAGAGAGTAAGGACCCACTGAACGCATATGAATCTTGTCTTCTACCATATGATGCAGTTTCAACATATACATATATCCAACTGCCACATCTTGAGCAAAAGCTTCCCCTGTTCGTCCATCAAAAAGTTTTAATTTTCCATTGGATGGAAGTCCAGCCTTTGTTAATTCTTCTTGAATTTCTTCATGTTTTGCTCCCAGAAATGGCGGAACGATTGCTTGATAACCAAGGCTGTTGGCCGCCATCCCTAAATGAATTTCCAAAATTTGTCCCAAGTTCATACGAGAAGGAACTCCGAGCGGAGATAAAATAACATCCACGGGTGTACCATCAGCCATGTATGGCATATCTTCTTCTGGAAGAATTGTTGAAATAACTCCTTTGTTTCCATGTCTTCCTGATATTTTGTCCCCTACTGAAATATTACGAATCTGAGCGACTTCTATCACTATTTTTTTAATAATGCCTGCTTCAAGCGTATGACCTAAACTTCGAGAAAAAATCTTTACCCCGATGATACGTCCACGCTTGCCGTGCTCCATACGAAGAGAAGTATCTTTTACATCGCGCGCTTTTTCAGCAAAAATCGAACGGAGGAGTCTTTCTTCTGGGGTAAGTTCCGTCTCCCCTTTTGGAGTAATCTTACCAACCAAAATATCATTCTCTCTTACTTCCGCTCCAATGCGAATAATTCCATCTTCATCCAAATCTTTCAATCGAAGCTCGCCGACATTGGGAATATCACGGGTCGTAATTTCGGGTCCGAGCTTGGTATCACGAACAGCACAAGTAAATTCTTCTACATATACAGAGGTAAATTTACTCTTTTTTACAAGTCGTTCAGAAATAACAATCGCATCTTCGTAAGTTGATCCAGCCCAAGACAAGAAAGCCACAAAAATATTTTGGCCGATTGAAATTTGTCCGTTCACTGTACTGCTCGTATCTGCAAGCACATCACCCTTTTTTATTTTATCACCGACATTTACAAGTGGGCGCTGATGAAATACAGCAAAATTATTATTTCTTAAAAAATTAATCAAGGTATAAGTTTTTTCAGTTTTACCTTTAACAACTATTTTTTTAGCATCTAAATAAGAGACAACACCTTCCTCGGAAGCTATGACTAATCTACCAGAATCTCGCGCTGCTAATTCTTCAACCCCTGTAGCGACCAGCGGCATTTCCGGCAAGACGCAAGGTACAGCCTGTTTCTGCATGTTACTTCCCATGAGTGCACGGTTCGCATTATTATGTTCCAAAAATGGAACCATCGAAGTGGCAATAGAAAAAGCCTGATTCGGAGCAACGTCAATAAAATCAACTTGATCTGGAGGTACTGTCCCTGGTTCTGTTTTGATTCTAGCTTCTACTCTTTCTTCAGTAATCTTTCCACTGACATCATAAGAAATTCCTGCATGCGCTATGTTATATTTTTCTTCTTCTAGTGCATTCAAATAAACAATTTCGCCAGTGATTTTTCCCTTAGTGACTTTTACATAAGGAGTTTCAATAATTCCAAAATCATTTATTTTTGCATAAGTGGAAAGATGTAAAATAAGTCCAATGTTCGGTCCTTCAGGAGTGTGAATAGGACATACTCTTCCGTAGTGCGAAGGATGCACGTCACGCACTTCTAGGCCTGCACGTTCACGAGTGAGTCCTCCGGGCCCCAGAGCTGAAAGCGTACGCAAATGTTCCATTTCACAAAGCACATTTTCCTGCGCCATAAATTGAGAAAGTTGGTTCGTAGTGAAAAATTCTTTAATACGAGCCTGAAGGGGTCGCTGATTTATAATAGCAATAGGCATGGCTGTATCAACATCAATAATAGACATGCGGTCTTGAATATTTCTTTTGATCTGCATCATACCGGTACGTACTTTTTGTTGAAGAATTTCTCCAACAAAACGCACTCGTCTTTGACCTAAATGATCTATATCGTCAGCTTTTGAGAGAGGAGTGTTGTTTAAAAGAATAATGTGAGAAATGACTGTAATTAAATCTTCTTTAGAAATCGTTCGGCGTGCCATTTCAGCTTCATCCATTCCCTTCTCAAAACGTTGATTGAATCTAAATCGTCCTACAGGAGAAAGGTCATAACGTTCTGCTGTAAATAAAGAATTAATAAATTCTTTAGCATTATCAGCGGTGGCCATATCACCATCTCGTAGACGTTTATAAATTTCAACACTGGAGTCATTTAGACTTTTTTCTCCATCTTTTGCTAAAGATGTTTTAATTATTTCTTCTGCTACGGCATTACCTGCAAATGCTTTCAGTATCATTTCATTTGTTTCATAACCCATAACCCGCAATAAGGCTGTCGCAGGAAATTTTCTCTTTTTGTCTATTCTCACATAAATTCCTCCATCGGATTCTGATTCTATTTCAATCCAAACTCCGCGAGCGGGAATAATTTTTGCGCCAAAATATTTATTACCTTTACTTTCAGATTCTGTGAAAAATACTCCGAAACTTCGCGCCAATTGAGGCACGATCACACGCTCTACTCCGTTGATGATAAAAGTTCCATGTGAAGTCATTAAAGGAAATTCAGACATAAAAATCTCCTGTTCTTTCACGGTGCCGAGAATTTTGTTAGTCAATTTTACCCGCGCCTTTAGTAACCCTTGGTAAGAAAGTTTATTTATTTTAGAATTATTTTCATCAACTTTAGATTCACTCAAAGAGAAAGACGTGAATTCCAATTGAAACTTTTTTCCAGAGTAATCAATGATTGGAGAAAATTCCTTAAAAACTTCCCCGATGCCGGTCTCTATCAACCATTTGAAACTTTTTAATTGAGCTTCAATCAAATTCGGAAATTCCACCAAAGGCTTTTTGTATCTATTAAAATACTTTTTCGGACGCTTATTCACACTTATTTCTTTTTGCATAGTTAGCTTGTGACCTAAACAAAGAAAAAGAAATCGAAGAAAAATCAAAGAAAAACAGATGAAAAATGCTTTTCTTTAGCTTCTCAAGATTTATTTAGATTTATTTAGATATGATTAAGTTAAAAACCTTATAATTAAACAATAAGATTGCATCCGATACTCAATCAATGAATCCTAAACACCCTACTCCATTTTACCTTTTTTGTCAAATTCTGATTGTGGATTATGAATTTTTCCTCCACTCTTCTATTTTTTTATGATTTCCGGAAAGCAAAACTTTCGGGACTTTATAATTTTTACCCTTATATTTTAAAATTTCTGGACGAGTGTAGTGCGGATATTCTAAACCGCTCTCCCCTAATTCACCTTGCTTTTCTTTCTTTAACAATAAATTCCAGTGGGATTCTTCTTTTAAAGATTCTAAACGAATCACACCGGGTAAAAGTCTGACCACTGCCGAAGAGACGACCATCGCCGCCACGTCTCCATCGGTCAACACATACGGACCAATAGAAATTTCCTCAGCCTTGAGTGCTATTCTAACTCGTTCATCGATGCCTTCATACCGGCCAGTGATAAATACGATTTCTTGATACTTTTTTGCCCAGTCATAGGCAATCTTTTGATTGAATGGTTTTCCTTTCGCTGAAAATATCACGACTTTTTTCTTTTTACTCTTTGTCTTCTTTTCAATATTTGAAAATGCCTTCAAGATCGGTTCTGCTTGTAGAACCATACCAGCTCCCCCGCCATACGGTTTACCGTCTACTGGTTTGTAATTGCTCTTACTTCCTTTTATAAAATCTCTGGGATTGTAAAAATTTAAAGATATTTTTTTATCTTTAATTGCTCTTCCAATAATAGACTCATTCATATATGAATCATAAATATTAGGAAAAATTGTAATTATATGAAAACGCATATTTATATCATATCAAAAAATCCCCTCAATGAGGGGATTTTTTATTTATATTCCTTTCAAGTCTTCCATAGCCTGATCGACAGTTTTCATGGCTGGAGCTGAAGAACTCATGGACCCTCCAAAAGACCCTGCAGGTCTCTCGGTTCTCTCTGGCCTGACGGAGCCCTCAGGTTCATTGATCTTCAGATTTACACGGGCGTTATTCTTCATACCAATAATACGAAGCAAGGTACGAATAGCTTTTGCTGTATTACCCATTCTTCCAATAATCTTACCCATATCGGCAGGATTTACAGTAAGAGTTATCAAAACTCCCATTTCATCTAAAGAACGCTCAATCTTCACATCGTTTGGATTGTCGACTAGAGCCTTTACTACGTATTCTAGAAATATCTTATCAGCTTCTTCTTGCATAATATTTTTTAAATTTATACTTTTAATCTTTTACTAACCTTTTACTAAACTTGGCAGTATACGACCGAATGACTGCTGTAATAATTATATCCCACAGTAAAATTTTTGCAAAATTTACTACAGGACAGGTAAAATTATTTCTTAGTCTTTAATTCCTTTCTTTTAACTGTTGGTTTCTTTTTCGGCAAAACGTTTACTTTCTTACCTTCAATGACTTTCTGATGCACTAAAAAATTGTGCATTGTATTAGAAAGCTTTGCGCCTTTGGACATCCAATATTTTATTCTATCAGCCTTAAAATCTGCTTCTCCTGCCTTTGGATTATAAGTCCCGACAATTTCTAAAAATCGTCCACTTTTGGTACTATTTTTTGAATCAGTCAAAACAGCCCGAAACGCCGGATCATTCTTTCTACCTATCCTCTGAAGTCTTATTTTTAACATAAATAGAGCTTATCATAAAAACTTAAAAAAGCAATATATTACGTTTTTTTATGTTATATTTGTAAGATAGTGAGTAAAATTAACAGTAAAACAAATAAATTACAAGGCGTGATCTCTATATCTTCTAAAGGCACAGGATATGTGGCTATTGGAATAGGAAAAAACAAAGAGCAAGATCCGGAAATTGATTTTAAACATTTAAATACTGCACTTCATGGAGATATGGTGGAGATATTTCTTCATCCCAAAAGCCAAAAACGTCAAACTGCTGAAGTTATAAAAATAATTTCTCGCGCAAAAATGCATTTTACTGGGGTCTTAGAACAAGAAAATAGTGTATTTTTTTTAAAGCCAGATGATACGAAGATGTATACGGATATTTTGATTCCAAAAGAAAATTTTAATAACGCAAAAGTGGGACAGAAAGTTTTTGTGGAAATAATTTCTTGGAAAGATTCCCAAAAAGCCCCGATCGGTAAAGTGATAAAAATCTTAGGAAAACCTGGTGACAATAATACCGAAATGAATGCAATAGCTATAGAGAAAGGTTTTGATTCAGAACTTCCGGAAAAAGTAGAAGAAGAAGCAAGAAAAATAAAACAGGGAGGAATTAAAAATAGTGATTATGAAGGTAGACGTGATTTTAGAAAAACACTGACTTTTACCATCGATCCCGAAGATGCAAAAGATTTTGATGACGCAATATCTTTCAAAGAAATCTCAAATGATGTATATGAGATAGGTATACACATCGCAGACGTATCGTATTATGTAAAAACAGGAAGTGCCCTAGATGGTGAAGCACGCGAACGAGGAACTTCGGTCTATTTAGTAGATAGAACCATACCAATGCTTCCGGAAATTCTTTCTAACGATTTGTGTAGTTTAGTCCCTAATAAAGACCGACTCACCATGAGCGCAGTATTTATAATCGATAAAAATGGAGAAAAAAACATAAGAGTAAAAAGTGAATGGTTTGGCAGGACAATAATACATTCCCAAAAAAGATTTACTTATGAAGAAGCAGAGAAAACAATAAAAAGCAAAGGATCTCCACTTCACAAAGAACTCTCTATTTTAAATAATTTAGCAAAAAAATTAACTAAAGAAAGATTCGAACAAGGAGCTATCTCACTGGAACAAGAAGAAGTTAAATTTATTTTAGATGACAAAGGAGTACCAATAAAAGTAATAAAAAAAGAACGAGGTGATTCCAATAAATTAATTGAAGAATTTATGTTATTGGCAAATAAAAAAGTAGCGAAAGTTCTCTCAGAAAATACTTCCATTTATCGTATCCATGATGAACCATCTAAAGAAAAAATGGCCGATCTAGCATTTTTCTTAAGAAGTTTAGGACATAAAGTATCATTGCAAAATGGAATAATCTCAACTCATGAAATAAATAAATTACTCACAGATCTAAAGGGGAAAAAGGTAGATAAAATAATCATAGACACAGTACATCGGGCAGTCATAAAATCTATGGCAAAAGCTATTTATTCTACCAAAAATATCGGACACTATGGTTTAGCTTTTGAATATTATACGCATTTTACTTCTCCCATAAGAAGATATCCAGATATTATGGTGCATAGACTCCTTAGTATTTACTTAGCAAAGAAAAAAAATGCAAAAGATAAATTAAGAGAGAAATTATTTGAATATGAAAAAATTGCAATAATATCTTCCGAACAAGAAAAACGTGCTTCGGACGCTGAACGGGCCTCAATAAAATACAAACAAGTGGAATATATGTCTCAGCACAAAGGAGACAGATTTAATGGAGTGATAAGTAGCATAACGGAGTGGGGTATGTATATTGAAGAAATAGAAACAAAATGTGAAGGTCTAGTACGAGTGCGAGACATGAAAGATGATTTTTATATTTTTAATGAAAAAAAATTAGAATTAATTGGACAAAAAAAGAAAAAAAGATATCGTCTCGGCGACCATGTTAAAATAAAAGTAAAGACAACTGATTTAGAGAAAAAAAATATAGACTATACATTAATATGAATTCTGTTTTAAAAACAAAAATTAAATTAATATTTTGGACGATGCCACCAGTAATCCTCGGTATTTTTGTTACCTCATTTTTTTTTGATAGTAACTATTTTAAAATATTCCAAACAAATAACAACGAAGCACTAGTGGTTCAACTCATTGCTCCCGAATCAGCAAAACTCCAATATTATTATATTAACAACGATACAAAAGGTGGGCCGAAAGTATCTGCTAAAGCT
Organism: Minisyncoccota bacterium; assembly: GCA_041662205.1. Taxonomy (GTDB): domain Bacteria; phylum Patescibacteriota; class Minisyncoccia; order Phycocordibacterales; family UBA9973; genus UBA9973. The sequence goes on along the minus strand of JBAZSZ010000001.1, from coordinate 54,664 downwards.
TATTTAGTTGGCGATTTAAATACTGGAGAAGTAATTCTTTCAAAAAACCAAGATCAGAAGTTCCCTATTGCCTCTACCTCCAAACTAATGACCGCTCTCGTCACCAGCAAATTAGTAAAATCAAACGAAACAACTAAAATAACTAAAAATGCTCTCTCGACTTCTGGCCAGAATGGAGAATTAAGATTAGGAGAAAAAATAAAAATTTCTGATCTAATGTATCCCCTTCTTTTAGAATCGAGCAACGATGCAGCAGAAGCACTTGCTTTATATTTCGGTAGAAATAGTTTTATCTTGAAAATGAATCAGGAAGCATCGGCTCTGCAGATGAACTCCACTTTCTATGAAGATCCAAGTGGCCTAACTCCGAACAATCAATCAACTGTATCTGATATGTTTAAATTGGCCGGATACATAGCACAGCGACAGAAGGATTTATTAAAAATAACTACTAAAAACAGCTATTCCACAAAGACTCATAGTTGGTCAAACATTAGTCAGTTTCTAAAAAAAAATGGGTACATTGGGGGGAAAAGTGGTTACACAGACGAAGCTAGACAAACAGTCATCTCTCTTTTTAATTTGCCTTTAGGTCAGGCCGGTTCTCGACCTATCGCTATTACTTTACTTCAAAGCAATGATCGTCGCGGTGATGTTGAAACTCTTTTAAAATATTTGAAAAAAAACATATATTACGGTGGTGTGGCTGACGCAAATACAAATTGGGTACAAGAAAAAGTTGGCACGCCGGACATCAGAGATCAAAATTTTGTTACCTTATCTTTTGCTGGTGATATAATGCTCGATCGTGGAGTAAGAAATTCAGTTGTAAAAAATTTCAATAATGATTATTCTCAACTTTTTGAAAAATCAAATAATCTACTTGAGTTATTAAAAAACACAGATATTTTCTTTGCCAATCTAGAAGGGACTGCTTCGGATAAAGGTATTGATCAAAAGAATTTATATTCCTTCAGAATGAATCCTGTAGTTATTCCAACCTTGAGGGGCGTGGGTGTGAATGTTTTATCCTTGGCAAACAATCACGTCGCTGATTGGGGACGTAATGCCTTTATTGATACACTTGCCCGCTTGAAAGAAAACGAAATACTTTATACTGGTGGAGGAAACAATAAAACAGAAGCCGAAACACCAGCCATTATCGAAAAATATGGAATGAAAATTGGCTATCTTGGATTCTCTGATGTGGGACCAAATAATATGTCTGTCGGTATTGAAAAAGCAGGAGTACTCCTAGCAAACGATCCAAATTTTGATGAAATAATTAAAAATGCAGCTAAACAAGTAGATTATTTAGTTGTCACTTTTCATTTCGGCGAAGAATATAAAAATAAACACAATGCCAGACAAGAATTTTTAGCACATAAGGCAATCGATAATGGTGCAAAAATTGTTATTGGTTCGCATTCACACGTCACACAGGACACAGAGGTTTATAACAATGGCTATATTGCCTACTCGCTTGGTAATTTTATTTTTGATCAACCTCGAGATAAAAAAACTATGCAGGGTATGCTTTTAGAATTAAAATTATTTAAAGATGGCTCAATGACTGCAAAGAAAAACATAACCCAGCAAAATTCTGTCTTTCAAATAGAAAAAGTAACAGCGGGTAAAGAAGAAAATATAAAATTTAAAGAAGTTAAAAATATATCTACGCTATAGCGTAGATTATAAAATTTCAATACCCAGCTTGTTTGAGTAATTTTTTTAACAATAAAACTGGTAAACCGACGATGGATTCTTCATCTCCTTCAATTTTTTTCACATAAGGTCGGAGTATTGGGGATTGAACACCAAAACCACCAGCCCGACCGAGAGCATCACCATTTTTTATAAAATCTTCAATCACTGATTCAGGAAATTCACTAAAAAAAACTTGAGCTTTATCGATTCCTTCAAAATATTCTTTGGTAACTGTGTTATAAATCACAATAGCAGTTACACCTTCAGGCCCTATTCCCTTGCTGTATTCCATCAAAAATTCTCTAGCCTCTTCTTTAGACTCTGGTTTTTCACGCACTTTTCCATTACAAACAGCGATAACATCTGATGTAACAAGCAAAGCTGGTTCTTTTATTTGAGAAATTAAAACTTCAGCTTTAGCCCTAGCAACCACCAGAGGTCTTTGATATGGATCATCAACTTGAATTAATTTTTCATCAATATCAGGAACCAAAACATCAAAAACATATCCGGCTTTCTCAAGAATATTTTTTCTATATTTTGAAGATGAACCAAGAATTAATTTCATAGGATTACTTTGCAATCTGGGTTGCTTCTTCAAATTTTACTGAGAGAAGTTTGGAGGCTTCGTCGGAGCCAATGGTAATACCATAGAGTATTCCAGCTCGGGACATTGTCTCTCGATTGTGGGTAACGACGATAAGTTGAGAATGTTTAGAAAGTTTTTCCAACATATCTCCATATTTGCGAGAATTCGCTTCATCGAGCGCTGCATCTGTCTCATCTAATACTAAAAATGGTGGTGGATTTACTTGCGACATAGCAAAAAGAAGAGCGATAGAAGTGAGGGATCTTTCTCCACCGGAGAAAGCATTGATTTCTTTTACCTTTTTATTCGGCAAAGAAACATTTATCTCAATTCCCTTTTCAACGACACTTTCATCTTCTTCAAGTTCTCCTTCTTCTCTGTCTTCATCATTTTCAGATTCATAATTTTTTCTCTTTTTTATTTCAATCACTGAAAGTGACCCATGCCCACCACCGAACATTAAAGAGAAAAATTCTTGAAATTCCACATTTATTTTTTTAATTCCTTCTTTAAACTCTATATCTATTTTTTCTTTTAAATCTACAATAAGTTTTTGCAAAGACTCAATACTTTTTTCTAAATCCTCCATTTCCTTCATTAAAAACTGATCTCGCTCTGTCACTTCATGAAACTCTTTCATTAATTCTGTCCCGTTACCAAGACCGGCATCTTCTAATTTTATTTTTATACGCTCAATCTTTCTCTTTTGTTCTTCTTGGGTAGTTCCTGTATTGATGCCTTCAATTTTAAAATTCTCATAAGACAATTCTTCTTTACCAATCAAGGCAATACCTTCTTTTATTTCATTCTCAAAACTTTCTTTACGGCTTCTCAAATTTGTTTCTTTAATTGAGACCATTTCCAAAGCAGAAGATAATTCTTGATGCCTAACTTTCCAGGTAAATTTTTCCCTCTCAAGATCACGTAATGCTTCCATCTCTTTATTTATCGCTTGTTTTAATATTTCTGCTGATTTGATACCTTCTTTTTCTTCTAATGTTATTTTTTGGATTTCCGCTAGAACATTAAGCTGTGAATTTTTTAATTCTGTTAATTCTTTTTCTTCATTATGTATTTTTTCTTTTTGCCCCTCGGATACTTCTTTGATTTCGTTTCCACACATTGGGCATTTACCAGAGATTCCAAAAACTTTTGCCTTATTTTCTATTGATTCGAGAATTCCCTCGATACGACCAAGCTTACGTTCCAGCTCGCCCTTTGAAGAGCGTAGAGAATTTAGCTTTTGTTCCACTACTCTTAGTTCTTCTATTTTCTGACTATTTTGAACAACATTACCATCTTCATTTTGAGAAATTTTACTTGCTACACTTTCAAGCTCGCTTGAAATACTAATTCTTTCAAGAGATAATTTATTTTTCTCTTGCTCTAAATAAACACTTTCTTTTTTTAAATATTCTCTATACAGAGTTGCCAATTCTATTTGCATTTCTTTGGTCTTTTCAAATTTTTCCACCTGTTTCTTCAAAAAGTTAAGGTGTGGAGCATTTTCTCTTCGCAAGAGAACAACTTCTTTCATATTTTCATTTGTTCGCTCTAATTTTCTCTCACTTTCTTTTATTTTGTATTGATAAATTTTTAATCCGAGCGCATCTTCTACCATTTCCTTTTTTTCTCTCGCATTAGCATTCAAAATTCTATCAGCTTCACCCTGAGAAATAATATGATGCCCAGAAGAACCAACATTGACCGAAGCGAGTAAATTATGAATATCTTTCAAGCGAACTTCTGTGCCATTTAAAATATATTTATTTAATCCATCCGAAAAAACTTCACGAGATATCGAGATAACATCATAATTCAAATCTACATCTTCTCTCCCATCACTTAAGAGTTTAAAAACCTTATCAGTATTATCGAAATAAATAGTTACGGACGCCCGTGACCCCTTTGGTAATTTTTTAGATCCCTTAAAAACAAGATCCGAACCTCCTTTCCCTCGCATTGATTTCATGGATTGTTCGCCTAAAACAAAACGAATAGCCTCTACAATATTTGATTTTCCAGAACCATTTGGACCCACAACAGAAACAATCGGGGTATTGAACTCCAAAATAGTCTTTTGCGCAAAGGATTTAAAACCATTTAATTGAAGTGTCTTGAGTCGCATTTTTTTAGTCTAACCAATTTTTTACTTTTAGTGCATTTTCGGCTGCCTTTTGTTCGGCTTCTTGTTTGCTTTGTCCCTTTCCTTCAGCTATTAAATCTGTTCCGAAATAAATACCTATAGTAAAGTGTTTATCATGATCTGGGCCTGATTGTTGCAATACTTTATAAGCGGGAGTGACTGATACAAATTCTTGCGCTTTTTCTTGCACTAAACTTTTCGCATCACGCCAAAGTTTTTTCTTTACTATTTCTTCAGTCTTTCCTAAAAGAGTTTCAGTCACAAATTTATTTACGATCTCATATCCTTGATCTAAATACATTGCCCCAATAAATGCCTCATAAGTATTTGCTAAAATATACTGCCTCGCTTTACCAAAATCTTTTGCTTCACCTTTGGACAAAAGCAGATAATCATTCATTCCTATAGATAAAGCAATTTCAGAAATAATAATAGCATTCACGAGAGCAGAACGAAGGGCGGTCAATTTTCCTTCTGGATAATTTGGATATTTTTTATAGAGAAAATCTGTAACGATAAGCTCAAGTACTGCATCTCCTAAAAACTCTAAACGTTCGTTGTGAGAAATATTGGCCGCTCCATTTTCATTTATATAAGAACGATGCGTAAATGACTGTTTTAATAAATTCTTATCTTTAAAAATTACTTTTATTTTTTTTTCGAAATCTGAAAATTGTATCATTGATTTAGCGAAATCACGTCGCGCAAGTCCATTAAGGCGCGATGCTCTTTTTATTACTAATAATCTCAATCGCCTTACTAAATAAAGGTATTATATCGTTATAAATACGAAGTTTTGGAATTTCAGAAAGCTCGAACCATCTTGCCCCGTCTAATCCCCCGGATTTTTCTAATACGAGTTCTTTGTACTCGCTCTTTGCCAAAAAATAAACAACTTTCTTTAAACTTTTTCCATTCTGGGGGTGCGTAGCGACATATTCATTCTCTCCTAATTTTTCTTCTATTTTTATATCAAGTCCTATTTCTTCTTTTATCTCTCTGACTGTCGCTTCATCCTCATTTTCACCTTCTTCGACACTTCCTTTGGAAATAGTCCAATATCCAAAAACGTCATGCACTAAAGCAAACATTGTCTCACCATTCTTTTTATTATCTTTCTTGGCATAAACAATAGCTCCACCTTTTTTATCAATTGGCAATTTAGTGATATCTAAAATTTCTTCATTTTTCTTTTTTTTACTGACTTGATCCTTGCCTGGCTCACCTATCTCTTTATAAACTGCGCCGAGCACACCATTAATAAATTTACTGGAATTTTCTCCACCAAAAGTTTTCGCTAATTCTATTGCCTCATTGATAGCTACTTTAGGAGGAACTTCATTTCTGTCACCAAAAATAAGCTCTGCTAAACCAATCCTCAAAATATTTCTATCAATAATAGAAATTTTATCAAGTGGCCAGTCTGGCGCAGCTTTTTCTATAATTTCATCGATCACTGCTCGCTTTTTTAAAATTTGGTCAATAAGTGAAAATACAAAAACATCATCTTCAAAACCAGGAGCAAATTCTTTCAAATTTCTTTTTAAGACTTCTTTTATTTCTTCAACTGTGAGATTAGCCTTTTTTTTATTAGTGGACACATCCGCCTGTGCAGACAAGAAATCCCACTCAAAAAGCGTCTGGAGAACTATTGATCTGGAAAGGTGCCTATTTGCCATAAAATTTGCTGAGGTGAATTCCTTAATTCACCTCACCCCCATCCCCTCTCCTTAATAAGGAGAGGGGTGCCCAAACACTTTTTGGGCGGGGTGAGGTATATTTATTTATTTTCCTCTGCCTTTTTTGCCTTCGCTTTTGCCTGCTTCTTTTCTGTCTTTTTGATTAAATCTAAAACCTTTTTCCCCCTATAAAAACCACAACCAGAGCAGACTGTGTGGCGTCTTTTTAAAGCTTTGCAATTTTCGCACTTAGAAAAACTAGTACTCTCCAAAGCGTGGTGAGAACGTCGGTTCTTTGTATGCGATTTTGTATGTCTCATTCGTACTACCATAATGTTTCTATCCTAGCATATTATAGATGAAAAGCAAAATAAAATGTGATAAGATGAAAACTATGGAAAAAGAAAATGAAATGGATAAAAATGATCATAGAATTATAGGCAAGGAACTTGATTTATTTACCTTCTCTGAGCTTGTTGGACCAGGTCTGCCACTTTGGACACCAAAAGGTACAATTATCCGAGAAGAACTAGATAAATTCGTCTGGCAACTTCGCTCAAAACACAACTATAGTAGAGTAACTATCCCTCATATTACAAAAAAAGAATTATATCAAACTTCAGGACATTGGGAAAAATTTGCAGAAGATCTTTTCAAACTTACTTCAAGAGAAGGTAAAGAATACGCAATCAAACCAATGAACTGCCCACACCACACTCAAATCTTTGCTCGTAAGCCTCACTCATACAGAGAAATGCCACAAAGGTACGCAGAAACAACCATGGTTTATAGAGATGAACAATCAGGCGAGCTAGGAGGACTCACTCGTGTGCTTTCCATTACTCAAGACGATTCACATGTCTTTTGTCGCACCAATCAAATTAAAGATGAATTTTTAAAAATTTGGGATATCATTGATACATTTTACAAAGCATTTGGATTCACTTTAAAAGTTCGTTTATCATTTCGAGATCCAAAAGAACCTCAAAAATATCTTGGTACTAAGGAGATTTGGGATACAGCAGAAAGCGAACTTCGTAGTATTGCAGAGGAACGAGGCGCAGATTATTTTGAAGGATTAGGGGAAGCTGCACTTTATGGACCCAAATTAGACTTCATGGCAAAAAATAAAGCTGGAAAAGAATGGCAAGTGGCAACCATCCAGCTAGATATGAATTTGCCGGAGAGATTTGATCTAACTTGTGTAAATGAAAAAGGAGAAAAAGAACGCATCGTGATGATTCATTCTGCTATTACTGGCTCCATAGAAAGATGCGCCGCAGTTTTAATCGAACACTACTCAGGCGCCTTTCCTCTCTGGCTCTCACCAGTGCAAGTAAAAGTTATACCTGTACGAGAAAATCACAATGGATACGCAAAACAAGTTTTTGAATTATTAAAAGAAAACAATATTCGCACTGAGCTTGATGTTGAAGAGAAAAATCTTGGTGGAAAAGTCCGAGATGCTAAGAATAATAAAATCCCCTACTGGATCGTCATTGGTGATAAAGAAATAGAAGCTGGAAAAGTAACCCTCGAATCCCGCGACGCTGGTCAGCTAGGCCAAATAACAAAAGAAGAATTGGTGACAAAACTTTTAGAAGAAATTAAAAATAAAAAATAAAATAATGCTTTTTCTTATAATTTTATTTGCTATAATCGGTTTTTTCTTTTACGGCATCGCTGGAATGTTTATTGGTATAATTCTTGGAGTCGTTCTTTCTCTTCTTTCTGTGCTTTAGTTGTTCTAGATATTTACTAAATATCTATCTCAGCCATTTTTGCATTAGACTGAATGAAAGACTTACGAGGAGGGACTTCGGATCCCATTAGAATGTCAAAAATTTTATTAGCTTCTTCGGCGTCACCAATATCTACACGTTTTAATACACGATGACTCGGATCCATCGTCGTCTCCCAGAGTTCTTCAGGATTCATCTCTCCGAGACCTTTGAAGCGCTGGATATGAATTTTATTTGATTTGGTTTTAATTTCCTCTTCTGCGGTCTCTCCTCCCCCCTCTTGCTCAGGACTTCCAGCTTCTATTTCTTCAATCTCACTTACATCACTATTCTTGCCGACAATTTTTAATTTCTCATCATCTGTATAAGCATATGAAATTTCTTTCCCTCTTTTTATTTTATAAAGAGGTGGTTGGGCAATATAAATATATCCAGCTTCAATCACTTGCTTAAAATATCGGTAAAAAAGAGTCAAAAGCAATGTACGAATATGCGAACCATCCACGTCGGCATCAGTTGCGATAATTATTTTATGATAACGCATTTTTCCTAAATCAAAAGTGTCTCCTATCGAAGTACCCATAGCGATAACCAGAGACTTCACTTCTTTTGAGGCAAGCATCTTATCTATACGTGCGCGCTCCACGTTTAGAATCTTTCCGCGTAGTGGCAAGATCGCTTGCGTACGGCGATCCCTGCCCTGCTTGGCACTACCTCCAGCCGAGTCCCCCTCCACTAAGAATAATTCTGACTCAGAAGCATTTTTACTCTGACAATCTGCGAGCTTCCCCGGCAAAGTCATACCCTCGAGTGCTCCCTTGCGAAGAATTGAATCCTTGGCTGCCTTGGCTGCCTTACGAGCTTTCAGAGCGAGAATTGACTTATTTATTATTGCCTTAGCATCATCTGGATTCTCTTCTAAGAAACTCGCAAAAGCCTCACCGAAAACTGTCGCTGTGGCGCCTTGGGCCTCCATACTACCCAGTTTACCCTTTGTCTGTCCTTCAAATTGGATCTCTCGAAGCTTCACAGAAATAACCACCGTCAACCCTTCTAAAACATCGTCTCCTGTAAATCCACCTTCAGACTCTTTCATCATTTCATTTTTTTTGCAGTAAGTATTAAGAGTTCTAGTGAGCGCTGTTTTAAAACCAGTCACATGAGTTCCTCCTTCCGCAGTGTAAATATTGTTAGCAAAAGGAAAAATTCTATCCGTAATATCATCTACATATTGCAGGGCTATCTCTACTCCGACTTTATCTGATTCTTTTTCAACATAAAAAATGTTATTTTGAATCGGTTTATGCAGTTTATTATAATATTTCACCAGAGAAACTAATCCACCTTCAAAATAAAAAGTTACCGAAGGAAACTCTTGTTCTAATTCTCTAAAATAAAATACGTCTTCAAGACCCTTTTTGTCTTCCCATTCTCTTGCATCAATTATTAAAATCTTTAATCCTTTTACTAAATAAGCTTGCTGACGAATGTGGTTCACTACTGTATTCCAATCAAATACAATCTTGCCAAAGATTTCTTCATCAGGCTCAAAAGTAATGATTGTACCGTGGAGCTTTGAAGCTCCTATTTTTTTTACCGCAGATTTTTTCTTACCTTGAGAATATTCTTGTGTATATTTACCACCATCTCTATGAACCTCTGCCTTACAATAATCTGAAAGAGCATTCACCACTGATGCGCCTACTCCATGCAAACCTCCAGAAACTTTATATCCTTCTCCACCAAATTTTCCTCCTGCATGAAGAGTCGTCATCACTGTCTCCAAAGCAGAGACTTTTGTTTTTTTATGCATGTCTACTGGTATACCTCGTCCATTATCAGCCACACGAATGCGATTATCAGGAAGAAGTACAATCTCAATATCATTACAAAAACCACCCATCGCTTCATCTCGCGAATTGTCGAAAATCTCCCAAATCAAGTGATGCAAACCCTCTGGGCCAGTAGTACCGATATACATGCCAGGACGACGCCTGACGGGCTCCAAACCCTCTAAAACTGAAATGTCAGAAGCGTCATAATGATGCACCCCTCCACTGGCGGGTAAATTTTTCTCGCCCTTTTTAGTCTTTTCTTCTTTTGCCATATTGATTCTGCAGAATCATGTCGCGCAATTGTCCACTGAAGCGCGACCCTATCTACTGATAGTATTATAGCAAAATTTACCTCACTTGCCAATCAGTATTTTCCTTTATTTTATCAGTTATTTTAATCATAATATCGTTCACTTCTTGATCATTCAAAGTCCTTTCATAAGATTGAAAAACCAACCTAAAAGCATAAGAAATTTTTCCATCCTTTTTAAATTCATCAAAAATCTCCGGTCCTCGCACCACCATCTCCCCCATATTTTCCTCTATAATCTTAGCGACTTCTTCACTCGTTATTTCCTCCGGCACCCACACAGCAATATCACGCGCAATAAAAGGAAACAATGACCACATTTTAAATGCTGGCACAGAAAAATTTTGCTCGCGTGGGACCCCGCTTGCGGAAGGAGCGACTAAATTTTTCTGTGCCAGCATTTCTGCACAAAATTCATCTAAACCAACTTCTTTAATTTCCTTCTTATCACTATAAGCCACGTGCATTTCTTCCCCATTTTTCTTAAAAATAGTTCCAATTTCAAAAATTTTGACTTTGTCTATTCCTAAAAGTGGAGAATTCGCTTGATTTAATTTCAAGCTTTCTTTCAACCCATCTATTAGATTCGTCCTTAAAAAATTCTTATCAGAAGCAGAAGCCAGAACCTCCACCTCTCCAACATCACAAAAACTGCTATTCATCACTTCTGAATATCCATCTTCTAATAATTTATTTCGCGCAAAGAGTATTTGTGAATAAATTTCATTTTGTTTTGGTTCAAAATTAATTTTAGGTATTTGTCCTTTTACTTTGTCATAACCTAAAACTCTGCCAATTTCTTCAGCCATATCCTCTTCAATTGCCAAATCAAAACGCATTTGTGGTACTACAATTTCAAATTTTCCATCATTCTCTTTATATTCAAAATTATATCTTTTTAAAACATCTTTTATCTCATCAATAGAGACATCCAAACCTAAAATTTTAGAAATTTTATCAATAGAAAAATTTAATTTTCTCTCCTCTTGTTTTACAGGATACACGTCCACTATATCTTCAAAAATAGCATTTGGGCACATTTCCAAAATTAATGCAGAAAGTTCCTGCATAGCGTAAGAACTAAGTTCGGGTGACAAGTCATTCTCAAAACGTTTTTTTGAATCTGTAAAAATATTCAATGCTTGAGCTGTTTTACGTACTGATGTTGGATCAAAATTTGCAACCTCTAAAATAATATTTTTAGTATTACTATCCACTTCAGCGATTTTTCCTCCTTTTACTCCAGCAACGGCCAAAGCATTTTTTGTATCAGCAATAACCAAGTTAGAAGATTTTAAATTGCATTTTTTATTATCCAAAGTAGTAAGTTCTTCTCCATCTTTTGCCATCCTTATCACTAACCCATCATTCACCTTATCTAAATCAAAAACATGTGTCGGCTGACCACAGTCATACATCACAATATTAGTAGCATCTACAATATTATTTATACTTCTTTGCCCTATCGATTCTAAATGTTTTACTACCCATTCTGGCGAAGGCTCGACCTTCACATTATGTATAACTCTCCCCATATATCTTCGGCATTTATCATTTTCTACATCAATTTTTAAATCAGTCGGTTTAGACTCTGGAATTTTATATTTAAGAGTTGGGTCAGTAAACTTTATATCCAAAAGAGAAGCGAGCTCTCGAGCCACACCAAAGTGTGAAAGTAAATCATGCGCCCGATTTGGCAAAATATTTATATCAAATATTGTGTCATCCCCTTTTTTATCAACACTCTCAACTTCACAAAGATGATAATTAAAAATATCCACAAGCTTGTCTGTGCCTGGTGCATCAGGTATATAACTTTTTAGCCAATTAAAAGAAATTTTCATCTGAATTTTATTTTTAAAACTGATTAATACGTAAATCTCCTTGATAAAAAAATCTTACATCCGGAATATTCCATTTGATCATTGCGATACGATCAAGACCACCACCAAAAGCAAATCCTTGAACTTTCGCTGGATCAAGACCACAATTGCGTAAAACATTAGGATGAAGCATCCCCGCCCCCATCATTTCAAGCCAACGCCCATTAAATTTTGCATGGACTTCGAGAGAAGGCTCAGTAAAAGGGAAAAAACTAGGACGAAATTCTATTTCAGTATTTTCACCTAACATCTTTTTATAAAACTGTGTGAGTACACCTTTTAAATTCCCAATAGAAATACCATCTTTTATATCACCCACCATAATTCCATCTATCTGATAAAATTGCATTTCGTGAGTAGCATCAGTAGCTTCATTTCGAAAAACTTTACCTACAGAAATAAAAGCGCAAGGCATTCTTCCATCTTTGCCCGCCTGTTCTACTGCACGTGCTGTGGCAGACGTAGTATGGGTTCTCAATACTTTCTCCTTTGCATTTTTAATTATAAAAGTGTCCTGCATATCGCGCGCTGGATGGTCTTTGGGGACATTTAAAACATCAAAATTATACCATTCACTTTCTAGCTCGGGTCCAGTCGCAATTTCAAAACCCATATCAGAAAAAGCTTGGTAAGCTTCCTGTGCCAATAAGGAAAGCGGGTGTATCGTTCCCGCCACAGCGGATAAACCTTTTTTGTTTTTCTCGTCCATTTTTTTATTCTATCAGGATTTATAAATTTCTGCCATTTTGCAATATTCGCATTCAGTATGTTTACCATAAGAATTATAATTACAAGATCTATTTATCCACTCTCCATTTTTAACCAAATCGTCATAATCTTTGATGTCTTTTAAGAGTAGCTCAATCTGCTCTTTTTTGATCACTGTATCGTAAATACTTTCTTTTTCGTTTTTTGCTTCTAAAAATTCTAAACGTGATACCTCTACCTCTTTTTTTGAACTTTGTTTTATCAAAAACGAATACATGGCAAGCTGACGCATATAACTGCTCATTCTTCCCTCTTCATCTATTTTTTCAATTTCGCTTTTTTTTCTTACCCCTCCGGTTTTAAAATCTGTCACTCGCACCATATCTTTTCCTAAAATTTCTATTAAATCTATCTTTCCATAAATATTCAAATGCGGAAATTCTTTGGCATGAGCAGAGATACTTTTTTCATTCTCTCTTTTTTTACTTACATCGGGTAATCTATTTTTTACCCACCTGGAAACAACCTTTAGAATTTCGTTATTATTTTCGACAATTTTTTCTATTTCTTTCTCATTAGGTATTTTTTCTAATTTTAAAATCTTATCTATGGCGCCATGAACGGTATTCCCAAATTCCAGGCTCTCGCTTTTAGACTCTGGTAGTTGTAATAAATTTCTAAAATACCATTTCCAAGGACATTCAAAAAAATTATTAAGAAGTGATACTGATATTTTACGATCTTCATAATCCCGAGCCACTAATTTTACCAAGTCTTGCAAGCCAGCATGCTTTTTACTTTCTGCGTCAGAAATAGCATAAACTTTTGGATTCTTTTTAAGAATTATTTTTTCTGTTTCATCAGCATTTTGTTTTTCAAAATTATCTACTATATCTTCCACTATATGAGCGAGCTCTTGGCTACCTCCAGTATAGGATTTTAATGAATAAGAGATAGTGCAAAATCTTTTAGCGCGAGTAAGCGCTACATACAGTTCTCTTTTTGAAACTATTTCATCTTTCTTTTCAATCTTTTCTTTCAAAGAAGCAGGTAGAGAAAAACCTTCACGCCTACTCCCAGAAAATGACTTTTCGTCCATATGCGCTATCCACACATAATCAAATTCAAGACCTTTGGAGCCATGTAAAGTAAGAACTTTGACTCCTTCATTGGGAGCAAAGATGGCAAGCGGTATGTTTTCTCCGTAATCCTCTATTCTATCTAGAAAATCCAAGAATTCACTTAAGTTTATTTTGGGATTTTTTTCTATCTTTAATAAAACCAAATGAAGTATTGTTCGCAAAATCTCTATTCGAACGACGAGTTCTTCGTGATTTTTAGCAGTATCAAGAAGAAACTCCGTACCTACTTTTTGAATAAAAGAATAAAGAGGCCCTGTAGAAAATTCCAACCATAATTTTAATTTTCCCAGCCAAACACTTACTTCACCTTTTTCAGTAAATAAATTATTTTTCTCTACATCTACATTCAACAAGGAAAATTCTCGCATCTTTTTATCTTTTAAAAATTTGTGCGCTAAAAGTGGAGGAATTCCCGACAATGGATCAAAAAAGGATGAGGACAGCATTGCTCCATTGTCAGGATTGGCAATAATCTTCAAAACTCGCAAAAACGAAACAGAAGGAGGGGCATCAAAAAAATTTACCGCTTCTCCGCCTGCGACCGGTATACCCATATCTTTCAGAATTGCCACGGTACTTCTCACTTGGTGATTCTTTGGCACCAAAATAGCTATATCGTTTGGATCATAATTTTTCTTGAGTTTATCTTTTATCTCTAGGGCTAAAAAAATAATCTCATCTCTCGGATAATAAGCTTCAACCAAACGCAAGGCATGATTTTCTTTATGGTTGCTCTTCAATTTTCCCTTAGAAATAGAACTTTGTAGTAGTTCATGTGATGAATCTAAAATCTTTTGAGTCGAACGATAATTTTCTTCTAAAATAATTAATTCTGCCTTACCGAAAGAGTTTTTAAAATTTTCAAAATATTCAAGTGATGCTCCCCCGAAGCCGTAAATAAGCTGGCGATCATCCCCTACTACAAAAATATTCGGTTTTTCCTCCTTCCCCCATACTTTTAATAAAAATTCATTCTGCACCCCGCTCGAATCTTGATGTTCATCAATCAATACATACAGAAAATTTTCTTTAATATAATTCTTCGCTTCATCCGAATCTTCGACAATGAATACAAGGGATTCTAAAATATCATCGTAGTCAAATAAATTCTTTTCCTTTTTTGTCTTTTCATAAAGATTATAAAATTTCATTACTTCCAGTGTACGATACAAGCCCTCGATCTTCTTTTCTACTTCTTTTTTTAATTTCCCTTTGCTTTCTCCACGAGAAGAAATATTAACTGGATCATTTTCAATATTCTTAATTTCATTTTTTATTTCATTCTCAAGATTAAGAGGAGAAATTCTCTCCCGTTTTAAAAATGAAATCATCCCTTTTAAATCCTTGAAATATCTTGAAGAATTAGCCCTAGGACGAATATATTCCCAATCATTATTTTTTAAAATATCATCAAATAAAGAGACTGAATCACGTTCATCCATTAATTCTGGTTTTTCATCGAGCCCTAGAACGTTAAAATATTTATCTAAAATATCCATTCCAAAACCATGAAAAGTAGAGATTCTGACATTTGAAGCCTCTTTGCCAATATATTTTCTCAACCTTTCACGCATAGCTTTTACTGCGGAATTAGTAAAAGTGAGACACAAAATACCATCTGCCTTTGTATCAGTTTCTAAAAGAATCTTTCCTATCCGCAAAGCTAAAATCTGTGTTTTGCCTGTACCAGGTCCTGCCACCACCATCACCGGTCCATCTATTGTATCTACAGCTTTCTTTTGTTCTTTATTTAGCTTGCTGTATTCTATTTCAAATTTTTTTTCTAAATCTTGCATTTCTTTGCATTTCTTAACTTTGCTCTAAATTTAAAGAAATATATACTCTAGATTTCCAAAAGAAAAATCCAATTATAATAAAAGTACAAAGCGGAGATATGTATTCTGGTATAGAAAATCCAAAACTATGCAATATCATAATGATTCCTAAAACAAGAATAGAATACATCGCTCCGTTTTTTAAATAAACATATTTTTTGATTCTTTCTATGTTGCTGATAGTAAACTGCCGCACCAAAAGAGCTCCTAAACCATTTCCAATTAAAATTAAAGGAATAGATAAAGTGAAAGCAAAAGCTCCAAGCACTCCGTCAATAGAAAAAGTTGTATCAATAATTTCTAAGAAAAAAAGCTTGCTCAGGTCTGAACGTCCACTACTGAGCAATCTTCTTTCTTCTTCTTCCGCATTTTGTTTAAAACCATGGGTAATAAAAAACAGGCTTGAACCGACTACTGCTCCAAAAGCCATCAAATTATTTTGCTGTAAGGCAAACCATGAAATGACAGCCAACAAAACAGAAACAATTGCATAAAACCAAACCCCCTTTGCCATAAAAAATTTTTCTGCTAAAGGTAAACCCATTTTTTTATCTTCCAGAAATAACCAATGTAAAAACAAAAACAAAAGGAAAACTCCGCCAGCTATTAATAAAATTGGAGCTGATTTATGGATTGATTCTTGAACTAACGGATCAGAAGACCAAGCGGCAGATAAAACCTGAAAAACTGAAAGAGTTGGATTAAAAACCCAAATTATTATAAAAGGGAGAAGCCCCCGAACAATAAACACAGCAAAAAGTATCCCCCAGGTCAAAAACCATTTTTTAGCCTTTTCCCCCATAGTAGAAAGAACCTCCGCGTTGATTATCGCATTATCTACTGATGAAATAGACTCAAAAAGAGAAAGACCTATTACAGTTAATATAGCTGAAAATATCATCTTTCTATTTTACCCCATTTTTATGTTTTTGTCTTTTTTCTTACTCTGTAGTTATCCCCTCAAATTCTGGACTATCTTTTTCTGCCTCAATTTTTGTGGCTCTTATTATGCCGTCCTCATGATGAGCTGGAGAATAAATCGTATAAAGTTTTAAATCCTCTGTATCTGAAACATTAACAACGTTATGTTCTGCTCCAGCTGGAACTATGATTGCAGAACCATCCATAACAGCATATTCATTTCCATCAATAAAAACTTTTCCTTCTCCCTTTTCAAAACGAAAAAATTGATCATTGTCCGGATGCACCTCCATTCCAATTTCTTCATTTGGCTTCAAACTCATCAATACTAGCTGGCAATGCTTTGCTGTGTATAAAACTTTACGAAAATTTGTATTTTCCAAAGCTTCTTTCTCTATGTTCACGTTATATCCTTTCATATATTTTTGATTTTTAAATTAATAATAAAAAAACCTAAAAGAAAATAAATTTATTTAGAGGCACACTATAAACTCGGTATGGTTTAGGTCCCACAAAAGCTTTGCCATTTATAAAAATAGTCGGTGTACCATAAAGGCCTGTCTTGTTGAGTTCTTTTACTTGATTTTCTACGGCAATTTTTGTTTCCGGACTATTCGCAAGCACATTTACTTTTTGGGCGTCAAAACCAAGATCAGTCAAAATAGTATTTAGATTTGTTTTATCTAAAATGTAATTTTTATCGGCAGTAAATAAATAATCATTCAATTTCCAAAAGGCCTCGTCCCCATAAAGATTTCTAATTGCATACCCTGCCTCCGCCAAAAATGTCGTATCTCCTTTGGCTGGATAATGAGCAAAGATGAAATTTGTCTGTTTATCTTTTATTAATCTTTGAATATCAGGAAAAGCTTTTCGGCTATAATCACAAGCATAACAGCCAATAAATACTATAGTGTCTTTCGAGCCAATATTTTGAGTTGGAAAACTTGAAAGATCCACGCCATTTAATGTAATGTTCGACTCTATTTTTTGAGTGATTCCGCAAGCTTCACTATCGCCTATCCCTGTCACTTTGTTATTTTCTCCGCTTGGATCAAAAGCACAAAAACCGCTTGCATTCAAACCATTACAACTGCCATAAACATAAAAATTATATCCGCCACGTAAAACATAAAAAGTACTGCCCAGCATTAAAATAAAAAATATCCAAGATATTATTTCATAATGTTTATTGACCATCCTAGCTAAGAAAGTAGAACGAGTGATTATCTTTGATAAAATTTTTCCTTTTATTTTTTCCTGAAAATTAGTATTACAAGGACGAAAAGTAATTCTCCTAAAAACACAGTCAAAAGCCTCTTTCGCGACTGCTCGATGCGAAGCACTAAATATTCCCATTATTCCAAAAACAATTAAGGCTATTATACAAGGCATAAATTTATAGTATTTTTATAATTTTATTTAGGTTTATAATAAATGCTTCTGCTTCCTCTATTGTATTATATAAATATAAACTAACTCGTGCGGAATTTAAACATTTTTTATCAGCGAACCAAGAATGGACACAATGTTGACCAGAGCGGATTTCAATATTTGCCATTTCATCAAGCATTATTGCGAACTTATGCATATCCATACCCTCAATATAAAAATCAATAATTCCAGATCTGTATTTTGGATCCTCTGGACCTATTATTTTTATCTGAGGAATTTTTCGCAATTCACTTGTTATATAAGTATTAAGTTTAAGTTCATGTTCTCTAATATCATTAAAATCAAATTGACTTAAATATTTTACTGCTTCTCCGAAACCAATAATCCCAGCGTAATTCTGCAATCCAGCTTCAAATTTATCGGGGATGGGAAGCATTTTATAATTGTCATAAGTAGAAAATTCTACCGTATCTCCACCGACAAGAAACGGTGAAAGTCTTTCTAGTAACTTAGATTTTCCATAAAAAACTCCTGTACCAGTAGGCCCAAGCATTTTGTGACCAGAAAAAGCTAGAAAATCAACATCTAAATCTTGAACATCAATTTTCTTATGAGGAATACTCTGCGCAACGTCCAAGCAAACCAAGGTATTATTTTTATGCGCAATTTCTATTATTTCTTTAGCCGGATTAGTGACACCATCTAAATTGGAGGTATGCACAATGGAAACTAATTTAACGCCAGTGATTAACTTAGAAAAATTATCTAAATTAAAACTGCCGTCTTCGTTTGAAGGAATTATTTTTACCACGATACCTACCCTATCTCGAAGCAAGAGCCAAGGGACTAGATTAGAATTGTGTTCCTTGTCAGAAATCAAAACAATATCTCCTTTTTGCAAACCCAAAGAATTCGCCAGCAAGTTTATCCCCTCAGTAGTATTACGAGTAAAGATTATTTCGTTTTCGTCTTTTGCATTAATAAATTTTGCAATAAGTCCTCTCGCTTCTTTTACTTTTTTTGTAACTTTATCCCCCAATTTATGTGCGCTTCTGCCAGCACAAGCTGGGTAATTAAAATAATAGTCATTCATAGCTTCAACTACCACATCCGGCTTCAAACTCATACAACCACTATCTAAATAAATTGGCGCATTTTTGCCATTTAAAAGTTTAAAATCTTGCCTTATTTTATATATATCTAACATAATATCTACTAATTATATCACATATTTACCTACTTTTGTCCTTTTTATTGAAAAAGCTAGGGCTGGTATTTTTAATTTATTACCAAGTGTATTTGCTATTACTCTCACATAAGTACCACTGCTACACCTTATTTTAAAACTCGCTATCTTCAGCAAGGACTCCCCTTGCTGGGGTTCTTGTTGGAGATTTAATTCTTTTCTCCAAATTTCTAAAATTTCATCTTGCCTAAAATCTCCTTTCACATTTCTGATTCTTTTTTCTATATTTTTAAACAATCTTTTATTGTCTATTTCTCTTATTTTTTCTAATTTTAGTTTCTTAATAAAAATTTTTCTTTCTGGCACTTCCACCTCTTCCCCTCTACGAGCATAAGAAAACAATGGTTTACCTTTTACTGTTTTTGAAGAATAAATAGGATATTTTTGAACACTCTCCCCTAAAAAACTTTTTAAATGTTTTTTTATTTCTTTTTCTGTTAATTCATCTAGGCCAAGACTAGCTGAAGATGTTACTTTGCCTAAAATATCATAAGTGTCAGTTGTAAAACCGAAAAGAATTTCAAAATCATATTCTTTTTCTAAATTCAAATATTTTTCTTTATTTTTTACTTCTTCACCCGACAACACTAAGAGAAGTCCTCTCGCCATCGGATCTAACCTACCCGCATAGGTCATTTTTACATCTTTGTATTTCTTATGTTTCTTACAAAAATTATTCAACACCATAAGAGGTGTTTCCCCTTCTTTTTTATTCAAAAGTAAAATATTTTTCATATAAATCTTACAACTAAAGATAGCATAAAAGTTTTCTTTTTGTTAAAAATAATGTAAATTAAATACAAGTGTTTATTTGGAGGGTTCGCATAGCGGTCTAGTGCGCACGCTTGGAAAGCGTGTGTGGAGCAATCCACCAGGAGTTCGAATCTCCTACCCTCCGCGATTTTTTGAAAAGGGTTTCTGAGTGCAAACAAGAGACTACCTTTTATTTATATACTCTCTTGTCATCGGTCCAAAGAAACCAGTGGACGGAAGCCTTATTGACAATTGGAATCTTGCAAGAGCTTTTTTTGTCTTTGCACCAAAAAAAATAGATTCATTACCAGGCGAACCAATTCCAGAATTTGAAATGATAAATTGATGAGTATTGAGGAATTTCTGAAGTTCTTTAATATCTTCTCCTTTCATGTTTAAATAAAGATTTCGATAAAAAAAGTATGGTTTTAGAATTGGGGTAGGAGTAGGCGCAGGGGTAGGAATTGGGATAGGTGTGGGAATAAGTGCTGGAGTGGGTGTAGGCGCAGGGGTAGAGATTGGGATAGGTGTTGGAGTTGGGGTTGGTGTTGGGGTTGGGGTTGGAACGACTACAACAACATTCGGACTGATTGCTAAGCGTGTTTCAAAACCAACTTCCGGAAAGTATCTGAAATTATAGACACCCGGAGTGATTGGCATAGTAAATTGAAGCGTAGCTGAACTCAAGCCAGCAGACGGTGATGTTTGTAATCCATTTAAATATTTCCAATTCTGATTCACACTATAGGCGGAATCCGGATTAGAAGCCAAGTAGAGAGCCACCCATTCCTTGGCACCACTATTTCCTCCACTCGCTTTAACAGTGACTGTTGTTCCGGGAGCGACCTGTGTAGCGTTGACTGTAACTTGAGGGTTCGTAGTTGGAACTGGAGCAGGTGTTGGAGTGGGCGTAGGAGTAAAGATTGGAGTGGGTATTGGCGTTGGTGTTGAGTAAGCTCCATTTAGAGTTTTCCAAAGACCACCTCCAGATTCATAGGTAACTGAACTCCCAGATATTTCATTCTTGATCCGATCTTCCATCGGCCACGGCCAAAGAGGTATATTTGTTTTTTGTCCATTTATATATTGAAAAAGCACTTCCGCACCAATATTGTTTCCGTTTTCCCCTTGACCATTTAGAGATAATGGAATCATTAAATAAGCACCCTTACCATAAGTTGCAGTATTGTAACCAGCCGACAAAGTTTTATCACCAGTCTTGTCGCTAATAGTCCCACTATAAAGTGTGGCAATAGAAGAAAAATTATTATAACGACTAGAAAGAGAACCATTGTTCCCAACCCTTACCCCTGTTGCACTAGAAAAAAAAGAATTATTCCCAGCAGTAATCGTAGCACCAGACCCCAGTGACCACAGGCCTTCTGCTTGAGACATGTTAGCTACTGTATTGTTTTTAAAAATCCAACCAGCACCATCGGCTGCTCCAATATTTACAACTCCCTCTTTTGCGTTGAGAAACACATTATCATAAAATTCCCAATTCTTTACTGAGTGCGCTGATCCATCAGTTTCCCCTAAAACTGCCTTTTCAGTATTTGGTCCACCAATAGCGACATTACCATACCATTTATTATGCGAAGTGTCATTGTAAAGTCCTTCACCAAAAATTGCGAATTGGTAAGATACATTACTGCATCCAGCTGGCATTTTAGAAACATCAAAAACATTGTTTTCCCATAAATCATAGCTACCACCATAATCAACTGCTGCAGAACAAGGACCGCCGCCGCCAGTGTGACTAAAATAATCACAGTAATTACGCCTAAAAGTATTGTGATTAGCACCGGCATGTGAAATAAAACAATATCGGCCGGACTTGTTTGAACCACTAGTCTGTGATGCTACGCTGTCTTCTACTAAAACATAACTAGAATTCCAAACTAAAACTAGATGATAATTACCATTGCCGGCATTATACGCCGAGAGTCGTCGTAAATTAATATGAGATGATCCTCCACTGACTTTAATAACATCATAAACCGCATTTTGAAAAACAATACCTTCTACATTAATGTAACTCTTTCCAATAATCACCAATGGTTCCTTTTGTCCCTGCCCATCCACAATAGCCATTCCATCATTTTCCGCTTTTATGGTTATTGGATTGCTGGCCGTACCAGAAGACCCAACAGTGATACCACTGTTATAAGTTCCGTCTTTAAGAAAAAGTGTATCTCCAGCCACTAGCTTGCTCACTCCAGAAGTAAGAGCACATGGTGTAGTGTTGGCACAACTTGCACCACTACCAGCTGGTGATGCATAATAAGTCGCGGCTAAAGAACTTTTTGCTAAACCAAAGATTCCGCAAACAAACACAATCAAAAAAAATAAACCTATTTGTATTTTCTTCATTTTTAAAAAGTTAAATTAATTATTAATTAATTAAAACTTAATATTTTTATTATACATCCAAAAAGCTAATTGGGCAGTTGGTTTATCCACAAATCTCAAATTCTTAAAAAATAAATTTATGAATAAAATCAATGTCTTAATTAATTCTCCAACAACAAAACCACTCAATTGAGTGGTTTTGTTGTGAATTTATCAAGTTGTCTTTCTAGTCTTTATGACTCCCTCGATTTTTGTAGTTACTATTTTTTTCATATCTACCGTTATTTGTCTTTTTTTCCTTCTCTGACTCTGACTTATTTGACCCATCTCTGTCTTCAATTTCACTTTCGTCATCATCATCGTCATGATGAACTGAAGGTGGTATTGGAGCTGGTGCCGCAGTAACTGTAGCAACGGTTGAACCTGTGACTGCACCACTGGTAGCAGTTAGAGTAGTGGTTCCGGCAGCGACAGCGGTAAACAATCCAGTGGTAGGATTAATCGTTCCGACCGCTGGGTTAGAACTTGTCCAAGAAACTGTCGCAGAGATAGCTGCACCATTTTGATCTAAAGTGGTGGCAGTCATTTGCTGGGTATTACCAACAACTACTGCTGGAGTAGCGGGAGTAACGTTGATAGTGGTAAGAACTGGAACTGCTGCTAAGTTACCTATGATATAAGAACTAAGAGCATTGATGGCAGTATCTGGATGAGGCCCACTATTAAACAATGTTGTACCATCCTTTCCACAGACTGATATTATTATTGCTGGTCCTCCTGGGTGCAATGGAATAAAGTTGGTTAAATCATAAACAGTGTTGTTAATGATCACCCAGCAACTTGCTGATGTGCTATGTGATGCAACATCCGCAGCCGTATAATCAACAGCCTGCGCAAAATTAGCACCAAATCCTAAAACTGATACCGAGAAAACAATTGCCAATAAACCTAATGATTTTATTATTTTTTTCATATCTTTTCCTTTTAATTTATAATTTAATTGTTAATTAATATTAATGACTTAAAATACACTAAACGGTTCGACCCGTATTTTAACAGACGTTCCGGAAACCTCATTCTTACCTAGACACAATCAATTTTATATTGTATTTTATATTATCAAGGTAATCAGTAAGAAATTTATTATCTATACGTCTTAATAAATGGAAGAAAATATTACTAAAAAATTTGAAAAAATATTTAGAGAAGAATCCGATGCAGTCTTTAGATTTTGCTTATTTCGTGTTTCGAACAAAGAACAGGCATTGGATATAACTCAGGAGGTCTTTTTACGTCTATGGCAAAGCTTTAAAGAGAACAAGGAAATACTCAATTTTAAAGCTTTTATTTTTACCGTAGCTCGTCACCTGATTATTGATTGGTATCGTAAAAAGAAAAGTATATCATTAGAAGGAATAATGGATAATGAGAAAGAAAATTTCGAATATAAGTATGATTTAATAGACGAAAAAACAAGAGATAGTATAAATATTGAAGCAGAAGGAAGATATCTTTTGGATAAAATAAATAAATTGACACCAACATCACAAAATCCGATTTACCTACGTTTTGTGGAAGATTTATCTCCGAAGGAAATTGGTAATATTTTAGGAATATCAGAAAATGCCGCATCAGTAAGGATAAATAGAGGATTATTAGAATTACGAAAAGAAATGAGATATGATAATGATTAGTACAAATAATGTAAATTATATGCAAAACAAAAAAATAGATAAAAAAATAAATATCGGGGTAAAAGAAATTAAACAAATCAAAATGACCACTGGAGAAAAGAATTTCATGCTTTTAAAAATTTTAAACTCCCCCACCTTGTCTAACACCCATATCAAAAACCCTTGGTCTTTTCATTCATTTATATTTAATTTACAAAAAAATAGATTAATTCATTATGGATTTGTTCCCTGCATGATGATTATTTTCGGCAGTGGAGTAGTTATTGCTTCTCAAAAAAGTTTGCCTGGAAATATTTTTTATCCGCTCAAAGTTAAGGTTGTGGAACCTACTTATTCTCGCATGATGCTTTCCAAAGAATCAGAGGCAAGGTACGAGAGTTCTTTAGCAATAGGACGCATGGTGGAAGCTGAAACTCTAGCCAATCAAGATAAACTTGATAATGAAAAAGAAAGACAGTTGAATGACCTCCTGATAAATCATACTAATACTTTAAGTAAAACTTTGAACGATATTCCCAAAGAAGAAGAGTCCTCAGATAATAAAGTAAAAGATAATATAATTATCGAATTCCAAAATCAAATGAACACACACGCTCAAGTATTAGATGATATTCGTGAGAAAAATAACACAAAAATTCACGATATAGAAAAAGATGAGAACAATACTAATATTTCAGACACTGCTCGAAATAATGCGAATAAAATAAAAGATGAATTAAGAAACGAGAATAGAGAATCCGACTCCGATCGTGAACAAGACAGGGAAAATCAACAAAGAGAAAAAGACGATTAATTAAACCATTTTCAAAAATTCTTTTTCATTGATCACTTTTACACCTAATTTTTCAGCAGTTTTTAATTTAGAACCTGGATCCCCCCCCGCAACAACATAAGAAGTATTTTTTGACACCGAGCTCCCGACTTTTCCCCCAAGAGAAATAATACGCTCTTTAGCTATCTCGCGAGACATACTAGAAAGTGTACCAGTTAAAACAAAATTGAGTCCTCTTAATTTCCCGATTTTTCTTGCTGAATTTTCTTGCATTTTTTCTATGATCACACCATTTTGCTCTAATTTTTTTATAAAATTCAAATTACTTTGATCATTAAAGAAATTACTTATGCTTTTCATCACAGCCGGTCCAATATTTTCTATACTATCTATCTCCGCTAGGTCTTTCCTGGTGGATGAAATCAATTTTTCTAAGGTTCTAAAATGATTTGCTAAATCCCGAGCTGTCTCCTCCCCTACGTGGAGAATACCAAGCGCCCAAAGAAATTTTGAAAGCAAAATTTTCTTTTTATTTTCTATTTCGTTAACTATATTTTCAGCTGATTTTTCTCCAAAACGTTCTAGAGGTACGATGTCTTCTTTGGTGAGAGTAAAAATATCAGCCGCATCCGTTATTAACCCTTTGTCTTTAAAACGCCTCAAAATTTTTGGTCCTAATTCATAAATTTCAAAAATAGAAACAAAATGTTCTATATATCTTTCATTTTTAGCAAAGCATTTAGGATTACTACAATAATACGCCACAGAAGAACTTCTCTCAGAAATTCGGAGAAATCCTTCTCGAAAGGTCCTCGGAACTCTCTGTCCCATCCCAGCCAGACCATTTATCGTAGGACTCTCCGAACTTCCTATTATTTTTTTTTCTATTTTTCCTCCACAAGCCGGACAAACTTCTGGCATTTTAAATTTTTTTTCTTTGCCTGTACGCATTCTAGTCAATACTTCTACCACCCTTGGAATTACATCTCCCGCCTTTTCTATTACTACCGTATCCCCTATTCGCAAATCAAGTCTTTCTATTTGATCCATATTATGCAAGGTTGCCTTTGACACCCTAGAACCCGCCACGAGCGTCGGCTCAAAAAATGCTAAAGGTGTAAGCACTCCTGTACGACCAACATTAACTTTCACATCTTTAACTATCGTCGTAGCTCTCTCAGCTGGATATTTAAAGGCTGCCATATAACGTGGGGCCTTTCCAACAACCCCTAAAATATTCTGTAAATTTGAATTATCAATAGAAACAACGATACCATCTGTGCCATAAGGAAAATTGGGGCGTATTTTTTCAAATTTTTTTATGAAATCAATAACTTCATCTAAACTTTTACACACAGATTGATGTTTATCTATATTAAAACCAAAATCCTGTAAAATTTTATGTTCAGCTGAGTGTGTAGGAAAAAAATCATTTTCATGGGATTCCCACTGTGCTATATCGTAAGCAAAAAAATCTAAATTCCTTTCTGCTGCAAGCCTTGAATCCAATTGACGCATACTTCCTGCTGCAGCATTTCTAGTATTAGCAAAAAGAGGCTTTCCTTCTTTTTCATTTTTTTTATTCAAAGAAGTTAAGGTTTGCTTAGACATTAAAACTTCACCACGAACTTCTAAAAATTTTACTGTGCTAGTGGGTAATCTTTTATCTTTTTCTAAATTAAATTCTAATTGTAATGGTATAGATTTTATAGTTTTCAAATTTTGTGTTATATCTTCTCCAACCATACCATCCCCCCGTGTTGCGCCTCGCACAAATTTTCCATCTTCATAAATAAGCGACACAGCCAAACCATCAAATTTTACTTCACAAAAATAATTAAATTTCTGATTAGGTATTAATTTTTTGATTCTTTTTTCCCAATCATAAAGTTCTTCAACACTAAAAACATCATTCAAGGAGAGCATCCTGACTTTGTGTTTCAATTTCACAAATTTATCTAATGGCTTACCAGCCACCCTGTTTTCCGGAGCATTTGGATCTTCAAATTCTGGATATTTTTTTAGAAGTTCTTTTAACTCGCGGGTTAAGGAATCATAAACATCGTCAGTTATATTCGGCGTATTTTTAATATGATATTCCCCTCTTAAACGCGCGATCTCATTTCGCAATTTTTGTATTCTTTTTTGAACTTTAGATTCTGTCATTTAAAAACTATTTTAAGTAACTTATTTCAACTTGGCGCTCAACGCGATTTGGATTCGTCGAATTACAAGATGAGTCACCAATATT
Source organism: Minisyncoccota bacterium (assembly GCA_041662205.1). Taxonomy (GTDB): domain Bacteria; phylum Patescibacteriota; class Minisyncoccia; order Phycocordibacterales; family UBA9973; genus UBA9973. The sequence goes on along the minus strand of JBAZSZ010000001.1, from coordinate 27,704 downwards.
ATATCCTTTTGAAACAACAACCACAGTTGAACCTATCTTGTCCACAGTTACTATGGCGCAAGATTGATTATTGTTCCCAAAACCCAAAAATATATACTCACAAAGCAAACCATCAGCACAGGGAGTTCCTGATTTTTCATTTAAAAGCGCCTGTTCAACACCACTATCAGCAGCAAAAAAAGCATTATTGGTATCTTTGGCAGAAGTACTAAATCTTATTTCTCGAAAAGTTATATTAGAAACACCTAGGGCGATAGACAAAAAAATAGCGGAAAGCGTTACTGCAAAAAGTATTACGAATCCCCTACTATTTTTTATTTTTTTATAAAGTTTTTTTGTCATAGTATTCTTATCATAATTCTATCCAATTAAATAAATTTTCTGAAAAAATCACGCTCCTTGGTCCCGAACCTTGATTCCAAGTTACAGTAGATTCAATTTTTACTTCATCAGTACTTATTTGTGTTTTTGTTATAGTACGTGTAAAACTAAGCTCAGTATTAGGACAAATAATATTATTACTATTGAGTGCTATAAAACTATCCCAAGAACGACCTGCTGCTGGATACAAAACATAAGTATCACGTGTATTTCTAGCACATTCAATTCCTTCTTGTGCAAAATATTCAGCTTTAATTTTATTTTTAACATTAGCAGTGTCAGAAATACTAGAAGCTAAAATTGACATCAAACCCAAGACTGACATAGTTAGAACAGAAATAGAAACCAGTGCCTCTACTAAAGTAAAACCCTTCGATAAACTCAGGATCTGACGACTTTTATTTTTTTGTAATGAATATATTTTCATTTGATTTAGGCAAAATCATACTGGGTATTATATATCTATTCGTCTTTGAGAGACAGAAGTTTGTAAAGAGAAAGTTGAAGAAACTCCATCAGAAATTATTCTTCCAACTAATTTAATAGTAACAAAAGGTTGTTGACTGTCTCCTGGTGGTAGCTCAGCACCTTCTACCTTAAAAGAAGATATAGAATCAATTTCAATTTCATCAGAATTTAATTGAATAAAAGTATTTCCTCCATCAAATGATCTAAAAATTCCATCCTTACCACCGTAAGTTCCAATAAAATAAACCCATTGATCACCAAGAGAAGATTTAAAAGAAATTCCACCTCCCCCGTTAATGTCAGAACAACTACGAACATCAGTATTAATAAGACTAGGATCACCACCATCTATACAATGATAATTGTACCCCGTTCTCAAATTTCTAGACATATCTTCCATTATGAAACTTAAATTATCTATAATCGAGCGCATCTTTTGTGATTTTTTATGAAGCAAATTAGCATTTAATAAAGATCCCATGGCTATGGTGACAATGATTACAAAAAGAGAAACAGAGATCATTGTTTCTATGATGGTGTATCCCTTCGCTTCGCTCAGGACCCTTCGGCCCGCATCTTTTGATTTTTTTATTTGTAATTTGTAATTCATAATTTTTAATTAATTTAATTCACCCGCACTCTTCCTGAAGGATATACTTTTACTAAAGCCGTCGCTCCCTTGGGTGAAGAAATAGCAATTTGAATATAATCAGAACCAGTCAGTGTTGCACCATCAAAAGACGCACCAGAATTTAGCCGGGTAAAAGTGATAGATAGAAGGTTGGTTGATTCACTACCTAAAGCACAAGGATCGACTGAACAGGTATCTATATTTGATATAAAATTGTTTTTAGTAATATCTATAGTATCCAGCAACTCACCACCAAAAGAGTAAGTGTTGTCTTTATCTAAATCGGTAAAGTAAACAAATTGTTTATCATTACTTGTAATATCAAAATAAACTCCATAAGCTGGTTTCCAATTATCTGGATCATCTGGTGTATGTCCTAAAGGTGGCATCACTCCATTTACGGATGATTTTTGCGCCTCAATAATTTTCAAAGCAATATCGCTAGCTAAATTTTTAATATCCACCCTATCTTGAAAGTCCCCATGATTAAAGATTACAACAGAAGACAAGGTGGCAAAAATGCTCAAAACTACTATAAGCTCCACATAAGACATCCCTCGCTTATAAAAACTATATTTGGAACATGGCAAGCAGGCTTTATTTTTTTGAATTTGTTTATTCATTTAAAGAAGTGGGAAAAGATTTAATCCAAAAAGAAACACTAATAATGAACCCAAAACCAAAAACGGGGCAAAAGGAATTTCACTTTTCATCCCAAGCTTTTTAGAAAAAATAACGAGAGCAATACCTACCACAGACCCAATCCAAAAAGAAAATACTACGCCAGTAAGAGCCAACGGTAAACCAAGTAACCATCCTAAACCAATTGCAAGTTTTGCGTCCCCTAGCCCCATCCATCTCCCAGAGGATACCAACCAAAAAAAAGCAAAAGGTAGAGAAATTATTGGGCCTGCTAAAAATTCTAAAAGAGTGGGAAAATGAAAAGAAAAAGCAGAAAAATCATTGGTGCTAAAAAAGAATAAACCCGTAAAAGCTAAAATACCAAAAGCAAAAGAAAGAACATCTGGAATTATTTTGTGCTTAAAATCATAAACAGCAATGATTATAAGAATAGAAAATACAGTAACATAGTATGCATAAGTAATACTAAAAATAAAAATATAAGAAAAAAATAAATCTTGGAATTTTAAAAACAAAAGAGCAAAAACTAAACCTGTGATAAGCTCCACAGTAGGATATTGAAAAGATATTTTTGTTTTACAATTTCGACATCTTCCCGAAAGTGCTAAAAAACTGAAAATAGGAATAAGCTCATACCAAGAGAGTTTTTTCTGACAATGCATACATCCACTTCTGCCACCAAAGGATTTTTGAGTATTAAATCGAAGAATAACCACATTTAAAAAGCTTCCGACAATCATACCAAGTATAAAGAAAGTAATTGTAAGAATTGGAATCATGTTTGTTTATAAATATTAATTACAAGCCACATCTGCACTGGTTGAAAGCGTACTGCCATTCGTCTGCAAAGATTTCCCTGTCCAGTCTACACACCACATTTGATTTGTGCCCGCAGATTTCAACGGAACTTCCGCTGCCCAACCATTTGCGCTATTATTACAAGTTGCAGTGGTCGTAGTACCAATTGCATTAGTAGCGTAACTGGCATAACCATTGGCTTTGGCCGCAGCTAAAACTTGTGCACCAATACCATTAACTGCAGGACTACCAATAGGACCATTGGTACAAACATTTGTATAACTACTAGGAACAACTGTATTAATGTTATAAAAAATTTCTCCTTGCGTTATGGCATTTCTTAAATTTGACTTCACTCCTGCATCTCCACCTTTATTTCTAGCACTGGTCAACGCTACCATAACAACCGCAGCTAAAATACCGACAATAGCAACGACCACCAAAAGTTCAATCAATGTAAAACCTTTTTTTGGGTTCATTTTTAATATAATTAATTTTAATAAAAAACCTATCTATATTATATCATATATATAAAAACAAAAACCACTCCGATCTAGGTCGGAGTGGTTTTTGTAAAATTATACTAAGTCAAAACTATGAACAAGTAACGGCACTAGCTGCAAGCGGAGTTTCTGTTGTTATCGCTGCACCAGCTGAATCCACACAGAAGTAATCAACAGCAGCAGTAAAAGGAGCAGTACTATTGTTGTTTTTTAATGGAGTCGCAGCAGCATAACCAGCTGCTGTATCATGACAGTTAGTGGTTGTAGCTATTTGTGCAGTAGCTAAAACATTAACAACAGCACCAGTTCCAGCCGCAGTTGAGGCTGCTGATACACCAGAACCAATTCCAGTAGTTGCTGTGGTACAAACTGCTAAATATGTATTATTCGTATCATAAAAGATAGCTGCTTGAGCACGAGTATTAGTCAAGTTTGCCTTGATAGCTGCATCAGATCCTTTTGAACGTGCGGTGTTAAGTGATGCCAAAACAACTGACGCCAAAATACCGATAATAGCAACGACCACCAAAAGTTCAATCAATGTAAAACCTTTTTTGAAATTCTTCATATTTAAATTCTAATTATTAATAAACAACTTATAATTTTTCGACTAATTTTTAATACACTTATTATATCATACAGATAAAAATGTCTAGGCAAGATGGTTATCCACACCTGTCTGCATGGGCAGGCCTTTTAACTAATGCTCCCAGCCATATTATAAATTGGCATCAATACAGAAACCAAAAGTATTCCCACCCCAAAACCCAAAACCACGATCATCACTGGCTCTATCAATCCAACCAACGTATCTATTGCAGAACCCACTTCCCGCTCATAAAAATTAGTAAGATTTTTAAAAATAGATCCCATAGAACCTGTCTCTTCTCCAACTTGTATCATTTGGACAAACATTCTAGGAATTTGTTCAGGAAATTTTCCAAATGCCTCTGAAAGAACCAAGCCTGATCTTAGGCTATTAGCCACATCTACTAATATGTTTTTATATGCCAAAGAGCCTACAACTTCTGAAGTAATGTCTACTGATCGAATTATAGGAACACCAGACTCAAGCATGGTGCCTAGATTGTCAGTTATTCTTGAAAGATAAAGTTTTTTATACAAAACACCGACACCCGGTAAAGAAAGTTTTAAAGCATCAAGAGAAATTTTTCCTTTTGTGGTAGTCGATAAATACCAAATCCAAATTCCAAAAGATATTAAAAAAATAAAAATAAAAAAACCATAATGAACAAATATATTTGAAATTGCAATCACCACCTGAGTAAAAAATGGAACTTCTTGACCTGAATCTTGAATAATAACGGCCAACTTTGGAATAACGACAGTAAACATCAAAATCATCACGATAAAAAAAGTAACGACAACAAAAGCCGGATAAATAAGCGCATTTTTAGTTTTAGAAGTGAGAGCGTACTGACGATCTAAATAATCTGCTAAGTGTAAAAAGGTTTGATTGAGCTTCCCTGTCTCTTCACCAACTTTTACCATGTTTATATAAAACTCAGAAAATACATCTGGGTGATGAGAAAGAGCTCCAGAAATAGAAACTCCAGCTTGAAGATCATCGACAATTTGTGAAAGTTTAGATCCAAGAAGTTTGTTCTCTGTGTTGTTCGCAAGCATGGTGAAAGCTTTCAAAGCAGAAATTTGCGCTTCAAACAAAGTTGCAATTTGACGAGAAAGAACTACAACATCTTTCGTCTTTACTCTTTCAAAGAAAGAAATTTGAAAAATAGATTTTTTTTCTTTTTCTCCATAAATAGAAATAACAATGAGTCCTCGGTGTTGAAGTCCACTAATTGCCATGTCACGACTAGGTGCATCAATTTCTCCTTCTTTGTTTACACCTTTGTCATCTATAGCTTTATATTTGAATAGCATATATTTTATTCCCTACACCAGGAGAAGGGGAAATCCCCTTCTCCTGGTGTAGGATCTTATTAGATTAACCGTTCCAAACCTTTTGGATTAAATGAATTCTGATAAGCGTTCTCAATAGATATTTCTCCGGCACGCAAAAGCTCAAGCAGTGAATGATTTAAATCTACCATTCCTGACTCCATGCCTGTTTCTATAACCACGTCTATTTCGTGGGTGCGTTTTTCACGGATTAAATTAGAAACTGCATTATTGTTTAAAAGAAGCTCGTAAGCCGGAACAAGTCCACCTGTAATTCTAGGGATAAGTCTTTGAGAAAAAATACCAAGCAAAGAGGTTGAAAGCTGGGCGCGAATTTGATCTTGCTGATCTCCTGGAAAAGAATCAATAATTCTATCTATGGTCTGGGAGGCATTATTTGTATGAAGTGTTGAAAATACAAGATGTCCTGTTTCAGCCGCAGTCACAGCCGTAGAAATAGTTTCTGGTGTACGCATTTCGCCTACCATGATTACATTTACATCTTCACGAAAAACTTCTTTAAGCGCAGAATGAAAATCTTTAGTATCAATCCCTACTTCTCGTTGATTGATTATAGATTTATTGGGAATAAATACATGCTCAATCGGATCCTCAATAGTTATTATGTGACGTGCTTGCTCATTATTTATTACGTTTATCATTGCTGATAAAGTGGTTGATTTACCTTGTCCGACTGGACCTACCACTAAAAAAAATCCTTGTTTTTTGCGAGCTAAATCAGCCAAAATAGGAGGCAAACGTAATTGCTCTATGGTTTGGACTTTTGGCACCAAACGAAAAACCATATTGACCAACCCTTTTTGAAAAAAAGCATTTCCACGCAATCTAGCTTCCCCGCGAAAATCATAAGAAAAATCAACCTCAAAATTTTCTTTAAAATTATCTATTTTAGATTTTTCTAAAATTTCACTTAAAATTCCAAAAATGTCTTCTTTTGTAAGAATTGGATCTCTAGTGAGAAAAATAAGTTCTCCGGATACACGGATAGCCGGCACGCGCCCTACACCTAAATGCAAGTCCGAACCGCCCTCGTGAATAACCTTTAAAATAAGATCTTCTAGCGCTTTTTTATAATCTGTCATTTTATTTTTGATTTTTTTGTTCTAAAATTTTTGCCACTTGTTGAATAACTTCTGCTGGAGTAAAATTGGCTTTCACAATATAACCTGCTACTCCTAGCTTATTGCCTTCATCCATATCTCGCTGTTCACTTTTATTAGATAAAATTATTTTTACACAATTTGGACATAAACCTTGAGATTTTATTTGTGTTAAGGTTTCAAAACCATCCATCTCTGGCATGATTATATCAATCAAGAGAATATCAGGAGACAATCCTTCTTTAAGTTTTTCTAATGCATGAACACCATCTCCTGCCGTATAGACTTCAAAATTATTCTGGCTAAATTTAAGCGCATACATATCCAAAAGAAAACTATCATCATCAACTATTAAAATTTTTATTTTTTCATTTTCCATAATATTAACTCATTATACTACAAAATTACCTATAAAAAAATACACTGTGGACAACTCATTCGGGCCTGAAGGCCTCAGGGCTTGAACGGCTCATTCGACCGAAAAAGCTTATTCATTCTCATTGCTAAAATTATAGACTTCAGTATATGGTATTATTCCTTGTAAAGATTTCAATATTGCATCTTCTTTCATCGTCAACATTCCTTTACTTCGAGCTAATTTGTAAATTTCGACATCTGTGGGATTTTTAAGTATTACAGCCTGCATATCCTTATCAATTTTGAACATTTCAAAAACAGCGATACGTCCTTTTGTTCCCGAAGGGCACTCAGGAGATGGCACAGTATCATACATCTTATCCCCTATTTTCGGTTTAAACTCGTCCGGTAAATCTTTCAACTGCTCATCTATTTGTTTTTTTACACTTTCACTCAACGGCATTTCTTTGCGTGAGGCTGGATAAGTCATCCTAGCTAAACGTTGAGCAATAGAGACAATTAAGGTCGGCGCAATTAAATATGGGTCAACACCCATGTCTACCAGACGAGGAATTGCACCAATTGCATTGTTGGTATGAAGAGTGGAAAGAACTAGATGTCCAGTCAGAGCAGCTTGAATTGCAAGTTGAGCAGTTTCTTTATCTCGAATTTCTCCAACCATAATTATATCTGGGTCTTGACGAAGAATTGAGCGAAGCCCATTTGCAAAAGTATAGCCAATTTCCGGCATTACTTGCGACTGATTTATGTCCAACATATGGTATTCTACTGGATCTTCTAAAGAGACAATATTGCTTTCTTCTTTATTAAGTTCGTTCATCATTGAATATAAAGTGGTGGATTTTCCAGACCCAGTCGGACCAGTAATCAAAATAAGTCCATAAGGCCTTTTAATTGCTTCTCTGATTATATTTAAATTTGTTTCCGATAATCCTATTTGGTCTAGAGACTTCACTCCTCTCTCAGAATCCAAAATACGCATAACAACCTTTTCTCCATAATATGCTGGCATAGTAGAAACACGAAAATCAATTTTGCGTTCATCAATATTTGCGCTAAAAGATCCATCTTGAGGTTTGCGCTTCTCATCTAATCTTAATTTAGAAAGAATTTTTATGCGGGCAACAATACCACCATAGACATTTGGTGGTAATGTTATTGAAGTATGCAATATCCCATCTACCCGAAAACGTACTTTGACTTTTTCACCCGTGAATTCAATATGGATATCAGAAGCATTTCCCTCCACAGCATTACGCAAAATAACAGCTACGATTTTTATGACTGGTGCATCCTCTACCATTTTTACTTCTTCACCTTTTTTTATATTATTAATTTCTTTACTGAGATTTTCTTCACTTAAACTTTTTATATTAATTATTTCTTCTTTGCCTAACTCTTTCAAAGCTTCATCTACCTGACTCCCTAATCCTTTATAGGATTGCATAATATTTTCATAACTACTTTTAGAAATTAAGAAAATTTTAAAAGGAATACCTATCTTGGTAGAGATAAATTGTAAAGCGTCTATCGCCTGGATGTTTTCTGGGTCGAGTACTCCTACTTCTAGGACTCCGTCTTTTAATGCTATGGGTACAAAATGATAATGGGCAGCTGAATCTTCTGAAATATATTTCAACGCCTCAAAAGATATCTCTTTAGAATTAATACTTCTTATTGGAATACCTAAATATCCTCCTTTTATTTCAAGAATTTTTTCCTCTGGAATACCTAATTCAATAAGAGTTTCCTCTATATTTCCATCGTGTTCTTTTTTTGCACGACTACTAATTTCGCCTATTTGGCTTTCATTTATTAAACCTTTTTTAGCTAATTCTTCTAAAAAACTCATAATATTTAGGGGGTAATCGGCTCAGAAATAGTAGAGGTAGAGTTGGAACTTTTTACGGGTGGAGGTAGAGTAGCATCATTTCCAAATTGAGCAAAAGGGTTTGGCCTGCCTTCAGTACCATCTGGGGTAAGGATAATACTAGAATCATGTAAACTAATAAATGCTGGATCAGAAAAAATAGCATCATTTAACTTTATATCTTTAATATTAGAAAATATTAAGAGAAAATCTTTAGAAATCGAAGAATTTGTATTTGTAGTACTTGGATTGGAAGTAGAACCATCCATATTAGGTAAAGTAGTCTTTGCTCCTGCCGAAACTAGACTAGCCTGCTTGGGAGATGGTTTTATAAAAAAAATATAAATTAAAAAGAACACTAATGCTATTGCTATAAATATTATAATGTTTTTAATTTTTGGCATTTTTTTAAATCTTTTTTAAAATTAGTTTTTTAAATAATAGGTTTTAATTTTAAAATCATATTTATAAACTTCAGAAGGGTTTGTTTTCGAATTACTACCAGCGCTTGAAACATTAGACGAAAAAGCAACAGATGAGATATCTACAATTCGAAGATTGCTTTCTAAATCTTTAGTAAAAGAAATAAAATTATCATAAGTTCCTGATATGGAAAATTCTAAATCAAAAACTCCATAATTTTTAGATGTTTTAGCAGTTGATCCACCCCTGACAGCTGTTCCTTTTGTAGTGGCTGAAGCATCAGTATCTACCACATTGTATTTTATATCCTTCAAAACCATTCCGTAAGGTGATGCTATTTGCCCTATTTCTAAAATCAAACGAATGTTATTAACATTATCAGGTAAAAGTTTTTGTATTTTAGCTAAATTTTCAGGATCAATTTGATTGTATTTGGATGTCAATTTATCACGCTCATTTTCAAATATTTTAGAATTATCAAGCGCTCCATTATAGGATGCAGCATCCTCATTTAAGGTAGATATTTTAGTATAAAGAGGATTAGTAAAAATAAAAAAGAATAATCCGGAAATTATTATTAAAAAAATTGGTATAATAAATCTCGTCATAAATTTAGCTTTTTACCATTAGAGTTTGTTTATAATTAACAAAACTTGGATCAACTGAAAAATCTAGGTCAAAAATAACATTACCAGCATTATCAAGTGTTAAATTTGAAAAAATAGGATCAATTAAATTTTTATTTTTAGCTAATAAGTCAGACTGCAGAGCAATCGATCGATAGCCAATAGCAACTCCGGACATCTTCACATCTATTGTGGTCTTTGTATCATCTCCCAAGCTATAACTAAAATTAGTGAAACGAACGCTTTTCATTGTGAGTTGTTCTAAAGCATTAAAAATCGGGATAATCGTGATATGTTTAGACAAAATTTCACTTGAAGAAATTAAGCGTTTATCAAAATTTTGAAGCTCAGATATTTTTGAAGGCTCAAAACGATTCTTGGCTAAATTCAAAGTTTTATCCATATCGGCAATCTTTTTTACTAAAATTCCTTTATAAAAATAAAGTCCACCACTAGTTACTAAAACTGTAAAAAAAATAAAAATAGAAATAATAAGAAAAAGACTGACTGGGCGCTCATAACTAGCACTTTCCTTGATTATCGGCTTTTTAGGTATAAATGATGTTTGAAAATTTTGTTCCATGATGTTGCACTTATCCTTATTATTATACAACAAAAGAAAGTCCAAAAGAAAGTTTTAACAAAACAAAATGTGCATAACTTTATCTTAATTTTCGTAAAGCTAAACCTAAGGCAACCGCAAACTCTGGACCAATAGTCAAAAAAACTTTTTCTAGAAATGCTGGTGCGTCAACTTTTGAAAAAGGATGTCCGATTTCTATTTCTGCGCGAAAGTTATTTATAGCAACTTCTTGAAGCCCTTTTATCAAGGCGCCACCACCCGTAAATATTACTTTACTAATAGTGCGATTATTTTTCTTTTCATACCCCAAAAGTACATTATTGGTCTCAGAAAAAATATAATCAATATGTACTTTAATAATATCAGCTAAGCTTTTTTCTGTAGGATTTCCAAAAAAACCAAATTCTTTTTTCATTTTTTCTGCTTCAGGAAAAGAGATGGACAAAGATTTAGAAATAGTATTAGTTATATCGGCTCCCCCTCTATCTATGGTGTGATAATTTGTGACCATACCAAACTCAACAATGGAAAGCTTGGTGCGTGAGGCACCTAAATCAACCAGTAAAACTGGCGAGAGCTCATGCTCAAAATTTGCCCGAATAGAAGAAAAAATTTCAATTTCAAAAAAAGAAGCAGAGAGATTACATCCTGAAACGATTGAACGATATTTGGCCACTGCATCATTTTGGGTTGTAATAACTAAAACTTCCAGTTTTTCTTCTTCTTTTTTGGGCAAGTCTACGGCATTCATTTCTTCAAAAGAAGCTTCTTTTTTAGGTATTATAAAATAATCAATGGAAACTTCAGTGATCGGAACTGGAATATATTTACGAGCTTCAATGGGAACAATCGCAGCAATTTCCTTCTCCCCTATTTTAGCTGGAAGCTCAAGAGTAAAAATTAAACTTGACTGGATAGGAAGAGCAATGCCGACAGAGGTGCCAGTAACATCTGATTGTTTGAGAACTTCTTTTAAAGCCAATATAATTTTTTCAACAGGAAGATTTGTGACACTTCCAGCATCAATTTCAGCATAAGGCCCAAGTGCTATGGATCCATAAGTTTCAAGTATTGCTTTACCTCCTTTCATTTTAATTTCCACCACTTTGATTGCTGAAGTACCGATATCAATACCTATGGCAGAACCTTCCGCCCCTCCTCCAAGTTTATTTAAGCCCGAAAAAAATTTTCTTAATGGGTTATCCATTGTAAATATATGTTAAAATATCTCATAAGTATAACATATATGAGTTTTTTAGACACTATCATAGACAACTTCCTGAACATAGTTTTCCCAATTAAATGTATATTATGCAACAAGGGTGGACTAGATTTATGTCTCACTTGTCTAAAGGATGCGCCTCCGGCTGAGCGTGAAAGCGCTAAATGGATTTTCCCTCTTTACGATTATCGCCATCCGGCTATCAAAAAATCATTGTGGCTCTTTAAATATAAAAATAAAAAAAGACTAGCGAATATTTTTGCAGAAATAATTTATGAGAAAATTCTAGAAGAACTTTCAGAATTAAGTGTCTTAGAGAATTTTGTTGAACCCATTCTAATTCCAATCCCCCTCTCATCCTCAAGATACCGAGAACGTGGATACAATCAGGCAGAATTGATTTGTAAAGAAATAATTAAAATAAATAATCTAAGAGACAATATCAGTTTAAGACTAGAAAATAATATTTTAATAAAAATAAAAGAGCGGGAGCATCAGGCACGCATCAAAAACAGGAACGAAAGACTAAAAAATATTATTGGTTCATTCACAGTCAGAAAAAGTGAATTAATAAAAAATAGAAATATAATTTTGATAGATGACATCATTACTACAGGCGCGACCTTGAGTGAAGCGAGAAAAGTTTTAAAACAAGCCGGTGCACGAAAAGTAATAGCTTTCACTGTGGCGCATTAGAAATTTTATAAAAAAGACAAAATGAAAACCCTAACGAGCGGTTTTCATTCCTCCTGTTAGGGTTGATTAATTATCTATTTTATTGCTAACGTTTTTTTGGAATGTCACGCCATGGTTTTGAAGCCACGATCGTTGGTCCATGCGCTTGTATTTGATATCGAAAACAACAAGCGCCAACCACAAAAAAATAAAACCGATTACTGCCCACTTCTCTATATTGGTACCGTTGTAATAAATAACGGGCACCAATGTTATTGCAAAATAGAGAATAAGTGGCGCGATGATAACATCGTGGTAGATGTCCATCAACTGCCCCGAACGTAAACCGAGCGTCAAAAAGCAAATAAATAAACCGAGTAAAAAACAAAGGCCGATAATATTAATATGCATTTTTTCATTAAGAAACCACGAAGGAATGTAAGCTCCCCCTCGTTGTAGAATCGTCGCAGTAATCAGGACCCCGATGATGAGTCCTGCGTCGCCGATAACCGCCGAGTAAGAGACATTATAAGGCAACCCCTCAAGAATGTCCCTACCAACGAGTATCGCTACCAATGTAATTAAAAACAAAATCCCCGCTATTGCCCATACAGGCAATGTGTACAGCACGTAGTAAATACCAACATAATTTTCCATCTCTTTTTTCCTCTTTTCTTTATTTTTCAAGGGCAACGTAAAATACGTCGCTGAACTTTATTCAACACATAAAGTAACATATTATAGCCACTTTGTCAATGCTGAATAAAACCCAAAATACCCTATAATTATCCTCAAATGCCTATATTACAATTGCTATTAACATATAAATACATCATTCTGATGCCTCTCGCTATCATCGAAGGTCCGATCGTGAGCGTGGCTGCTGGATTTTTGACAACTCATGGAGTATTTAATCCCCTTTTAGTATTTTTAGTAATGGTGGCCGGAGACATCATCGGAGATGGGATATTTTATTTTATTGGATACAAAGGAAAAAAATTATTCCATTATTTTAAAATAAATGAAGAAAAGATTGAAAAAGCAAAAATATATTTTCAAGAAAATCACAAAAAAGCTATCGCTGCCTCTAAAATAATGTGGGGTATCGGCACAGCAGGACTCATCGCCGCTGGAGCATTGCATATATCATATAAAAGATATTTCAAAACCTGTGCTTTGTATTCTCTTGGACAATCTTTTGTTATGATATTTTTAGGGATATTCTTTGGACAAGCATATTTAATGATTGGAAAATATTTTAATTATTATGCTGCATTGATAAGCGTGCTAGCAATAGCACTTTTAATATTTTTTGTTTTTATTCAAAAATATAAACAAAACAAAAAAGAGATATGACAGGAACACCGAAAAATAAATTAAGAATAGCGATGATCTGCGACCCGATCGGTAGTAATAAATCCGGAGTGGTTGTTTCTACTCTACGTTTTTCAAAATTGCTTAAAGATAAAGGGCATCATGTCATTTTTATCGCTGCACGACTAAAAGAACACAAGGACCATAGTTATCATGATGGAGTAAAAGCTTATCGTTATCGAGGCCTGCCTGTGCCAAAATCCGGAGGCTGGCGTCTAGCCTTCCCGACTGTCAAAGAATTGAAAAAGATTTTCGAAGAAGAAAAAATAAATGTGGTGCATATTCTATTACCAATGTCTGGCGCTATCGTCGCCATTAAAGCAGCGAAAGCCTTAAATATAAAAATAGTGGCGCATTCGCACTCTCAGCCAGAAAATTTATTTATGGATATGCCAGAAATAATCCAGCCAGCTCTCGGCAAACTTTGGAATAAATGGCTGGCTTGGGTTTATGATAAAGCTGAAATAATAATTTATCCATCAAAACTTGGACACGAAATTCTCCACCATTTAACTGAAAAAGATAAACCTTTTATGGTTGTTTCCAATGGAGTGAATATTGAAAGATATAAAATAAAAGATGTTGGTGACTTCCACAACCGATTTAATATTCCTAAAGATACTGTCAATATATTTTACGTCGGAAGACTATATCCAGAAAAGTCTATTGATACTCTCATCAAAGCAATTCCCCACATCATAAAAGAATATTCAAATATTCATGTGATAATAGCGGGTTTCGGACACCTAAAACCTAAATTAGAAAAATTGGTGCACGATCTTGACCTCAATAAATATGTTACTTTCCTAGAATTAAATGATGAAGATAAAATCTTGGCTTATAATGCTAGTGATATGTTTATCTCTCCGTCATTTGCAGAATTAGAAGGAATGACAGTGCTAGAAGCGATGGCTTGCGGTAAACCAGCGATTGTCCCCAATGCCCCGATGAATGCTGCTAGATTTTTCATAGATGGTAATGGATTTTTATTTGAAACAAAAAACCACGAGGATCTGGCACGCCAAGCTCTCAAACTAATCACCAATCCAGATTTACGTAAAAAACTCGGAGAAGTTAGTTTGGAAAAAAGTAAGCACTATGATATACATAAAAGCGTTCTATTGTTAGAAGAAGTTTATTATTCCGCTATTAAAAATAATCCAAAATAAAATGCAAGAACATCTTTTTGACGACAGAATATATTATCGGACAAATGAATGGATGCCTGAAAGACTTACACTTGTAATAATACATGGAGCTTCGGGCTCTTCTTCTGCCTGGTGGCCATATGAAAAAATATTTGAAAACAAATATAATCTCTTAACTTATGACATTCGCGGGCATGGCATGTCTAAAAAATACCCTAACTATGAGGATTATGAAGTAGAAAATTTTGTAAATGACTTCGAAGAATTAACAGAAAATTTAAAGATATCAAAATTTATTTTATGGAGTAGTTCTTTTGGTACTTTGATAGCTAGGGGGTATTTAAAATCGCATAGAGACAAAGTCCTCGCTCTTATTTTTACCTCTACAGAAAATTACGAAGAAGATGAATTTATGTTGAAAATTATAAGGCCGTTTTTGGCGGTGGTCGCAACTATTGTAAAATATTTACCTTCCAATCCAAAACCACGTGGGCATGTGGATTATAGTAAAATCCACAATTCAGATCGAAGCATAGAAAGAAATATTGCAGATATGAGAAACACTGGTCTTCGTGCACAATTTTATACTTTAAAACAATCATTCCGTAAAAAACAAGAAGATGATTTAGCTAAAATAAATATACCGACTCTTATAATACATGGGGAAAAGGACTCTCTTGTTCCGGTAGAAAATGCCCTAGCCTTTTCTAAAAAAATAAAAAATGCTGAGTTTGTAAACATTCCGAATTTTGATCATGATGTTCATCATAATGCTGTCAAAATAATGTCAGAATCCATAGAGTCTTTCATCGAAAAGAACAAAACAGCATTTTCTTAAAATTAATTTTTTGTTATACTAGATCCATGAAACAAGATTATAAGACTTATTTTACCGATAAAAAATTTATAATCTCTTTTTTAAGTGGCTTGGTTTTATTGAGCGCGAGCCTTATCGTACAATTTTTTGTAAGTGGCTATGTCACTAGTTCAGTAAGTTCTCCTGTTAGTGATATTATTCTCAGTAATACTCGAGTTTATGATGTAGCAGGTATTTTTGTCTGGGGAGCCATCTTATTAGCAATCATAGGTACTTTGATAGTATTAAAGAAACCTAATTATGCTCCGTTCACAATGAAAAGCATCGCTATTTTTACTTTTATCAGATCAATATTTATCAGCCTCACCCATATCGGTCCTTTCCCTACTCAGGCAACAATCGATTCTATCTTTTTCACCAGACAAGCCTTTAGTGGTATTTTTGTCGGGAACGATTTATTTTTTTCCGGACACACTGGCATACCTTTTCTCTTGGCTTTAATCTTTTGGGAAAATAAAATACTCAGAATAGTCTTTCTTTCATTCTCTATTATGTTTGCTATTATCGTCCTGCTTGGACATTTACACTATTCAATAGACGTTCTATCGGCTTTTTTCATAACTTATAGTATCTTTCATATCTGTAAATTCTTATTCGAAAAAGATTGGGAACTATTTTTAAAAAAATCCTAATTTTTCTTGGCGGAGCCGGGGAGATTCGAACTCCCGAGGGGTTTTAAAGCCCCTGCCTCTTTAGCAAAGAGGTACGTTAGACCACTCTGACACGGCTCCTTTTCTTATTTTTGTATAACTCAAATACTTTAGCATATTACTATGTTTTTTTCATTTTTCTGTTATACTCCAAGTAAGTTTAGGAGAGATGGGTGAGTGGTTTAAACCAACAGTTTACTAAACTGTCGTCCCCTTAAAAGGACCGAGGGTTCGAATCCCTCTCTCTCCGCAAATCATTTTTACAATACCTCAGGCTCGTCAGGAGATCTTTTTACAGGATGCTGACCGAATTCTCCACGCATTGTAGAGACTACTTTTCCTTGATAGGATGGTTTTATTTGCGAAGACTCTCTCGCATCTAATGACGCTTGAATAACTGGCATGGGTATATTTTCTCTCATCCCAGCCTCCACTGTCCAATGCCCTTCTCCAGAAGCAGAAGCTTTACCTGAAATTTCATTTAAGTCTCGGCCATATTTTTTATAACCGTCATGCATCCATGAAACCAAACTAGATGTAACGACACTTCCATGAGAATATACTTCTGTTATTTTTTCCAAATCCAAATTAAATTCCTTCGTGTGGCGCATAAGATCAAAACCCTCTGCGATAGACTGCATCATGCCATATTCGATACCATTGTGAACCATTTTTACAAAATGCCCCGCTCCGGCTATACCAAAATACCCCCAACCCTCAGGCTTACAAGTATCTTTAAAAAATCCACTTTCCTCTAGCCTGTCATATAATTCTTTTTTTCCACCAGCCATCATACAAGCACCATTCAATGACCCTCCCGGTCCACCTGAAACACCAATATCTAAAAACTCAATTCCTTTATCATTTAATTCTTTCGATCGGCGCATTGATTCTTGATATGGAGAATTTCCACCATCAATAATTAGGTCGCCCTTTTCAAGAAATGGCACTACTTCATTTATCATTTCATCCACCGCTTGGTGGGAAACCATAATCCACACAACTCGTGGAACAGAAAGTTTCGAGACTAATTCTTCTATGTTAGATGTTCCGATAGCTCCTTTTTTAACTACCTCCTCTACGCTTTCTGGACTCCTGTTGTAAGCAACAATATTCCAACCAGCATCAAGTAAACGAAAAACCATATTTTTCCCCATTCTTCCAAGTCCAATATAGCCTATTTCTTTTTTCATAATCGTTTAGCTACTTTTCTTTTTTAAAATCTTCACAGTTTTTTTGGCAACCTTATTCGCCTCTCTCCATTCATTTTTTAATTTTTTAGCTAAAATTTTTACATCTCCTTCGTAAAGTTTATATTGTTTAGCATAATTTGAAGAAACAGTATCGACAATAGTATTATAAATAGGAACAGTAACTTCTTTAACTGTTTTTACTTCTTTCTCGACATCTTTCTTTATTTTAGCAATAAAGGTAATAGCTTTCTTTTGGTGCGCCTTTGCTTTTGGACCAAATAAATAATATACTCCTGCTCCAGCCGCCCCAATAGCCGCCACCCCCACTGCCCCGATTGTTAATTTTTTTCCAACTGACATTTTTTTATTATTTTTTTTCATATTACTTTTTTTATTAATTTTAATAAATAACTATTTAATCTTTACGACTTTTTTTCTTCTTTCTCAAGAAGAAATTAAATAATGAACTATCTCGCAAGTCTCCTAGCATTTCTTTGGTGGTATCACCAATTCTATTTATATTATCTTCTATTTTATTCATAATCCTTGAAAAGGTGCGGGTAATACGAATAAGATAAAACAGAAATATTGCTGTTAAAATCCACAAAAATACAAAACCCACAGAGGAGATAAAAAAGAAAACCTGAGATTGTAGTAATGTACTCATAACTGCATTGTATTACATTTAGTTATATAATTCAAATATGGAATTCAGTGATAAATTAGAAGGAAAATTTCGTCTAGATATAAACCAAAAGAAAGCCCTTAATAAGCTAAAGATTTTCTCAGTAGCTGATTTACTATTTCACTTCCCTGTCCGATATAGTGATATAAGTGAAATAAAAAATATTTCAGACCTTATCGCTGGCGACGTAGCAACTGTCTATGGAAAAGTTTCAAAATTAAAAACCAAAAAATCTTTCCAAACTAAAATCCCGATGGCTGAAGGTGAAATTGAAGATCTGACTGGAAAAATAAAAATCACTTGGTTTAATCAAGCCTACCTCGCTAAAATGATTCACGAAGGCGAAAATGTTAAATTAACCGGTAAAATTACGCAAGGGAAAAATGGCATCTACCTAGCTAATCCAGAATTTGAAAAAATATCAAACATGCCGATAGATATGCATGACACACTATTTACTAATAATAAAATTAGTAACTCTGGATTTTCCTATCCGATATATACAGAGACTCGAGGCATCAGTTCTAAGTGGTTTTATCATACAATTGAAAAAATTTTAAAAGATAAAACACTAGATAATGTTGAGGACTATATTCCTGAAGAAATTTTAAAAAAATACCATCTGCCAACTTTAAAAACTGCATTAATTTGGATTCACAAACCTAAAAATAAAAAAGACGCAGAATCAGCGCGAAAAAGATTCGCTTTTGAAGAAGTATTTTGCATCCAGTTAGAACGACAGCATGATAAATTTGAATATAGAAAAAATAAATCTTTTCAAATAAATCCAAACGAAAAAGATGTACAAAGTTTTCTTAAACGCTTTCCTTTTGAGCCGACAAATTCTCAAAAAAAATCTATCAACACGGTACTTTCTGACATGAGTAAAACTTTCCCAATGTCTCGCCTTCTCGAGGGCGACGTAGGCTCTGGTAAAACTGCCGTCGCTGCCACCGCTGCCTATGTAGCTCAAAACCAAAGACCTCAAGATAAAAACGGAAAGTTACAAACTTTTGGCAATTTACAAACAGCCTATATGGCACCGACAGAAATATTAGCCACTCAACATTTTGAATCTTTTATAAAATATTTCAAGTATTTACCAATAAATATAGGGCTTATTACTGGATCAGGGTGTCGTAAATTCCCCTCGAAATTAAATCCAAACGGATGGACTACCATCTCCCGCGCCCAACTTTTAAAATGGGTAGCTAATGGAGAAATACCAATTTTAATCGGCACTCATACCCTCATTCAAAAAACTGTAAAATTTAAAAATTTAGCCTTAGTGGTAATCGACGAACAGCATCGCTTTGGTACAGCGCAAAGAAGAAAACTTGTGAGAAAAGATAACATTGCGCCTCACCTATTATCTATGACTGCGACCCCAATCCCCCGCACTCTCGCTCTCACTATTTATGGAGATTTGGATCTTTCTCTCTTAGAAGAAATGCCACTTGGAAGAAAACAAATAATCACAGAAATAATCACCCAAAATAAACGTAATCAAACATACGAAAAAATTCGCCAGGAATTAAAAGCCGGCAGACAACTTTATGTCATTTGCCCGAGAATAAATGAACCAGATCCAGAAAAAGAATTAGCCTTGAATGTAAAATCAGTGGAAGCAGAAGCTAAAAGATTAAAAAAGGAAATATTCAAAGAATATGAGATAAGTGTACTACACAGCAAAATGAGCAAAGAAAAAAAAGAAAAAGTGATGCAGGAATTCACTGAGGGAAAAATAAATATTCTTTGTGCAACTTCAGTAGTGGAAGTCGGCGTCAATGTTCCAAATGCAACTATAATAATAATAGAGGGGGCAGAACGTTTCGGTCTCGCCCAGCTCCACCAACTTCGCGGACGAGTCATCCGAAGTTCCCATCAAGCGTATTGTTACATTTTCGCGGAAGCCAAAAGCGAGAAAACAATAGCTCGGCTAAAAGCTTTAAAAACTGCCAAAAATGGTTTTGAATTAGCTGAGCTAGACCTTACCCTTCGTGGTGCAGGAGAACTCGGAGGCACGAAACAATGGGGCATCACAGATCTCGGTATGGAAGCCATAAAAAATATTAAAATGGTAGAAGCCGCCCGCACCGAAGCAGTCGCCCTTATAGAAAAAGATCCAGAACTTTTGAAATTTCCTCTCCTTAAACAAAAAGTCCACCAAAAAACCAGCGAGTTTCACTTTGAGTAAAATATGCTACAATTTATTAATGAAAAATCTGAATAGAACTGATATTGCTCCACTTATAATAATTCTCCTGTCTATTATTTTAGTATTTGTTATTTCAAGAACACTTACTTATTTAATTTTAACAACAAAAACATTACCTTCATATTTATTTATTGATCTAGGATTTTTTAGACTTCACCATTTTGTATACGGTAATATATTGATCACAATTACAAGCTTCTTTGCAATAGGGCTTGGTATAAAACGGTATAAAAATTGGTTTACATTATTTTATGGAATTGGACTTGGATTAGTTTTAGATGAATTTTTACTTTGGATGGGAGATACTAAACAGCTAACAAGTAAAGTTTTATTTATTCCATATTCTGCGACAGTGATTGCTATTGTGTCTTTAACCATTGTATCAATAATAATGATTAAATTGTACGAGAATACAAATAATAAAAAAATCACAGAGGAACCAATTAAAATATGACTATAAAAATAGTATATAAATTTCATTGGACACATTTTGTGGCAATCGTAACATTAATTGGTTATTTTGTTTTATCTAAAATTTTTACAGTGCATGCTTTAATGAAAAGTAATATTATCGAATCCTTTTTACAGTTATATTTATTTGGAATATTTTTTGCTTGTTTATTTTTATATCTTTTTTCCCACGAAAAGTTCTTTACATTTGCCAAAGAAATTGAAAAAGAAGAGGAGAAAAAAGAAAAGAAATATCTAAAAAAATATACTCATCATGGGAAAATCTTGGCTACTTTTATAATTGGCGCAATAGGAGGACCTGTCTTTTCTTCACTTACAGCAAGGTTGCTTCTTAATAACTACATTTTTAAGTATCCCTTGATAATACTTGCAAATATTCCCTCTACAATTTTGATTGTGGGAATTAGTAGCGGTTTTATAAATCTTTTTCATTTATAATTTTATTATTTGTAGTCGGGTTTGATTTCCTCTTCGCCCTCTATGTGGCTCGCTATGCGGGCTAGGGCGTATAACAAGCTGGAGAGTCTATTTAGATAGGCTAATGTTTCAATGCTCATTTTTATTTTTCCTTCCTCTACTACTTCCACCACTCGCCTCTCTGCACGGCGCGCAATTGTCCTAGAAATATCTAAAACAGCTCCATCTTTCGTCGCTCCGCTGATAAAAAAAGTTTTGATTGGCGGTAAAACTTTCTCAATATCATCCACTATTCTTTCAACTTTTTTTACTTTTTCTGTATCGATAGACAGCGTCGCTCCCGCGACTTCCGCCTGCACGATAAATAAATTCTGTTGAATTTCTAAAAGAAGATCAGAAAAATTTATCTTCTCGCTATTAGTTTCAAAAGTTTTATCTTTAGTCTTAGCGCGAGCTAGACCTATAAAAGAATTAGCTTCATCGAGTGCACCGAGTGCTTCTGCCACTTTTGAGCTCTTGGAGATACGCTGATCACAAGCAAAAGTTTTTGTAGTACCATTGTCTCCTTTTCTTGTATAAAGCATAAAGTTGTATTTCAAAGATTTTAAAGCTCACAAACTCCAGAAACACAAGCAAATTCTTTTGCACCAGTAGTATTGTCTGTCATTTCATATTGAGAAAGTTTCGAGAAATCAATTTTACCTATATTTCTAGCACGCCTCTCATATTCTTCCTTGGTAATTGCTTCATAAGGAGCTAGTTGGTAGACATGTTCAGATCGAGGAAGAAAAGAAAGTCCGCCGATTACATCCCAGTTTTCGTAAACAAAATTTCCTACAGCGAGCCATTCATCTGGACCGACGTAAATCGTCGCAGATGGATTATGTTCTACAAAATGTTCTTTAAGTCTCTTCCATTCTTTAATCAAATCAAGAGCCGAAACTTCATCTTTGAAGATTGCTCCCGCTGGCGCTTTAACTGGAAATTCTAAAACAAAAGTAGTTGCTGATTCAGGGGATTGACCAACTTCTGGCACACAAGGCACACCTTGATCTCGAGCCATTTGAAGCAAGGTATCTGTATGAGAAATACGTACTCTACGAATAAAATATGGGGCATACCAAGGATGCATACCAGAACCGACACCTAGAAGCTGGCCAGAATTACCATGTGGCTTTACGCAAGTAATAGCAGTAGATGGATTGATACCAAAACGTTTAGCATATTTTTTATTTGTTTCAACAGAATCAAGTCGAAGAATATCAAGCACCTTATCATCTCGAATAACTGTATTATCATAGTAACCAGTCAAAGAAACTCCGAGCAATCTTTCTTCGTCACAATTCTCTTTCCATTTTTTTGAAAGATAGCCAAAATTTGTCAAAGTAGATTGATAAGTCCCAAGGAGCGTCGCTAATTCCATTTTTCTTTTTAGAGTTTCAACTGTATCTTTTGGACGAATGACAATACTAGTCAAATTACAAAATTGTTTAGAGCGTAAATAAATTTCTCCACAAGGATTCATTCCTATCTGTCGTTCATCTTTGATTGCCTCCCATCTACGAGCTGGTAACTGTTTCTCTAGTCCGCCTCGATTAAAAATCCCACGTTCTCCTGATTTGGATTTTACTAAAGAAGTCCATTCATTTAAAAATTCTTCAGCAGAGGGTTTAGAATTATAAACTGCTGAATTGTTCGCCATACTACGCTGTCCTTCTGTCAAATAAAATTGTCCTTTTTTGGCATCTCGCATTTCTGTATCTTCTAATTCAGAAATGGAAATAAGAGCGCTGCGTCTGACTCCACCTGCCACTACGATCATCCCAATCTGACAAATGATATCATGCATATCTAAATTTGAAAGTCGACGACCTTGTTTTGATAAAATTTTACGTCTAGCAAACTCCATCAAATCCATCAAAGGTTGTGGTCCAGAAGCTCGTCCTCCAGCAGTTTCTAAGCGTGCACCAGCTGGCCTGACCATACTATAATCAAATTTTACATCTTTACCATCAAACCAAGCCTTGAGTCCTAAGACAAAAGCATCTGCCCAACCTTCCTTGCTATCTATCACAACATGAGTAGACACTTTTTCTTTTGTTTGTTTTTTAATTTGTGGAAATTGTTGGACATTTTCCCATTCAACAGCAAAACCAAGCCCAGCACCACACATTGAAATATACATGATCTCTCCCAAATCTTGCAGGCAAGTCGGAGCAATATATGAACAATTATATGCCCAGACATTAGATTGACGACAAGCTTTTCCTGCAGACCACAAAAGACGCATTGAAGGGCAAATATCTTGATTTAAAATAGCTTCTCGAACATCAGCATATTCTTTGACAGTAAGCTTATTCCCCATATTTTCTTTCATAAAAGACATATAGCGATCGATAGCTTCGATCCAGGTCTCTCTGCGACCTAGTTCCGGAACCCACCTAGAATAAAACTGATAGAAAATATATTCTGAATAAGGGCTAGAAAAATATTTACTTGATTCTTCTACTGCTAGACGAACGGCTTCGGGTACAGGACCAAAAGCAGCACGAAGTTCTGAACGCTTGTTACGGTAAAGAATATATTTCTTGGCTGTATCAGTAAAATTATTTTTCATCAATTCTTTCTCCACAAGATCTTGCACTACTTCCACTGTGGGTAAAAATTTTGCTCCTTTATTTAAATTAATTACTTTAGCCCTGAGAGCTAGGAGGGTTTTGAAAACACGCTTCGCAACTTCTTGTGCTTCCACTTCTCCCCCTTCAAGGGTTACCTCAAAAGCTTTTAAAATTGCTCGGGCCACTCTTTCTAATTCAAAAGAAACAACCTCTCCCGTTCTCCTGCGGATTGATTTTATTTTTGCTAGTTCGCTCTTTAAAATTTTTTCTGTTTTCTTCATATTGTTTTAGGGTTAAGAATGTTAATGGGTGACAAATAATTTTTCTTCTTTTTCTTTATTAAGTTTTTATAAATCGCGGGAGATAAAATTAAGGCAAAGATAATATTACCCATTAAATGAAGAGCAGTGAAAGGAATTTGTCCGACAACAGATTGAATAAATGATTGATGAAAAAAAATCGGACCAACAGTCAACCCAGTGAAAGCATCAAAAAAAAGTGTTCCTATAATTGCAAAGCGAACGTAATCCCACTTATCTCCCCCGCCACGGCGAGCAAGTTTATCTTTTCTAAAATAACTAGCAGACCATAAGCCTAGTATCCCATATGCTCCAACAGTAAAGAATGTCTGCATTCCAAGCGTATTAGTTGCTACATCGTAAAGTAAAATACTCAAAACAGCAAAAGAAAAACCAACAAGTGCTCCATAAGCTTTAGAAAAAGGCATCATTGTAGCAAGAATTGGTTCAACATTCGGCGCGCGGAATGGAATTAGTCGCACAACCAAACACAAAAGGAGAGCAAGAAAAAACTTCGGGGAGAATTTAAAATAATTTTTTTTATCTGCGCCCATGAAAGTTATTATACACGAAACTAGTCCCTAAAGGTAAGGTGGATAACCATCATTTTTAGCATTAAAACACAAAATAAAAAATTATAAATATTAAAAAATCATCCATCCTAATATAGCCCATTTATTATAAATATTTTTGGACTCAAATGACTCACTTTTTTCTGTTTTTGATAGAAACTGTAATTAAAATCCTCAATTTGTCCGTCCTCTTGGATTCGAACCAAGGACCCCAGAGGTATAAGCTCTGTGCTCTAACCAACTGAGCTAAGGACGGAAATTGGTTAATATAAACTCATACAATAATACACTTTTCACCTAACCAAAACAGTTAAGAAACGGACGTTTCTATAACATCTTTCTTTTTTAACATAATACCATGCGCTGTCAAAATCTTTTCATAGTCATCCTGTTCTAAAGTTTCTACTTCTATAAGCTTCAAAGCAATAGCGGTAAATGCTTTTTTATTTTCCTCCAACACTTTTTGCGCAGTTTTTAATCCATCATTAATGATCCTTGAGATTTCTCCATCAACTTTCATAGAAACATTTTCAGAAAATTCTTTTTCAGGCATTTCTCCATATTGAAGCCTGCCACCAGAATCAGCCAAAGCTACTGGCCCAATAACATCAGACATTCCCCATCTGGTTACCATTGCCCGAGCTAAATTTGTCGCTACTTGTAAATCATTTGAAGGTCCAGTGGTAATATCTCCAAAGGTCATCTGTTCAGCCACATATCCTCCGAGCGACATCGCTATGTCATCAATGAATTCTTTTTTAGATTGCAAACGTCTTTCTTCTAGTGGCAACTTTAAAGTATACCCACCAGCATTTCCACGCGCTATGATAGAAACTTTATGCACTGGATCCGCATGCGGTAAAACTGAAGCCACGATCGCATGCCCTGCTTCATGGTATGCGGTAATTTCTTTTTCTTTTTTAGAAAGTAAATGACTTTTACGTTCTGGGCCGAGCATCACTTTTTCGATAGCGCGAATCAAATCAAATTGAAAAACTTTTTTACGATTCTCGCGTGCCGCTAAAATAGCGCCCTCATTCATAAGTGAATATAAATCTGCGCCAGAAAAACCAGGTGTACGTTCAGCAACTAATTTCAAATTAATATCCTCAGCCAGTGGCTTTTTTTGCGCATGAATTTTTAAAATCTCTTCACGGTCTGTGCGATCAGGTAAATCCAGAATAACTTTTCGGTCAAAACGCCCTGGGCGAACAAGTGCCGGGTCGAGCACATCTGGCCTATTGGTTGCTGCCATGACTATCACTTTATCATTCGGCTCAAAACCATCCATTTCTACTAAAATTTGGTTTAAGGTCTGCTCACGTTCATCATTGCCTCCACCGAATCCTCCTCCACGAGTACGGCCTATGGCATCTATTTCATCAACGAAAATAATAGCCGGAGCTGCTTTCTTCGCCATTTTGAAAAGATCTCGTACTCTAGAAGCTCCCACTCCGACAAACATTTCCACAAACTCACTACCAGAAAGATGAAAAAATGGTACATTAGCTTCGCCAGCCACAGCTCGCGCGAGCAAAGTCTTACCAGTGCCCGGAGCTCCTGTCAAAATAACTCCTTTGGGGATTCTCGCTCCAATATCTAAAAACTTTTTCGGACTTTTTAAAAAATCCACTATTTCTTTCAATTCTTCTTTGGCTTCCTTGCAACCAGCTACATCTTTAAAAGTGACTCGATTGTTTTTATCGTCTGGATTCGTAAGACGAGCTTTGGATTGTCCAAAGGTAAATGCTTGCATTCCCGCACCCTTGACCTGTCTAGATAAATACCAAAAGAAAATTAAAATAAAAACTATCGGTAAAAGAAATGGCAACAAATTCATCAGCCAAAACATAAATCCACTTTCATTTTTTATTTCTATTTTTGTATTTGCAAGCGCATCACTTGTAACCCCGTAATTAAAAAGTGTTTGAGAAAGAGCCGAGCCAACTTCTTTTTTAGTTGTTTTAATTTCGTCATTTTTATAGGTGATAGTAAGCTTGTCCCCTTCTACTAAAATATTTTTTACGTCTCCAGCTTGAACACTTTTTGCTAAATCAGAAATCGCTACTTGTGGAATATTTTGGGTATCTCCCGACACCACTAAATAAAGTGCCGTAATGAGCATAAAAAAAACTATCGCACCGGCAATATTCCCTCCAAAATTACTTTTCTTTGGAATTTTTTTACCACTATTCTTTGATTCTTTTTTATTTAGAAAATTCAAATCCATGGAGTGATGATAGCACAAAATATAGATAAAGAAAAGATAAAAAAAATTATAAAAAATTATAAAAAATTATGCTAAGATTAATTATGGCAAGTTATGCAGAAAACAGAAAAGCGCGGTTTAATTACGAATTCTTGGAAAAATACGAGGCCGGTATTGAGCTTTTGGGTACGGAAGTAAAGTCCGTCCGTAGAGGGCAAATGTCACTTGAGGGTGCTTTCGTTATCATTCGTGGCGGTGAAGCATTTTTAATCAATGCGAATATTCCGCCTTTTCAAGTAAAAAATGCTCCAAAAGACTACGATCCACTGCGTAACAGAAAACTTTTACTGACCAAAAAAGAAATCGCGGAGCTTGCGGGAAGCGAGAAAAATAAAAGTTTGACAATAGTACCAATTTCAGTGTATAATAAAAACAGAAAAATCAAAGTAGAAATTGCTTTAGTAAAAGGCAAGAAAAAATTTGATAAACGAGAAACTCTAAAAAAACGTGATACTGAAAGAGAAATTCGAAGAGAATATAAAGAACGTTGATAATAAAAATAAAAAATAACATGGGGATGCCAGGCATAGACAGTTGGTTCAATTGTCACTGATGCATACCGAGCATGGACGTAATCTCGTAAAAATTCGTTCAAATGTTAATTGCAAAATTGACTGCTAAAGCAAAAGCTGCACTTTCTCCTTACTTCGGTATGAAGGATTTCTCTTT